>CBDCDL010000001.1:0-976709 GCA_965215345.1 Spirochaetia bacterium | reverse complement strand
ACCGCCACCGTCGCCTGCGACGGCGCGCCCAGGTCGTAATCCGCGCCATCGACCAGGGCCAGGGTCACCGGCGTATCGGCTTCGCCCGGCCTGGTGTCGTCCTGCGTGCCGAGGCGCAATGTGACCGTGGCGTCCCCGGCGCCGAAGGTCACGCTGTCCTCCGGCTCGGACGCCAGGACACCTTCCGCAGCCTCGATCCCGAACGACACCGCCAGCGCTTCCGACAGATCCCCCTCGGTCCGCGTCAGGGTGAAGACGGCGTCCGCCCCTTCCGCCACCGCATCCGCGTCCGCCGCCACCGTCACCATCGGGGGATCGTCGTCGGTGATCGTGCCGGTGGCCTCCGGCGACGGGTCCAGCTCCCAGGACGCGCCGGCGGACAGCGTGACCGCGACCGTCTCCTCCGGCTCGTCGGCGCTGTCGTCCACGGTCGCGAGCGAGATCACCGCGCGCAGCTCTCCCGGCGCGAAGGCCACAGTGCCGGCGCCGGCGTCCGTGTAGTCGTCGCCCGCCGCCGTGCCGCCCAGGGTGTAGGGCACCGCGATCCGCGCGTTGAACGGCCCGCTCAGCGTCACCGGGAAGGTGAGCGTGCCGCCCTCGGCCACCGACCCCGCATCGGCGATCGACACGGTGGGCGTCCCGTCATCGTCCCGCACGGTCACCGTGGCGGCCGACGGCGTGCCCAGGCTCCAGGCATCGCCGGCGCTCAGGGTCAGGGTCAGGGTGGCGTCCGCCTCGGCGAGGGTGTCGTCGTCCGTGCCCAGGCGCAGCACGGCGGTGGCGGCCCCGGCCTCGAAGGTCACGCCGGCCGGCGCCGTACCGGCCAGCACCGCGCCGGCATCGGCCACCGCGACCGCCACTGTCAGCGCCTCCGACACGTCCCCGTTCAGCCGCGTCAGGGTGAAGACGGCGTCCGCCCCCTTCCACGACCGTGTCCGCCGCCGCGGCGACCGTCACCTCCGAAAGGCCGTCACCGTCCAGGATCCGGCCCGTAGCCGTCGCCCGCTCCAGCGTCGCCGGGGAATCGGCCGGCAGCGACAGCGTGACCTCGACCTGCTCCTCCGGCTCGTCGTCGGCGTCGTCCACGGTCGCGAGCGAGATCACCTTGCGCAGGTCTCCCGGCGCGAAGGTCAGGCTGCCGGTGCCGGCGTCCGTGTAGTCGTCATCGACCGCCGCCGAGCCGCCGAGGGTGTAGTCGACCGTGATCTCATCGACATGCGGACCGCTCAGGGTCACCGGGAACGCGAGCGTGCCGCCCTCCGTCACCGCGTCCGCATCGGCGACCGAGACGTCCGGCATCGGGGACACGGTGCCGTACCGTCACCATGGCCCGTGACGGATCTCCCAGCCGATACGCCGCTCCCGGTCGCAGCGTCGCGTGCCAGACGGCGTCGCTGACAGGTTGCAGCGGATTCGAGTACTGCGCCGTCGATTCGCCGGCCCGGAAGGAAATGACGGACGGCTGCACGAAAAACGTGTCCGGCTCGAATCCGACCCAGAGGGTGGCGTCCAGCCCTGCCGACAGATCCCCTACCCTGGTCAGGACGAACACCGTGGCCTCGTCTTCCGTGATCGTCTCCGACTCCGCCGCAACCGTCACCACCGGGAGGTCGTTGTCCCGGATCGTGCCCGTGGCCGTCGCCGCGCCCAGCGTCGCCAGGGCCGGGTCCGGCGCCGTCAGCGTGACCTCGACGGTCTCCTCCGCCTCGTCGACGTCGTCGTCCACCGTCGCGAACGAGAGCTCCTTGCGCACCTCTCCCGGCGCGAAGGTCACCGTGCCGGAGGCGGAGCCGTCGTGGTCGTCGCCCGCCGCCGCCGTGCCGCCCAGGGTCCAGTCCACCGCGATCGGCGCATTGAACAGCCGGCTCAGCGTCACCGGGAATGCGAGCGCGCCGCCCTCCGTCACCGACCCCGCCGCAGCGACCGACACCTCCGGCACAACGTCATCGTCCTGCACGGTCACCGAGACCCTGGGCAGCTCCTCCAGCAGCCGATAGCCCGCGCCGGGCCGCAGGTTCAGAGAGACAAAGCCATCCTCCTCGCCGGCCATGTCGTCGTCGCGGGTCGGCACCTCCACACGCACCACCGCCTCACCGGCCTCGAAGCTCACGCTCGACGGCGGCGTCGTCGATACCCGGACGTCGATCGAGCGCGCAATCGTGACGTTCACCGCGAGGGCGCCCGACAGGTCCCCCGTCCGCGTCAGGGTGAACGCCGCGTTCGCGCCCTCCGCAATCACCTTCTCCACCACCGCGACCGTCACGATCGGAACGGGGCTCACCGTCACCGTGGCGGCCCCCGGCGGCGTTTCCAGCCGATAGCCCGCGCCCGACTGCAAGGTCAGCGTCAGCGCGGCGTCGCTCCGGTCCAGGGCGTCCTCCTGCGTGGCCAGGCGCAGCACGGCCGTGCCCACGCCGTCCGCGAAGGTCACGCCGGTCGGCGCCGGCGAGGCCAGAACGCCGTCCGCATCCGCAACCGCGAACGACACTGCGAGCGCGCCCGACACGTTCCCCGTCCGCGTCAGGGTGAATGCCGCGGCCTCGCCCTGCGCGATCACCTCCGCGCCGGCCGCAACCGTCACGAGCGGGTCACCGTCATTGTCCCGCACCGTGACCGTGCGCGATCGGTCGCCAGCCCAGATGTATCCCTGCGTGATGAGGGGCAGCGACACGGTCACCCGCTTGTCGCCCGGGTCGCTGTCGTCGTTCGTCGGCAGGCGCAGCGTGACCTCGGCCTCCCCGACCCCGAAGGTCACGCTCGACGGCTCACCCGGCGCCAGCGCATCGTCGCGGTCGCGGTAAATCAGGCCCACCCGCAGCGTTTGCGACAGATCCCCCTCCGTCCGCGTCAGGCGGAACAGCACGTCCTCCCCTTCCGTGTACAGGTCCGGATCGCCCACGGTCAGGAGCCTCACGAGCGGAAGATCGTTGTCCTCGACCGCCACCGTGGCCGCGAACGGATCGCCCAGCTCGTAGACGGCCGCATCCGCCTGCACCGTCACCGTCACCGCGCCCGCGCCGTCGGGCCTGTCGACCAGGTCGTCGCGCGTGGGCAGGCGCAGCGTGACCTCGGCCTCTCCGGCCCCGAAACGCACGCCGGTCGGCGGCACCACCAACGCCAGAATCCTGAACTCATCCGCCCCGGGCTCCGTCACGACAATCGACACGTCCAGCGCCGCCGACACGTCCCCGGTGCGCGTCAGGGTGAACACCGCATCCGCGCCTTCGGTGATCGCGTCCGCCTCCGCCGCCACCGTCACCACCGGGAGATC
Source organism: Spirochaetia bacterium (assembly GCA_965215345.1). GTDB lineage: Bacteria > Spirochaetota > Spirochaetia > SZUA-6 > Bin103 > CATQHW01. The sequence continues at coordinate 973,438 of CBDCDL010000001.1, read as the reverse complement.
GTCGTCCTCGACCGTCACCGTGGCCTCCGACGACGCGCCCAGGTCCCAGGTCGCGCCGTCGGCGAGGGTCAGCGTCACCAGGGCATCCGCCTCGCCGATCAGGTCGTCGTCGCGGGTCGCCAGGGTCACGCGCGCCTCGGTCGCATCGGCCGCGAAGGTCACGCCGGTCGGCGCATTCGACACCAGCACGCGACCCGCGTCCGTGACCGTGAAGGTCACCGCCAGCGCCTCCGACACCACCCCCGCCCGCGTCAGGACGAACACTGCATCCTCGCCTTCGGTGATCGTGGCCGCCTCCGCCGCCACCGTCACGGCCTGGAGGTCGCCGTCGGCGATCGCGCCCGAGGCGGTGGACGGCGCGCCCGGCACCGCCAGGGCCGGGTCCGGCGCCGTCAGCGTGACCTCGACCGTCTCCTCCGGCTCGTCGGCGTCGTCGTCCACCGTCGCCAGCGCGATCTCCGCCTCCGTGCTCTCCGCCGCGAAGGTCACGCTGCCCGACCCCGCGTCCGTGTAGTCGTCGCCCGCCGTCGCCGTGCCGCCCAGGGTGTAGGCCACCGTGACGGCCGCGGCGCTCGGGTGGCTCAGGCGCACCGGGAACGCGAGCGTCCCGCCCTCCGTCACCGCGGGCGCATCGGCAATGGACACCGCGGGCGGCGCGTCATTGTCCTCGACCGTGACCGCGGCTGCGGACGACGCGCCCGGGTCCCAGGCGTCGCCGTCGGCCAGGGCCAGGGTCAGCGTGGCATTCGGTTCGTCGGTGGTGTCGTCCGCGGTTTCCAGGACCACGCGCACCGTCGCCGCACCGGCCTCGAAGGTGGCTTCGGTCGGCGGCGCGCCGGCCAGCACCGCGCCGCCGCCGGTCACCTCGAAGGTCACCGCCAGCTCCTCCGACACCAGCCCCGCCCGGGTCAGGACGAAGGCCGCGTCCGCGCCTTCGGTGACCGTGGCCGCCTCCGCCGCTACCGTCACCTCCGGAACCTCATCGTCCTGGATCCTGCCCGAGGCGGTGGACGGCGTGCCCGGCACCGCCAGGGCCGGGTCCGGCGCCGCCAGCGTGACGATGACCGTCTCCTCCGTCTCGTCGGCGTCGTCATCGACCGTCGCCAGCGAGATCGTCTCCTCCACGTCGCCCGGCGCGAAGGTCACGCTGCCGGCGCCGCTGTCCGTGTAGTCGTCCCCCGCCGTCGCCGAGCCGGCCAGGGTGTAGGCCACCACGATCTCCGCGGCGCTCGGGTTGCTCAGCGTCACCGGGAACTCCAGCGCGGCGCCCTCCGTCACCGGCTCCGCGTCGGCGACCGACACTTCCGGCGTCCCGTCATCGTCCTCGACCGTGACCGCGGCCTGCGACGCCGCGCCCAGGACCCAGGCGTCGCCCTCGGCCAGGGCCAGGGTCAGGGTGGCGTTCGGCTCGTCGGTGCGGTCATCGTCGGTCGCCAGGGCCACGCGCGCCGTGGCCGCATCGGCCGCGAAGGTCACCCCGGTGGGCGGCGCGCCGTCCAGCACCGCGCCGCCGCCCGTCACCTCGAAGGCCACCGCCAGCGCTGCCGACACATCGCCCGCGCGCGTCAGCGTGAACGCCGCGTCCGCGCCTTCGGTGACCGCGGCCGCATCTGCCTCGACCGTCACCGACGGAAGGTCGTTGTCCAGGATCGTCGCCCGCGCCGTGTCGGGCTCTCCGGGGCGGCCCGGGTAGAAGACGAAGAACTCGACCTCGACCGTCTCCTCCGCCTCGTCGAGGTCGTCGTCCACTGTCTCGAGCCGGACCGTCCGCTCGGTCTGTTGCGGCGCGAAGGTCAGGGTGCCGGAGGCGGCCGGGGTGTAGTCGTCCCCCGCCGCCGCAGTGCCGCCGAACTGCCAGGCGACCTCGATCTCCTCGTCGAAGGGACCGCTCAGCCGCACCGGGAACTCGATTGCCTCGCCCTCCGTCACCGGCCCCGCGTCGGCGGTCGTCACGAGCGGACGGTCGTCGTCCTCCACCGTCACCGTGGCTGCGGACGGATCGCCCAGGCCGTAGCCCGCGCCGGCCTGGAGGGTCAGGGTCACCGAGGCGTCGGGCTCGTCGGCCTCGTCGTCGACGGTGGCGAGGGCGAGCGTGGCGGTGGCCGCATCGGCCGCGAAGGTCACGCCGGTCGGCAGCGCCGCATCCGCCAGCACCGCGTCGGCATCCGCGACCTCGACCGTCACCTCCAGCGCGGCCGTCAGAACCCCCGCCCGGGTCAGGGTGAACACCGCGTCCGCGCCTTCCGTGACCGCTTCCGCAGCCGCCGCGACCGTCACCACCGGAAGGTCGTCGTCCTGCACGGTGACAGTGGCCGCAAACGGAGCGCCCAGGGTGTAGCCCGCGCCGGCCTGGAGGGCCAGGGTCACCGGAGTGTCCGCCTCGTCGGCGGCGTCATCGTCGGTGGCGAGGGTCAGCGCGGCGGTGGACGCATCGGCATCGAAGGTGACTTCGGTCGGCAGGTCCGCAGCCGCACCGGCAAGCACCGCGCCGGCATCCGTCACTGCCACCGTCACCGTCAGCGCTTCCGACGCATCCCCGTTCGCCCGGGTCAGGGTGAACACCGCGTCCGCGCCTTCCGCGACGGTGGCCGCATCCGCCGCGACCGTCACCTCCGGGAGGCCCTCGTCGTCCTGGATCGTGCCCGAGGCGGTGGACGGCGCGCCCAGCACCGCCAGGGCCGGGTCCGGCGCCGCCAGCGTGACCTCGACCGTCTTCTCCGGCCCGTCGGTGTCGTCGTCCACCGTCGCCAGCGCGATCGTCGCCTCCGTGCTCTCCGCCGCGAAGGTCACGCTGCCCGACCCCGCGTCCGTGTAGTCGTCGCCTGCCGTCGCCGTGCCGGCCAGGGTGTAGTCCACCGGGATCGCCGTGGCGCTCGGGCGGTCCAGCGTCACCGGGAATTCGAGCGTGCCGCCCTCCGTCACCGTGGCCGCACCGGCAACGGACACCGCGGGCGGCGCATCGTCGTCCTCGACCGTCACCGTGGCCGCGGACGGATCGCCCAGCTCATACGCGGCGTTCGCCAGCAGCGTCAGCGTGAGCGGGGCAGCGGGCTCGTCGACCGTGTCGTCGTCGGTGGCGAGGCTCAGCATGGCCGTGGCCGCACCGGCCTCGAAGGTCACGCCGGCCGGCGCCGTACCGGCGAGCGCCGCCCCGGGGTCCGTCACCGCGACGAACACCTCCAGCGCGGCCGACACGTCCCCCCACCGCGTCAGGGTGAACGCCGCCGCCTCGCCTTCCGCGACCGTGTCCGCGTCCGCCGCCACCGTCACTTCCGGCAGGCCGTCGTTGTCCAGGATCCGGCCCTCGGCCCGCGACACCGCGCCCAGGTTCCAGGTCGCGCCGTCGGCCAGGGTGACCGTGACCGTCTCCGCCGTCTCGTCGTCGGCGTCGTCCGCCGTCGCCAGCAGAATCGTCGCTTGCGTCTCCCTCGGCGTGAAGGTCACGCTTCGCTTCTGTACTTTGTAGTCGTCCCCCACCGTCGCGGTGCCGCCCAGGGTGTAGCCAACCGTGATCGGCCCGTTGTACGGCCGGCTCAGGCTCACCGGGAACGCGAGCGTGCCGCCCTCCCGCACCGCGTCCGCATCGGCGACGGACACCTCCGGCACCGCATCGTCGTCCCGCACCACCGTCGCCTCCGACGGCGTGCCCAGCCGGTATCCCGCGCCTTCCCGCAGCGTCAGCACCCAGGTCAGACCGTCATTGCCCCCCGACCCCGCGCGGGTTTCGACCCGCGCGGTCGAGTCGCCGGCCGCGAAGGTCACGGGCTGCGGCTTGGGGCGCCCCGCCACCGTCAAATCGGCGGCGACGGTCAGCGCCTCCGACCGATCCCCCACCCGCGTCACGATGAACGACACAACCTCCCCCTTGAGGATCCGCTCCACCTCCGCCACCACCGTCACCACCGGGAGGTCGTCGTCCTCCACCGTGACCGTGGCCGTGGCCGAGCCACCGGGCGTCCAGGCGGGGTCCGCCGACTCGTCGGGCACGAGCGTCAGCACGACGGCGGCGTCCGCCGCATCGACGTCGTCGTCCGTGGTCGCCAGCGCCACCTGCGCGGTGGTGGCGCCGGCCTCGAAGGTCACGCTGGCCGGCAACGGCGTCGAAGTCACGACGCCGCCCGCATCGGCCACCTCGATCGGCACCGTCAGCGCTTCCGCGGTATCCCCCGTCCGCGTCAGCGTGAACGCCGCATCCGCGCCTTCGGTGACGGTGGCCGCATCCGCCGCGACGGTCACCAGCGGAAGGCCGTCCAGGATCCGGACGGTCGCGCGGAAGGGCAGCCCGGGCCCGGTGCTCGTGCTCGGACGGACGGCCGCAATATCGAGCCGGACCGTCTCCTCCTCCTCGTCGACGCCGTCGTTCACGGTCACGCGCGAGACCGTCTTCTCCGTCTCTCCCGGCGCGAAGACCGCGGTGCCGGTGTCGGCGCCCCGGTAGTCGGCGCCCGCCGTCGCCGTGCCGAACAATTCATAGATGACCCTGACTTCCTCGGCGTTCGCGCGGCTCAGTCTCAACACGAACGTGATCGTCCCGCCTTCCGGCACCGCGTCCGGATCCCCCGCGACGACGGAAGCCCTGGACAGCCCGCCATCGTTCTCCCGCACCGTGACCGACGCCTGCGACGGGTCCCCCGGCTCGTATCCCGCGCCGGGCTCCAGCGCCAGCGTCACCACGGCGTCGGGCTCGACGACCGTGTCCGTCTCCGTGTCCAGGCGCAGCGTGGCGGTAGCGCTCCCGGCCCCGAAGGTCACGCCGGTCGGCAGCGGGGTCGTGGTCACGACGCCGTCCGCGTCCTCGATCGTGAAGAACACGGCCAGCGCCTCCGACACGTCCCCCGCCCGCGTCAGGGTGAACGCCACATCCGCCCCTTCGAGGACGGTGGCCGCATCCGCCGCCGCCGTCACCACCGGACGCTCATCGTCCTCCACCGTCACCGTGGCCGCGGACGGCGCCTCCAGGTCCCAGCCCGCGCCGGCTTGCAAGGTCAGCACCACCTCGGCGTCGCCAAGCTCGTCGGTGGCGTTGTCCCGCGTGGCGAGGCGCAGCGCGGCGGTAGCGTCCCCGGCCCCGAAGGTCACGCCGGTCGGCAGCGGCGTCGAGGCCACGACGCCGTCCGCATCCGTCACCGCGACCGCCACCTCCAGCGCTTCCGACACGTCCCCCGCCCGGGCCAGGACGAACACCGCGTCCTCGCCTTCGGTGACCGTGTCCGCCTCCGCCGCCACCGTGATGTCCGGAAGGTCGTTGTCCAGGATCCGGCCGGTCGCTTCGGTGGTCGGTCCCGCGCGCGCCGGACGGAAGACGACGAGCTCGACCCCGATCGTCTCGTCCGGCTCGTCGGCGCTGTCGTCCACGGTCGCCAGCGAGACCGCCTTGCGCAGCTCGCCCGGCGCGAAGGTCACGGCGCCGTCGGCGGCATCGGTGTAGTCCCCCGCCGCCGCCGTGCCGCCCAGCGTGTAGCCGACCGCGATCGGCGCATCGAACGAATGGCTCAGGCTCACCGGGAAGGCGAGCGCGCCGCCCTCCGTCACCGACCCCGCATCGGCGATGGAGACCGAGGGCGCGGATTCGTCGTCCGCGACCGTCACCGTCGCCTCCGCCGGCGCGCCGAGCGCCCAGCCCGCGCCCGGTTGCAGGGCCAGCACCACGGCGGCGCTGGCTTCCGCGGCCTCGTCGTCCTCCGTGCCCAGGCGCAGCGCGGCGGTGGCCTCCCCGGCCCCGAAGGTTACGCCGGCCGGCGCCGCGCCGGCCAGCGCCGCGCCGGCATCCGTCACTGCGACCGCTACCTCCAGCGCCTCCGACACCACCCCCACCCGGGTCAGCACGAACACCGCATCCTCGCCTTCCGTGACCGCGGCCGGCGCGGCCGCCGCCGTCACGACCGGCAGGTCGTCGTCGAGGATCCGGAGCGTGGCCGCCGCCAAAACCGGCGGGTCCGTCCTCCCGAAAAGGACCTCGATCGTCTCCTCCGGCTCGTCGGCGGCGTCGTCCACCGTCTCGATGCGGATCGTCTTCTCCGTCTCCCCCGGCGCGAAGACCGCGGCGCCGGCGGCGGCGCCGCGGTAGTCCTCGCCCGCCACCGCCGTCCCGCCGAAGCGGTAGTGCACGGCGATCGGGCTGGCGCCGGGATTGGTCAGGCCGACCAGAAGCTCGAACGCGCCGCCCTCCGTCACCTGCGCCGGCGTGCTCACGACGGAGGGAACGGCCTCGTCGTCATTCTGGATCGTCACCGTCGCGACCGACGGGCTGCCAAGCCGATAGGCCGCGCTGCCTTCCAGCTCCAGCGTCACCACGGCGTCGGGTTCGTCGATGTCGTTCTTGCGGATGCCCAGGTGCAGCGTGATGCGATCCCTCCCGGCCGGGATGGTGACGCTGGCCGGCGCCGTTTCGGTCAGCGCCCCGTCGGGATCCGTCACCGCAATCGGCACCTCCAGCTCTGGCGCCTTCTCGAGATCCAACCGATCCAACCGGCTCCGCTTCACGACGAACGCCGCCCCGCCATAGTTTTCAGCGAACGAGCTCCTCTGCGCCCACACCGTCACGACCGTCGGGTCGCCATCGTCCAGAATCCGGCCTCTGGCGTTTATCGTCCTGGAGGGAAGGGGGCGTAGCAGGTCCTCGACAACGGAATCGCCATCGGTGGGTGTCGTCCTGATCTTGGTAATCCTCGTCAAAACCCGCTCATCCGACTCTTTTTTGTCGTCATCCAGCGTCTCGACCCGGATCGTCTTCTCCGTCTCTCCCGACGCGAAGGTCACGTTGGCCGGCTGCCAGTTCCTGGGCAGCAGGAAGTCCTCATTCACCGTTGCCGGGTCGCCTGAAACATAGAAGTCGAGGCGAATCTCGCCATCGAACTCATGGACCAGGCGGACCGGAAATTCGAGCGTGCCGCCCTCCGTCACCGGCTCCGCGTCGTGCATGACCACCGTGGGCCGGTCGCCGTCATTGTCCCACACCGTCACCGCGGCCCGGCCCGAGGCGCCCCGCCGATAGTCCGAGCCGTCGGACAGCGTCAGCGTCACCTTGGCGTCGTCCTCGTCGTCCTTGTCATTGTCGGTCGCAAGCCACACTTCCTCCGCGGCCTTGTTTGCAGCGAACGTCACGCTGGTCGGCAGCGGCGACGTCGTCAGGACGTCATCCCCGCCCCCGATCGTGAAGTTCACCGTCAGCGGTTGCGAGAGCTGGTCGTGCTGCGTTCGACGCAGGCGGAAGAACGTCCTCCCCCTGGTGGCGGCCCATTCCCCGAACCCGTCCGACACCGCCTCGACCGTCACCGCCTGGAGATCGTTGTCACGGATGCGGCCGACGGCTGTGGGAGCGCCGGTCGACGGGAACTTCGCCAGGCGCGAATTCGGGAGCCGCAGCGTGAGACCGAGCTGGGTGGCACCCTCGTCGGTGTCGTCATCCACCGTCTCGATCGATATCTGCTTCTGCCTTTCGCCCGGGGCGAACGTCAGGGTTCCGGAGGCGGGTCCCAGGTAATCGGCCCCTTCCCGCGCCGTGGTGTCGCCGCGAGACACGGCGTATTCGACCGGGACCTCCGCGGCGCTCGCGCGGTTCAGCCTCACCTCGAACCGGAGCGTGCCGCCCTCCGTCACACTCGTGCGGGGGTCCATTGAAACCGTGGGCCGCCCTTCGGTGTCCCGCACCGTCACCGCGGCCTCCGCCGGCGTGCCCAGCTCCCAGGCCGCGCCGGCCTGCAGCGCCACCGTCACCGCCACCGTGCCGGCGTCGGGTTCATGGATATTGTCGTCGTCCGTGGCCAGGCGCAGCGTGGCCTCGGCCTCCCCGACCGAAAAGCCCACACCAGTCGGCGCCGCATCGGTGAGCACCCCGCCGGCATCCGTCACCGCGACGGCCACCTCCAGCGCCGCCGACAGGTCCCCGACCCGCGTCAGGGTGAACGCCGCGTCCTGCCCTTCCCGGACCGTGAGCGCATCCGGCGCAATCGTCACCACCGGGCGCTCGTCGTCCTCGATCCGGCCCTCGGCCATCGCCTGCCCCAGCACCGCAAGCGCCGGGTCCGGCGCCGCCAGCGTGGCCGTGACCGTCCGGTCCGCCTCGTCGGTGTCGTTGCCCACCGTCACCAGCCGGATGCTCTGCTCCGTGACCCCCGGCGTGAAGGTCACGGCGCCGGTGGCGGCGCCGCGATAGTCGGTCCCCGCCGCGGCCGTGCCGCCGAAGCTGTAGTCCACCGCGATCGTCGCGGTGCTCGCGTGGTTCAGGCTCACCACGAATTCGAGCGTGCCGCCCTCTACCACCGCATCCGCATCGGCGACCGACACGGTCGGCGGCGCTTCATTGTCCCGCACCGCCACCGCGGCCTCCGACGGCGTGCCCAGGGTCCAGGCCGCGCCGGCGGCAAGGGTCAGCGTCACCTCGGCGTCGGGCTCCTCGAGCGTGTCGTCGTCCGTGCCCAGGCGCAGCGTTGCGGTGGACGCACCGGCCTCGAAGGCCGCGCTCGACGGCGTCCCCGGCAGCAGGACGCCGGCCGCATCCCCGATCGCGACGGGCACTTCCAGCGCGCCCGACGCATCCCCGTCCTCCCGGGTGAGGATGAACACCGCGTCCTCGCCTTCGGTGACCGCGCTCGCAGCCGCGGCGACCGTCACCTCCGGGCGGCCTTCATTGTCGAGGATCCGGCCCGAGGCGGCGGACGGCGCGCCCAGGGTGTAGGACGCGCCGGCGGCCAGCGTGACCTCGACCTCCTCCCGCGCCTCGTCGGTGCTGTCGTCCACCGTCGCCAGCTCGATCGTCCCCTCCGTGTCGCCCGCCGCGACGGTCAGCGCGCCGGAGCCGCTGTCCGTGTAGTCGCCGCCCTCCGCAGCGGTTCCGCCCAGGGTGTAGGCGACCGCGATGTCGGTGTTGTAAGGGCCGCTCAGCGTCACCGGGAACGCGAGCGTGCCGCCCTCCGTCACCGCGTCCGCGCCGGCGATGGACACGGACGGCGGCGCATCGTCGTCCCGCACCGTCACCGTGGCCTCGGACGGCGTGCCCAGCCGGTATCCCGGGCCCGGACGCAGCGTTAACACGTACACGTCATCGGCTGCGAGATCTCCCGGCGCAAAGCCGCCCGCCCGATGTATGGAATCGCCCGGCAGGATTCTGTTGCTCCCTTCCGTAGCTGGCTGCCCCGGCTGTTTGAACAGGACGTTGACCTCCAGCAGTCCCGACAGGTCCCCCTCCGTCCGCGCAATGATGAACGCCAGATCGGCTCCTTCTTCAATGATCTGCTCCGACTCCGCCACGACCGTCACGACCGGAAGGTCGTCGTCCCGCACCGTCACCGCGGCCTCCGACGGATCGCCCAGGTCATAGTCGTGGCCGTCGGCAAGGGTCAGCGTCACCGCGGCTTCGGGGTCGTCGACATCGTCGTCCACCGTGCCCAGGCGCAGCGTGGCCGTGGCGTCCCCGGCCCGGAAGGTCACGCCGGTCGGCGCCGCACCGGCAAGCACCGCGTCGCCGCCCGTCACCTCGACCGACACGTCCAGCTCCCTCGCCAGGAACAGCGTCCGCGTCAGGGTGAACACCACGTCCGCGCCTTCGGTGATCGTGGGCGGCGCCTCCGCCGCCACCGTCACCACCGGATTCTCGTTGTCCAGCACCGTCACCGTGGCCGCGAACGGCGTGCCCAGGTCCCAGGCCGGATCGGACTGCAGGGTCAGCGTCACCTCGGCGTCCGCCTCGTCGACGGCGTCTTTATCCGTCGCCAGCGTGACGCGCGCCGTGTTGCTGCCGGCCTGGAAGGTCGCTTCGGTCGGCGCCGTCGAGGCCAGCACCGCGTCGCCGCCCGTCACCTCGAAGGACACCGTCAGCGCGTCCGGCAGATAGTCCGTCCGCGTCAGGGTGAACGCCGCCGCCGCGCCTTCGGTGACCGCGGCCGCATCCGCCGCCACCGTCACCACCGGGAGCTCGTCGTCCAGGATCCGGCCCGTGGCCTCGCCCTTGCCCGGTTGCGCCTGCGGGGACGGAGCCAGGGACGGGTCGATCAGATCGACGGTAACCGTCTTCTCCGGCCCGTAATCGCTGTCGTCCACCGTCACCAGCCGGAACGTCTGCTCGGTCACGCCCAGCGGGAAGGTCAGTACGCCAACGCGGGGGCCTTCATAATCCACCCCCGCCGTTGCGCCAAAGAGCTGCCAGGTCACCGGGAACTCCGCGGCGGCCGGACTGGTCAGGCTCAGCACGAATTCGAGCGTGCCGCCCTCCGGCACCGGCGCCGCATCGGCGATCGACAGCTCCGGAAGGTCGTCGTCCTGCACCGTGACCGCCGCTTCCGACGGCGCGCCCAGGTCATGTTCGTCGCCGTCGGCCAGGGTCAGCGTCACCGTGGAGTCGGGCGCATCGCTCTCGTCTTCGCGCGTGGCCAGGCGCAGGGTGGCGGTGGCGTCCCCGGCCCCGATGGTCACGCTGGCCGGCGGCGTATCCGCCAGCACCGAGTCGTCATCGGTCACCGTCACCGGCACCACGACCGCGACCGACGGATCCCCCGCCGCCCGGGTCAGGGTGAAGACCGCGTCCTCGCCTTCGGTGACCGCGGCCGCATCCGCCGCCGCCGTGACGACCGGAATGTCGTTGTCCAGGATCCGGCCGAGCGCCACGATCCGCGGCGGATCGCCGTGGTGTCTCTCGTTGACGAAAATATCGACGCTGACCGTCTCCTCCCCTTCGTAGTCGCCGTCGTCCACCGTCCGGAGCGAGACCACCTTCCGCACCTCTCCCGGCGCGAAGCGGAATTCCCTGCGGGCGTGGGCGACGGTGACATCGGTGTAGTCGGACCCCTTCGCCGTGGCGGCGGGGTCCTGGTTGAGCTGGTAGAGAACCGTGATCTCCTGGTCGTATGGCCGGGTCAGCGTTATCGGGAATTCGAGCGTGCCGCCCTCCGTCACCGGCTCCGCGTCGGCGATCGACACCTCCGTCGACGTGTCGTTGTCCCGCACCGTCACCGTCGCCCGCGACGGCGCGCCCAGGTCGTACTCCACGCCGTCGACCAGGGTCAGGGTCACCACCGGATCGGGGTCGTCCCGCCGGGTGTCGTCCTCCGTGCCGAGGCGCAGCGTGGCGGTGGCGTCCCCGGCCTCGAAGCGCGCGCTGGCCGGCGGCGGATCCGCCAGCGCCGAGCCGGCCTCCGTCACCTGGACCGACACATCCAGCGCGACCGACAGGTCCCCCGCCCGCGTCAGCGTGAACTCCACGTCCGCGCCTTCCGCCACCGCGCCTGCCGCCGGCGCCACCGTCACGACCGGATACTCATCGTCCCGCACCGTCACCGTCGCCTGCGACGGCGTGCCGAGGTGCCAGGCCGCGCCGGCGGTCAGCGCCAGCGTCACCGCGGCGTCGGGCTCGTCGACAGTGTCGTCCAGCGTGCCCAGGGAGAGCGCGGCGGTGGCGGCCCCGGCGCCGAAGGTCACGCTCGACGGCGCCGCCGACGCCAGAACGCCGCCCGCGTCCGTCACCGTCACCGGCACCGCCAGCGCGGCCGACACGTCCCCGTTCGCCCGCGCCAGGGTGAAGGCCGCGGCCTCGCCTTCCGTGACCGCGTCCGCGACCGCCGCAACCGTCACCTCCGAAAGGCCGTCATCGTCCAGGATCCGGCCCGCGGCCCGGGACGCCGCGCCCAGCACCGCCAGGGCCGGGTCCGGCGCCGCCAGCACGACCTCGACCCTCTCCTCCCCGTCGTCGGCATCGTCATCCACCGTCGCCAGCGAGATCGTCTCCTCGAGGTCTCCCGGCGCGAAGGCCACCGTGACGGTCACGGCGCCGCCCGCGGCCCCGCTGAAGCGATAGTCCGCCTGCACCGCGATCCGCGTGTCGCCGGCGTGGCTCAGGCGCACCGGGAATTCGAGCGTGCCGCCCTCCGTCACCGGCGCCGCGTCGGCGATCGTCACTTCCGGCAGCCCGTCATTGTCCCGCACGGTCACCGCGGCGGAGGACGGATCGCCCAGGGCATGGCCCGCGCCGGCCTGCAGCGCCAGTGTCACCTCGGAATTGGGCTCGTCGACGGCGTCGTCCTGCGTGTCGAGACGCAGCGCGGCCGTAGCGTCCCCGACCCGGAAGGTCACGCCGGTCGGCGCCGCGTTCGCCAGCACCGAGCCGGCATCCGTCACCCCGACCGGCACCTCCAGCGCGACCGTGAGATCCCCGGCCCGCGTCAGGGTGAACGCCGCCGCCGCGCCTTCGAAAACCTCGGCCGCGTCCGCCGCCACCGTCACCACCGGAAGGTCGTCGTCCCGCACGGTCACCGCGGCCGAGGACGGATTCCCCAGGGCATGGTCCGCGCCGGCCTGCAGCGCCAGCGTCACCGCGGCATCGGGATTGTCGTCGTCGTCGCCCTGCGTGCCGAGGCGCAGCACGACCGTGCTCTCCCCGGCCCCGAAGGTCGCGCTGGCCGGCGGCGCATCCGTCAGCACCGAGCCGGCGTCCGTCACCTCGACCGGCACCTCCAGCGCGGCCGACATGTCCCCGTTCCTCCGCGTCAGGGTAAACACCGCCGCCGCGCCTTCGGTGACCGTGTCCGCCTCCGCCGCCACCGTCACCACCGGAAGCGCCCTGTTCAGGATCCGGCCCCTCGCCGTGCTTCGCACCACCCTGTCGATCGGCTGGTTCCGGTCTGCGGAAATCTCGACTTCGAGCGCCTCCACCCCCTCATCGACGTCGTCGGCCAGCGTCGTGAATCGGATCGTCCGCTCCGTCTCCCCCGGCGGGAAGGTCACGACGCCGCGGACGTTGCCGAGGTCCCTGTAGTCGTCCCCCTCCGTCGCCGTGCTGCCTGCGCCGCGGTGGTAGAAGATCCGGATCTCCTCGCCGTAGGGCACGCTCAGCGTCACCGGAAACACGAGCGTTTCGCCCTCGGTCACCGGCTCCGACTCCGCATTGGCGATCGACACGTCCGGCCGCGTGTCGTTGTCCCGCACCGTCACCGCCGCCGAGGACGGCTCTCCCAGGACATGGCCCGCGCCTTCCCGCAACGCCAGCACCACCGAGGCCTCTGCTTCGACCTCGGTGTCATCCGCCGTGGCCAGGCGCAGCACGGCCGCGGCGTCTCCGGCCGCGAAGGTCACGCTGGCCGGCGCCGCATTCGCCAGCACCGAGCCGGCGTCCGTCACCGCAACCGGCACCTCCAGCGTTGCGGACACATCCCCCGACCGCGTCAGGGTGAAGGCCGCAGCCGCCCCTTCGACGACCCGCGCCGCGACCGCCGCGACCGTCACCACCGGGAGTTCGTCGTCCCGCACCGTGACGGTGGCCTGATGCGGATCGCCCCGGTCATAGCCCGCATCCGCCTGCAGCGTCAGCGTGAGCGCGGCATCCGCCTCGTCGGCCTCGTCGTCCACGGTCGCCAGGGCGACGCGCGCCGTGGCCGCGCCGGCCTCGAAGGTTGCGCCAGGCGGCGCCGCCGAGGCCAGGACGCCGGCCGCATCTTCGACCGCGATGGACACCGCCAGCGCCGCCGACAGGTCCCCTCCCCCTGTCCGGGTCAGGACGAACACGGCATCCTCGCCTTCGGTGACCGCGGCCGCGGCCGGCGCCGCCGTCACGACCCAGGGATCGTTGTCCCGCACCGTCACCGCGGCCCGATGCGGATCGCCCCGGTCATAGTCCGCGTCCGCCTGCAGGGTCAGCGTGAGCGCGGCGTGCGCCTCGTCGGCCTCGTCGTCGTCGGTCGCCAGGGCGATGCGCACCGTGGCCGCATCGGCCTCGAAGGTCGCGCCGGACGGCGCCGCCGAGGAAAGGACGCCGGCCGCATCCTGCATCGCGAAGGACACCTCCAGCGGCGCCGACAGGTCCCCCGCCCGCGTCAGGGTGAAGGCCGCGTCCTCGCCTTCCGTGACCACAGGCGCGACCGGCGCGACCGTGACCGACGGCAGGTCGATGTCCAGGATCGCGCCCGCGGCGGTCCTGCCGCCCGACGTCACGACCTCGACGAGGCCCGCTGCGGCCACCGTGACGATGTTCACCCGGACGCTCTCCTCCGGCTCGTCGGTGCCGTCGGCCAGCGTCGCGATCCGGATCGTCCGCTCCGTCACCCCCGGCGCGAAGGTCACGCTGCCGGAGGCGGCGCCCGCATAGTCGGCCCCCGCCGTCGCCGTGCCTGCGAGGGTGTAGCCCACCGTGACCGCCTCGGTGTCCGAGATGCTCAGACGCACCGGGAACTCGAGCGCGTCGCCCTCCTGCACCGCCGCCGCATCGGCGATGGAGACCTCCGGCCGCAGGTCGTTGTCCCGCACCGTCACCGCCGCCCGGGACGGGTCGCCCAGGTCGTATTCCTCGCCGTCGAGCAGCGCCAGCAGCACCGCGGCGTCGGCCTTGACGACCGCGTCGTCCCGGGTGTTCAGGCGCAGCGCGGTCGTGGCGGCCAGGGGTGCGAAGTTCGCGCGGAACGGCGTCGCGGCCGGCGACGGCGACGTGCCGTCGATCAGGATGGTATCGACCGTCAAGGCCGCCGACAGGTCGGTCCCCCGCCGCGTCAGGGTGAACACCGCCTCGCCGCCTTCCACGATCCGCTCCGACGCCGCCGCGACCGTCACGACCGGAGAATCGCTGCGCCGGATATAGCCGGTCGCCCGGGTGGACGAGCCGAGCGTTACCCCGGCATTCTCGCCGACGACAAGCTCGACCTCGACCGTCTCCTCCGGCTCGGCGGCGAGGTCATCCTCCGTGTCCAGCACGATCTCCTGGAGGGTATCGCCCGGCATGAACGTCACGCGACGGGTGGTGAAGGTTCCGCTGTAGTCCGCTCCCGCCGCCGCCGTGCCGCCCAGCCGGTAATCGACCTGAATCTCCCGGTCGGACGGGATGTCCAGCCTCACCTCGAACGTGAGCTCGCGGCCCTCGTTCACCCGGGGCGCGCCGGCGATGGTTACCCGCGGATCCCTGTCTTTGAGCACCGCCCTGACCGTGGCTTCGCGCGGCGTGCCCACGGAATACGCCGAGTGGGGCGTCAATCTCACCGTGGTCCTGTAGTCCTCGGAAGACTCCGCCAATCTATATCCCTGACTGAGCGGAAAGGTGTGCAAGTTGGGCGGAAAGACCAGATTAAGGTAGCCGCTGCTCGCTTTGCCGTCCGCTTTTTTTATCCAACGCGTTGCGCCTTCCGACACACGAGCCTGCACAGACAAGTTTTCCGATGTTTCCCCTCTCCCCGTTACTTTGACGACAAACGGAACGCCGTCCCCCTGCCGGACCCAGTCTTTCCCCACCGTCACCGTCACCACCGGAAGGCCGCTGTCCTGATTGTCTTCGTCCTGATCGTTTTCGTCCTGATCGTCGTCGTCCCGGACTTCGTTGTCCCGGATCCGGCCGGTCGCTTCGGTGGACAGCCCCGGGAGTCCCGGCGAGGCGACGAAAATGGCGGCCTCGACCGTCTCTTCCTGCTCGATGTCGCTGTCGTCCACGGTCGTCACCGTGATCGTCTTGCGGGTCTCTCCCGGCGCAAACACCAAGGCGCCGAAGCCGCCGCCCGTGTAGTCGGCGCCCGCCGCCGCGGTGCCGCCCAGGCGCCAGGCGACCGGGACCGCCACATCGTTCGAGTGGGGCATGCTCACCACGAATTCGAGCGCGCCGCCCTCCTCCACCGCTGCCGCATCGGCGATCGACACGAGCGGAAGATCGTCTTCCCGCACCGTCACCGCGGCCGTGGACGGGTCTCCCGTGACATAGCCCGCGCCGGCGGCCACCGTCAGCGTCACCAGGACGTCGACGTCGCCGGTGGTGTCCTCCCGCGTGTCCAGGCTCAGCGTGGTGGCGGCGTCCCCGGCTCCGATGGTCACGGTGGACGGCGGCGTCGAGGCCAGGGCGCCATCCGCGTCCGTCACCGCGACCGCCACCGTCAGCGCCGCCGACAGGTCCCCCGGCGTCCGCGTCAGGGTGAAGGCCGCGGCCTCCCCTTCCAGCACCGCGTCCGAGGGCGCCGCAACCGTGACCGTCGTCGGGTCGTCGTCCCGCACCGTCACCGCGGCCTCGGACGGGTCCCCCGGCGTCCAGCCGCTGCCGTCCACCACCGTCAGCGTGAGCGGGGAATCCGGCTTGTCCACCGCGTCGGCCCGCGTGCCCAGGCGCAGCGTGGCCATGGCCGCGCCGGGCCCGAAGGTCACGCGGGTCGGCGCCGCCGAGGCCAGCACGCCGGCCGGATCCGCCGCCGCGACTGTCACCTCCAGCGCTTCCGACACGGCTCCCGTGCGCGCCAGGGCGAACACCGCATCCGCCCCTTCCGTGACCGCGCCGGAAACCGCCGCAACCGTCACCACCGGGAAGTCGTCGTCCAGGATCCGGCCCGCGGCCACGGACCGGCCCAGCACCAGGGGCGGAGCCGGCGCCGCGAGCGTGACCAGCACCCGCTCCTCCGGCTCGCCGGCGGCGTCATCCACCGTGGCGATCCGCAGCGTCCGCTCCGTGGCCCCCGGCGCGAAGGCCACGCTGCCGATCGCGGCGCCGGCATGGTCCGCGCCCGGCGCCGCGCTGCCGCCGAGCCGGTAGCCGATCGTGACCGGCGCATCGAACCGCGTGCTCAGGCGCACCGCGAATTCGAGCGTGCCGCCCTCCGTCACCGGCGCCGCATCGGCGATCGACACGTTCGGGGAATCGTCGTCCCGCACCGTCACCGCGGCCGCGGCCGGATCGCCGGGGCGATACCCCGCGCCGTCGGCAAGGGCCAGGGTCACCGCGGCGTCCGGCTCATCGACGGCGTCGTCCTGCGTGCCCAGGCGCAGGGTGGCGGTGGCGGCGCCGGCCCCGAAGGTCACGCCGGTCGGCGCCGTCGATACCAGGACGCCGTCGGCATCGGCGACGGCCAGGGAGACCGCGAGCTCTTCCGACACCACCCCTTCCCGCGTCAGCGTGAACACCGCGTCCTCGCCTTCCGTGACCGCGGCCGTATCCGCCGCGACCGTGACGACCGGCAGGTCGTCGTCGAGGATCCGGCCCGCGGCCGTGGACGCGCCCAATGTCGCCAGGCCGGGGTCCGGGTCCGGCAGCGACAGCGTGACCTCCACCGTCCTGTCCGGCTCGTCGACGTCGTCATCCACCGTCGCGAGCCGGATGGTCCGCTCCCTTGCGTTCGGCGCGAAGGTCACGGAGCCGGAGGCGCCGCCCGCATAGTCGGTCCCCGCCGCCGCCGTGCCGCCCAGGCTGTAGTCCACCGTGACCTCGGAACGGTAGGGGCGGTCCAGTGTCACCGCGAACGCGAGGTCGCCGCCCTCCGATACGGCGCCCGCGTCGGCGACCGACACTTCCGGCGTCGCGTCGTTGTCCAGGATCCGGCCCGCGGCTGTGGAATCGCCCAGCGTCGGCCCGCCGGAACCCGAAGCCGGCAGCGACAGCGTGACCTCCACCACCTTCTCCGGCCCTGCGATTGCGTTGTCCGTCGTCGCGACCCGGATGGTCCGCTCCATTGCGTTCGGCGGGAATATCACGAAGCCGGATGCGGGGCCCTGGTAGTCGGTCCCCGCAACCGCCGAACCCGCCAGGGCGTAGCTCACCGTGATCCCGGAGCGGTACGGGTTGCTCAGCGTCACCGCGAACGCAAGCTCGCCGCCCTCCGGCACGGCCTCCGCGTCGGCGACCGACACGGTCGGCGGCGCGTCACGGTCCAGCACCGTCGCCATGACCAGCGACGGCTCTCCCGGCCGAAAGTCCTCGCTATCCCCCAGCCCCAGATAGTAGGTGGTGTCGGCGCTGACTACCGGTCGCAGCAGGTGGCCCCCAGTCAGCGTCGACCGGCCGCTCGGGATCGTCAACGTGGTATAGCGACCCAGTTGATCGGACGATGTCCCGGACAGGATCTCGACCATCAGCGGCAACGACAGATCCTTCGTCCGCGTCAAGGTGAACAGCAGGGGCTCCCCTTCGACGAACTGCTCCCGCTCAAACGCAATCGTCACGACCGGGAGGTCGTCATCCAGGATCCGGCCCGTGGCCGCCGCCCGGTCCAGGGTCGCGAGGGCGGGGTCCGGCGCCGACAGCGTGATCCGCACCCCCTCCTCCGCCTCGATGGCGTCGTCGTCCAGGGTCGCCAGCGAGATCACCTTCCGCACCTCTCCCGGCGCGAAGGTCACGAAGCCGAGCCGGACATCGGCATAGTCCGCGCCCCGCACCGCCCCATCGATGCCGGCGATAACGTAGGCGACCGTGATCGCCGCGGCGCTCCGGTTGCTCAGCACCACCGGGAATTCGAGCGTCCCGCCCTCCGTCACCGCGTCCGCATCGGCGACCGACACGGTCCTGAGCTCGTCGTCCCGCACCGTCACCGCGGCCTGCGACGGCGTTCCCGAGGCATGGCCCGCGCCCGCCTGCAGCGCCAGCACCACCATGGCGTCGGGGTCGTCGGCGGTGTTGTCCCGCGTGGGAAGGCGCAGCTCAGCCGTCGCCGCGTCGGCCGGGAAGGTCACGCTCGCCGGCGCCGCCGAGGCCAGCACGCCGGCCGCATCCGTCACCGCGACCGGCACCTCCAGCACCTCCGACAGCACCCCTGCCCGCGCCAGGGTGAACACCACATCCTCCCCTTCGGTGACCGCGGCCGCCTCCGCCGCCACCGTCACCACCGGCAGATCGTCGTCCTCGACCGTCACCGCGGCCGCCGAAGGGTCCCCGCGCCGGTAGTCCGCATCGGGCAGCAGCGTCAGCGTGAGCGGGGCGTCCGCCGCGTCGGCGGTGTCGTCCCGCGTGCCGAGGCGCAGCGTGGCCGTGGCCGCATCGACCCCGAAGGTCACGCTCGACGGCGCCCGCGCGGCCAGAACGCCATCCGCATCCGCCACCTCGAACGCCACGTCCAGCGTGACCGACAGATCCCCCGCCCGGGTCAGGGTGAACACCGCGTCCGCGCCTTCGGTGACCGCAGCCGCCTCCGCCGCCGCCGTCACCACCGGCAGGTCGTCGTCCTCGATCGTCCCCGCGGCCTCGGACCTGCCCAGCGTCGCATGTCCGGGGTCCGGCGACGGCAGCCTCAGCGTGATCCGGACCGTCTCCTCCGGCTCATCGACATCGTCGTCGATCACCCTCCGCACGATCGCCTTCCGCACCTCTCCCGGCGCGAAGACCAGGGTGCGGCCGGCCCCGCCGACGGCGGCATGGTCGGACCCGGCGGAGGCCGTGCCGCCCAGGACGCGGTTCACCCTGATCTCCGAATGGTACGGCCCGCTCAGCGTCACCGGAAATTCGAGCGTGCCGCCCTCCGGCGCCGACCCCGCATCGGCGATCGACACGGACGGCCGGGCGTCGTTGTCCCGCACCGTCACGGAAGCCCGACGCGGATCGCCCGCGTCCCAGGCCGCGCCGCCGGCAAGGACCAGCGTCACCGTCCCGCGGTCGCCGGTGGCCGTGTCGTCCCGCGTAGGCAGGCCCAGCGTGGCCGTGGCCTCGGCGGCCCCGAAGGTCACGCCGAAGGTGAAGGTCGTGCTGCCCGCGGTCAGGGCGTCCGCCGGGTCCTCGATCGTGAAAGACACCGGCAGCGCCTGCGACAGATCCCCCTCGGTCCGGGTCAGGGTGAACACCACTTTCGCCCCTTCCGCCACCGCGTCCGCCGCCGCAGCCACCGTAACGACCGGAAGATCGTCGTCGTGCACCGTGACCGTCGCCTGCGACGGACTGCCCGCCCGCCAGGCGGCCGCATCCGGTTGCAGCACCAGCACCACGTCGGCGTCCGCCTCATCGACCCCGTCGTCCGCGCTCGCCAGGGCCACCGGCGCCGTGGCCGCACCGACCCCGAAGGTCGCGCCGGCCGGCGCCCCCGGCGCCAGCGCGCCGCCCGCATCCTCGACCGTGAAGGACACCTCCAGCGGCACGGACAGGTCCCCCGCCCGCGTCAGGGTGAACGCCGCCTCCGCGCCTTCCGTGACCGCAGCCGCATCCGCCGCCGCCGTCACCACCGGAAGGTCGTTGTCCTCGATCGTGCCCGAGACGATGGGCCTGCCCAGCAGCGTCGCCAGGGCCGGATCCGGCGTCGCCAGCGTGACCGAAACCGTCTCCTCGGCCTCGTCGGCGTCGTCGTCCACCGTCGCGAGCCGGATTGTCTTCTCCGTATCTCCCGGCGCGAAGGTCACGACGCCGCCGGCGGCATCGGTGTAGTCCGCCGCCGCCTGCGCCGTGCCGCCCAGGGTGTAGCGCACCGGGATCTCCGCGGCGCTCGGGTGGCTCAGGCGCACCAGGTAGTCGAGCGGGGCGCCTTCCGTCACGGACCCCGCATCGGCGATGGAGACCGCGGGCGGCGCGTCGTTGTCCCGCACCGTCACCGTGGCCGCAGGCCTGCGCTCCCAGCCCGTACCCCGCGCCGTCATGCAGGGTCAGCACCAGCACGGCGTCCGCCTCGTCGACCCGGTCGTCCACGGTCGCCAGGGTCACGCGCACGGCGGCTCGCATCGGCCTCGAAGGCGGCGCCGGTCGGCGGCGGCGACGCCAGGACCCCCGCCGCGTCCTCGACCGTGAAGGACACCTCCGGGGCGCCCGACAGGTCCCCCGCCCGCGTCAGGGTGAACGCCGCATCCGCGCCTTCCATGACCGCGGCCGCGACCGCCGCGACCGTCACCTGCGAAGGACCGTCATTGTCCAGGATGCGGCCGGTGGCCGCGGCCGGCGTGCCCAGATGGTAGTTGTCGCCGTCCGTAAGCGTGACCGTGACCGCCTCTTCCGCCTCGTCGGCCGCGTCATCCACCACCGCGAGCCGGATCGTCTGCTGCATCTCTCCCTTGGCGAAGGTCACGGCGCCGCCCGCGGCATCGGTGTAGTCCGCCGCCGCCGCCGTGCCGCCCAATGTGTAGGCCACCGTGAGCGGCGCGCTGAACGGGCGGCTCAGCGTCACCGGGAACTCCAGGGCGCCGCCCTCCGGCGCCGCATCCGCATCGGCGACCGACACTTCCGGCGGCTCGTCATGGTCCAGCGCCGTCACCATGGCCAGGGCCGGCTCTCCGGGCCGATAGTCCGCGCTCGTCTTCAGCCCCAGCCAGTAGGCGGTGTCGGCATCGGCGTCCGGCGCGGACTGGCCGCCGGCCTGGCCCGTGGATTCGCCGGCCCCGATGGTTACCTGGGATTCGAGAGCCAAGGTATCCGGCGATGTCCCGAACAGGGTCGTGACCGTCAGCGCCGCCGACAGGTCCCCCGTCCGCGTCACGGTGAACCGGATGGACTCCCCTTCGACGATCCGCTCCGACACCGCCGCCACCGTCACCACCGGCAGGTCGTTGTCCTGCACGGTCACTGTGGCCGCGGCTGTATCGCCCAGCACATAGCCGGCGCCGGCCTGCAGCATCAGGGTCACCGCGGCAGCCGCCTCGTCGGCGTCGTCATCGTCCGTGCCCGCGCGCAGCGCGGCCGTGGCCGCATCGACCTCGAAGGTCACGCCGGTCGGCGCCCCCGGCAGCAACACGGAATCGGCATCCCCGAACAGGACCGACACCTCCAGCGGCACCGTCAGGTCTCCCGCCCGGGTCAGGGTGAACGCCGCCGCCTCACCCTCCGTGACGGTGGCCGCATCCGCCGCCACCGTCACCGACGGCAGGTCGTTATCCCGCACCGTCACCGTGGCGGTCGACGGAGCGCCCGAGGCATGGCCCGGGCCGGCCTCCAGCGTCAGGGTCACCGGGGCGGCGGGCTCGTCGGCTTCGTCGTCGTCGGTGGCGAGGCGCAGCGTGGCGGTGGCCGCATCGACCGAAAAGGTCACGCTGATCGGCGCCTCCTCCGCCAGCACCCCGTCGGCATCCGTCACCGCCACCGGCACCGCCAGCACCACCGACAGGTCCCCCGCCCGGGTGAGGGTGAACGCCGCGGCTTCGCCTTCCGTGACCGCGGGCGCATCCGCCGCGACCGTCACCGACGGCAGGTCGTCGTCCCGCACGGTGACGGTGGCCGTGGACGGAGCGCCCAGGCTGTAGTCCGTGCCGGCCTGCAGGGTCAGGGTCACCGGGGTGTCCGCCTCGTCGGCGGCGTCGTCGTCGGTGGCGAGGCGCAGCGTGGCCGTGGCCGCACCGGCCTCGAAGGTCACGCCGGTCGGCGGCGCCGCGCCGGCGAGCACCGCGCCGGCATCCGTCACCGCCACCGGCACCGTCAGCGCGCCCGACGCATCCCCGTTCGCCCGCGTCAGGGTGAACACCGCGTCCGCCCCTTCCGCGACCGCGGCCGCGACTGCCGCAACCGTCACCTGCGAAGGGCCGTCATTGTCCAGGATCCGGCCCGTCGCCGCAGCCGCCCCAAGCACCGCCAGGCCCGGGTCCGGGTCCGGCAGCGACAGCGCGACCTCGACCGTCTCCTCCGGCTCGTCGGCGGTATCGTCGGTCGTCGCGATGCGGATCGTCTGCGCCGTGACCCGCGGCGCGAAGGTCACGGTGCCGGAGACGGCGCCGGCATGGTCGTCCCCCGCCGTCGCCGTGCCGCCGTCGCCGAGGCGCCAGTCCACCTCGATCTCCGTATGGAACGGACCGCTCAGCGTCACCGGGAATTCGAGCGCGCCGCCCTCCGTCACCGCGTCCGCATCGGCAATCGACACGCTCGGCGCCGCATCGTCGTCGCGCACCGTCACGGAAGCGCGGGACGGCTCTCCGAGGACGTAATTCGCACCGCCCGACAGCCCCAGCACGTAGGTGGTGTCGGCGCCGACATCCGGCGCCGTGCGGTCCAGCCGCGTCGTGGCGGCGCCGGCGGCGAACGTCGCGATTTGCAGATCGATGAACAGGTCCGGCGCGATCCCGAACCCGGTCAGGACGGCCAGCTCTTCCGACAGGTTCCCGACCCGCGTCAGGGTGAACGCCAATGGCTCCCCTTCCGTGACCGTGTCCGCAACCGCCGTGACCGTCACCGCCGGAAGGTCGTCGTCGCGCACCGTCACCACCGCCCGGGACGGGTCGCCCAGCGTATAGGCGGGGTCCGGTTGCAGCACCAGCACCACCTCCGCGGCGTCTTCCCCGACATCGTCGTCCTGCGTGCCCAGGCGCAGCGTGGCCGTGAGCGAGCCGGCCTCGAAGGTCACGCCGGCCGGCGGCGCACCGGCCAGCACCGCGCCGGCGTCCGTGACCGCCACCGCCACCGTCAGCGCGCCCGACGCATCCCCGTTCGCCCGGGTCAGGGTGAACACCGCATCCGCCCCTTCCGTGACGCTGGCCGAGGCCGCCGCCGCCGTCACCTGCGGAGGACCGTCATTGTCCAGGATGCGGCCCGAGGCCGTCGCCGTGCCCAGCACCGCCAGGCCCGGATCGGGAACGGGCAGCGACAGCGTGACCTCGACCGCCTCCTCCGACTCGGCGGCGGCGTCGTCGGTCGTCGCGAGCCGGATCGTCTGCTCCGTGACCCGCGGCGCGAAGGTCACGGCGCCGGAAGCGGCCGCGCCGTAGTCCTCGCCCGCCGTCGCCGAACCGCCGAAGCGGTAATCGACCGTGATTTCCGCGTTGAACGGTGCGCTCAGCGTCACCGGGAACGCGAGCGCGCCGCCCTCCGTCACCGGCTCCGCATCGGCGACGGAGACGGAGGGCGGCGCGTCGTCGTCCCGCACCGTGACCGTAGCCGCAGGCGGTTCGCCCAGGGCATGGCCCGCGCCGGCCTGCAGCGCCAGCGTCACCGGGGTGTCGGGCCCGGCGGCCGCGTCGTCCTCCGTGCCGAGGCGCAGCGTGGCGGTGGCGTCTCCGGCTCCGAAGGTCACGCTGGTCGGCGCCGCACCGGCCAGCACCGCGCCGGAATCCGTGACCGCAACCGGCACCTCCAGCGTCTGCGACAGCTCCCCCTCCGTGCGGGTCAGGGTGAACACCGCATCCGCGCCTTCCGTGACCGCGGCCGCCTCTGCGGCAACCGTCACGACCGGAAGATCGTCGTCCGTCACCGTCACCCTCGCCCGGTCCGGCGTGCGCACGCCGTACTCCGCGCCGATCCGCAGCGCGAGCGTGAGCGTGGCGTCCGCCTCATCGACCGTGTCGTCCACAGTGTCCAGGCGCAGCGTGGCCGTGGCGTCCCCGGCCCCGAAGGTCACGCCGGTCGGCGGCGCACCGGCCAGCACCGCGCCGGAATCCGTGACCGCGAACGACACCTCCAGCGTCTCCGAGTGGTCCCCTCCCGTCCGCGTGAACGTGAACGCCGCCTGCTCGCCTTCCGTCACCGTGCCCGCGACTCTCCCGACCTTCACGAGCGGACGATCGCTGTCCAGAATCCGGCCGGTGGCGGTCGATCGCCCCAGGCTTCCCGCCGACACGTAGGTAAGCGTGGCCGTCACCGGCTCGTCCGCCTCGTCGATGCCGTCCTGGAATGCTGCGATCCGGAGGAACCGCTTCGTTACCCCTCGATCGAAGTACAGACGGTTTCTTAGCCACGCGACATGTTCACTTGGCACCTCGCCCCAGTCGCCAGAATTAAATGTCGGGGTGCCGCCGAACGTGACGTAGATCTGCCTGTTGAACGGCCTGTCCAGCGTCACCGGGAACGCGAACACGCCGCCCTCCACCACATCTCCCGCGTCGGCAATGGAAACCGTGGGCGCCGTGTCGTCGTCCCGCACCGTCACCGTGGCCGCGGACGGCGTGCCCGGGCTCCAGGCCGCGCCGCCGTCGGCCAGCGTCACCGTCACCCCGGCGTCGGTCCCGCCGGCAACGTTTCGCGTGGCCAGGCGCAGCGTGGTCGTGGTCTCCCCGGCCCCGAAACGCGCGCCCGACGGCGCCGCCGACGCCAGAGCGCCACCCGGGTCGGCGACGTTCAGCGACACGTCCAGCGCTCCCGACACGGCTCCCGACCGCGCCAGCTCGAACACCGCATCCGCGCCTTCGACGACCCGCTCCGACACCGCCGAAACCGTCACTTCCACCGCACCGTCATCGTCCAGGATCCGGCCCGCGGCCGTCGCCGCGCCCAGCGTCGCAAGGCGCGAGTCCGGCGCCGTCAGCGTGACCTCGACCGTCTCCTCCGGCTCGACGGCGCCGTCATCCACCGTCACGAGCCGGATCGTCTTCTCCGTCTCTCCCGGCGCGAAGGTCACGGCGCCGGAAGCGCCGCCGTCATGGTCTCCTGCCGCCGCCGTGCCGCCAAGTCGGTAACCCACCGTGAGCTGTGCGCTGAACGGACCGCTCAGCGTCACCGGGAACGCGAGCGCGCCGCCCTCCGTCACCGCCCCCGCATCGGCAATCGACACGACCGGAGGCAGATCGTCTTCCAGCACAACCACGGCAGCATGATTACCTCCAGGTAACCGATAGGGTCCGGTGAGTAGTCTCACATCGATATCGAAGACAGAAGAAAAAACAGAGAAGAGCGCGTCGTCCTGCGTCGGCCAGCTCACCCGCACCGCAGGCTTGCCGGCCTCGAACGTCGAGGTCTCCCTGGCGACAGCATCGGATTGTTCCGAGACTAAATAATCGAATGTCAGCGGTTCCGACAGAGGCCCCTCCCGTGTCACGATGAACTCCGCGTCCTCCCCTTCCACGATCACGTCCGCAACCGGCGCAATCCTCACACGCGGAAGACCGCCGTCCCAGATCCGGCCCGCGGCCCGGGACACCGCGCCCAGCGTCGCAAGGCTCGGGTCCGGCGCCAGCAGCGTGACCTCGACCGTCTCCTCCGGCTCGTCGGCGCCGTCATCCACCGTCACCAGCCGGACCACCTTCTCCGTATCTCCCGGCGCGAAGGTCACGGCGCCGGAGGCGGCGCCGTCATGGTCCTCCCCCGCGGCCGCCGTGCCCGACAGCGTGTAGTCCACCGTGATCCGCGTATGGAACGGGCCACTCAGGCTGATCGGAAACTCGAGCGTCCCGCCCTCGTCCACCGACCCGGCATCGGCGATCGAGACTTCCGGCGGCGTCCCGTCATTGTCCCGCACCGTGACCGTCGCTTCCGACGGCGCGCCCGGCCGCCAGGTCGCGCCGTCCCCCAGCGCCAGCGTCACCGCGGCGTCGGACTCGTCAACCTCGTCGTCCACCGTGCCCAGGCGCAGGGCGGCCGCGGCGTCCCCGGCCCCGAAGGCCACGCTCGACGGCGCCGCGGCCGCCAGCACCCCGCCGGGATCCGTCACCGTCACCGGCACTTCCAGCGCAACCGACAGGTCTCCCGCCCGCGTCAGGGTGAACGCCGCATCCCCGCCTTCTACGACCGCGGGCGCATCCGCCGCAACCGTCACCACCGGAAGATCGTCGTCCAGGATCCGGCCCGCGGCTTCGATGCTGCCCGGGCTGACCAACTCGAAGGAGCCGGTCCTGGCGACGCTGACGACCTGCACCCGGACCGTCTCCTCCGGCTCGTCGACGCCGTCATCGAGCGTCACGACCCGAATCGTCCCCTCCGTCACCCCCGGCGCGAGGGTCAGGACGCCGGTGGCGCTGCCCGCATAGTCCGTTCCCGCCGCCGCCGTGCCTGCCAGGGTGTAGTTCACCGTGACCTGCGTATCGGACGATTCGGTCAGCGTCACCGCAAACGCGAGCGCGCCGCCCTCCGTCACCGGCGCCGCATCGGCAATCGTCACCGGCTTCCGGCCTTCGTCCCGCACCGCGACCGTCGCCCGGGACGGAGCCCTGGTGTCGTATGCCGCGCCGTCCCGCAGCGCCAGCACCACCGCGGCGTCGGCTTGCGCGCCTTCCTCGTCCCGCGTGGCCAGGCGCAGCGTGGCCGTAGCGGCCCCGGCCCCGAAAGTCGCGCTGACCGGCGTCGCCGGCGGCGGCGACCGGGTGCCGTCCGTCAGCGTGGCGCTGACGGTCAGCGGCGCCGTCCGATCGCCCACCCGCGTCAGGGTGAACACCGCATCCTCGCCGTGCGCGACGGTGGCCGGCGTCGCCGCGACCGTCACCTCCTGGGTGTCGCCGTCCCGCACCGTCACCACCGCTTCCGACGGCGCGCCGAGCGTCCAGGCGCCGCCCGATTGCAGCGCCAGCGCCACCGCGGCATCGTCCTGCGCACCTTCCCGATCCCGCGTGGCCAGGCGCAGCGTGGCGGTGGCGGCCCCGGCCCCGATGGTCACGTTCGACGGCGCCCCCGACACCAGGACGCCATCCTCGTCCGTCACCGCGACCGACACTTCCAGCGCTTCCGTCAGCGCTTCCGCATAATCCGGCGTCCGCGCCAGGGTGAACGCCGCGTCCTCCCCTTCCGTGACGACCGGCCGCGCCGGAGAGACGGAAATCCCGGGGCGTGGAAACGCCATGGCCAGGGACACGGACTCCCCGGCTCGAAACAAGTCGCGGGAAGAAACGGGCCAGCGAAACCTGCTTGCGGTCGTGCTGGACCCGGCGCCGACCGCACTCTGCCGATCCAGCGTGAAACTCTGGCCGGCGATGGTCAACGTCAGCCCGTCGTCGAGCCGTATGTTCGCGGTCCCGCCGCCTCTGACCGGCTCGAACGCGACATCCAGATAGCGGGCGGCGCCGGGTTGTCCTTCATCGTGCGTGTATTCGATCCACGCGAACCACAATGTCTGTCCGCGATAGTCGAAGATGCGGCGGTCCAGGATATCGAGGAGGGTGCACGACTTGTCTTCTCCCGCCACGTCAAAGCCATTGCGGCAACCATCTATCCTGAGGTGCAGGAAGACAGGCGTGAAGGTTGCGGACAGAAACTCGCTGCCGCCGCCCTGGGCCTGCGCATCCGCCGCCGGCAACCAGAGCATGGCCGCAAGCAGCATCGGCAGGAGGCCGCGGGCGAGCCGGCGACGATTCCCGACCGACGAGGAGTCTGTCGGATGTGCCGCGCCAGCGGGAAGGCCGACAGACTCCGACGCGAACGGTGGGGATGGGCCGAAAGCGGAGCCGTAGGCGACGGTTTCGGGGCGCGAGGCGGCGAGCCCCGGGAATCGCAACGGCGACAGGAGGGCACGCCGTGGCCGTGCACCAGGTGGCGGAGCACCGGCAGTCCCGGACCGGTCATCCGGTACCGCCGACGGCACGCCGGAGCCGGCATGCCGGCTCTCACGTCCCCGGCACTGTCCGGACTGCGAGCGCATGTTCCGGCCCCGTGGGGGATGGTGCAGTCGCTTTCCGGGCGAACTCGCGAGCAATGGCCGCCATCTGCTCCAGGGTGAGGGTGTCCCCGGACCGCCCGGGCCCGCCGCCACGTGCCGGAGCCCTTCGTCGCCCTGGATCGGATATTGCCCTGGGCCGGACATTGTGCCTACCCGAGACCTCATCGACGTAGCGTACCGTGCGAGACTGTGCTGTTTACCGGGCGGGCTGTCTACCGGCGGCGGTGGTGCCGGAGGGGGGGATCGAACCCCACAGATGCATCTACGGTCCCGACGCATGAGCCGCCGTTCACCCGCTTTCTCGCCGGCGCGGTTGACCAGCTCCCCCGCTTCGATCGGGATATTGTCGAATGTCGTGGATCGGCGTGAAGGAGATCGCATCATCTCCGATCCTTCGAGCTATGCGGCTGCCTCCGTCAGCTCGCCATCGACGAATGCTCGCCCCTCCATCACCAGAGGGATGAGTTCGAATCCCATCAGCCGGCGCCAAGTCTTCCCGGCATCCAGCGCCAAGTTCCGCACCATCGTCAGCGTCGCCGTGCGCGACCCGCAACCCTTCGTCCGCCGCGTCCGCAGGCGGATCGTCGCGCAGGTGGACTCGATCGGATTGGTCATCCTCAGATCCACTCAGCATAGAGTATCCCTCGCTACCGCGCGGGTGTCAAGCGCACGGTTCCAGGGTTCCAGGGGGGTGCATTCCGTCAGCACCACCCAGCAGTCGTGGCTCAGCGCTTCCACGAACTCTTCCCGCTCGCTCAGCCGCTCGCCGCTCACCCCGTCCACGTACTCCCGCGCCACCCGCAGCACCGTCGCTGTGGTGCGCGGCAGGCACTCGCCCAGGATGTAGATCGCGCGCAGCGACCGGTGCCGCCGTCGCCCGTCGACCGCCTCGTCGTAGTTGTCGCGGTCCGCGTAGTGGCGGCCCAGATACTCCCGGAACCGCATCACCTCGTCGGTGAAGCGCGCCTTCTGCACCTCCACCAGCACGCGCAGCCGCTCACCGCCCGCCGTGCGCACCGTCGCCGCGAAGTCCACCCGACGCACCGTCAACAGCTCGCCTGACGGCGGCTCACCGGGGGCCGCCGCTGGCGCCGACCGTCCAACGCGCTCCTGCGGCAGCGCGTGCAGGCTCTCG
Organism: Spirochaetia bacterium; assembly: GCA_965215345.1. Lineage (GTDB taxonomy): Bacteria > Spirochaetota > Spirochaetia > SZUA-6 > Bin103 > CATQHW01. The sequence continues at coordinate 944,401 of CBDCDL010000001.1, read as the reverse complement.
ACCTCCTCGCCCAACACCGCGCCTAATAGCAGGCGAGCGGCTGCCTGGTCGTCCATCAGGTACTTGAAGGCTGCGTCGTACATCGGGTTGGCGATACGCATCGCCCAAGCTTAGCTCTCCGCCCGCAGACCGGCAAACGCTCCGCCTCCTTCAGACAGGGCAATCCCATGCTGCAGGGACTGATAGTCCGGTGAGCGAGTCGATAGGCTGGTCATGGGCCTTCGGAAATTGCTCGCGGAGCCGCTGGCGCAGGCCACCCCGGCGCGCTTTGCGCTCGACGAGGCACTACACCGACCCGCACGGCAAGCCGAAGCGGCTCTACGTCTGCACACTGCGCCGTGATGCGCGGCGGATCCTGCGCCGGCACGGTGAACTGGCCGACTGCTGGCCGGCGCGCGCCGGCGCCGACATCGATCACCTCAGCCAGGAGGAGGGCGAGTCGTGGGAAGGAAGTCAAAGTGCCGGCCGCAACGCTGCGCTACCGGGACCTGGAGCAGGTGATCCTGTTCGGCTCGCGGGCCACCGGCAGAGCTATCGAGCGGTCCGACATCGATCTGGCTACTCGCGGGATCGTAGACCGACACCGGCTTGGACGGCTCTCCCTCGATCTCGACGAGATCGCCATTCCCCAAGAGTGCGAGGTCCACGCGCGTACGAGCAGATCGATTACGCGCCGCTGAAGGCCCACGTCGATCGATGGGGGGCCGTGATCTACGAAGCAGATCCAGGCAACGGGACGGACTGAGCCGCCCGCCGCCGCGTCAGTCGTAGCGGTGGGCGGCGACGAACTCCCAGTCGAGGGTCACGCCCAATCCCGGTCCGGTCGGCACCAGCGCGACTTCACCCCGCTGCAGGCGATCGAGGACACCGCCCTGGCTGAGGTATGATCGGGCGATGCGTGCACCTCAGCGCAGGCGCCCGCGTAGGCGCGTGATACACGTTCCTTCAGATGTCGACCTTGAAGGCGTGGCCGGACGGGTCAAGTACGTCGGCAGCCCGGAACACAAGGACACGCCCGGCTTCGCTGGTCAGCCTCGATCAGCAATCCGACGAAGGACGCCGATCCCCAATTCCGCCACAGGCATGCGATAGGCGGCAACCGGGAAGGATATGCGTACCCGGATCTGGAGGTGTTGCCGTACGGTGCCTTGACTTGCCTCGTATGGACACGCGGTCCGTCTCCCTGGACCGGTATCGAGTTCCTTGACGAGGGGGAGCAGTGGGTTGACAGCAGCGAGTTCCGCGATACGTGTACGGATCTCATCGACCGCGTGATCCGGCGGCTCCTGTCTCTCGGTGTCGAGGGGACGCTGCTGCAGGAAGAGTGGGAAGCGATTCAGGCAGCCGATAGAGACGAGGTCGAATTCTGCCAAGCTGCTGCCGGACTGGGTCGGGATCCGTATGACCTGGGCGACGACGAGCGCTCACACGTGTTGGAGCTTGGGCGCACGTTGAGCGGCGCGGTGCTTGAGGAAGGGATCGCCGCATTCGATGCACGGAGCCTGATGACGGAGTGTTCAGCCATCGCCGGTGCCATCCGACGCGCCAAGGCCAACGCGCTGCGATGGCGCCTGGCGTCGATCGATCACGAACTCGTACTCACGGCACCCACCCCTTGGGAAGCGGGTTACGATCTCGCGCGGGACGTGCGGAGGGCACTGAGCCTGGACGGCCGGCCACTGCCCTCCATGGCGCGAATCGCGGCTGCCATCGACGCAGAACCGGCATCGCTCGATGAACTGACAGCCCCCGTGAACTTCGAAGCGGCGGCATTGGTGGATGGTGTGATTACCCGAAACGACGACCGCTTTCCGGCTTTCGCGTTTCGCGAGTTCTCGAGTGACGAGAGCAAGCGGTTTCACTTCTGCCGCGCCCTCGGCGAAGTGTTCGCATCGCCGGGCACCGACACGCTGCTCACCAGAGCGCACTCCGAACGGCAACAGCGCAACCGCGCCTTCGCCGCCGAATTCCTGGCGCCATCGTCGAGCCTGAGACAGAGCGTGTCTCGCCCGGTCCTGGATGGCGATGACATCGACGAACTGGCGGCTGCCTTCGGCGTCTCGTCGTGGGTGATCGCCCATCAGATCAGGAACCACCGCATCGCCGAGGTCCGGGATTCAGGATTCCTGCCCGGCGGATGCCCGTCGAACCGTATTGACTTGAACAGGTCTTGTACCACTCCTCGCTCCGAACCTGAAACGGCGGATATACGCAAGCAACTCGATGCGGACCTGTAGCTTCGACCGACTTCCCACTGGCGTCGGCCAGCTCCAGCGGTCGCGGGTTGCGTGCCGGACCGTGCGTGGACGGATGCGCCCGCCGCGCGAGCCGGTTCGTCATGCGCGACTGCTCACTGTTCACGTTCCAGATCGCTGACGCGCCCTTGACGAAACCTGACAAGGGAACCCCAGTCCAAGGCAGACCCTTATTATGGTCAGGCGAGGAACGAAGTGAACATTACCCTCAGCGTCGATGATCGTGTCATCCACACCGTACGCAAGATCGCGATCGACAAGAACACCACCCTCACCGCCATGGTGCGCTCCTACCTCGAGTCGCTGGCGGAGAGAGACGCCTTGGCGAGGGAACAGGCCGTGGCGAAGCTCGACGACTCCGTCCGCAGGCTGAGTCGCCCGATGGGGACGCGCGAATGGACGCGGCAGGACCTGTATGAGCGATAGGCGCTTCGTCGACACGAACGTGTTGGTCTACGCCTATGACACGGACTCCGCAACGAAACAGGGCGGAGCGCTCCGACTGCTGCGAGACGGCATCCTGAATGACGCGCTGGCTGTTTCCGCTCAGGTGCTCGGTGAGTTCTTCACCGTCGTCACACGACGCATCCCGACGCCGATGACGGCCGATGCGGCGGCGGCCATCGAGACCCTGAAGCCGATCCCCGTGGTCGAGATCGACCGTCAGCTCGTGGAGCGGGCGATCGAAATCCACAAGCGGTATGGCCTACCGGGACGCGCTGATCGTCGCCGCCGCGGAACGCGCGGGCTGCGTCGAGGTGCTGTCCGAGGACCTCGACGCCGGCCAGCGATACGGCGGTGTCGTCGTCGCCAATCCCTTCACCGCCGTGTGATGGGCTCCGCTGTGGAACCCCCGGCACGAGACCGTGGCGCCCGCCTACCGGCGACGCGGAATCGCACGCGCCATGCTGTGCCGGCTGCTGCGCGACGACCGCGCGGCAGGAACGGTGCTGGCGGCTCAGCTTTGACAAATCGTCACTTCAATACCAACATATATCCATATCATGTGGATCCCGAGGGTCATGGAGGACCGACTGCGGCGGTTGGCGGCCGCGTTCCCGGTGCTGATTCTCACTGGTGCCCGACAGACCGGCAAGACAGCGCTCCTCAAGCGGCTGTTCGCCGAACATCATTACGTCAGCCTGGATCTGCAATTGCTGGCGGAGCAGGCCGAGGAGGCCCCCGCCAGCTTCCTGCAGGATCATCCGGCTCCGGTGGTGATCGATGAAGTGCAGTATGCACCCGGGCTGTTTCGGCACTTGAAGGTGGTCGTCGACAGCGCGCGTTCCCGCAGGGGCCAGTTCATCCTCACCGGGTCGCAGAAGTTTCCCTTGATGCGCGGGGTGAGCGACAGTCTGGCGGGACGCTGCGCCGTGGCGGAGTTGCCGGGGTTGTGCGTGGACGAGATGCGCCATGCGGGATGGCGGCAGGAGCCGGCTGCTGCTGGCGAGATGCTGGTGCGCGGCGGTTTTCCGGAGCTGTGGGCGGACCGGACCATTCCGGCGCGCGAGTTCTACCAGAGCTACGTAAGCACCTATCTGGAACGTGACCTGCGCCAGATCGTGAACGTGGGCAGTCTGCGTGACTTCGAGCGCTTTCTGCGGGCGTGCGCGGTTCGTGCCGGACAACTCCTCAACAAGTCGAGCATTGCGCGTGACGTCGGCATTTCCCAAACCACGGTGGGTCAGTGGCTGTCGGCCCTCGAGGCGGGCAACCAGGTGACACTCCTGGAGCCGTTCTTCGCCAACCTCGGCAAGCGGCTGGTGAAGTCGCCGAAGCTCTACTTCAACGACACCGGACTGCTCTGTTTCCTGTTGGGCATTGGCGCCGATGATCTGGGCAGATCGCCACTCACCGGTGCGATCTGGGAGAACTTCGTGTGCGCCGAACTGCGGACCCGGCTCCAACTCACCCGGCCCGAGTGGTCGCTGTGGTTCTATCGCGACCAGCAGAACCGAGAGGCCGACTTCCTCATTCAGGGGCCGTATGAGCGGATTCGGCTGCTCGATGCCAAGTGGGCAGAGACGGCGCATCGCGGTGCGTTCGCGGCGCTGGATGCCGTCGCAGCCGTGTTGAGTAATGCATCCGGCATCGGCCACGTGGATGTCGGCTTGGTGGGGCGCATGGCGGCGACACGACGGCTGGGCGCCACCCGCACCGCGGTGTCCGGTTTCGCGATCGCCGATTTTCTGCCGGCAGACGACTAACGACCGCCGCGGTCATCGGACCACTGCGCGAGAGACGTGGACTTCTTCCGCGACAGAGGGGACGATAATTGCTGCCACGCGCGGATAGTCATCGTGGAGCCGCGGCAGCATCCGGTAGCCGGCCGAATTCGCAATCCTGCTTGCGGTACGTGCCGCCCTTGCCGTCACTGTTCACGGGCTCCTCGTTGATCCGTTGCCACAGGTCGGCCTTGAAGAGGACCGAGGCGAGTTGTTCGTCCGCGTGCCGGATGGTTCGGTCGAGGCAGGTCAGGAACCAGGCGAGCCACGCCGTGATGTCGAGACCTCCTCGCTGACCGGCTTCGAGCTCGCGGTAGTATTCCTTGCGCCGCGCCTCTATCGCCGACGACATGCTGTAGTAGCGCTCCTTCGTGCCGTCCGCTCGTGACAACGCCATTTCGGCGATCGCGCGACCGATGCGCCCGTTGCCGTCATCGAAGGGATGAATCGTCACGAACCAGAAGTGGGCGACCCCGGCCTCGAGCACGGGATCGATCGACGAGAACTCGAACCACCCCAGGAAGCGGTCCATCTCATCGGCGAGCTGCGGCGCCGGGGGCGCCTGGAAAGTGCAGCCGCTCCCAATCACCGCAAGATCTACGGTGATTGAGCCCCCATTCGCCGCCGCCCCTCCCTCCCAGGACTATCCCACGCTACGCAATCGTGGCTATCGTTCGCCGTTCGAGCGATTCGGGGACCGCTGTGCGGCACCGACGGGCTCTGGCGCCCGGGTCAGCGTCGGGGGCGCTCCTCTGGCCGTCAGCATGGGATCGTCCTGCCCTCCCTGAGCATATTGCGCTGTTCCAAGTGCAATGAAGCCAATGAAATAGAAAATAGAAGCGGGGTCGGTTTCGTCTACCCCATGACCCGTCGCCGGCGCGCGGATGCAGCAGTGTCCGGTGGGCGGCGGTGCGCATACCGCTCAGCGAGGACCGGTGTGTTCAGTGTGTTCACCCCGGTGGCGCGCTCCAGCTATGCCTGGCAGGATCACTACGACCAGCGCAGCGCCGTGGAGCGGGTCAACAGCCGTCGGCGTCAGCGGCGTCGAATTGGTGCTTGAGCTGGGTGAAGGAAGCCTCGTCGATTCCGGTGGCCGCTTCGATGATGGACCAGGAGACGTCCCGTCCCACGAGCCCCTCGATGGTTTGCACCTTGCCGCGTAATTCACCTTCCTGACGGCCCTCCTGGCGACCTTCCAGATGGCCCTCCTGGCGGCCTTCCAGATGGCCCTCCTGGCGGCCTTCCAGATGGCCCTCCTGGCGGCCTTCTTGATGGCCCTCCTGGCGACCTTCCTGATGGCCCTCCTGGCGACCTTCCTGATGGCCCTCCTGGCGACCTTCCTGACGGCCCTCACGCGCCCGCATGTCGCCGTAGATCTCGATCATCTCCTCGGTCTTGTTCATCAGTTCTCCGCCTCCCGGTATCTGGCGCCGCACCGCCGCCGCGAATCTCTGCCAGCGCTCCGGTTCCCGCGTCGTGGTCGCAATGTACAGCACGATCCGCCGCACGTCTTCGCTGCCGCCCACCTGCGCCAACTCCCCCAGCAGCGGCACCAGCCCCCGCAACACCGGCCAATTCGCCCGGTACGCCGCCATCATCGCCTGTTGCGCGATGCGACCGAGCAACGCCCCGCCCAACTCCTCCGGCCCCACCTGCGTCTGGTCGATCAACAGGTGCGCGTAGCGCGGCACGCCCGGCCACCTGCGCACCGGCGCCGCAAACAGCTCCGAGAACTCGCACGCCTGCCGCCAGACGCGACGGCCCTGATACAGTACCAGCGGCACGATCGGGCGCAACTGTTCCTCCCCCGGATGCCGGCGCCGATCACGCTCCCAGATCCGGATGCTGTATTTCAGCAGCCGCAGGCGCAGCCACCGGTCCGGCGTGGACTGGTGCTCCAGCAGCACGTAGAGCCACGCCGGTGCACCGTCGGCCGTGCGCCGGATGGCGTACAGCAGGTCCGATTCGCTTGCGCGCAGGCGATCGTCGATGAAGCTTGCTGACTGCCATTCGAGGCTGGACCAGAGCAGTTCGCGGCTGACCGCCGGTGGCAGGTATGCCTGCAGCAGAGCGGCCGCCTCGGTTTCCCTGTCCTCCCCGAACACGGAACGGAACAGGTGGTCGTGGGGCTTGGAGACTTCGCCGGCCATGGCCTGGCGGCCACGGTAGGGAGCACCCGAGTCGATGTCAACGTGGCGCAGACTGACTGGGTGCAGACCGGTGGAGGCATTCCCGCCACGTCGCACGTGCTCCCCAGACGCGGATCGGCGGCGAACGGAGGCTCGAACGATGAGGCTGTCGTCGCGGCGCTGGCCGGTTCGTGCGGAGACCGGAATCATGCCCACGAAGCAACAGACGGTCCCGAAGGACGATCCGCGCTACCAGCCGACGAGAGCGAGCTTGAGGAAGACGTGAGCATCCGCGACGCGCGAAGACTTGGCGCTCGCCGTCGTCGGGAAGCACCCGCGGCGCATCACGCACTGACTCTCAGGCACCGCCCCGCGACCGGGAGCGGCGCCTCCCTACCGGTTGGGCGCTTTCGATAATCCCCCCGGCACCTGATGCGGCTGTCGGTCTTGGCGCGCAGCGCGGATCTGCCGGTCGGGGCGGCGAGCTGTGATCTCGGAACTCTGTGTGACGTCGAGTGCCCATGTCCGTGTATGCTAAGGGACGGCGCAGAATTAAGTCCATGTAAACGGACGCAATCAAGCCGCTCCCAGTAGGCCGCGATGGCCGGATGACGGCTCTCGTGGCGTTTCCGGTGGAAAGCGCAGCATCATTGTGGCACTATTACGAATATGACATTCGTAATAGTGCCACAATGAGAACGCCCCAGTACTCGACCGCCGCGATCGTCGACCTGTTTCGTCAGCAGACCGTCGCCTCGCTGCCGGACGTCATGGCGGCGCTCGGCACCCGCGCCAGACGCACCGCCTTTCGCAAGCTCAAGCAACTGCCCTACCGCACCAGCTACTCCCACCGCGGCGGTTACTACACCCTGGCAGAACTCATCGACTTCGATGAGCACGGCCTGTGGTCGTTCCGCAACGTACGGTTCTCGACTGCCGGCACCCTGCTGGCCACCGCCGCAGCGATGGTCACCGATGCGCCGACCGGACAGTTCAGCGACGAGTTGGACAACCGGCTGCACGTCGGCACCCAGGATGCCTTGCGTACGCTCGTGCGGGACGGCAAGCTGACCCGTCACAGCCTTGCCGGTCGCTTCCTGTACTGCGCCGCCGACCGCACCCGCAAGGCGCAGCAACTGAGCGCCCGGCGCGCTGTGCTGGCCGCCCCCGGGCTGACCGGACCGCTGCCGGATGCCGACCTCGTGCCCGAGGAACTGCGCGCCGCAATCGTGCTGTTCGCCAGCTTGCTCGATGAACGTCAGCGCCGCCTGTACGCCGGCCTCGAATCGCTCAAATGCGGCTGGGGCGGCGACCGGCGCATCGCATCGTTGCTCGGCATCGATGCCGGTACCGTGGCCACAGGACGCAAGCAACTGATCGCCGGCGACGTCGAGCGCACCCGCGTGCGCCGCCCCGGTGGCGGGCGGCCGCCGGTGGAAAAAAAAACGCCCGAGGTGATCGCCGCCATCGAACAGGCGCTGCAACCCGACACCGCCGGCGACCCGATCACCGGCATCCGCTGGACACGCCGCACCACCGAGAAGATCTCCGACGAACTGGCCTCAGGCGGCATCCAGGTCGGTGCCAGGACCGTGGCCCGCCTCCTCAAGGACCTCGACTATCGGCTGCGCGTCAACCACAAGCGCGTCTCGGCCGGCTCCGGCCCGGACCGCGACGAACAGTTCCAGCACATCACACAGCAGCGGCGGAGGTTCGCCGAACGCGGCTTGCCGATCGTCAGCATCGACACCAAGAAGCGTGAACCCGGCTTATTCACGGAGGAGTAGAGAAAGAGTAGGCGCGTCCGCCGATTTGCAGTAGAGTCAAGGTGTTACGCCAAAACCTCCGCAAAGGACGGGACACGCCGTGGGTGAGACTCTACCGATCTTTTCGACGACCTTCAACGGCTCGGTGCAGGTCGAGGCGCGGGCGGAGCATCTGAGCGCCGACAGCGGCGCGTTGCTGCTGCGCGAGATCATGGAGCGCACCGGCATCGTCGAGTGGATGGACGAGCGGCTGCTGGATCCGCGCAATCCGCTGCTGATCACCTACCCGCTGGCCGACGTGCTGCGGACCAGCCTGTTGCTGCTGGGCCAGGGCTGGCGCGACCAGGACGACGCTGACCGGCTGCGGCACGACCCGAGCTTTCGCGTGGCCAACGACACGCGCCGCGGCACCGCGGCGTTGGAGCCCGACAGCGTGCTGCCCTCGCAGCCGACGTTGTCGCGGTTGGTGGGTCTGTTGAGCGCGCCGACCAACCAGGATGTGGTGCGTGAGGGGATCATCGAGCTGGCGGTGCGCCGGCTGTGGAAGGACAACGGGGAGCGGCGGTACAAGCGGTTGATGATCGACCTGGACGGCCTGCCGTTCGAGGTGCACGGGCAGCAGGCCGGCAGCCAGTACAACGGCCACTACGGGCAGCGGATGTTTCATGCGCTCATCGCCAGTTGCGCGGAGAGCGGCGACCTGCTCGACGGCACGCTGCGGCCTGGCGCGGTGGGCTCGGCCGACGGCGCGCTTGAGTTTATCCAGCGGGTGGTCGAGCGCTGCCGGCCGCGGGTGTGCGAGTCGGTGCTGGTGCGTATGGACGCCGGGTTTCCCGATGGAAAAACGCTCACGGGCCTGGAGTCATCAGGCATCGACTACGTGGCGCGCATCCGCAACAACGCGGTGCTGGACCGCATGGCGCAGCCGTATCTGCGCCGGCCGCCGGGGCGTCCGCCGCGCGAGGGGCGGGTGTGGTGCCACGAGCTGCGCTACCAGGCCGATTCCTGGGAGCACGCGCGGCGGGTGGTGCTGGTGGTGGTGGAGCGGCCCGGAGAGTTGTTCCTCGACTACTTCTGGCTGATCACCAACCTCAAACGCAACCGCTACAGCGGCGCGCGGCTGTTGGGGCTGTACCGCATGCGGGGCAAGGCCGAAGGGCACATGGGAGAGTTCATGGACGTGCTGGCGCCGGCGCTGTCCTCGGCGCCGCGTGCGAAGAGCCACTACCGGGGCCGCTGCCTGGAGGCGGCCACCGAGCCGCAAGAAGCAGGAGTGCGGGCCCAGAACGAGACGCTGTTGCTGTTGAATCTGCTGGCCTACGAGGTGCTGCACGCGGGGCGCTGTCTGATGCAGCGGGCGACCGGCGTCGGCTGGAGTTTGCGCCGGCTGCGCGAGCGGGTGCTGCGGGTGGCCAGCCGGGTGGTCCGCCACGGCCGGCGGGCGACCGTCGTGATCGCGCAGCATGCGGCGGCCGACTGGCTGCGGCTGTGGAACAAGCTCACCCTCCTGGACTGGGCGCCCAACGGCTGAGGCCGACAGGCCGGCACGTTCAGAACCTCTTCGTCGAGCACCTGGGCGCGGTCATCTGTGTCCTCGCCGGCGTGCTCGACGGCCGTCAGCCTTTCGGTCCCGACCAACCGCGCCCTTTCAACGCTGCACGCGCTCTTGGCCATCTGCTCCCAGCCGCGCCGTCACTCCTGCACGGCTGCGCCAGCACACCCATTTCTGGAATAATCGTTCTTCTATCTCCAGGCATGGCTTGTCAGACCGACGCGTGAATAAGCCGGGCTCAAGGACCTCGACTATCGGCTGCGCGTCAACCACAAGCGCGTCTCGGCCGGCTCCGGCCCGGACCGCGACGAACAGTTCCAGCACATCACACAGCAGCGGCGGAGGTTCGCCGAACGCGGCTTGCCGATCGTCAGCATCGACACCAAGAAGCGTGAACTGGTCGGCAACTTCAAGAACCACGGCACGACCTGGGAACGTTCCCCTCAAGCCGTCAACGACCACGACTTCCGCTCCCAGGCCGACGGCATCGCCATCCCCTACGGCGTCTACGACTTGGGCGCCAACCGCGGCTTCGTGGTCGTCGGCACCTCACACGACACCCCCGACTTCGCCGCCGACAACCTGCTGCGCTGGTGGCAAGACGAAGGACTCCAGCACTACCCCGACGCCCGCGAACTGCTGGTCCTCGCCGACTCCGGCGGCAGCAACTCGCCGCGCATCAGAAGCTTCAAGTATGCCCTCCAGACACGCCTCGTCGACCCGCACCGCCTCAAGATCACCGTCTGTCACTACCCCAGTGGCGCCTCCAAGTGGAATCCGATCGATCACCGCCTGTTCAGTGAGATCAGCAAGAACTGGGCCGGCGTGCCGCTGCGCGACTATGAGACGATCCTCAACCACATCCGCACCACCACCACCGACTCCGGCCTGTCGGTCGTCGCCCAGCTGGTCGAACAGGAGTACCCAACCGGCGTCAAGATAGCCGACGCCGAGTTCGCCTCCATCGCCCTGCAACCTCACCAGACTCAACCACTGCGCAACTACACCATCTGTCCCCGCTCTTGAGCACACCAAAAATCGGCATTTATTCTTGCGCCGTCCCTAAGTGCATGGCTGTCAAGACGATCACCATCGACCTGGAGTCCTATGAGTTGCTCGCCACCGCAAGCGGCCCGGCGAATCGTTCAGTCGGATGATCAAACGAACGCTTCGGGATGAACGGTACACCGCCTCCCATCTCCGCGAGCACCTTGATGAAGTCCTGCTCGCCGAAGAAACGGTCACGGCCATGGCGGAAGTAGTGAACGAGCGCGAACATGACTGGCCCGATCCGGTGGATCTGGAGCGAAACCCTGTTCGTAGACACCACGTTCGTCATCGATCTGATGAGTAAACGCCGACGCGGCTCCCACGGGGTGGCGACCAGGACACTGCATGGGAAGCGATCGTCACCAGCGATGAGCACTTTCAGCGAATCCCCGGGCTGAGTGTGATCCGCTTCGATCAAGCGTAGCCGGCATGAGGACCAGCACCATCCGCGACATCGATTTCGGGGACAAGTAGACCGGGTGTGCCAATGCCCGGAAGGCGCGACGACACGGGAAGACGAGGTGCTACGAATTGACGGGAGAGAACGTACTGGACATGAAGGCGCAGCCCCCGGGTGGTGCACGGTTCTATCGGTGCGCGCTGCAAGTGAATCCGTATCACTATGCGAAGACCTTTCGGGGGCAGGCCGCCCAGGGAGACGCCCTCAGCCACGCACAGGAGATCGTCGACAAGGCCGTGGCATCGGGCATCGAGGTGCTGGCCATCACGGACCACAACAGCGTGGACGGTATCGAGGCCTTTCGATCCGCTTCGATCGACCGTGCGCTTCACGTCTTCCCGGGCTTCGAGTTGTCCTCATCCGAGGGCGTACACCTGCTGTGCCTGTACCCGCCGGACACGACCAGCGACCAGCTCGGCCGGTACCTTGGAGAGTTCGGCATCCGCGACACGAATCCATCCCCTGGGCTCTCCACCAGGACATTTTCGGAGATTCTCGGCACCGTTCAGGGTCAGCGGGGGATTGCCATTGCGGCGCACGTGGCCAGCGACGGTGGAGGCTTGTTCAAGGTCCTGTCCGGTCAGGCGCGAGTCCGCGCATGGCGGGATGAGAACCTCCTTGCGGTCCAGATTCCGCGTCTGATCGAGAATCTGCCGCAGGACGTTCGTGCGATCGTCACGAACCGGAACGCCGACTATCGTCGCACTCACGCCCCGGACGATGGTCTCCCGGTCGCCGTCATCAATGCGAAGGACATCGTGACGCCAGGGGATCTGGACCTGCCGTCCGCGACCTGCTGGATCAAGATGCAGGAAGTGACCATCGACGGACTGCGCCAAGCCTTCCTGGACCCGGGCTCGCGCGTTCGACTGAACCCCGAGGAAGGGCATTTCGCACCCGACGAGCACATGGAAATCGTGACGGCAGGGTGGGAAGGCGGATTCCTCGACGGCGTGACCGTACACCTCAATCCCGATCTGAACGTGCTCATCGGCGGACGCGGCACCGGCAAGTCGACCGTTGTGGAGAGCATCCGTAGCGCGCTCGGACTCGCCCCTGTCGGCGACGAGGCGCGCAAGGCGCATGACGGGATCGTGCGCCAGGTGCTGCGCAACGGCACGAAAGTCTCGCTGCTCGTTCGGGTGCAGCGCCCCGGGGTTCACGAGTATCGCATCGAGCGGACCATTCCCAACCCGCCGCTGGTTCGGGAGGCGAGCGGCGAGGTGCTGCATCGCACACCGATCGACATCCTTCCGGGAGTCGAAGTCTACGGTCAACATGAGATATCGGAGCTGGCACGAAACCCCGGCAAGCTCACCCGCCTGCTCGATCGCTTCGTTGCACACCATGAATCCCGCTCCCGCCGCAAGACCTCGGTGAGACGCGACCTCGAAAAGAACCGCCGCGCCTTGTGCGCCGCGCGCACGGAGATCGGTTCGGTTGAGGAGCGCCTTGCCGCGCTTCCCGGACTGGAGGAAACACTCGAGCGATTCCGCGAAGCGGGCCTCGAGGAGCGCCTGCGTGAGCAGAGCCTGCTGGTGCGCGAGGAACGGGTGCTTGGTTCGGTCCCGCAACGTCTCGCGCCGTTTCGGGAGGCACTGGAAATGCTCCGAAGAGAGCTGCCAATCGACCGTGCCTTCCTGTCGAAGCGTGCGCTCGAGGAGCTTCCGGGCCGAGACATCCTCTCTCGAGCGACCGGTGCGCTCTCGGATCTGGAGGCGGAAATGGGGCGCATTGCCGAGCATATGGCGCAGGCGCTGGCGCACGCAGATCACGGCATCGACCAGGTGCGGAAACGCTGGGACGTACGACGGCAACAGGTTCAGGCCGAGTACGAACGGATTCTGCGGGAACTGCAGAAATCGCGGGTGGACGGGAGGAGTTCATCCGCCTTCGCCGCCAGATCGAGGAGTTGCGCCCGCTTCAGGAACGCCTCGCACTGCTGCGGCGATTGGAGAAGGAGCACGCCGACCAACGTCGCACGCTGCTCGCCGAGTGGGAGGACGTCAAGGCCGCCGAGTTTCGCACCCTGGCCGAAGCGGCGGGGAAGGTCAGCGGGCAGCTTCGCAATCGCGTACAGGTGGAGGTGACCGGCGCGGGGAATCGTGAACCGCTCTTCGAGCTGCTGCGTGAAGCGATCGGCGGGCGCATGTCGGAGGCCGTCGAGAGCCTGCGCAAGGCCCCCGCGCTGTCCCTTCCGCAATTCGTCGCCGCATGCCGATCCGGAGCCGCGGCGCTGCGCACGACCTACGGCATCACACCCGGCCAGGCGGAACGTCTCGCGGGCGGCGCAGCCGAGGTGTTCATGCGAATCGAGGAGCTGGAGCTCCCACCGACGACGACGATCCGTCTCAACACCGCGCCAGCGGAAGAACCGCCGGATTGGCAACCTCTCGAAGACCTCTCGACGGGACAGAAGGCCACGGCGGTACTCCTGCTCCTGCTCCTCGAATCCGGCGCTCCGCTGATCGTCGACCAGCCGGAGGACGACCTCGACAATCGTTTCATCACCGAGGGAATCGTGCCGCGCATGCGTGCGGAGAAGCAGCGCAGGCAATTCATCTTCTCGACCCACAACGCGAACATTCCCGTGCTCGGCGACGCCGAGTTGATCGTCGGGTTGTCGGCCGCAGGCGAGGCAGGCAGCGGGCGGGCGCGTATCGCTCCCGAGCACACGGGATCGATCGACTCCCGCTCTGTGCGCGCACTCGTGGAGGAGGTTCTCGAGGGTGGTCGCGAGGCATTCGAGACGCGCCGTCGGAAGTACGGTTTCTGAGTGACGAACAGAACGGAACTGCTCGAACGCATCGCCAATGGCGAAAACTCGCGGGTCGAATGCAAGCGCGACGACTGTCATCCGGATGATCTCGCGAAGGAGATGGCCGCGCTGCTGAATCTCGAAGGCGGCGTCGTTCTGCTCGGGGTGGAGGACGATGGACGGATCTCCGGGCTGACCAGAAGCCGCGGAGATGCGGAGGAGTGGGTGATGAACATTGCCCGCCAGAAACTCCAGCCCGCCAGCATCCCGGTCTGGACCTGCATCGAAATCGAGAACGGCAGGGAGGTGGGAGTCATCGAGCTTGCCGCGGACAGTCCGGGAAAGCCGTACAAGGCACGACGAGGCAACGCCTGGGTGACGTTCATCCGTGTCGGCAGCACCTCCCGGGAGTCGACACGTGAGGAGGAAGGTCGGCTCTACCAGGCGGCCCGGCTGGTCCGATACGAGATCAAGGCGGTGCCGGACACCGGACCGGACCATCTCGACATGGATCGAATCGAGAACTACTACCGGGCCATCCTGAAGCGATCGGTGCCGGCGCGGACGGACCTCGAAAGCTGGCGACGGCTCCTGCTCAACTCGGACCTGCTCGTCACGGCGGGAGACGACGTCGGCGCATCGGTCTCCGGGCTGCTGCTGTTCGGCGACAACCCGAACCGCCGTCTGCCGCAGGCAGGCGTGACGGCGGTGGCGTTTCCGGGTCTCGAGAAGGACTACGATACGGTCGATGAAGAGCGGATTCGCGGACCACTGACCTCGCGCGTCTCACGGCGCGGAGCGGCGGTGGAGAAGGGGGTGATCGACCGCACCGTGGACTTCGTGAAGCGCAACATGGGGAGCGTCGCGTGGCTCGAAGGCGGCCGCCGGCGCCGCAAGAGAGCGTTTCCCATCGACGCGGTGCGGGAGGCGATAGTGAACGCAGTCACGCATCGCGACTACGCGCGCGAGGGGACCGATATCGAAGTCTCACTGTATCGCGACCGAATGGAAATCATCTCGCCGGGCCGGCTTCCGAATGGCGTGACGGTGGCGAAGATGAGAGAAGGCGTCGTTCGGGTGGCCCGCAACGAGCTGCTCAAGGAGATCCTCCGCGACTACCGTTACGTCGAGCACTACGGAATGGGGGTCCGCATCCGGATCATCGAATCCATGCGGCGCCATAACGGAACGGAGCCGGACCTTGTCGAGGGCGACGACCGTTTCGTCGTCCGGCTCTGGAAGGGATCTTGACACGGCTGCCCAGCGCCGGGAGGTGCTGAGCAGGTGGCTTGTCAAGTTCAAGTAACCCGTGTGCTGGCAGACGATTGGGAGCGGGGCGAAGACCGTTGAGGCGGGCCGGCGGCTGGTTGTACGCCATCGAGTGATGGGGCTGGAGTGGTTACCCCCGGGGTGATCGCTTCCAGCGGCGCGGGTGTCGATCACGCGGCGAACCTGAGGTGGTCGGTGGCACGATGACTCGACCCTATCCGAACTGCTGCGGGATGACGCCGCCTCCCTTGAGGTCGGGATAGGGCAACCAACGCGCGCCATACAGGTCGCCCTCCGCGTCGAATACGCGCCCGTCGCTCAGCATGTACTGGTTGGGCGTCGACGGCTTCAGGCCGGACAGGTACTGCGGCAGGCGCGCGCGGTCGGCGGCGAGCTGGCGGTGCACCCTGTCCCAACTGAACCCGTGGAACAGCGCCGCGCGCATCTGCCGGCAGCGTTCGCCATGGCGCGGATCATCCGCCAGATTGGTGGTCTCTCCCGGGTCGCCCTGCATGTCGAACAGCACCGGCCGGCCGCCCTCGATCTCCACGTACTTCCAGTCGCGGTCGCGCACCAGCCGCATCGCCTGGTGCGGCTTCAGCTCCCGGGTGTCCCCCTGGAGCCCGCGGACCCCGGTTGCCGTAGGCATAGCAGGCGCTGGGAGCGTAGCGCCGGGGCGCGCCGTTGCTCGCCGGGTCGGCCAGCAGCGGGCTCAGGTCCACGCCGTCCAGGTCCGGAGGAATGGGCAGGCCGGCCAGCGTGCAGGTGGTCGGAAACAGGTCCAGCAGCGACACCGGATGCGCGACGCGCGCGCTGCCCGGCGCGATGCCCGGCCCCGACATCAGGAGCGGCACGCCCACCGACGGCTCGAAGTGGACGGTCTTCCCCCACAGGCCGTGGTGGCCTGTCATCTCGCCGTGGTCGCTGGTATAGATGACGATGGTGTCGTCGAGCAGTCCGGCGGCATCCAGCCCGCGCATCAGCTCGCCGATGCAGTCGTCCACGAAGTCGACGCAGGCGTAGTACGCCTCGCGCGCGCGGAGTTGCTGCTCGGCGGTCAGCTCCTCGCCTACCTCTTCCGCGAAGCAGCGGCGCGCGTAGTCGTCGAGCCCGTCCGGGAAGTCAGCAGGCAGCTCGGCCGGCGGCACGCGGTCGCGATAGCGCCCGATGTAGCGGCCGGGAGCCGTGAACGGCGAGTGCGGGCGGCTGTAGGAGGCGCACAGGAACCAGGGCGTATCCGGCTGAGAGTCCTGGTGCTCCAGCAGGAGGGCCAGCGACTCGCGCGTGACCACGTTCTCCTGCAGCAGGCTCTCAGGGATCTCCGTGACGCCCGCTCCCGACGCACCGGCGTAGACCGGGAAGAAGTCGATCGGGTCGATCTGATGGCCCAGCCCGTGGCGGAGGTCGCCGTACGGGCGGTGCCGGAACCCCTGCATCTGGTCGGCGCCTCCGAAATGCATCTTGCCGACCAGGCAGGTGCGGTAGCCGTGCACCGCGAAATGGCCGGGCCAGGTGACATGCTCGGGGAAGATCACCCAGTGGTTGTTCCAGGCCGCGCAGCGGTGCGCCTCCTTGGCGGTCAGCAGGCACATGCGCGACGGCGTGCACACCGGGCTGGCGCACAGCGCGGTGTCGAACTGCACGGCGTCGGCGGCGATCGCGTCCAGCGCCTGGGTGCGGACGATCGGGTCGCCCGCGAACCCGGATACCAGCGGCGCATGCTGATCGGTGAGCAGCAGCAGGACGTTCGGCCGCCGTGCAGGTCTGGCCGCCATCAGGCCGACCCGAAGTACTGGTTGAGCTTCGCCGCGTAGTCCTCGCGCACGGGGCTGAAGACGTCGAGCGCTTTCACCGGCCCGTCGATCGGCCGCGCGCTGTGCGGCGTGTCGGGCGGGATGATGAACATGTCGCCCGGTTCGCAGATGCGCGACTCGTCGCCGATGGTAAGCTCCATGCGGCCTTCGATGAGCAGGCCCGCCTGCTCGTGCGGGTGCTGGTGCATGGGCACGAGGCTGCCGGCCTCCATCTCCAGGTAGGAGAGCATGATCCGCTCCCCGTAGGGCGTACGCGCCCGCACCCCCGGCATCAGCTCGACCGAGTCGTAGTCGTGAATCTTGATGAACGGCATGGTGCAGACGGTGGCATGCGGGCATGCCACCGGTCACCATGCCCGCCGCAGGGAGCTCGGCGACCGGCCCGATCCGCTTCGCGGCATCAGAAGCTCCGCATCGTCGCTGACGACGCGGATAAACGTGCGCGGCTGACGCTTGCCGGCGTGCTGCTCTGCACGGAGGAACCCCAGCGCTGGCTTCCCCACGCCTGCGTACAGGCGGTCAGCTACGCCGGCGAGCGGACCGACGCCGACTACCAGACCGACGCCCGCGACATCGGCGGTCCGCTCGATCAGCAGGTTGCCGAGAGCCTCCACTTCGTACGGCGCAACATGCTGGTGCGGGCGACCAAGGAAACCGCGCGGTCGGAACGCCCGCAGTTCAGCGAGCGGGCCGTGTTCGAGGCGGTCGTGAACGCGGTGGCGCACCGCGACTACTCCATGTCCGGCGCCCGAGTACGCCTGCACCTGTTCGGCGATCGCCTTGAACTGTACGTTCCCGGAGCGCTCGCGAACACGCTCACGGCCGACAGCCTGCACCTGCGGCAGGCGAACCGGAACGAGCTCATCGTGTCGCTTCTGGCACGCTGTGCCGCTCCTTCCGGCGTCGGGCGCACCCGGCTGATGGATCGGCGTGGCGACGGCGTGCCCATCATCCGGCGAGAATGCAGGGCGCTGTCGGGACGCCTGCCGGAGTACTCCCTGATCGACGACAGCGAGCTGCGGCTGGTAGTCTGGGCGGCGGAGTAGCAGGTGTCACGGACCGAGAGCAAGCGGATCGTCTGCCTCGCCAACTCGCGGAAACTGATGGGTCGGTCCGTTGCGGGCCGCCAATGGAGTGATGGCAAGGAACCCGGGAGTTGGGTGCGGCCCGTAAGCGGGCGCGAAGGCCGGGAGGTATCCGAATACGAGCGCCAGTACCAGGACGGCGGCGACCCTCGCGTGCTCGACATCATCGACATCCCGGTGCTGGAACCGCGCCCCGAGGGCTGGCAAACGGAGAATTGGTTGCTCGACCCCCGATGCTATTGGCGGAAGGAGGGCAACTATTCCTGGTTCGATCTTGCTGCTCTCCTGGATCCCGTCGCGCCGCTGTGGATCGACGGACACAGCACCTTCAATGGGAGTAACGACAAGATCCCGGACGAGTCGATGCAGTCGGTGACGGATTCGCTGCGGCTCATTCACGCCGAACGAATCGAGCTCGCCGTGTTCAGCCCGGGCGAGGCGTTCGGCAATCGCAAGCGGCGTGTGCAGGCCCGGTTTTCCCACGCCGGCAGGGACTATGCGCTGTGGGTGACCGATCCCGAGTACGAACGGGAGTACTTGGCCAAGTTGGACGACGACTACGACATCGGTGAATGTTATCTCACGGTCAGTCTCGGGGAGCCGTACCAGGGGGCTTGCTACAAGCTGATCGCCGCAATCATCGCCTGCGATCGGTCCGGGTGATGAATACCGGGATACTTACCATCGGCCACTCCGATCACTCGCTGGAGGAGTTTCTCACGTTGCTGTCGAAGCATCGGGTGAGCGCCTTGGCCGACGTGCGGTCCGCTCCCTACAGCCGGTTCCGCCCTCACTTCAACCGCGACGCGCTGGCCGTCTCGCTCAAGGCCCATGGCATTGACTACGTGTTCCTCGGGCGCGAGCTCGGGGGCCGCCCGGACGATCCCGAATGCTACGAGGGAGGTCGTGTCGATTATGAACGCGTGGCTCGCACGAGCGGCTTTCGCGACGGTATCGCGCGGGTTATCGGCGGGTCAACTGGACATCGCATCGCGCTCATGTGCGCTGAACAGGAACCGTTGGACTGCCACCGGACGCTGCTGGTCGCTCGCGCGCTCGACGAAGCGGGCGTCGCCGTCGCTCACATCCTGGCCGATGGAGACCTCGAACCGCATGGAAAGACCATGGATCGATTGCTGGGGGCGTTCGACCTGAATCCGAACGGCGACCTGCTGCAACCCCGGGAGGGTCTCGTCGCGCATGCGATAGCGCTTCAAGCGCGCCGCAAGAGCTTCGTCAGCAAGGGCTCTGGAACGAAATCGAGGAGGCACAGCCGGTGAGGATCGCTACGATAGGATTTACCAGGAAACCCGCGAGGCGATTCTTCGAGATGTTGCGCGAATCAGGCGTCAAGCGCGTGATGCCAAGCACGGCCAAGGACTACGAAGGCAGCGGTGCGCAGCCGATCACCGACAGCCTGTGTGCGGGCGCGAGCCCCGCGTTGGAGCCGGCGGACGCCGCCCCTTCGAGTAGCAGACACCTCAGGTGTTCGCGATCCCGTTCCTTCCGAATCAGCTCTCGCACGTACTCACTGGACGTGCCGTAGCCGCGGGCCGAGCGCTGTTCCTCCACGAACGACTTCAGAGAGTCCGGGAGAGATAGGTCCATGGTGCCCACGCCGCGAGCATCGGAGCAACGAAGGCCGGAGCACGAGCTCCGGCGACACATGCCGACGGGGGATGGTTTGTACGGCGCAGCGAGGTGGAGCGCGCCGTGCGCTATGCTCGGGCCACTTGGTGGAGCACCGCCAGGCGGGAGGTTTGCAGCGTGGCCGACGTCGCCATCGTAACCGGAGCCAGCCGCGGGATCGGCGCCGCGACCGCGCGCCTGCTGGGCGCGCGCGGCTACCGCGTATGCGTGAACTATCGCACCGAGCCCGAGCCGGCCCGCGCGTTGTGCGCGGAGATCGAGGCCGGCGGCGGCCGAGCCATCGCCGTGTACGCCGACGTCGGCCGGGCCGACGAGGTCGCGGAGATGTTCGCCACCGTGGATCGCGAGCTCGGACCGGTCACGGCGCTGGTCAACAACGCCGCCATGCTGGGGCCGAGCACGCGGGTGGCGGACCTGGACCCCGCCGACATGGAGCGGCTGCTGGAGGTCAACGTGATGGGCGTCGTCCACTGCACCCAGCAGGCGCTGCGGCGCATGTCGACCGCGCACGGCGGCTCCGGCGGCGCGATCGTCAACGTTTCCTCCGGAGCCTCGTACGTCGGTGAGCCGGGAACTGCCGTCCACTACGCGGCAACCAAGGGCGCGGTGACCAGCTTCACCATCGGCCTGGCTCAGGAGGTGATGGCAGAGGGCGTGCGCGTCAACACCGTGAGCCCCGGCCCCATCCGCACGGCCATGCCGCATCCGGGCGCCCTGGAGCGCGGAGCGCAGATCGTGCCGGCCCGCCGCGCGGGCGAGCCGGAAGAGGTGGCCGAGGCGATCGTCTGGCTCTTGTCGCCGGCGGCGAGCTACGTCGCCTGCGCCAACATTCGCGTGGCAGGCGGCAAGCCGTAACGGGTAGCCGATCCGTCACCGAGCGGGAGCGACAGGCGCCGGGATATACTCGTGCGTGCGACCGGAGGCACCAGATGATGAACGCCGTAGTGACGTTGGAAGCGGCGGATCGGGTCGATCCCGGCCGGATGAGCGGGACGCCGACCGGAGCGTTCCGGATCGTGGAGATCGGGCCGTGAGCGATCGCGACACCGTGCGACCCAACATCCTGATCGTCATGACCGACGAGCACGCGGCGCAGTTCGCCGGCACCTATGGCCATCCGTTCATCGCCACGCCGGGCATGGACCGGCTGGCGCGCGAGGGCGTGACCTTCGACGCCGCCTATTGCAACAATCCGCTGTGCGTGCCGTCGCGGCTGTCGTTCATGACCGGCCGCTACACCCACCGCTGCGGCGGCTGGGACAACGCCACGGCGCTGCCGGTGGACGCGGTCACTTGGCCCTACCTGCTGCGCGCGCAGGGCTACGAGGTGGTGCTGTCCGGCAAGATGCACCTGATCGGCCCCGACCGGCTGCACGGCTTCGAGCGGCAGCTCGCCGTCGACGTGCACGCGGATCTCGTGCACCCGGTGTACCGGTGGGCGGACGGTGTCCCGGAGGCGGCCGAGCCCTGGCCCGGGGTGGTGCGCACCGGGTCGCGCGTCCCCGAGCATGGCCGCCGCTTCGGCGCGGAAGCCGGCGCCGACGCTCCCATGGAGCAGCCCGTGGAGACCGGACCCGGCACGACCCCGGAGATCGAGGCGGACGACCTCGCCGTGGAGCGGGCGATCGAGTTCCTGCGCTCGCGCGAGGGCGCCGACGCACCGTTCGCCCTGTGCGTGGGCCTGATCGCCCCGCACTTCCCGTTCGTGGTGCCGGAACCGTTCTTCTCGCAATACTTCCCCGATCACGCCGACCTCCCCGACCTGCCGCCGGGCCACCTGCAGGCGCTGTCGCCGGCCTCGCAACGGTTGCGCCGCGCATTCGGGTTCCACGGCCACACCGACGACCAGATCCGCCGCGCGCGCGCCGCCTACTACGGGCTGGTGAGCTACGCCGACAACAAGCTCGAGGCGTTGCTCGACGTCCTGGACCGGACCGGACTGGCCGAGAACACCATCGTCGTGCACACCAGCGACCACGGCGAGCTGCTCGGCGAGCACGGGCTCTGGCGCAAGATGTCGTTCTACGAGCAGTCGGCCCGCGTGCCGCTGCAGATCCGCTGGCCGGGACGCGGTGTGGCAGGCGAGAGGATCGCCGGCTGCACCTCGCTGATCGACGTGACCGCCACCGTGGTGGACGCCGCCGGGGCAACCGCGCCGGGGCTGAAGCTGGACGGCCGCAGCCTCGCCGGCCTGATCGACGGCTCGGCGGAGGCGATCCGCGCGTGGCCGGACGAGGCGTTCGCCGAGCACACCGCGCACGGCACCGACCGTCCGCGGGCCATGCTGCGCCGCGGCGGCTGGAAGCTCTGCCTGTCTGGCGGGGACGCCCCGGAGACGGAGTTGTACGACCTGCTCCAGGACCCGGGCGAGTTCCACAACCGTGCCGGCGACCCGGAGACGGCACAGATCGAGACGGAGCTGCGCGACGCCCTGCTTGCCCGCTGGAACCCGGCCGCCGTCGACGCGCAGGTGCGCGCGCACCAGGACCGGGTCGCCCTCATCCGCTCCGCCAGCCGCCGGGGAGAACGGCCCTTGTTCTGACACATCCCGGTGCCATCTGCGAAGAGAACAGGCGGGGACCAGCCTCGCCATGTCTCGCGCCTCCGGTGCGTGGCGCATACCTCGGCCGTCCGCCGGCGGCTGCCGCTGGCCGGCTGAGCCGAGCCGGTCAGGCCACCACGTCGTCGATCACCGCGCCCACGACGCCCACCGCTTCTTCCAGCGCCTCGGCGTCGATCACCAGCGGCGGCGCGATCCGGTAGAAGCCGGCGCCGGTGATGAAGCTCATCAGGCCGCGCCGCACGCACTCCATGGCGACCTGGTCGCCCAACGCTGCCGCCGGTTCGCCCGAGTCGGGGTCGCGGAAGTGGATGGCGTGCCACAGACCGCGGCCGTCGATGCGCCTGATGCGGTGCGGGTGCCGCTGGGCGATCGGCCGCAGCCATGCCGCCAGCCGCTCGCCCAGCTCGGCTGACCGCCGCACCAGGTCCTCGTCCTCGAACACGTCCAGGTTGGCCAGGGCGGCGGCCATGCAGACCGGGTTGCCGCCGTGGGTGCTGGACATCTCGCCGGGTGGGGCCAGGTCCAGGACCTGCGCACGGCCCTTGACCACCGACACCGGCAGGCTGGAGCTCACCCCCTTGCCCATGGCGATCAGGTCGGGGGTGATGCCGTAGTGCTCATGGGCGAACAGCCGCCCGGTGCGGCCCCAGCCGACCTGGATCTCGTCGACCGCCACCAGCACCGAGTGCGTGTGCGCCCACGCCATCAGGTCGTCGACGTAGTCCTGGGGATAGGGGGTGGTGGTCATGCTTGCGATCGACTCGAAGATGATGCCGGCCGTCCTGGCCGGGTCCACTTCGTGCTCGGCCAAGTCGGCATGGAATCCGCGCGACGCCGGGCTCCCGGGCATCGGAAGCTGGGTCTGGTACACCCGGTCGCGCCCGATCGCGTCGATCGCGCCCGGCTGCCCGCCGGCGAATCGGGACCCCAGGGTGCGGCCGAAGAAGGTGCCGCTGAACGACAGGATGCCGATCTTTTCGGGCGAGATCGACAGGCCGTGCCGGCGCATCAGGGTCAAACAGCACTCGTTGGCCTCGGTCCCGGAGCAGAAGGCGATCGCCTTGTCGAGCTCGCGCGGCGGCAGGCCGGCCACCCGCTCGATGAGGCGCGCCCGGACATCCGAGGGAAACGCGTAGGTGAACAGCAACTCCGCGTCGAGCTGCTCGTGCACGGCCTGGACGATGCGCGGGTGAGCGTGGCCGGCGTTGGCCGCAGCCGCGCCCGAGGTCAGGTCGATGAAGCGGTTGCCGTACGGGTCCTCCACCTGGAAGCCGCGCGCCCGCTGCCAGATGACGGGCGGCAGCCCGGCCATCGATCGTGGCTCCACGGCGCGTAGCCGCTCGATCGCCGGAATCGAGTCCGGAACGGGAATCGGCGTCGCGATCCGCCGGAATCGGGTGTCGACCGGATCGGTGGAAACCAACGTGAGCTCGCTTACCTGCATTGCCATGAGTCGTCCTCCGTGGATGGGTTCCGGGAGTCTGTCGGATCGCGCCCTTGGTAGCGCAGTGAACGGCGGTCCCCGGCTCACCGACGTACGAGGCCAAGTGGCCCGAGCATAGCGCGCGCCGATTGCGGTGTCGTGGCACGGATGCTCCGCGAGCCAGCCGGCAGCCTGTCCGGGACGCCGAACTCACTTCGATGTCGAAGTTCGCGACGGGCGGCGCCATTCACAAGCTTTCGGCGACGGTCCTCCGCCGATAGACTCGGCCCATGAGCGTCGCCGTCAACCAGGCTGCCCCTGATTTCCTCCTGCCTGGGACGGATGGCACACCTCTGCAACTCAGCTCGCTGCGCGGCCGCAAGGTGGTGCTGTTCTTCTACCCGCGCGACAACACGCGGGGATGCACCGCGGAGGCGTGCGCATTCCGCGACGCGTACAAGGAGCTGACGACCACCCGAGCCGAAGTGGTGGGCATCAGCAGCGATTCGGTGGAGTCTCACCGGAGGTTCGCCGCGAGCCGGGGCCTTCCGTTCCCGATCGTGAGCGACCGGGACGGCTCGGTGCGACGCCTGTACGGGGCGAGCTCGGCGCTGCTGTTCGGTATGGCAGGCCGGGTTACGTACCTGATCGATGAGGAGGGCGTCGTGCGCGACCTGTTCTCATCGGTGTTCCGTCCCTTCGAGCACGTGCGGCGCGCCCGCGCCTGGGTCGAGAACGCTCAATGACCCAAGAAACCCGACTTGCCCCTGTACTCCGACCTGCCCCTGTACGCTGTGTACGAGCGGTTCAAGCGCACCGTGGAGCGGGTTTGGCGCTGGAGCAGCCGTCCTTGTAGCAGTAGTGGTGCACCTTCGTGCCACTGGTGTCGCACAGCACGGCGACGTCACCGCTGTTGCCCCAAATGTTTCGGTCGGTCGAGGTGATGCTTGGCCGTGGATCGCCGATGCACCCGTTGCCGCTGCAGATGGCAAGTGTGCCGTTGGGCGGCAGCGCTTCGGTCGGGGGGATCATCAGGTCGGTGCCGTCGTCGTCCTTGATCCGCCATCCGCTGACGTCGATCGCCTCGTTTGTGTTGTTGCGTAACACAACGTGCTCGCGCCGGCTGCTGTTGACGACCTCGATCACCACGGCGCCGGGCGACGGAGATACCGCCGCGCCGAACGGCGCCGGAAGGGCTGCGTTCGGACAGTCGTCGGGCCGCCGGCCGGCGGCGAGCTGCTCGAACCATGTCGAGAAGTGATTGAGTTCCCGGCGATAGGGTTGGGCGTGGCCGCACTCGATGAGTCGCGCGTTGAGCAGGGTGCCGTCGGCCAGGTAGACGTAGGCGAGCAACCGGTCGAAGCGGTCGCGGCGGCGGAAGTCGAAGGCGAGGTATACCGTGGCGTCGCCGATGCTGCGACGCACGAACCGGGTCGCCTCGTCAGCCCCCGGTTGGCCGATTTCGGGAGTGTCGAGTCCCATGAGGCGTACCTTCTCTGCCGCGTCCGGGCCGGGCGGCGGGCACGGGAACCGTATCCAGAGCGTATCTCCATCCACGATCCGGGTTACCGTCGCGGGAGTCATCTGGGCGATCTCCGCGTCGGAGTAGTGGCGCAGATCGGCGACGGTAACGTCGTATACCCTGCCGCAGGAATCGCCAGCCTGCTGGCCGGAAACGGAAACGGCGGCGAGCGCGACCAGCAACGCGACAACGTAACGAACGATCTTTCCCATGTCAGGGCAGCGCGATCATATACCAGAATGGCAGTACGTGTCGCGTGCCGACTCGTACCCTCGTACCCATTCCGGTAGTGTGGTAGCAGTATGAGCAGACGCCGCCATCGGGACGAGCCGACCCGCGTGTGGGAGCACGTGCCACGTGGCGGGAATGCCCCCCCACCGGTCTTCATCAGTCCGCGCCACGTTGACACGTTGACATCGACTCGGGTGCTCCCTACCGTGGCCGCCAGGCCATGGCCGGCGAAGTCCCCAAGCCCCACGACCACCTGTTCCGTTCCGTGTTCGGGGAGGACAGGGAACCCGAGGCGGTCGCTCTGCTGCAGGCATACCTGCCGCCGGCGGTCAGCCGCGAACTGCTCTGGTCCAGCCTCGAGTGGCAGTCAGCGAGCTTCATCGACGACCGCCTGCGTGCAAGCGAATCGGACCTGCTGTATGCCATCCGGCGCACGGCCGACGGCGCACCGGCGTGGCTCTACGTGTTGCTGGAGCACCAGTCCACGCCGGACCGGTGGCTGCGCCTGCGGCTGCTGAAATACAGCATCCGGATCTGGGAGCGTGATCGGCGCCGGCATCCGGGGGAGGAACAGTTGCGCCCGATCGTGCCGCTGGTACTGTATCAGGGCCGTCGCGTCTGGCGGCAGGCGTGCGAGTTCTCGGAGCTGTTTGCGGCGCCGGTGCGCAGGTGGCCGGGCGTGCCGCGCTACGCGCACCTGCTGATCGACCAGACGCAGGTGGGGCCGGAGGAGTTGGGCGGGGCGTTGCTCGGTCGCATCGCGCAACAGGCGATGATGGCGGCGTACCGGGCGAATTGGCCGGTGTTGCGGGGGCTGGTGCCGCTGCTGGGGGAGTTGGCGCAGGTGGGCGGCAGCGAAGACGTGCGGCGGATCGTGCTGTACATTGCGACCACGACGCGGGAACCGGAGCGCTGGCAGAGATTCGCGGCGGCGGTGCGGCGCCAGATACCGGGAGGCGGAGAACTGATGAACAAGACCGAGGAGATGATCGAGATCTACGGCGACATGCGGGCGCGTGAGGGCCGTCAGGAAGGTCGCCAGGAAGGCCATCAGGAAGGCCATCAGGAAGGCCGCCAGGAAGGTGAATTACGCGGCAAGGTGCAAACCATCGAGGGGCTCGTGGGACGGGACGTCTCCTGGTCCATCATCGAAGCGGCCACCGGAATCGACGAAGCTTCCTTCACCCAGCTCAAGCACCAATTCGACGCCGCCGACGCCTCCTCCTCCAACTGAATCACGCCCCTCGGTCTGCGGCGGGTGCGACCTCGACGCCTCGTCTTCCGTGCTGCGCGGTCGGCTGGATGGTCGCGACGCCCGCTCATTTCGAGGCGCGACTGTGAAAGCGGCGCCGAGCTATGGTCGGCAACGAGATGAATGAACGCACAACCCGGACTGTGGCCGTTGAAGTGACACGCGGAGGTACCGCGACGGGGTTCGTAGTGGACTGCGACGACCCAGGCAGCAATCCCGGACTGAGCGACAGTGGGGGTTTTGTCGTACACGTTGAGATGGGTTCCGTCCAGTGTGCCGCCCACTACCGTAGTGTTAGCCGTGGGCCGCGCACGCAAAATGATTGCTGAAGCCGGCATGTTCCGAATCTTCTGGTCCCGGCTCAAACCTGCTGCCAGCCAACATGAGAGGGAGTTGTGGCTTCAGGTGTACGAAAGAGACGATGAAGACTATGAGCATAGACGGCAGCAGGAAGAGGAGGATGACTGGTACGTGCAGCAACAGGAGGAAGAGGACTACTGATTGCGGCATGACCACACGATTTCGCGAACGTCCGTCCGCGGCCGGCGGACGATCGGTTCCAGCACACCGGCCGTCGCGGGCGACCGGCGAACTTCGTCGAGCCCGGCGGTGAGCGTTCACCGTGGACGAGATCGCGCGGATCAGCGCTCCGGCAGGAGAGCCGTCAGGCCGCCGTCGATCACGAAGCTGGCGCCGGTGATGTTCCCGGCGCGCTCGGAGCACAGGAAGAGCGTGAGCTCGGCCACCTCCTCGGGCCGCGAGAAGCGGCCGGTCGGATACTGCGACTCCCAATCGCGGCGGGTCTCGTCGTACGAACGGTCCGTTTCTGCGGCCATGAGTTGAATCGCCTGCTCCACCAGCGGCGTCTCCACGGAACCGGGGCAGATCGCGTTCGCCCGGATGCCGTGCCGGGCCAAGTCGATGGCCTCGCTCCGGGTGAGCGCGATCATGCCCGCCTTGGTCACCGAATACGCCATGGCGCGCGCCTGGTTGGCCATGCCGGAAACGGACGAGATGTTGACGATCGAGCCGCCGCCCGCGTCGATCATGAAGGGAACGGCGTGGCGGGCCAGCAGGTAGGCCGAGGTGAGGTTGACGCGGAGCGTCCGCTCCCACACCTCCGGCAACAAATCCACGACGTCGCCCATGTTGTCGACGACGCCCACGGTGTTGACGAGGTGATCGACCCCGCCGAGGGCGCCCGCGGCCGACGCGCAGAACGCCTGCACCGCCGCGTCGTCGGTCACGTCGACCGCGCCCTGGTACACCGTCGCGCCCTGCCCCGTGAGGGCCGCGGCAAGGCCGGCCTGCTCCTCGGCGCGGATGTCGGCCAGCGCGACCGCGGCTCCCGCGCCGGCGAAGGCGCGCGCGATCGCCGTGCCGATGCCGCCGCAGGCGCCGGTGACGATGACCTTCGATCCCCTGTGCTCTTCCACGGCGTTCCGCGTTCCCGGACTCATCGTGCGCCCCCTTGCGGCGTCGTGCCGTTGCTGCCGACCTGGATCGCGATGTCGTCGACGTAGAAGCCGCCGGCGTCGCCGAGCGCCACGACGATCGCGGCCAGCGCGGAGTGATGCGGACAGGTTTCGTCGGGCACCACCGTGGCCCAGGGTTCTTCGCCGGCGCCATCCGCGTCCCTCCGTCGCGTCGCGACCTGAACGAGGCCCGCGGTCAGACGGATGGTGCTGCGCCACCACTCATCGCCGACCTCGATTCCGGACAGGTAGGGCACGCTGCGGTTGTCCCGCGCCCACAGCTCCCCGTACACGGAGTCGCTGCGCAGCTCGACGATCGTGTTGGCGTCCTGGTCGTCCAGCCGCAGGATGGCCACGCGCTGCCGGCCACGATGCGTGACGGTCAGCTCCACCACCTCGCGCTCCAGGTCGTAGGGACCGACGTCGCGCCGCACCACCTCCTCCAGACCGCCGACGTTGCGCGATCCGGTCATGCGCTCGCCGTCGATCACGACGTTGTTGCCGAGCGGCCCGTAGTCGACCTGCTCCAGCCACTCGGTGGTGCGCCACAGCTCCGGAATCTGCCGCACCCAGCCGGCCTGCCCCGCCAGCTTGCCGCGGCGGTACTCGGGCGGCGCGAAGTCGATGGTGAGATTCCGCGACGGGGCGAACAGCTCGTCACGGCGCAGGCGGTAGCCGCGAATCTGCGGCCGGTCCTCGGCCGCCGTGTCCACGATGTAGTTGACCGCGTAGACGTCGCCCCCCGGCAGCTCCACCCAGTCGCCGTAACCATGGTCGGCGTGAGAACTGGTGTCGTTGTCGATCATCCCCCAGTGATCCGCGGGCGGATTCATCCGCGCCTCCGGGCGGTTGGGGGCGGCAGCCAGGGCCGTGTCGGGAGATTCGACGAAGAAGCCGAACCAGTGCTGGGGTTCGAATCCGCCGACGCGGTGCACGACCAGCGCCTCGCCGCTGGACAGCACGCCGGCGTTGACGCGGCCGGCGATCGGCCAGTAGCCGGCGGCGTACGGGCCCTCCCAGCTTCTCCCTCCGTCGCGGGAGAGGGCCTTCATGCCGGTGCGCGCGGGGTTGTCGTCGCTGCGGATGTACATGACCATCTCGCCGCCGGGCATCTCCACGATGTCCCCCTCGGCCGCGAGGAACCTCCGGTCCGCGACCACCGGGATCGCGTCCGACCAGGTCCGGCCCCCGTCCTCCGAGCGATACAGCACCTGCGCCTCCATCAAGCCCGCTACGTGGAAATGGGTGCCCGAAAGGAACACCGTGCCGTCGCTCCCCTGCTTGAGGTTGAGGCTGGCCGTCATGCAGCCGGTGCGCTCCGGGCCCGTCCAGGTCAGCCCGTGGTCGGTGCTCCGGTACAGCCACGCTTCCCGGAGCAGGCCGTTGGCCGGATCGAAGCTCCAGTCCCAGGGCATGCCTCGGTGCGCGTACCAGCGCTCGGACGCGCCGCGCAGCGTGTCGGTCTTGTTCCAGTCACAGCCGAGCAGCAGGGAGTCGTCCTGAAGCCGGACCACCGACCGGCACATCAGGTACCCGCACTCGGGGCGGTCCATCAGGGTGTCGACCACGACCGGCTCGGACCAGGTGGCGCCCTCGTCCTCGCTCAGGCGAACCACGACGCCGGGCACAGCGCCGCCTCCGTGCCGGTCGGCTTCGGCGTAGGAGCACACCAGCGTGCCGTTGGCGGCTATGCAGATGCTCGGCCACGCCTCGTGGTAGCGGTCGTCGCGCGAGACGGTGAATCGTTGCATGGTCAGTCTCCTGAATCGGGCTCTTCGAGTCTGGCCATCGACGGCAGAAGCGGCCAGCGATGGGTGTCGGCGGGCCGCGTCGAGCGCGCCCACGCTTCGATGAAGCGGTTGTCGGCTTCCTTGGCCTGGAGCCGGCGGGCGATCGCATCCGGGTCCCAGCCGTCCAGGACGCGCTGCGTCAGGGCGGCGCGGATGTCCGCGCACGCCGGGTCGCCGGCGCGGTCCCGCAGCTCGTGCGGATCCTCCTGCAGATCGAAGAGCTGCGGGCGCTCGCCGTGGTAGTACACCAGCTTCCAGCGCCCGCTCCTCACCATGCGCTGGAAGACCGGCTCGGACGGCACGTAGCGGTCCGCGCAGTATTCGGCGAATGCTTCGTCGGTCCACGCCTCGGCGGACGGCGCCCCGGCGTCCTCGTCCTGGATCAACGGGAGCAGGCTGCGCCCCGGCGAACCGGGCAGCGGCGGACCGCCCATCGCGTCCACCAGCGTGGCGGCCGCGTCGACGGCGCTGACGACGTTGCCGCAGCGCTTCCCGGCCGCCACCACCCCCGGCCAGGACACGATGAGCGGCACCCGGATCGACTCCTCGTAGAAGACGTGCTTCCACCACAGGCCGTGCTCGGCGACCATGTCGCCGTGGTCGGAGGTGTAGACCACCAGGCAGCGCTCCCGGAGGCCGTTGGCGTCGAGAGCCGCAAGCATCTGGCCGACCAGCTCGTCCATGCGCGCGACCAGTCCCCAGTAGGCGGCGCGGGCGCGCTCCTGCTCGGCGGCGCCGACCGCCTGGATGCCGGTGGCCGAACGCCACGCCCGGATGTACGGGTGCAGCCGCTCCGAGAACGGCTCCGGGTGGTGTGGCGGCGGCACGCGACCCGCGTAGCGATCGAAGTCCTGCCGCCGCGCCACGTACGGCGCATGCGGCAGCATCAGGCCGACGCTGAGACAGAACGGCGCCTCCTCGCCGGCTCGGCGCCTGACCCCGATCCGGTTGAGGTAGTCGACCGTGGCCGCGGCCACGTACTCGTCGTGCACCTGGTACGGCGACTGTCCGGCCCCGGCGCGGCGCAGGCTGATCCGCTCCGGCCCGGCGGTGCCGGCCAGCGCGCCCATGTCGTGCGCGGCCCCGCCGATGAAGTTGGCGGCGTGATCCCCGACCAGCCGGTCGACGTAGCCGTGAAGCTGGTCGGGCCCCACGCTGTGCATGCGGCCGATCAGCACCGGACGGTGCCCGGCCGCTCCCATGGCGTGGGCAAAGGTCGGCGTGTCGGAAGGCAGCATATGGTCGTTCGTCCACACTCCGTTCTGGTGCGGATGGCGGCCGGTGAGCATCGACATCCGCGACGGTACGCAGATCGGCGACGTGCAGTACGCCGCGTCGAACACCGTGCCCGCCGCCGCCAGGCCGTCCAGGTGGGGCGTGTCGACCACGGCGTCGCCGTAACAGCCGGTGACGAACGGGTTGTGCTGATCGGTGTGGATGTAGAGCAGGTCCGGGACCGGCGGCCGGGTACGGGTGATCTGGTTCCGGATGCTGCGGAGTCTGCCGGGTTGCCGCGTGAGCGGCAAGTCCGAGAACTCCGTAGCCAAGGAGGGGCTGTGTCAAGAGCGGCGCCGGAGGCGACGGTCTTGGGGCGATGCAGGAAGCAGCGGCTTGCGCCGACTGCTTGAGAACGACAACCCTCGGTTCCCTGCGGCAGGATCTGGTCAACCGCGTGCGTAACATCTTGACGGCGCTGATCCTGGCCGAACATGTGGACGGGTTCATTGCCGATGCTCCGCCCGGATGGCGTGTCCATCGGCTCATCGGCGACCGGCAAGGCGAATGGAGCGTATCGGTATCAGGCAATTGGCGGATCACCTTTGTAGAGGAAGCAGGATACATAGACCGCTTGAACTTGGAGGACTATCACTGATGGCTGACAATGGAATCAGGGTGAACATGACGCCACCGCACCCGGGCGACTTCATCCGCACGGAGGTAATCGAGGAATTGGGGCTGACCATAACAAAGGCGGCCGAGATTCTCGGGGTTCGTCGGGCGACGCTCTCGGACCTGTTGAACGGTAGCGCTTCTCTGTCTCCGGAGATGGCACTGCGCATCGAGAAGGCTTTCGGCATCGGCATGGACATGCTGCTGCGCATGCAGGCATGGCGCGATGCCTCGCACATGCGCGCCCGCGCGAGTGACGTAGCTGTACAGCGTTATGAGCCTGCGTGACGACCGTGGCCGCTGCCGATAAAGTCGAGGTGATGGACGCCTCTGCCGACCTCTGCGGCGACCGCTGGCTGGGCGGCAGCCCTACCTACCTGAGCGCCATGGAGCGGTGCACGCCGGCGTCGGCGCTGTCAGCCGACTCCGCCCACGGGCGCTGGCGCCTGCTCCCGTACCGCAGCGCGCCGCTGTCCGGCACGGCGATCGTCGCCGGCCAGGAGACCGAGGCGCCGCCGGTGCGGCTGGCTGTGAACGCCCGCGGCTGGCATGCCATCTCCATCGGCGCGTGGCGCCTGAAGTGCTGGTACTTCGGGCTGTACGACGACGCCGGATCCGCGCAACTGCTGGTGCGCTTCGCCGGCGATCCGACCTTCTCCATCCTGCACCTGCCAACGCAGCCGTTTCCCCGCGATCCGATCGCCGACTGGCACAAGCACACCGGCGGCGAGGAATTGTCCGAGTGCTTCTGGCAGATTGCCGATCTGAACGGCGCCGACCTGGAGTTCGCCCAGGCTCGGTGGCTGGAGACCACCTGCGATGGGGAGGAGCACGCCCGCTGCGCCATGGCCAGCGTCGCCTACGTGAAGCTGGTGCCGCTCACCGAGTCCGAGGTGCGCCGCTTCACGGCGGAGCGCGCGGCTCCCGCGCTGCCGCTGTACGGCCACGACGACGTGGTGATGGCCCGCTCCAGCACCCCGGAGGAGTTGCGCCGCCACATCATCGGCTACGCCGGCACCGACTTTACGCGCATCTACTGGGAAGGGGCGATGGGCGACTTGGCCTACTACTTCCGGACGCGCTACCGCACGCCCGAGGCGCCCGGCCGGGGTGACTTCCTGCACGCCTCGGGGCGTGACGAGGCGGCGTGCTACCGGCGCTGGCGGGCGGCGGGCCACGATCCCATGCGCGTCGCCGCCGAGCAGACCCACGACCTGGGCCTGGAGTTCCACACCTGCCACCGGCTGGGCGGCTTTCACCTGCCGCCGTCGCACGACTACTACGATCACGGCGACACTCTCTACGCCCGCCACCAGGAGTGGCGCGGGCGCGATCGCGCCGGCAATCCGAGCCCGCTGCTGTCGTTCTCCTATCCGGAGGTGCGTGGCCACGTGGTGGCGATGTTCCGGGAGATGACCGCCTACGGGATCGACGGCATCTGCCTGCTGTTCAACCGGCGCCATCCGATCGTGGAGTACGAGCCGCCGCTGATCGACGGCTTCCGCGAGCAGCACGGCACGGACCCCCGCGATCTGGCGCCGGACGACCCCGCCTGGCTGCGCTACCGCGCTGGCGTGCTCACCGGCTTCCTGCGCGAGTTGCGCGCGGCGCTGGACCTGCCGATCACGGCCATCGTCATGAGCGGCGAGGCCGAGAACCTGGCCAACGGCCTCGACCCGCGCGCGTGGCTGGCCGCCGGCCTGGTGGACACCCTGGTGCCGTTCACGGACCTGCCGGAGCTCAACATGACCGCGCACCCATGGCGCGATCCGCGCGCACTGGCGCCGTACGCCCGTCTCACCGCGGAGAGCGGCTGCCGGCTGGCCCCCTGCATCGACCACGGCGGCATGGATCCCGCGGTGCTGCGCCGCACCGCCGCCGGTCTGGCCCAGCAGGGCGCGGACGCGTTGTTCTTCTGGAACGGGATGGTGGAGCCCCTGATCCACTACGGCCCGGCGTGGACCGCGGTACGGGACCTCGGGCACCTCGACGAGATCGCAGCCTGGCAGCGTGCCGGGGAGCCGCCGCTGGAGGCGCCGGTGATCGACCTCGAGATGCTCGGCGACTGGGACTGCCGCTACGTGACGCCGGCGTAACCAATCCTGTCGTTCGGTTTCGACGGCGACCCGCGGGACCCCGCTCGCGCCGCCGGTGCGGCAACCTCCATCGACGTCTCGAACGCGGCGCCGAAGGCGCCGGGCCAACCCGTATCCCGGTTCGGAGCGCATCGGAACCGATGCGCTCCGAGCCACAGGAGGGGCTGGGCCAAGGCTTGCGGCGCCCGTGGCGCCGCAAACCTTGGGGCGCTACTCCCTTATGAACCAGGAACTCCGCTGCGAGGGGATGATCTCGCCCGGCATCGGATCGGGCACGTTGCGGACCCGGTTGTTCTGGACGTAACTGAACGAGGTCTCCGCATCCCACTCCAGGATGCCCAACTGCCAGAGGTTGTCGGTGTGGATCGTGAACGCCTCTTCGTACAGCGCGAGCTGCTTCTGCCGATCGGGCTCCGCGTAGATCTCGTTCTGGATCTCCCGCAACCGCTTCACATCGTCCGGCGGCTCGACGCCCGACGCTCCTGCGGTGTTGAGCCAGCTCGACCACTCGGGCTCGGTCTCGAAGTTGGTGGCGAACAGGTTGGGGCTCATGATCGGCACCATCGGCGGGCCGACGTAGTAGCCGACGCGCAGGCGCATGTCCGCCTCGTCCGCATCGTTGATCGCCGTATAGGCCGCTCCGTCCAGCGCCTTGACCGCCAAGTTGATGCCGACCTCGGCCCAGTAGCCCCTGATGAGATCGCCGAGCTCGGGATTCTCGGGCGGCCACGACGGGTGGTACAGAATGAACTGCAGCGCGTTGCCGTCGGGATCGAGGCGGTTGCCGTCGCGATCGCGGGCCGCCAGGCCGATCTCGTCGAGCATCTGATTGGCCTTTTCCGGGTCGTACTCGATGAACTGCTTGAACATGTCGCGCTCGCCGTGGAAGGGCGGACCCGAGTTCGGGGCGAGCTGGCTGGGGGTGTAGCGCCCGCCGAACAGCAGGCCGTTGATCTCGTCCCGGTTGATGGCGTGCGACAGCGCAATGCGGAAGTCCTTGTTTGCGTACAGCGCCGACTTCGCCGGGTCGGCGGTGGTGTGGTTGAAGTACAGCGCCGAGTGGTTGCGCCACCAGACGAAGGACTTGACCGTGTAGTTGCCGCGCGCCTCGTTCTGCTTCAGGAAGGTGAAGTTCTTGCCCGGATCCAGGTACGAGCCCAGGACCACGTCCTCCTCGCCCGCGACCACCTTGAGCAGCCACGCCTCCGTGTCGGAGATCAGCGGGCGCTCGACGCGATCGATGTAGGGAAGCTGATTGCCCTCGGGATCGACCTTCCAGTAGTACGGGTTGCGCACCGCCGTCTGCACCGGCGCGGTCTTCGGATCCTGGAATTGCCAGGGAGCCAGCGAGGGGCAGGCCGAGTCATGGACGCCCTGTGACGGGTGCCCGACGCAGTCCTTGCTGTGGTAGAGCTCCGGCCAGCTCGCGAATCCCTCCGACTTCACCAGCGCGTCCAGCTTCTCGCGGTCGGTGTAGGTCGGGTGGAACTGGCTCATGTAGTGCTTCGGCGCGTACTGCGGCACGAAGTACATCCACCACGTCCCGATCATGTCCACGAACGGGCTGTTGGGCAGGCTGAACGTGAACGTCACCGTGTTGTCGTCCACCTTGCTGACGACCAGCAGCTCGTTGTCGCGGGTGAAGTAGCTGATCGGCTCCGGAGTCAGCTCCTTGTTGCTGATCAGGTCCTCGTACCAGAACATGAGGTCGTCGACCCCGAACGGCGCGCCGTCGCTCCAGCGCATGCCGGACCGCAGCGTGAAGGTGATGGCGGTGCCGTCCTCGGACACCTCGAACTCCCTGGCGACGTTCGGCAGCGTGGTCAGGAGATCCGGGGAGACGATCGTCAGCGGCTCCTTGGTCATGACCCAGGCCAGCCAGTCGGACTCGTCCAGGGTGCGGACCTGCTGCAGCGCCCCGCCGTAGGTGCCGATCTCGGCGACCTCCAGAACGCGCGGCGTCTCGGGCAGGCGCTCCTCGATCGGGGGCAGCTCTCCGCTGGCGACCATGGCGGCCAGCATCGGCGCCTCTCCGTACTGGCCGCTGCGCACGGGCGCGCCCCCTGCTTCCGTCTGGCCGGTGGCCTGGTCCATGGCCGCAACCAGGGCCAGCGCCAAGGCGAGGGCAGTCACTTTCCTCATACTCTTCTCCTTGAATGCCTTGAATGCGGAGCATGAGGGCCACGAACGGTCGCGCGAGCCGACTGCCCCGTTCGTCGCCTCATCGTGGTGAGGCGGCCCTGCGCTGTCAAACCACGCCGGCCAGCTCCAGCTCCTTCGCGAAGTGGCAGGCGGCAAGATGCGGATCGCTCCGCTCCGTACCGACCTCGACCAGCGGCGGCTCCTGCTCCCTGCAGATCGGCTGCGCGAAGCGGCAGCGCGGATGGAAGTAGCAGCCCGACGGCGGATTCGCCGGGTCGGCGATGTCACCGCCGAGCAGGATGCGCGTGCCGCGGGAGCGGGGATCGGGCTTCGGCACCGCCGAGAACAGCGCCTCCGTGTAGGGGTGCCGGGGCATGGCGAACAGCCGGCGCGTGCTGGTCAACTCCACGATCTTGCCCACGTACATGACGGCGATCCGCTCGCTGAAGTACTCGACCACCGCCAGGTTGTGGGCGATGAACAGGTAGGCGAAGTGGTAGTCCTGCTGCAGATCCTGCAGCAGCTCCAGGATCTGCGCCTGCACCGACACGTCCAGGGCGGACACCGGCTCGTCGGCGACGATGAACTTCGGCATCAGCGCCAGGGACCGCGCGATGGCGATGCGCTGCCGCTGGCCGCCACTGAACGCGTGCGGGTAGCGCATCATGTAGACCGGATCCAGGCGGACCATGCGCAGCAGCTCGGCCACGCGCTCCTCCATCTCGCGCCGGCTCTGGAGCTGCCCGTGGATGACGAACGGCTCGGCGATCGTCTGATAGATGGTCATGCGCGGATTGAGCGACGAATAGGGGTCCTGGAAGATCATGCCCATCTGGGTCATGACCACCTTGAGCTCGCTGCGGCCCAGCTCGGGAAGGTTGACCGCGGCATCGCCGCCATCGGGATGAAAGAGCACCTGGCCGGAGGTGGGCTCCACCGCCCGCTGAATGCAGCGCCCGGTGGTCGTCTTGCCGCACCCGCTCTCACCCACCAGCGCCAGCGTCTCCCCGGCGTGCACGGTGAAGCTCACGTCGTCGACCGCCTTGACGATGCCGGTCACCTGCCGGCGCAGCCCGCGGGTGCGCTGGAAGTGCTTGGTGAGGTTCCTGACCTCCAGCAGCGGCTGCCGGTCGGCCATCACGCTTCTCCGCCGCCGCCGGCCGCCCCGTCGCCGTCCGGCTCGCCGTACAGATAACACGCCGCGCTGTGTCCCGCCCCCACCTCCAGCAGGGGCGGCGCATCGCCGTCGCACACGCCGGGGATGCAGTCGGGACAGCGCGGATGGAACAGGCAGCCGTGCACGCGTTCGACATGCGTGGGCACCGACCCCCGGATCGGCGTGATCTTCTGCGCCGCCCCCTCGCCCAGCTTCGGCACCGAGCCGAGCAGACCGCGCGTGTACGGATGCCTGGGCTGGTAGAAGATGTCGTCCACGGGGGCCGACTCCACCTCCTGGCCCAGGTACATGATCAGCACCGTGTCCGCCAGCTCGGCGATCACCGCCAGGTCATGGGTGATGATGATCAGCGCCATCCCCAGCTCCTGCTGCAGGTCCTTGATCAGGTCCAACACCTGCGCCTGGATCGTCACGTCCACGGCGGTAGTCGGCTCGTCGGCGATCAGCAGCCGCGGCCGGCACGACAGCGCCATGGCGATCATGGCGCGCTGGCGCATGCCGCCGGAGAGATTGAACGAGTAGGAGTCGATAGTCGCCGCCGGCTGCGGCATGCCCACCCGGTCCAGCATCTCGATCGCCTCGGCGCGCGCCTGCCGCTTGCTGACCTGCTGGTGCAGCGTGATCGCTTCCATGATCTGGTTGCCGACGGTGTGCATGGCCGAGAACGAGGTCATCGGCTCCTGGAACACCATCGCGATCTCGGCGCCGCGGATCTCGCGTATGGCGCTGCCCTGGGGATCCAGGGCCACCAGGTCGACCGGGCCCTGGCTGGGAGAGTCGAACATGATGCTGCCGTCCACGATCGCGCCGTTCTTGGGCACGATGCGCAGGATCGACTGGGTGGTGACGCTCTTGCCGCAGCCGCTCTCGCCGGCGATGCCCAGGGTCTCGCCGGGCGCGAGCTCGAAGCTCAGGCCGTCCACGGCCTTGACCGTGCCCTGCCGGGAGAAAAAGTGGGTCTTCAGCCCGCGCACGCTGAGCAGGGCGGCCTCCGCGCGAGGCGCAGGGTCGGCCATCAGACCGTGGCGTAGGGGTCGGCGGCGTCGCGCAGGCCGTCGCCCAGGAAGTTGAACGCCAGGATGGAGACGATCACGGACAGCGCCGGGATCAGGAGCCAGGGCGCGTTGGCCAGGACCCGTATGGCCTGGGCGTCGCGCAGCAGCACCCCCCAGCTTATGGCCGGCGTCTGCAGCCCCAGGCCGATGAAGCTGAGCGCGGTCTCGCCCAGGATCATGCCGGGAACCGACAGGGTGAGCGAGGCGATGATGTAGCTGTACAGCGACGGCAGCAGGTGCCGCATGATGATGTAGCCCCGGCCCGCCACGTGGATCTGCGCCGCCACCACGAAATCCTCCTCGCGCACCGACAGGAACTTGCCGCGCACGACCCGCGCCAGCGACGTCCAGCCGACGAACGACAGGATCACGACGATGGCGAAGTAGACCTTGGTCACGCTCCAGTGGGGCGGCAGCGCCGCGCTCAGGCCCATCCACAGCGGCAGGGTCGGGATCGACCGCAGGAACTCGATCAGCCGCTGGATGATCACGTCGGGGGCGCCGCCCAGGTAGCCGGAGACGCCCCCCAGCACGATGCCCAGCACGAAGCTCAGTGCAATCCCGAGAAGTCCGACGGTCAGTGAGATCCTGCTGCCGTAGATGATGCGGGACAGCAGGTCGCGGCCGAGCGAGTCCGCGCCGAACACGTAGCCGCGCCCGCCTGCGAAGCCGAACAGATGGACGTCGGTCTTGAACATCCCCCAGAACTCGTACTCGTCGCCGCGCACGAACAGCGCCAGCGGGTGGCGCCGCTCCGGGTCGATCGCGTACTCCTTGCCGTAGGTGACCTCGTTGATCGTCTGCGTGAGGCCGTACACGAACGGGCGGAGATGAAAGCGCCCGTCCACGTCCACGAACCGCAGGCGCTGCGGCGGTTGCAGCACGCGGTCCTGATCGTACAGCCGGGCGTCGTAGGGGGCGATGAACTCGGCGAAGAAAGCGCCCATATAGAAGAGTCCCAGCACGCCCAGGGCGGCCACCGCGACCCGGTGCCGCAGGAATTTCCAGCGGATGAGCTGCCACTGCGAGGCGACGAACAGCCGCTCCTCGGACGGAGCCGCGGTGCCGGCCGGAACCGCCGGTTGCGCCACGTCAGACCTCCCTCATCAGACAGCCTCGCGGATGCGCGGATCGAGCCACGCGAGCAGGATGTCGGACAGCAGCGTGCCGATCACCGTCAGGACGCTGAGCACGAAGATGATGCTGCCGGCCAGGAACATGTCCTGGGTGAGCAGCGCCGACAGCAGCACCGGCGCGATCGTCGGCAGCCCCAGCACGATCGAGGTCAGCAGCGCGCCGTTGACCATCTCCGGCAGGGTGTAGCCGATGGTGCTGACCACCGGGTTGAGCGCGGCGCGAAACGGGTACTTGTAGAGCAGGCGGCGCTCGGTCAGACCCTTGGCGCGCGCCACCATCACGTACGGCCGGTGCAGCTCGTCGAGCATGTTGGCGCGCATGATGCGGATCAGGCTGGCGGTGCCGGCGGTGCCGACGATCAGCGCCGGGATCCACAGGTGCGAGAGCAGATCGGCGAACTTTCCCAGGCTCCACGAAGCGGTGAGATACTCCTTGGAGAACAGTCCCACCGCCGCCTTGCCCGTCCACAGGAAGAACAGCCACAGGAAGATCAGGGCGAACAGGAAATTGGGCACCGCCAGGCCGATGAAGCCGACGCTCGTGAACACGTAGTCGCGCACGGAGTATTGATGGATCGCCGACGTGTTGCCGATCGGAATGGCGATGAGGTACACCACCAGCAGCGAGCTGAAGGCGATCAGGATCGTCCACGGCAGCCGCTCGTACAGCAGGCTCGTCACCGACTGGTTCCACGCGAACGATCGCCCCAGATCGCCGCGGATCATCCTGGACACCCACTTCCAGTACTGGACGTGCACCGACTGGTTCAACCCGTAGCGGTCGCGCAGGGCGTCGATCTGTCCCTGCTCGACGATCTGCCCGAACTGCCGGAGCCCCGCCACGTAGCTGTCGACGAAGTCCCCGGCCGGCGCCTGGATGATCAGGAACGACAGGATCGACACGGCGACCAGCGTGGGGATCATGAGAAGCGCACGCCGGACGATGAACTTCACCATGAGGTCGCTCGGCTATAGTACCGCATCGCAAGGAGAACGGCAGAGACATGGCAACCGTCGCGTTCGTGACCGAGAAGGGCGCCGCCCACCAGGCGCCGTATCGCGAGGCGATCGACAGCATCGCCGCGATCGACCGGGCGCTGCTGATGGATCCGGACGGCACGACGCTGGAGGAGTCCCGGCGCGCCTGCGGGGCGAAGGTGCAGGCCGCCGAGACTTCGGTGGAGGCATTGCTTCGGCTCGGAGCGCCGGACATGGCGATCGTGACCATGATCGGCGCCCACGCGCCGGCGGTGATCGAGCCGCTGCTGGAGGCCGGCGTGCACGTGATGGCGGAGAAGCCCTCCTGCGTGCATCCCGACCAGTTCGAGCGGCTGGTGCGGGTCGCCGAGCGGCGCGGCGTGCACCTGATGATGGCGTTCGCGCAGCGCCGCGACCCCGTCAAGGTCGACGCGCAGCGGATCATCGCCGAGGGCGGCATCGGATCGCTCTACGCGGTGCAGGCGTCGCAGGTGAGCGACCAGTCGCGCATCCCGGGCAAGGTGGCCACCAGCGACTGGACCTTCCGCAAGGCGCTGGCCGGCGGCGGCCACCTCACCTGGCTCGGCATCCACGCGCTGGACCTGATCCGCTGGCTGACCGGCGGCGAGATTGAGGCGGTGCAGGCGATGGCGCCGGTGGTCGGCGGCCAGCCGATCGACGTGGAGGACCTTGCGCTGGTCAACTTCCGCTTCGCCGGCGGCGCGCACGGGTCGCTGTTCTCCGGCTACCTGATGGAGGAGAGGGCGGGACACGCCACCATCACCGTGTACGGCGACGCCGGCTGGCTGCGCATCAACGTGGCCGAGCAGGGGCGGCTGGAATGGTCCGCCACCGGCCAGCCCACCCGCGTGGTCAGCTACGGCGGCCGGGGCGGCGGCTACACGCCCTGGGTGAGGTCCGCGCTTGCGGCATGCATGGGCAAGGCGGAGCCGCCGGTCACCGCGCGCGACGGGCTGGCCGCGCTGCGCATCATCCACGCCGCCTACCAATCGGCCGCCGAGGGGCGCACCGTGGACGTGGATGGGACCACATGAACGGCCGCACATTCTCTGCCGGAGACCGTGAGCGGATTCGGATACCCGCGTGATCCGGCCGGCCGCACGCATTACGCTGGTCCGACCATGACGGCGACCGACGCCGACACCCGGCCGGCCGGCCGGCGCGAGGACTTCGCCGTCCTCACCATCCGCCAGCAGCACGCCTTCTTCGCCGAGCACGGCTTCCTGTGGATCCCGGACGCGGTGTCGCCGGAGCAGGCGGCGCGCATCGTCGAAGAGATGGGCGGCGACGAGGCGCCCAACCGGCTGGAGTTCGACGAGCACTGGCCGGGAGGCACCCTCGCCGCGATCATCCCCTGCCCCGCGGTGCTCGGCGCGTTGCGTGCCTGCTACGGCGACGACATCCGCTTCTTCAAGGGCGTGTTCGCGACCTGGAGGCAGCAGAGCGACGACAACCTGGCGCGCGGGCGGCAGATCCTGCACCGCGACTACACCGGCTTCGCGCCGCCGGAGGACCCGCGCAACACGCAGGCATCGTGGTGCAACGTCGGCTTCTACTTCGTCGACCTGGACGTCGGCGAGGGCCCGCTGTGGGTCGTTCCCGGCAGCCATCGCTTCGCCGACCTGCGCAACCGCGACACCCTGGAGGAGCACGCCGCCGAGGCGCGCATGGTGCTGGCCAGGGCCGGCGACGCGGTGCTGTTCCACTGCCGGACCATCCACGCGGGGGGTGTCATGGGCTCCCGGCGGCCGCGGCCGAGCGCGTTCCTGTCCTATCGCCCCGGCTGGGCCGCCCCGCTCTCGCCGGTCGAGGAGTGGCCGGACGAGGTCGTCCGCACCGCGCCGCCCGAGCTGCGGACGCTGCTCGCGGGCCAGAACGACGGCCTGTCGGTCGGCCCGGAGGGTATCCTGGTTGTCGAGCCGGCCGGTACCGGCCAGGAGTAGCCCGGCGCTCGCTGCTCCGTTGTTCCATCGGCTCATACCGATCAACGATGAGAGTGGGGATGGCGTCGAAGTGGGTGTCCAGCGTCACGAGGCGAGCGCCGCGCTCGAGGGCGATCGCCGCGATCCAGATA
Organism: Spirochaetia bacterium; assembly: GCA_965215345.1. Lineage (GTDB taxonomy): Bacteria > Spirochaetota > Spirochaetia > SZUA-6 > Bin103 > CATQHW01. Next base: position 901,563 of record CBDCDL010000001.1, on the reverse strand, counting down.
TCGTTGGTCGGTATCGGAGTGCCGGCACGGCGCAGCGCATGGAAGATGCTCCCATAACGTGCGGCGACGGCTGCGGTGACCGAGTACACCTGCACGCCGGGCTTGGCGAGGAACCTCTCCAACTCCGAGAGATTGGTTTGCTTGCGGGAACCGGCGGCGAACCCTGCGTGGAGTTCGCCCAGGACCACGGTGGGAACGATCGCCACATCGGCGGACTCCAGCACCGAACGAACCCGGACATGCCCACGCCGCAAGGCGCTGTAGACATTCGTGTCGATGCAGACGGTCACCCCTGTTCCCACATCTCGTGGTCGATCTGACCGAAGTGCTCGGTCGCCCGTTCGAACTCCACCGCTTCCTCCTCGCTCCATGTTCCGGCGAGATCCGATAGATCACGCTTCCTGGATCCTTCGGGAACGACGCCGAGCGACTCTGCCAGGATCCTGTTGATCGCCGCGTTCAGGCTCTCGCCGTTCTCCTGCGCAACGGCGCGGAGGCGCCGCTCCACTTCGAGCGGGACCCTACGAAGAGAGAACTGATTCATTGCCGTGACTCCATGACATCACTCCATGATGGCATGTCCTGCCGACAGCCCTCGATCCTCGAAGGTGGATGTCCCGGTCACCCCCGATCGCCCTTGGAGGTCGCCTGAGGCTGTGCCAGAGTAATCGGGCGATGACCACGGCGGCATCCGTGAGCGCCAAGGAACTGGCCCGGTGGCGGGCCGACGGTTTTCTGGTGGTGCGCGGGCTGTGGGAGCGCAGCGAGGTCGCCGCCTGCGCCGAGCGGTTCGCGGAGGTCACCGCTGCCGGCACCCCGATCCCCGGGCACTGGGACCCCGACCCGGACAGCGACGATCCGCTCCTGCGCTGCCCGCGCATCATGCACCCCCATCGGTTCGACGAGTTGGCGCTCCGCATGCTGCTCGACGCGCGGATCGAGGCGGTGCTGGCCGCGCTGATGGGCGAGGAGCCGATCGCCGCCCAGTCGATGTTCTACTTCAAGCCGCCCGGCTCCAAGGGCCAGGCGCTGCACCAGGACAACTACTACCTGCGCGTGCGGCCGCACACCTGCATCGCGGCGTGGACGGCGGTGGACCGCTCCGTCCCCGAGAACGGCGGCCTGTACGTCTGCCCGGGCACGCACACGATGGAGGTGGCGTGCCCGGAGGTGGCTGACCCGGAGGAGAGCTTCACCACCCACTTCGTACGGCCTCCCGCCGGGATCACGCCGGTGCCCGTCGAGCTCGACCCGGGGGACGTGCTGTTCTTCGGCGGCAGCATCGTGCACGGCTCACGACCGAACGGCTCCGACCACGAGTGGCGGCGCAGCTTCATCTGCCACTACGTGCCGGCGAGTTTCCGCGAGATGTCCGGGCACTACCGCCCCGCACTGCGCTTCGACGGGCGCGAGCACCGCTTCGACGACGCGACCGGCGGCGGGCCGTGCGGCACTGCGTTCGGCGACGGGTACGCGCCGTGGAGCTGGGAGGAGGTACAGCGGCTCGGGCTCCGCTCGGCGGCGGTCGGAAGCGTCCTGCAGACCGGAGACGCGGCAGGCTGATTCGACCGGCGGCCCTGACGTGGCCTGACTCCTGCGGGTCGAGAGTGGATAGATGATGTTGAAGACTCTGAACGTCAAGAACTTCATGGCATTCAAGGAAGCGGAACTGAGTTTCTGCGCGGGACTCAACGTCATCGTCGGCGAAAACGGATTGGGAAAAACGCAGTTACTCAAGCTCCCCTACACGGTGATGGCGGTGATTGCCGAGGAGAGCCGGAGGTCGAACCCGCGGGAGCCTACCAAAGCACTGCTCAGAGGGCGCTTGGCTGAAAAACTCATCGGCGTGTTTCGCCCTGAGTCCCTCGGCCGTTTGACACGGCGTGCGCCGGGTCGCCGGCGGTGCGCAGTGGAAGTGCGTTTCCACGACCCGCAAACGTCGCTGGCCTTCAACTTCGCCACCCAGAACAGGTCGGAGGTCGAAGTCGACCTCTGCCCGTCACGTTGGCTCGAAGCTGCTCCCGTCTACCTGCCCACGCGCGAATTGCTGACGATCTACCCTGGATCCGTGTCGCTCTATGCTACCCGTCACCTGGAGTTCGAAGAGACATGGCGCGACACCTGCCTTCTGCTCGGCTCTCCCACGCTCAGGGGACCTCGGGAGCAGACGGTCGCGCGTCTGCTCGCACCGCTCGAGGAGCAAATCGGCAAAGTGGTACTTGACCCCAACGGGCGCTTTTATCTGCGATCTCCGGGAACAGGGAATATGGAAGTGCCGCTGGTTGCTGAAGGATGGAGCAAGATCGCCACGCTGGTGAGGTTGATCGCCACAGGATCACTGCTGAACGGAAGCTGTCTGTTCTGGGACGAACCTGAAGCCAACCTGAACCCGAAGTTGGTCCGCGAGGTAGCAAAAGCCATCCTCGGCGTATGTTCCGAAGGAATGCAGATATTCGTCGCCACACACAGTTTGTTCCTGATGAGAGAATTCGACCTCCTCCGCAACGATGCGGAATATACGAAGGTCGAGCAACGTTACTTTGCCCTGTCTCAGGGCGAGGACGGTGTAGTGGTGTCTCAGGGCGAGATCGATGAGGTCGGGCCGCTGGTGCTGCTGGACGAGTCTCTGTCGCAATCAGATCGGTACCTCGACTATCAACCGGAACGGTGACTAGCGAAGCTCCGGTCGACCCTCATCCCGTCGTGTACGACAGCCGCACGGAGAATCTCAGGTTGCCGTGGAGTGTTTGCTGATGGTGGCGCGATCTTCTTGCAGTGCCTCAGCCCGCCGGACATGCCATGAGGCGCAGGAGTGGGAGCGTACCCATCGGCAGCGCTACGCCGACGGCCAAGTGCCGTCGCAGCTACAGCACCCAACTGCGAACGTCCCCTGAGACTCGTTCGATACGTGGGAGAGCTCTGAGCGGCGTGCCGAGACGAGCGATCGTCGATGAACAGATAGTGCGGCGCATCGAGGGCGCGTGGGAATCCGCGCACTACTCCCTGAGACACATATCCAATACGTTTTTCTCTCTCGACGTAAGCGACCGGCGAAACCAGTCTCTATGAAGCCGGCGGCGGCGGACGTGCAGTGGGCAGGAGTGTAAGGTAGTCAGCGCGGGTGCGCGCATGGGGCAGCTTCTCGAACAGCTCGCGCAGATACCAGTACGGCTCGCGGCGGTTGGCCTTGGCGGTCTCGATCAGGCTGTACAGGATCGCGCTCGCCGCCGCTCCGCGCGGGCTTCCAGAGAACAGCCAGTTCTTGCGGCCCACCACGAACGGCCGGATCGCCTGCTCGCAGGCGTTGTTGTCCGGCGTGAGCTGCGGGTGTTCCAGATAGCGGATCAGCTTCGGCCACTCACCGAGCGCGAAGGCGACCGCCTTGCCGAGCGCCGAGCCGGGCAGCACCTGATCGCGTTTGTCCTGCAGCCAGCGGTGGAACGTGTCGAGCACCGGCTGTACCTGTGCGCGCCGCGCGGCCACGAACCCCGCCGGATCCTCCTTGCGGTGCTTCGCTAGCTGCGCCTCGGCGCGGTACAGCTTGGCGATGAACCCCAGCGCTTGCAGCGCCGCTCCGACGCGGCCGGACACCTTGCCCAGCGCGTCGGCGGCCTCTTTGAACGCTCGGCGCACGTGCGCCCAACAGCCCACGTGCACGATGCCGGGCTGCGCGCACGGACGCGTGTAGCCGTCGTAGCCGTCGGTCTGCACGTAGCCTTGGTAGTCGTCGATGATCTGGAAGGCCACCCGCGCGGCGCGGCTGGGCTCATAGCGATAGACCAGCACCGGCTCATCAGGCGGGCCGCCGCGGGCCACCCACACGTAGCTGAGATCGGTGTTGGCGCGCTCGTGCTCCTTGAGCACCTGCACGGTGGTCTCGTCGATCTGCAGCGTCGGCCCACTGCGCAGCTTGTCGAGCAACGCCGCCATCAACGGCTGGCAGGCGCCGGCGGCCGCGATCATCCAGTCCGACATCGTGCGCCGCGACAACTCGACTCCAAGGCGCGCGAACTGCCGCTCCTGCCGATACAGCGGCAGCGCGTCGCAGAACTTCGCCGTGGCGATGAACGCCAGCAGCCCCTCCGAGGCCAGGCCCTTCGGGATCAGCGCCGCTGGCGGCGGCGCCACCCGGACCGCCGGATGCCCTTCGTCGCCGGAGCCCTCGCAGTGATGGCAGGCGTACTTGGGCCGCACCGTGCGGATCACCTGCACCTGCGGCGGGATCACGTCGAGCTTCTCGGAGGTGTCCTCGCCGATGCGCACCAAGCGGTGGCCGCACTCACACTGCTTGTCCTGCTCGGTCAGGTCGATGACCTGCTCGACGCGCGGCAGCGCCTGCGGCAGCGGTCTGCGCCGCGGGCGACGGCGGGTTCGCTCAAGCACTTCGGCGGTCGCCTCATCCGGGGGCGGCTCAGCGGGCGCTTGGTCCTCTGGGGGGTCGGTGTCGGCGGCGTGTTCGACCTCATCGAACAGCCGGATCTGCTGCAGCTCGGCGGCGGTGAGTTGTTCGCTGCTGCGGCCGTACAGCTTGTTCTTGAACCACGCCACCTGCTCTTCGTAGAGATCCAGCTTCTTGTTCAGTGCTCGGAGTTTCGTGTCCAGCTCACCGTTTTTCGCCGTCAGCTCGTCCTTCTCCAGGATCAGACGGCGATTCTCTTCGCGCAACGCATCGCGTTGTTCGGCGACCGGTAGAGCGCTGGACATATCGATACCATAGCACGAAATACGCCGAACATGTCAACCCCTTTCAGGCGATTTCCCGGTACCGAAGCTCCGCGTGTTCGTGCCAGAAATCGATGCCGGTCAGCAGCATCCGAAGCTGCTTGACATCGATCTCCCGGCGCGCCTCAGCCGCCGTTCGCGGCCACGGAAAACGCCCTTTCTCCAGCCGCTTCATCCACAGACAGAATCCCGTGCGGTCCCAGTACACCGCCTTCAGGACCCGCCGCTGCGCGTTGCAGAATACGAACAGCGCCGCCTCGAACGGACTCAGCTGCATCTGCTCCTGCACCTCAAGCACCAGCCCGTTGATCTGCTTGCGCAGGTCGGTCGCCCCCGGCCGTACGAAGATCCGCGCCGTGCCCAGTTGCAGATGAATCATCTCAGGCTCTCCAGCACCGCCAGCACCTCGCGCAGATGGTCCGCACGCAGATTCGGCCTCAGCCTCAGCACGTACCGCTCGCCCACCACCAATTCGATGGCCGCCCCCTGCTCGACGTTCCCGCCGCCCATCGGCTCCAGTTCCACCAACCGTTGCCCCGGCGGCTGCGGCTGCTGCGACGGCGACAGCTTGCCCGCCCAACGGCACAGCGACCAGTACGGCACCCCGTGCTGCTCGCAGTACGCCTTCTTCGTCAGCCCGCTGCCCCGCCACGTTTCCACATGCCGGCTCCAGTACTCGCGTCCTTGCTGCATCGTTCGTCCCTCCTACCGGGACGATCGCCCGTTCCTATCCTTCTCGTAAGGTGGGGTTCAGCGGACGCTTACTCTCGACACCAACCACAGATTCCCGTGCCACTCGGTCCGCTAGAGCACTTGCCGCCTGCTGACATCAGCTTAGTAGCCGCAATATTACTAGAACAGCCGACTTGATCGAGTGGCGCCCTATTGTTGCCGCATGGACTACCACCATAGAGGTTTACCTCGGCCGACGGGGAGCTACCTCGCAGGGCATATGAGGCTCTTGTATTCCGCAGGAGACCCGACATGCGGGCTCTTGTCTTGCAGGGGATGAGATAGCATCGCTACAGGCAGTTCACAATAGGGGTACATCTGCATAGTAGTCGGTCCGGATGGCCGCACGCTTATGCAGGGCGGACCGTCGATCGAGCCCTCCATCCAGCTTTTGTAGCGGGCGGCGCCTCGCCTGCCTCCGAGGATCAGCCGCCGTGGCCGGCAGCGAATGTCGAACTGCTCGGTCTGCTGGCGCTTTCCGCACCTCGCGCATCGCGCGCCAGCCCGTGTGCGTGGCGCGGGCATGTCGTGAGCGATGTCGCCCTTGGAGGTCGGCGAGCGCCGTGGCAGAGTACGGTCGAGCCATGACGGCAGCACCCGTGAGCGCCAAGGAACTGGCGCGGTGGCGGACGGACGGTTTCCTGGTGGCGCGCGGGATGTGGGAGCGCGAGGAGATCGCCGAGTGCACCGAACGGTTCGCGGAGATCACCGCGGCCGGCACGCCGATCCCGGACCACTGGGACCCCGAGCCCGACAGCAGCGATCCGCTCCTGCGCTGCCCGCGCATCATGCACCTGACCTTCGCGGCTCCTCAGTCGAAGGCCGGCAGCAGGGGCGCCTGCGCCTCGAACATGTCGTCGCACACCTGCCAGATCTGGTCCAGGGTGAGGGTGGCGGCGGTGTGCGGATCGAGCATGGCGGCGTGGTAGACCGCCTCCCGCCGCCGTGACTCCGCCGCCTCCACGGTGGCGAGCTGCACCGCCACATTGCTGCCGACGATGCCGGCAAGCACGGTCGGCAGGCGGCCGAACGCCACCGGCGCCAAGCCGGCGCCGTCCACGTGGCAGGCCACCTCCACGCAGGCATCCGCCGGCAGGTTGTCGATCAGCCCGTGGTTCAGCACGTTGCCGTGGATGGTGGCCGGCACGCCGGTCTCGATCGCCTCGATGATCGCCGAACCGTACTCGTGGCTCAACGGCTTGGTGTCCACCTCGTGATCGGGGTCGGAGAACTCCCGCTGCTGCTGCTCCCACTCGGCCACCTGGATGGTGCGGCGGCGGATCAGCTCGTCCAGCGGCACCCGGTAACGGTCGATCATCCCGCCGCCGTGGTGGATGAAGTACGGCGTGTACTCGGCTTGGTGCTCGGAGCTCTCGGTCACGAAGTAGCCGGTGCGCTTCAGCATCTCGAAGCGCACGGTGCGGCCCAGTCCGTCCGGATCGCCGCGCAGGCGCTCGAACAGCACCGGGTACAGGTCGCGCTCGGCGGTGCGGAACTCGGTGTAGAAGGCCATGTGGTTGACCCCCGCGCAGCGGAAGCGCACCTCTTCCTCGGCGACGCCCGCGATGCCGGCGAGCTTGGCGGCCGTGCCCTGCACGCTGTGGCAGAGACCGACCGCGGGGATGTCGGCGGCGCGCAGCAGGGCCAGCATGTTCATCGCCATCGGGTTGGTGTAATTGAGCAGCAGGCAGCGCGGAGCGCCGACGGTGGTGATGTTCTCGACCAGATCCATCATCACCGGGTAAGTGCGCAGCGCGCGGAAGATGCCGCCGATGCCGAGCGTGTCGGCGATGGTCTGGCGCAGCCCGTAGCGGGCCGGAATCTCGAAGTCCTGGTTGATGGTCTCCGTGTCGCCGATCTGCACGCAGCAGATCACGTAGTTGGCGTCCCGGATCGCCTCACGCTGATCCGGAGTGGTGCGGATGACGGCCGGTTTGTCCAGCGAGCGGGCGGTCTTCCCGGCGGCGATGCCGGCGATCCGCAGGCGTTCCGCGTCGATGTCCATCAGGCGGAACTCGGGCGTCCCGATGCCGTCGCGCTGCAGGATGTCGCTGATGAGCTTCTGGGCGAACACGACGCTGCCGGCCCCGATCAGGGCTATGGTGGGCATGCTCCCGTCGGCTATGCGCGCCCGGCGGCCGTGCCGGGAACGGCCGAGTCGGGGGCTTCCAGCTTGCCGTCGCACAGTTGCCACACGCCCACCGCGCTGGCCAGCTCGCCCGCCTCTTTGGTCACCGACTTGCCGCCGACCACCGGCAGGGCAGTGAAGCCCATCCTGGCGACCAGCTCGGCGCGGCGTAGCGCACGCTGCACGTCACCGCATCCGACGCCCCACGAGATCTCCGCGACCGCGATGACCTCCGCACGGTCGCCGCGCCGCCGCCCGCGCACGATGGCGTCGGCCCAGCTCACCTCGTCCGACTCGTCTTCGGAGAGCACGCCCTGCTCGACCGCCTTGTCGAGCATCTCGTTCAATTCGTCGTCGGTCAGGACGTGGGTACGCCGCAGCAACCGGCCGAAATAGGCGGTCGCCTTCTCCCGATAGCGACGCTCCAGACTGTCGCCCTTCAGTTCGCCAACGTCGTTCCTGATGGTGTCGACGACCCGGGTCAGGGCCGAGATCTGGTTCTCGACCTGCTCGAAACGCGCCTCGGTCTCGAGCCGCTGCTTCGCCATCTGGTCCTCGACCCGCTGAAAGCGCCGCTCCGTTTCGAGCCGCAACTCCGCGATCTGGTTCTCGACCTGCTCGAAACGCGCCTCGGTCTCGAGCCGCTGCTTCGCTATCTGATCCTCGACCCGCTGAAAGCGCCGCTCCATTTCGAGCCGCAACTCCGCGATCTGGTTCTCGACCTGCTCGAAACGCGCCTCGGTTTCGAGCCGATGCTTCGCTATCTGGTCCTCGACTCGCTGAAAGCGCCGCTCGGTCTCGAGCCGCTGCTCGGCGATCTGACCCTCGATTCGCTGAATGTCGCGTCGCTGCTCGGCGATCTGACCCTCGATTCGCTGAATGTCGCGTCGTTGCTCCGCGACCTGTTCCGGCAGGGCCAGAAACTCGTCGCTGAGCACCTGACGACGGACCTCGGCCCGCCACTCCGGTCGTTCGTCCAGGAGTCGCACCAAGTCGCGCACATCCGCCACGGTGAATGCCATTTCCCGTCTCCCGTGATCCATGGTACGTGCTACGGCGCCATCAGGTCGAGGTCGGCGCCCTGGTCGGCCTGCAGGACGTGCTCGGAGTGGATGCGCGCCCAGCCACGCTCCGGCGCCGGCCGGGGCCGCCAGTCGCGGCGTCGGCGCGCAAGCTCGTCTGAAGCCACCCGCAGGTCGATCGTGCCGCGCGCGACCGACAGCCGGATCGGGTCGCCGTCGCGGACCAGCGCCAGCGGACCGCCCACCGCGGCTTCCGGCGCGCAGTGCAGGACGACCGTACCGTACGCGGTGCCGCTCATGCGGGCGTCCGACACGCGCACCATGTCCTTGACGCCCTGCTCGGAGAGCTTGCGGGGGATGGGCAGGGAGCCGGCCTCCGGCATGCCGGCCGCCACCGGGCCGGCGTTGCGCAGCACCAGCACGTGCCCGGGGCCGACCTGCAGGCCGGGATCGTCGATGCGCGCCGCCACGTCGGCAGGCGAGTCGAACACCACGGCCGGGCCCTCGTGCTCGCAGAGCTCGGGGCCGGCCGCGGCGCTCTTGATGATCGCGCCGTCCGGAGCGAGCGAGCCGCTCAGTACGGTGAGCGCCCCGGTACCGCCGAGCGGCTCGTCCAGGGTGCGGATCACCGACTGCCACGCTCCCGGCGGCGGCACCTCCGCCAGCCGCGCCCGCAGCGTCCGACCCGCGACGTCGATCGGCTCCGGGTGCAGCAACGGCTCCAGCGCCTTCAGCACGGCCGGCAGCCCACCGGCTTCGTGGAAGTCCTCCATGTAGCGGGCGCCGGACGGCTTGCAGTCCACCAGCAACGGCACACGCCCGGCGGCCGCCTGCAGGTCGGCCAGCGACAGCGCGACGCCCGCCCGCCGTGCGATGGCCGTCAGGTGGATGATCGTGTTGGTCGAACCGCCCAGGGCGATCAGCACCGTGAGCGCGTTCTCGAATGCCTCCCTGGTCAGGACCCGGCCGGGCGTGACCGGCTCGCGCGCCAACAGGGCCGCGCGCCGGCCGGAGGCCACCGCGTTGCGCAGCCGGTCCGCGCTGCCCGACGTCGGTGACGCCCCGCCGGGCAGCATCAGCCCGACCGTCTCGGCCACGCAGGCGATGGTGGAGGCGGAGCCCATCACCATGCAGGTGCCGGGGGTGGAGCACAGTTGCTGCTGCACCTCCCGGAGCTCGTCCTCGCCTATCCTCCCCTCGCGGAAGCCCGCGTAGTAGCGGCGGCAGTCGGTGCAGGCGCCGACCCGATCGCCCCGCCATGCACCGGTGCGCATGGCGCCGGTCACGCACACCACGGCCGGCACGTTCGCGGAGGCGGCCGCCATGAGCTGCGCGGGCACGGTCTTGTCGCAGCCGCCCAGGAGCACCACGGCGTCCATCGGCTGCGCCCGGATCATCTCCTCGGTTTCCATGGCCAGGAGGTTCCGGTAGAACATGGTCGTGGGCGAGAACAGGATCTCGTTCAGGGAGATCGTCGGGAACACCAGGGGCAGCCCGCCGGCCTGCAGCACGCCCCGCTTCACGGCGTCCACCAGCGCCGGCATGTGCGCGTGGCAGGTGTTGTAGTCGCTCGACGTGTCGGCGATGCCGACCACCGGCCGTTCCAGGTCGGTACCGTCGAACCCCCGTGACGCCAGGAACGCGCGGCGGATGAAACGGCTGAAGGTGGGATCGCCGTAGGTGGTGAGGTTGCGGTCGATGCCGGTCAGGTGCTCGGCCATCGCGTTACCAGGGTGCCCACGGCGGGATCGACCAGACGTGTCCGCGCACGGCATGATCGTAGCAGAGGACCGCACCCGGAACCGCGCATGAATTTCTCGGAACCCAGTTTCACGTTCGGCATCGAGGAGGAATACCTCCTGATCGACCTCGCCACCCGCGATCTCGTCATCGACCCGCGACCCGAGATGATGGAGGAGTGCCTCTCGGCGCTCGGCAACTCGGTCGGCCCGGAGTTCCTGCGCTCCCAGATCGAGGTCGCCACCGGGGTCTGCCACGACCCGGGCGAGGCGCGCGAGCAGCTCGCCGACCTGCGCGGCACCGTCGAGCGCGTCGTCGGCCGTTTCGACTGCGCTCTCATCGCCGCCTCCACCCACCCGTTCGGGCGATGGCAGGACCAGAAGCACACCGCCGCCGCCCGCTATTCCCGGATCGCCGAGGACCTGCGGCTGGTCGCGCAGCGCCTGCTGACGTGCGGGATGCACGTGCACGTCGCCATCGAGGACCCGGAGCTGCGCATCGACCTGATGAACCAGGCGGTCTACTTCCTCCCCCACCTGCTGGCGCTATCGACCTCTTCCCCTTTCTGGGACGGAGCGGACTCGGGCCTGATGTCCTACCGGCTCTCGGTGCTGGACGAGCTGCCGCGCGCCGGGCTCCCCGACCCGTTCCAGAGTGCGGGCGAGTACGACCGGACGGTCGCCACGCTGGTGAGCGCCGGCCTGATCGAGGACGCCACCAAGCTGTGGTGGGACATCCGCCCCAGCGTGCGCTTCCCCACGCTGGAGATGCGCATCACCGACGTGTGCACGCGGCTGGAGGACGCGCTGTGCCTTGCCGCGCTGTTCCGCTGCATCTGCCGCCTGCTCTACCGGCTGCGCCGCAACAACCAGAGCTGGCGCATCCACTCGCGCCTGCTGGTCAACGAGAACCGCTGGCTGGCGCAGCGCTACGGGAGCGACCGCGGCCTGGTCGACTTCGGCACAGGCGAGGTCGTCCCGTACGACCGGCTGCTGTCGGAACTGCTCGACCTGGTCGAAGAAGACGCCGCCCACTTCTGCTGCGCCGCGGAAGTCGAGCGGGCGCGTGACATCCTGGCCGAGGGCACCAGCGCCCATCGCCAACTGGCGATCCGGAAGGAAGCGCAGGCCGCCGGCGCCGACTCCGCCGCCGCGTTGCGCACGGTCGTCGACTGGCTGGCCGAAGAGACGGTCGCCGGAACCTGACCGGGAGACCGGCATCAGGAACCTGCGACATCCACGCCGCGGTCGTGCGCATCGAGGGTCCGAACGCGCCGGCGGAGCGACGGGCAGGCTGCCGGTTGCGGGAGAGCGGTTTACCGCTCGGCCACGATCAGCGACCGGAAGCGATCCTCGTCCCATTCAGCGCCCCAGCCGGGCAGGTCGGTCGGGGCCAGATGGCCGGCCTCGACAACGGGGGCGTTCACCATCCCCCACTGCTCGCCCTGCGTGCGGAGCGTGTCCGGGGCGTGGCTCATGTACTCGTAGTAGCTGGTGTTGTCGATGCAGCAGCCGAGCGTGGCGTGAACGTGGCCGTACACCCCGCCGGCCGCGTTCATCTCGATGGTGGTGTCGTACAGCTCGGCGAAGTGCGCCATTTTCAGCACCAGCGTGGTGCCGTGGCGGGCGTTGGCGCGCAACAGGTCGGTGGCGCCGTGCATCAGCCACTGGGTCGAGATGCCGATGTCGTGCATGAGCATTTCGTTGGCCATCACGGGCAGGTCGAGTGCGCTGCACAGCTCCTGGTAATGATGCATCTTCTGCTCGTGGAAGGGCTCCTCCAGCCAGACGAACCCCAACTCATCCATCACGCGGCCGACCTCGATCGCCTCGCGCAGGTCGTATGAGCAGACCGGGTCGTTGATGAGGTCGAAGTCGGGCCCTACCGCCTCGCGCACCTCCTCGAACAGCGGGATGTCTTCCGCGCCGCCCTTGTAGGTGTGGAACTTGTAGGCGCCGATCCCCATCTCGCGGGCGGCGTCGATGTGCTCGAAGTAGCCGTTGCGGTCCATGTCGCCGCCGGTCAGGTAGCAGGGGAAGCGGTCGCGCACCCGGCCGATCAGCGCGTGCACGGGCAACCCGGCCGCCTTGCCGGCGATGTCCCACAGGCAGTTGTCGAAGTCCCCGAACCAGCCCGGCTTCTGATACACCCAGCGGGTCCCCTTGTGGAACATCTGGTAGAGCCGCTCGCGGTGCAACGGGTTCTCGCCGATGGCCATCGAGCGCACCAAGTCGACCTGGAACGCCTCCATGGTCGAGGCCGGCACCCGGCCGGTGATACCCTGGTCCGTGCGCACCTCCACGATGTGCTCGTGCGGCTTCGCCGGGGGCGTCATGATCGGCTCCCGCTCCGGGTTCATCCCCGCCCGGTACTGGATGCGGTGCAGGCCGGGCACCTGCACGAGCTGCGGGATGCGCTGCGGCTCGCCTCCCTCGGGCAGCTCCAGCGTGATCAGCTTGATGTCCGTGATCTTCATCTCATCCACCTCGTGTCAGGCGCCGTTCGAGGACGGTCTCATTCAGGGTCAGTCCGAAGCCGGGGGCGTCGCCGAGGGTGACGGCGCCGTCCACCGGCAGCACCGGCTCGTGGTACAGCTCCTGGGCGCGCTCCAGGTTGCGGTCGGCCAGCTCCTCGTCCGAGAACTCGTGCGGGAGGGTGTTGCCGAGCCCGGTGGCGAACAGGTGCAGGCTGGCGAACGAGCGGATGCCGATCGCCGGGCTGTGCGGCATGAGCGGCTTGCCGTACGCGTCGGCCAAGTGGTAGATGCGCCGTATCTCGGTGGGGCCGCCAGCGTTGAGGATGTCGGGCTGCAGGATGTCGGGATTGGCCAGCAGGATCAGGTCGCGGAAGCGCCAGCGGGTCGCCTCCAGCTCTCCGCACGACACCGGGATCGACAGGGCGTCGGCCACCTGCCGATATCCGGGCAGATCGACGTGCGGGAGCGGCTCCTCGTAATGGAACGCTCCCAGTTCCTGCAGGATCTCCCCCTGGCGGATGGCGGTGCTGACGCTGTAGCCCCAGTTGCAGTCGAAGCTGAGCGAGCAGTCGTCGGGCAGGAAGTCCCGGCACACGCGGTAGCGCTCCATGTCCGCGGCCGGGTCGGCGTCCAGCACGGTCGGGCCCCAGTCCATACGGATCTTGTACGCGCGGAAGCCCATCCCGTATCCGCGCCGCACATCGGCCAGCATCTCTTGCGGGGTCTTGCGGCTGCCGAGCCCCTGGCTCCAGTAGAGCGGCAGCGTGGTGCGCGCGGCGCCGCCCCACAGGTCGTACACCGGCCGGCCGAGTGTCTTGCCGAGCGCGTCCCAGCAGGCGATGTCGACGGCGGCGATCGCCTGGATGTGCTGGCCGGTGCGGCCGTGGCGGTAGAACAGCCGGTCCCACACCACGGCCGGCGCATGCACGCTCATGCCCACCACGTCCGGCGCCAGCAGGTCGCGGACGACCGCGACGCCGACGCTCGGGTGCGCGCGGAAGGCGCTGATGCCGACCACGCCGCCGCCGGTGTGCAGGCGGATGAGGATCTCGCCCCCTTCGAGCGGGTCCACCTGGAGGCGCTGAATCGCGTCTTGAGCCTGTGCCATCGCGCCGACTTTACAGCACGCCGCCGGTGAGGCGATAACCGGGGCCGTGTCCGAACCTCGGCCCTCCCCTCGCCTGGTCGCCCTGCTCAATCCCCGCCATCGAATCAGCGAGGCGGGCATCCGCGACGCGCTCGGCGGCATCCCGCCCGGCGTCGAGCTGCGCACCTTCGCGGATGCGCCGCGCGACGGCCTGCTCCCGGAGATCGAGGGGCTGATCAGCAACGGCTGGCTGCCGGAACCTGCTCGTACGCCGCGACTGCGCTGGGTGCAGACGCTCAACGCCGGGCACGAGGATCTGCCCGACGCGCTGGTGTCGGCCCCGAACGTGGAGGTCTGTCACGGCAGCGGCCCGGCCGCGGTGCCGATCGCGGAGTGGACGCTGGCCGCGATGCTGTTCTTCGGGCATCGGTTCCGCCGCATCCTGGCGCACGAGCGGGGCCGGACCTGGCACCGCGACCGGGCGGCGGAGATGTCGGCGTCCGTGCTGCACGGCAGGACGGTCGGCATCCTGGGCTACGGGGCGATCGGCCGGCAGGTGGGACGCCTCTGCCGCATGCTCGGCATGCAGGTCGTGGCCACGCTTGGCCGCGGGGGCAGGCGGCAGCAGCTCACCTACCGGACACCCGGCACCGGCGACCCGGATGGTGATCTGGCAGGCCGCTGGATCGGCTGGGAGGAGCTCGACGGCGCGCTCGGCGACCTGGACTTCATCGTCCTGGCGTTGCGGCTGGACGGGCAGACCGAGCGGCTGGTCGACGATGCGTTCCTGCGGCGGTGCAAGCCGGAGGCGGTCCTCGTCAACATGGCGCGCGGGGGCTTGGTGGACCAGGAGGCGCTGGCCGCCGCGCTGGCCGCCGGACGCATCGGCGGCGCCGCGCTCGACGTGTTCCAGACGGAGCCGCTGCCGGCCGACGACCCGCTGCGCGACGCTCCCAACCTGCTGCTGTCACCCCATTGCTCGCCGGAATCTCCGTTCTTCCAAGGCGAGATCGCCAACATGGTGGCCGAGAACCTGCGCCGCTTTGCGGCGGGCGAGCCGCTGCTCAACGTCATCCGTCCTCGCGGGATGCCGGCGTGATGGAAGGACGCCGCCTGATGGCCGTCGACGGCCACGTCGAGATCGAATCGTTCGGAATCCCGGAGCCGGGTCCCGGGCAGATGCTGGTGCGCGTCTCGCGGAGCCAGGTGAGCGCCGGGTCCGAGAAGAACGCCCTCCTCGCGGCGAGCGGGGGGCGCCGGCCGCTCGGCTATACGCTGGCCGGCGCCGTACAGGCCTGCGGCCCCGGGGTGGATGCCTGCCGCGTGGACGACCGGGTGCTGGCGTTCGGCAACCACGGCAGCCACTGGCTCACCGCGCAGGAGGGGCAGTCCGAGTTGGGCGCATCGGTGCAGCCCATCGAGCACGACGCGGCGGAGCTCAGCGACGAGCAGGCCACCTTCGCCGTGCTCGGCGACGTGGCGCTGCTCGGCATCCGCCGCGCCGAGCTGCAGATCGACGAATCGGTCGCCATATTCGGCCAGGGCGTGGTCGGCCAGCTCACCACCGCGCTGTGCCGCATTTCCGGCGCCCACCCGATCATCGCCGTCGATCTCGACACGCGGCGCCTGGAGCTGGCGCGCGGCAACGGCGCCACGCACACCGTCGACGCGTCCGCGGACGACCCGGTCGCGGCGATCCGCGACCTGACCGGCGGCGGCGCGCAGTGCGTGTTCCACGCCGCCCGCGATCCGGCCGTGCTGGTTCCTGCCATGCAGGCGGCGGGCGACCGCGGCAAGGTCATCCTGGTCGGCAGTCCCCCGGGCACGGTCGAGCTCGGCCTGCAGACCGAGCTGCTGCGCCGCGAGCTGGACATCCGCGGCGTGTACGGGCGCGGGCTGGAGGACACCGCCCACCCGAAGTTCCCCTGGACCCGTCGCCGCAACCGCCGCGCGATCATGCGCCTGATCGCGCAGGGGGCGCTGGTGGTGGATCCCCTCATCAGCCACGTCGCCAAGCCGGAGCAGGCGCCGCGGCTCTACCGTCAGGTGCTGGAAGGCACCGCCGGCTGGATGAGCATCCTGTTCGACTGGGACTGACCGATGCGCCCCGATCCGCTGCAGACGCCGCACGCACGCGACATCGCCCGAGCATCGTGGGACCCCGGTCAGTACCTGAAGTTCGCCGACCATCGCCTGCGGCCGGCCGTGGACCTCATGGGGCGGATCCCGCTGGCGGACCCCGTGCGCATCTACGACCTCGGATGCGGCACCGGCAACGTCACCCGCATGCTGGCCGAGCGCTGGCCGGCCGCCGATGTCCTCGGGATCGACCACTCGCCACAGATGCTTGAGCAGGCGCGCGCCACCCCGTCGCGGGTGCGATGGCAACACGGCCACCTCGCGGACTGGCAGCCGGAGGAGACTCCGTCGCTCCTCTTCTCCAACGCGGTGATTCACTGGCTGCCCGACCATCGCTCGCTGATCACCCGCCTCTGGTCGCTGCTGCCGCCGGGCGGCTGCCTGGCGGTGCAGGCGCCGATGAGCCGCGACCTGCCCTCGCACCGCCTCATGCGCGGGACACTTGCCGACGGAGGCGCAGACGGCGCCCCGCTTGGCGACACCGAGTTGCGGCGGGCGATGGCGAGCCGCTCGCTGCACGATCCCGGCTTCTACTACGACCTGCTGGCCGCGGACGCCGCCCACGTCGACGTGTGGACCACCGAGTACCTGCACGCCCTCACCGGCGCGGACGCCGTTCTGGAGTGGGTTACCGCCACCAGTCTGCGCCCGATCCTGGCCGGCCTCGGCGATGCGGACCGCGCGACCTTCCTGGACCGGTACCGCGACCGGCTCAGGCGCGCGTACCCCGCGCGCCCCGACGGAACCACCCTCTACCCCTTCAGCCGCCTGTTCTTCGTCGCCGTGCGCGCTTGAAACCGCATGGACGTCTTGCCAGCTCCGTGCTTGAGAACGGCCAGCAGATCAACGAAATGCAGGCAACCCCGCCGGAATCGCCTTGACGTTACCGAGGCGTCGCAGCGTATCGTTCGGGCTTCACCTTGACATCCAGCCCCCTGCGCAGCCGAACTCGGCCATGAGCGACATCCGCACGCGGCGACGACCAGCCGGCGCCCTGCAGATCGACGGCAGGCTCACCGCGAAGGGCAAGCTGCGCTACGTTCGGCAGGACTGGCAGCTCTACGCGCTCATCCTGCCGGTGCTCGTCTTCTTCGCCATATTCCACTACTGGCCGATGTACGGCGTGCAGATCGCCTTCAAGGAGTATCTCGGCCCGCTCGGCATCCTGGGCAGCCCGTGGGTGGGATTCAAGCATTTCGTCCGCTTCTTCAGCTCGTTCCACTTCGTCCGCGTCATCAGGAACACCTTGACCATCAGCCTCTACGAGTTGCTGGTCGGATTCCCGATCCCGATCATCCTGGCGCTCTCCATGAACGAGCTGCGGCTCCTGGGCTTCAAGAAGGTGGTCCAGAACATCACCTATGCCCCGTACTTCCTGTCCCCGGTGGTCATGGTCGGCATGATCATCCTGTTCCTGTCGCCGAGCAGAGGCGTCATCAACGCGGTGATCGGGCTGGTCGGCTTCGAGCCGGTGTCCTTCATGACGGAGCCCGGGTGGTTCAAGCACGTCTACGTATGGTCCGGCGTCTGGCAGCACGCCGGCTGGGGCTCCGTGATCTACATGGCCGCGCTGGCCGGCATCGATCACGAAGTGGTGGAGGCGTCGATCATCGATGGGACGAGCCGGCTGCAGCGCATCCGTCACGTGATGATCCCCGGCATCATGTCCACCGCGATCGTGCTGCTGATCCTGTCGGCGGCCGGCATTCTCGCGGTCGGCTTCGAGAAGATCTACCTGATGCAGAATCAGCTCAATCTGCCGACGTCCGACGTCATATCGACCTATGTCTACCGGGTGGGTCTCCTCGGCGCGCAGTTCAGCTTCGGTGCAGCCGTGGGGCTGTTCAATTCGGTCGTCAACTTCATCGTCCTCATCATCGTCAACGCGGCATCGCGGCGTCTCACCGGGTCCAGCCTGTGGTGAGGCCCGAAGGCGAGTAGGAACGCGCAGCGATGCCCCCTGTCGTCAAGGACACCGGCGCGGACAAGGTGTTCCACGTCGCCAACACCGCGTTCCTGATCGGCATCCTGCTCCTGTACTCCTACCCGCTCTGGTTCGTGGCCATCGCGTCGCTCTCCACGCCGGTGGAGATCTCGCAGGGCAACGTGTGGATCGTGCCGCGCGGCACCACGATAGAAGCGTACCGGCGGGTGCTCACCAACGACGACATCCTCATGGGCTACCGCAACACGATCTTCTACACCATCGCCGGCGTTGCCGTGAACGTCACCATGACCGTGCTGGCGGCGTATCCGCTGTCGCGCAAACGGTTCTTCGGCAGGAAGATCATCCTCATCTACCTGACCTTCACCATGTTCTTCAACGGCGGTCTGATCCCCACCTACCTGGTGGTGGACGGGCTGGGGCTGGTCAACACATTCTGGGTCATGATCATCCCGAACGCCGTGTCGGTGTTCCTGATCTTCATCATGCGGACGTTCTTTCTGCGGACGATTCCGGACGAGCTGTACGATGCGGCCGCGATCGACGGCAGCAGCCACGTGCATACGCTGGTCCGGGTCGTGCTGCCGGTCTCCGGTCCCGTGCTGGCGGTCATGATCCTGTTCTACGGAGTGGGGCACTGGAACTCATACTTCAACGCGCTCATCTACCTGAGCGACCGCGAGCGGTTCACCCTGCAGCTCATCCTGCGGGAGATCCTGGTGCAGGAGCGCATCGACGAGATGGTCGACATCGCCGACGAGGCGTATTTCGAGCAGGCGATGCTGGCGGAAATCCTCAAGTACGCCGTGATCATCTTCGCGAGCGTGCCGGTCCTGCTGCTCTACCCGTTCCTGCAGAGATATTTCGTGAAGGGCGTGATGATCGGAGCGATCAAGGGATGAAGCATATCCACGGATCAAGGAGGTGACGAAGGAAGCGCCTTGCGAATAGTCGTATGAAGTTGGACGCGCGGCGGGCTCGTCGAGCCGGCTGGCGGGTTCAATCGCACTCGAACAGTTCCCTAGAGGAGAAGTGCACATGCACAAGAGACAGTGGTCCGTAGTGGCCCTGATCGTCGCCCTCTGCTTCGTGAGCGGAGCGGCGTGGGCGACGGGTGTCGAAGAGGCGGCGACCACCGAGAGCGGTGCCCGGATGACCGGCCTGCCGATCGTGGACGAGCCGATCACGCTGCGCGGTTTTGGCGGCTACCATCCGCAGCAGGGCCCGTTCGACGAGATGCTGGTGTTCCAGGAGATGGAGAAGCGCACCAACATCCGGATCGAGTGGGAGATCGTGCCGGATGCCGGGTACGGCGAGCGGCAGGCACTGAAGCTGGCGACCGGCGACCTCCCGGATTTCTTCTATCGGTTGGACCTGGGTGACCTGGACGTGCTGAAGTACGGGGCGGCCGGCGTGTTCGTCGACATGAACACGCTCACCGACTACTCCCCCAATCTCAACGTGATCTTCGCCCGGCACCCCGAGTGGAAGCTGGAATCCGCGGACGGAGGCAAGTACACCTTGGGCAACATCCAGGAGGTGGCCCTCAACCGGGTCCACCGGATGTGGGTGAACCAGAAGTTCCTGGACAACCTGAGCCTGCCGATGCCGACCACCACCGACGAGTACCTGGACACGCTGCTCGCCTTCCGGGATGGGGATCCCAACGGCAACGGACGACAGGACGAAGTGGGGCTGGCCGACTTCAGCACCGGCACCGGCCGCTTCGTGGAACAGTTTCTGGGCGCCTGGGGTCTCGGCACCAGAGGGAACGGCCTGCGCGGCCAGACGGGCATGGACGTCGGGCCCGACGGCAATCTCCGTTACATCCCCATCAGCGACGGGTACCGGGAGATCCTGGAGTATCTGAACCTGATGTGGGAGGAGAACCTGATCGATCCCGATCACTTCGCCCACTCGGTCGCGGACTGGCAGGCGCTGGGAGCCACCGATCGGCTCGGCTCGCATCCGCAGACCTCCCCGGCCTTCATGCATCCGCATGACGTGGACTTCGCCATCGCCGGTCCGCTGATCGGACCGTACGGCGACCAGCTCTTCTCGGCGGTCAATCCGACCGTCGTGCAGCCGCACACGTTCGCGATCACGTCGGCCAACCCGCACCCGGAGGCGACCATGCGCTGGGTCGACTACTTCTTCAGCGAGGACGGCTACGTCCTGCTGGACTGGGGTGTCGAGGGCGTGACCTACCAGGTGGACGAGAACGGCATCTGGGACTTCATTCGGGATGACCAGGGCAAGGCCATCTGGGCTCCGGACGCCAACTCCGACTGGCCGAACAAGGGGCCCCGCGGCGTTTGGACTCCGTTCCACGGCGGCCGGATCCCCATTCTCTGGTCGAACGAGACGTTCCAGGAAGTCTGGATCAAGTCGCCGATCGCGAACTATCCCAACGTCCTTCTCAACGCCGAAAGTCTTGCGTTATACGAGCCGTACTTCCCGGAGGAGATACTGCGCGGTCTGTCGTTCACGGAGGCGGAGGCGCAGGTGGTCGCCGACTACATGACCGAGACCGGCCAGTACGTCAACGAGATGGAGGCGCAGTTCATGGCCGGCCAGGTGCCCTTCAGCGAGTGGGATGACCACGTTGCAAAGGTCAAGTCCGGCAACTTCGACCAGTTCGTCGAGGTGGTAACCGCCGCCTACAACCGGTACGTCGGCAACTAGACCGACCATACCGACGAATCGCGGCAGGAGGCCGGGCAAGGCCCCGGCCTCCTGCTCGCCAATGGAGCCGCGATCCATGGAACGCATGACGGACCCGTTTCGCGACGTGCATTTCGACGCGGCCGCCGGTCTCTCGGTCAGCTACCGCTCCGCGATGACCGGCTACGAGGAATGCCTTGCCGACGGCATCTACGCGGCGCTCGGCTGGAACGGATCAGGCTACTCTGCGTGGACCCGCAACCTGCCGGGCCCGGCGGTGCTGGCCGCCGCCGAATTCGCCGAGCCGCAGGCGTTCGCCCTGGAGGTCGATGGGCAGTCGCTCTGCTCCCACTGGCAACTCGCCGGCTTCGACAAGCACGAAGAGGAGAAGGGGCTGCACGCGGTGGTGACCCTCCGGCACGCGGTGCGGTCGGCGGAGGTCCAGGTCCACACGCTGCTCGACGGCACGGCGATCCTCACGCGGTGGATCTCGGTCACCAACACGGGAGACAGGCCGCTGGCGCTTGGCCGGGTCGCGCCGCTCTCGGGCGGACTGCACATGGTGCCGCGCTGGCGCGATCACGTGCACGGAGGCACCCCCTACCGCCTGGGCTACCCGGAATACAGCGCGATCCTGCACGAAGGCGGCTTCCGCTGGCACGATCTGCCCAACGCCGGCTACTACGTCGGGTCGCGTTTCCTGCGCAAGCGGCACCGCCACCCGATGTTCGTCCTGGAGGACCGGGCCACCGGGGCGCACTTCGTGTGTCAGCTCGCTTGGTCGGGTGGTTACCGGTTCGTCTTCGACCTGAACAGCGAGGGGACGGACGCCCACCTCTGGTTCCAGGCCCTGATGGACGCGCCCGCGCCCCTGCGCGTGGTGGCGCCCGCGGAGACCGTGAACTCCGCCGAGGTCCACATCGGCATGCTGTTCGGTGACCTGGACGACTGCGTGAACGCCATGCACGAGCATGTCCGGCGGAGCGTCATGCAGCCGCAGGCGCGAGGGCGCGGCCTGTGGATCGAGTCCGGCATCGGGCCCGAGGAAGTGATGAGCCAGGAGGCCGTGCTGCACCACGCCGATGCCGCCGCGGGAGTCGGCGCGGAGGTCTTCTTCATCGACGCCTCGTGGTACTCGCCGCCGGACGAGACCGAGCGGTGGTTCGCCCGCGTCGGCGACTGGCAGGCGAACGCAGAGCGGTACCCGATGGGCATCGACGGAATCCGTGACCACGTGCACGCGAAGGGCATGCTGTTCGGATTATGGATGGAGCCGGAGCGCTTCGGCGTGGACTCCGGCGCCTTCGCCGAGCACAGCGATTGGTGCACGGTCGGCTACGACGGCAGGGTCCGGGGCGAGATCGCCGGCGGCGGCGGGATGGTGGATCTGGCCAAGCCCGACGCCGCCGCCTGGGTGGAAGCGCAGATGGCAGGCGTCATCGAGCGCTACCAGCTCGACTTCTTCCGCCTCGACTTCAACGCCACGACGGCCAGCCCGTTCTCCTGCAACGAGCGCGACGGCTACCTGGAGAACAGCGATTGGCGCTACCACGAGGCGTTCTACGCGATTATGGAGCGGCTGCGTGCACGGTTCCCGGAGGTGATCTTCGAGGCGTGCGCGAGCGGCGGCGGCCGCACCGATCTGGGCACGGTGCGCGCCTTCTGCCACACCTGGGTCACCGACTGGCAGCGGGCGCCGCGCAGCTTCGCGATCACCAACGGCATGACCATGTGCCTGCCGCCGGAGCACGTCGACCGCCTGCTCAACGGGCAGGACGGTTTCACCACCGCCAGCCTCGACTTCCAGGTCCGGCTGCTGCTGTTCGTGCGGCCGACGATCGGATCGGCCACGCAGCTCGGCTTCACGCCCAACAGCGTGCAGATCGCGCGCATCAGGCACGCGGTGGAACTCTACAAGGAGTTTGTGCGGCCGATGTTGCCGAGCTCCAGGATCTTCCATCACACGCCCGAGGTGATCGGCCCCGACCCCAAGGGGACGGGGATCCTGGAAGTCGCCTCGCTCGAGCGTGACCGGGCGATGATGGGCATCTTCCAGCTCTCCGATCCCGACCACGAGGAGCGGCGCGTGCGCTTCCGCGGGCTCGACGCGTCGGGGGCCTACCGGGTGACGCTGGACACCGGCGGCGAGTGCTTCGAGGCTGACGGGCGCACCGTCACCATGGACGGCCTGACCGTGCGCCTCGGCCGGGCACTCACCAGCGAGCTGCTGCTGGCCGAACGGATCCGGTAGCCACGGTGGCACGCTCGTAGACGAACAGCGCCGATTCGAACGCCCCGACGGGCGCCGACAGTCCCTCGCCCATGAGCGCCGCGCCGCTCACCGTGACGGCCCTGTCGGGTGCGTCCAGGTCGGTCACCACGTACGCCGCCTCCGGCTCGAGGTTTCTGAGCCGGAGCTCCAGCGTCCCCTGTTCCGCCTCGCTCCGCCGGAAGGCCTGTACCAGTCCCCTGCCCTGGTCCGGACGGTCGAACTGCCACGCCACCCAGACATCGTTCTCACGGCTGTACGCGGTGAGCGGGTAGTAGTCGCCCAGGAAGAGGTCCCCGAGATCCCGGAGCTCCGCGACCTGCCGCATGACCGCCGAGCTCGTCAGTTCCCGCACGTTGATGGCCAGGCCGAAGACGGCACCCATGCCGCTGCGGACATCGTACGGGGTGCGACTGATCGCGCCGACGCCGTGGAAGGGGATCCAGTACGACAGGCCGGCCGTCATGTCCTGCTGTGGCTCGGGAACCCAGGTCAGGTCGCTGCGCCAGAACGTGATCGTCCTCCTGAGCATCTCGAAGTCGATGCGCCGCCCGCCGGAGGCCGAGCTGTCGATGACCAGGTGCGGGTGCTTGCGCCGTAGCGCGTCGAAGTACTCGTACAGCCCCATGACGTAGCGGATCTCGTTCATGCCCTGCCGGTCGTCCGCCTCGCCGTGCCGCCAGTACTGCACGGGATGAAGGTTGAAGTCGTGGCGGTAGACGTCGAGGTCCCACTCGCCGATCTTCGCCGAGAAGGTGGCGATGGCCCAGGCCAGCGCCTCGGGATCCCCCAGGTCGAGGAGATGAAAGCCGTCGCGACTCATGTAGCGGTGCTCGGGCGGCAGCGCGTAGGCCGGCGGCGGCGGGATCAGGAACTCCCGGTGCTCCCGGTGGGTCTCGGTGCCCACCATCGCCCGCTCCGGCTCGAACCACAGGATGTACTTGAGACCGTTGGCGTGCACGGCATCGGCCGCGGCCCGCATGCCGTTCGGGTACCGCTCGGGATCCGGGGTCCAGTTGCCGCACGACCACGCCCAGGCGTCCGCGCCGAGCCTGTCCGGCAGCAGGCGGTACCACCCCGCGTCGACCTGCACGTAGTCCACGGCCAGATCCCGCCGCGCGATCGCTTCCGCCACCGAGGTCACCACCCGCTCGGTGGAGTCGTGGAACCCGACCGTGCCGTGCACGCTCGCATAGACCATGGGCTCTGTCGGCCTGCCGTCCACCACAGGCGTGTAGTGGTCGACGATCAGGCGGCGCAGCACGTTGTTGCCGCGCAACCGATCGGTCCCGGCCCAGAACAGCAGGAGCGTCGCGGGCAGCCTGATCCGCTCGCCAGGCGCCAGGTAGGTGTTCATCACCTCCAGTCCCGTCCGCAGGCGGGCCGACGCCGCGCCGGTGCGCTCCACGGACGCCGCCCACTGGCCGGTCCAGCCCACGCCAACGACCACGCCGTGGTTGCCGGGAAAGGCGAGGTTGAAGAAGGGCAGCGTCGTGTCCGACGACCGGCCGCCGACCGGGGCGAGGCTGACCGTCTCGTTGCGCTTGATCTCGGTCGTGAGCGGCTCGAAGTCGTCCACCTTCGCGGTGCTGCCACGGGCGTGATGCAGCGTCCACGGCCCGGAAGCGCGCGCCGACTGCGACTCTCCGGCCGTGACGACCAGATCGCCGGCGAACACCTCGGAGAGCACGGGAGTGTCCGCCGCTCCGGTGTTCTCCAGCCAGACCACCCACTCGACCGCGGGGTAGTTCCGGTACACGGTGGCGACGAACGTCAGCACAAGCCCCGTTTCGGGATCGGCGTAGCGGTGCGTCCACTCGGTGCGGTGCTCGTCGGGCTCCGCCGATTCGCGCGAGAAGGTCCACGCCCGCAGCAGCTCCGCGGACGCCGTCTCGCCATACATGAATGAAACCGGCGGGCGTGGATCCGGCCCGCTCACGTGCGCTTCCAACCAAGCGTCGAATCCCGCCATCTCGATCTCCTTCGCCTCCTCGGCTGCTTCCGCGGTCCCTCCCGTCACCTCCCCGGAGCTCGCCCGCGGAAACGTAGGCGCGTCGGACGCGGCTCCCCCCAGTGAGCAGCCGACCGCTGCCGCCAGCGCGACCAGGCACAGTAGTCGGAGTCCGACTTGGTTCGCGCCCCGCATGACTCGCCGTCTGTCACTCACGTAGCATCGCGGCGCCGCAGGCGACGGTCGTGAAGCGCTACGATGGCCCGAGCGGCGGCATGCCGGGGTGCGAGCCGCCCGCGTTCCTGGCGAGATTACCGCCGTCGAAGGGCACGAGCGCGCCGGTCATGAACGACGATGCGTCCGAGGCAAGCAGGATCGCCAGGCCCTTGATCTCCTCCGGCCGGCCCAGGCGACCGATGGGCAGGCCGCGCAGGAAGTTGCTGCGCAGGACGGGATCGGCCTCCATCCGGTCCCGCAGGCCCTGGTTCTCCACCTGGGCACAGACGATGGCGTTCACGCGCACGCCCAGCGGCGCCCACTCGGAGCTCAGCTCGCGGGTCATCTGCGCCACGGCGCCCATCGCCATGCTGTAGGGGATGTGGTACCGGCCGAGTGCGGTGAAGCCGGCGATGGAGACGATGCTCATGATGCTGCCCCTGCCGGCCGCGATCATGCGCCGGCCGGCCTGCTGGGTGCAGTGGAAGCGCCCGATCACGAGCCCCTGCATGGAGCGTTGGATCTCGTCGGCGGGGAGCTCGGCGGGGTCTCCGTGGCCACCCTCCCCGGCCACGTTGCTCAGGACGTCGATGCGGCCGAACTCCCGGTCCAGCGTGGCGTAGAGCGCGTCGATCTGCTCCGTGTCCGAGACGTCGCACACCGCCGGAACGGCCCTCCGGCCCAGCGCTTCGATGGTCGCGACCGTGTCCTCCATACCTTCCGCGTCGATGTCGGCGAGGAGCAGATCGGCGCCGTACTCGGCGAAACCGATCGACATCGCGCGGCCCATGCCGCGGGCCGCGCCGGACACCACGGCGACGCGATCGGTCAGGTCGAACAGATTGCCAGCCATGTCAGGCCTCCTTTGCGGCGACCGCCGCGCTCGCCTCGTTCAGCACGCGCAGCGCCCAGCCGTGCATCGGCGCGGCGATCGCTCCATCCAGGAGCGGGTCGCCGGTATCGCGCATCCACCGGTACAGGCGGCCGAGAAGCTCGTCGCGCACCTGCCGGTACGCCGGGCGG
Organism: Spirochaetia bacterium; assembly: GCA_965215345.1. GTDB lineage: Bacteria > Spirochaetota > Spirochaetia > SZUA-6 > Bin103 > CATQHW01. Next base: position 875,449 of record CBDCDL010000001.1, on the reverse strand, counting down.
TCGATCACGTCATCGAGCTCCTCGGGATCCTCGCGCAGATCGAACAGCTCGGCCAGAGGATGGAACGTGCCGGAGATCCGCTCGGGCGTCACCGGGGTCGTGTGCAGGGCCGCCGCGCCGGTCTGCTGAATGAGGGTCACCGACTCGGTGAAATAGACGATCAGCTTGTGACGGTCGGTGCGGATGCACCGCCGCGGATCGTAGTAGTTCTGATAGCTCATCTCGGCGAAGACGCTGTCGCGGACGGGCCCGGCCGTGCCGTCGAGCAGGCCGGCCAGGCTGTGGCCCTGGATGGCCGGCGGCGCCGGCACGTCGGCGGCTTCCAGCAACGTCGGGACGAGATCTATGTTGCTGGCAAGCTCGCGCTGCACGCGCCCGCCGACCCAACCGCGGGCCGGGAACCGGACGATCAGCGCGATGCCGATGCCCGCGTCGTACAGCGTGCTCTTGGCCCGCGTCATGGCGATGCCGTGGTCGGTGGTGAAGACCACCAGGGTATGCTCGTCCAGACCGAGCCGCTCGATCTCCCGGAGGATCCGGCCGGCGTGCGTGTCCAGGTAGCGCACCGCGCCCTGGAACTCCGTGAAGTCGCGCCGCGCGAACGGTTCGTCGCGGAGATAGGGGGGCACCGTGACGCCGAGCGAGTCGTCCGGCTCGATGTAGTCGCCGACGAACCCCTCGTAGTTCGGGTCGGGCGCGAGCAGCGACTTGCGCCGATGCGGCTCTCCGTAGCCGATCTCCAGGAAGAACGGCCGATCGCTCCGCGACGCGCGGCGCAGCTCCGCGATCGCGCGATCGGCGACCTCCTCCCCCCTGCCGAACAGCTCGGCGTGATCGAATCCGCAGCGGACGGCGATTTCCTTTTCGGTCGCGAACGCCTGCTGTGTCGAGAAGGCCGCCGGCAGCACCGCTCCGCAGCGGCCCGCGTGATGGAGGCCGACGATCCCGGTACGGTAGCCGGCGTCGCGGAGCAGCTCCGCCACGTGCCGCTCCCCGTCATGGAGATCCCAGGCGAAGTTGGACTGCGAAAGCCCCATGACGCCGTGCGAGTGCGGGAAGCGTCCCGTCACCATGCTGGCCCGCGACGGACTGCACTGCGGCGCCGTCGAGAACGCGTGCTCGAACCGAACGCCCGATGCGGCCAGCGCATCCAGGTTCGGGGAGTGCACGGTAGGCACCCCGTAGCAGTGCAGGTGCCTGCCCAGGTCGTGGCAGTGCACGAGGACGATGTTCGGCCGGAAGCTGCCGCTGGCCGATGCCACGGCCGCTACTCCGCCCCGCCGGCCGCGGCCAGTGCCTCGACCGCCCAGCGATGCAGCGGCGAGGTCACCGCTCCGGCCAGCAGCGGATCGCCGGTCGCCCGCATCTGCTCGTGCAGCGTGGCGAGCAGCTCGTCGCGGACGCTCCGCTCAACCGGATCGTCCACGACGTTCCGCCACTCCCCCGGGTCGGCGGTAAGTTCGTAGAGCTCGTAGACCGGGTGGAACGGCTCCCGCGGCGGTTCGGGTTCCCGCGCTGCGGTCATGCGCGGTTTCCACGACGCGCACGGGTCGCCGTAGGAGCCGGCATTGCTGAAGTAGACGATCATCTTGTGCGTGGCGGTGCGCACGCAGCGGATCGGGTCATAATAGTCGTGGTAGTTCATCTGTGCGAACAGGCGATCGCGGGGCGCGCCGGGCTCGCCGTCGAGCAGCCCGCACAGGCTCACCCCCTGCGCGTCGTCGTGGACGGGCGCGCCGGCCGCCTGCAGCACCGTCGGCACCACATCGATGTTCGCGACGAGCTTACGCGCGACGCGGCCTCCGTCCCATCGGCGGGCTGGCCAGCGGACGATCAGCGCGATGCCCAGGCCGCTGTCCAGCAGGGACGCCTTGGCCCGCGGCACGGCCGGCCCGTGGTCGGTGGTGAAGACCACGAGCGTGTCCTCTTCCAGATCGAGCCGCCGCAGCGCGTCCAGCACCGCGCCGACCTGCTCGTCCAGGTAGCGGATCGCCCCCTGCAACTCGGCCAGCTCCTCGCGCGCCGCCGGCGTGTCACGTACGTACGGAGGCACCGTCACGCCCAGCGAATCGTCGGCCGCGAGGTAGGCGCCGAGGAATCCCGTGCGGTCGTGCCCACCGTCGCCGGACCCCGCCGCCCCGGAGCGCTGGCGGCGGACCTCCGGGAAGCCCACCTGCAGGTAGAACGGCCGCGCGGAGCGAGCGCTGCGCTCCAACCACCGCACGGCGTGCTCGGCGACCGCTTGGCCGCGCCCGGCCGGCATCGCCTCCTCGAACCCACAGCGCCGGGCGCCGGCGGGGTCGTGCGCCGCCTCCGCGCCCGGCGCGACGAAGGAGCCGGTGCGCGTCACGGGGACGGCACCCACGTCGTTGGCGCCAGCCAGCGCCGTCGCATAGCCGGCCGAGCGGAGCAGGTCTGCCACGTGTCGCTCGGCGGCGCCCAGTTGCCAGGCGAAGTGGGGCGCCGAGCGCCCCATCACGCCAGTGGAATGTGGGTAGCGGCCGGTGAACAGCGCCGCCCACGACGGCGCGCACTCCGAGGTCACGGCGAACGCGTCGGAGAAGCGCACGCCGCCCCGCGCCAGCGCGTCGAAGTGAGGCGACCGCACGGTCGGGATCCCATAGCAGCGCAGATGCCGGCCCAGGTCGTGAGCAGTGACCACGACGATGTTCGGGCGTGGGTCGGTCACGGGGGCGCTCACACCAACCGGTAGGTGTAGAGCGCACTACCCGGCCGAGCATCGATACGGACGGCGAACCCGTCGTCCATCAGCGCGCCGCCCCGCGCGCTCCACGTGCCGCCGTCATCCCGCGAGCGGACCTCGTACATCGCGGCCGGGTCGAGCGCGCGAAGCGTCGCCTGCCATTCCCGGAACGGCGACTCATGGCGCCGGAATGCCAGCACCAGCCCGTCGCCCCGCTCGGGGCAGTCGTACTGCCACGCCGCCCACGCGTCCGCGGCCAGGCTGAAGGTCAACAGCGGGTAGAAATCGCCGGAGAAGTAGCCGCGGATCTCGCGCGCCTCCGCCAGCCGCTCGCGCAGCCGCTCGGCGGGCACCGCTTCCCTGCCCTCGACCGCGCGCGAGCTGAAGTGCGTGATGATCGCTGGGCCCGCCGCGCTGCGCATTGCGTAGGCGGTCGTGTCCTTGGCGACCGCCGCGCTCAGCGGCACCCACGGCGCGAGTCCCTGCGACTGCGTCTGCATGGCCATGGGGTCGAACGGAAAGCACTGCAGGTCGCTTCGCCACAGCGGCACACTGCGCGAGATGGTCTCCAGGTCGATGCGCTGCCCGCCGCCGGCGCAGTTGTCGATGATCAGGCCCGGGTGGCGGGCGAGCAGCTCGTCCCACATCGCGTACAAGCCGGTGATATGGCCGATCTCGGTCATGCCGATCCGGTCCGGCGCGTCGGCCATCGCGCACAGCTCCGGGACCCTGAGGTCGTTGAAGTCCTGGCGGTAGCAGGTCACCCCTCCGTCGGCGATGAGGCTGGAGAGCATCTCGGTGACGTGGCGCCGCGCCTCCGGGATACCGAGGTTGACCAGGTAGTTGTCGCCGTCCACGTATCCCGACCGCACCGGCCCGATGAGCCACTCGGGATGCTCCCGCGCCATTTCGGAGCCATGAAACGCGCGCTCCGGCTCGACCCACAGCACCAGGCCCAGCCCCGCCCGCGCCGCGGCGTCGCCGATCGGCCGCAAGCCACGCGGGTACGCCTTCGCGTTCGGAGTCCAGCTTCCCACCTGCTTCATCCAGCCGCCGCTCAACCCGTCGGCCGCCTCCGCGATGGGACGCGGCCCGTACCAGCCGGCGTCGATCCAGTAGCACTCGGTCGGGATGCGGTGCTCGGCCAGCCAGGCGATCTTCGCCAAGTGAACGGACTCCGGCCGAGCGCCCCATGCCCCCTCGCAGAACGGCGGCCGCAGCGGCCTGCCGTTCGGGCGCGGCGTGTAGTGGGACAGGATCAGACGGCGCAGCACGTTGTGTCCACGGACCCGCCCTGTCGAGACCCCCGGCTCGCCGTCTCCGTCCGCGTCCCAGAAGAGCAGCAGGATGCGCGGCGTCCTGATCCGCTCTCCCGGGCCCAGCGTCAGATGCGTGCGTTCCATGCCGGCGGCCACGCGCACGCCCTCGTCGCCGCGCTCGAAGGACGCCGCCCAGCCGCCCGACCAGCCGATGGCGCCGATGACGCCGCCGGACCCGATCTCCAGGTTGAAGAACGGCAGATGCAGCGTCGAGGACTTGCCGGTGCGGGCCGCAAGGTCGAGCCTGCGTCCGCCCTGGCGGAAGGTGAGCGGCGTGCAGAGCGGCTCGAAGTCGTCGGTCTGGGTGAGCCCGCCGCGCGCGTGGTGCACGCGGCACTCCGCCGCGCGGTCGGCCGGGAAGAAGGCGTCGAGCGGCATGATCTGCGACAGGATCGGCGAGTCCTGCGTGCCGGCGTTCTCGAACCGGACCACCCACTCGACCGCCGGATATTCGTCGTACGTGGCGATCTCGATCCGGCACCTCAGCACGGTGCACGGGTCGGTGAAGGTGACGGCCTGCCGGGTCACCCCCGCATCCGTGCTCGGGCCGTCGCTTTGCACCGACCAGTCGCCGAGCACCGACGACACGGGGCGCTCCCCGCACCGGTACGAGAGCGGCAACGCGGCCGCGCCGGCGGACACGAACGACGCGTCGAGCCAGGCACGCGCCCTGTCGAGTTCGGACTGCTTGACGAGCGCAGGCATCGGGACCGTGTCCTCAGGCGCTCACGCCGTTGACGACGTTCGGGAGCTTGTCACCCCTGATCGCGGCGGCAACGGTGTTGGCGACGCTCGTGCGCAGCTTCCGGCCGGACGGCTCGCTCACCGACGCGACGTGAGACGTGATGACCACGTTGTCCATCCCCACCAGCGGATGTCGGGGGTCGATCGGCTCCGGATCGGTTACGTCCAGGGCCGCCCCCGCGAGCTTGCCGCTCCGCAGTGCGGCTGCAAGGTCATCGGTGTCGACCAGGGTGCCGCGGGCGACGTTGACCAGGAGCGCGCCGTCCTTCATGGCCGCGATGGATTCCGCGGCGACCATGGAGCGGGTCGCTTCGGTGCTCGGGCAGTGCAGGGTGACGATGTCGCTCTCCGCGTAGAGCCGCTGGAGGCTCACCGGCTCCACCCCGTCGGCCTCCATCCGGGCCGGATCGACCGCGGGGTCGCAGGCGATGACCCGGCACTTGAACGGCTTGAGCCGCAGAGCCACCTCGCGCCCGATCCTGCCGTAGGCCACGACGCCGACGGTGCGTCCCTTCAGGGCGCACATGGCGGCGGGCTCCACCGCCAGCCCCCAGCCTCCGCTGCGCACCGTGAGGGCGTTCTGGGTGATCCTGCGCGTCAGATCCAGGATCATCGCGATCGCGTGGTCGGCGACCTCGTCGATGCAGTAATCGGGCACGTTGCAGACCGGAATCCCCTTCCGTTCGGCGGCCGAGAGGTCCACGTTGTCCACGCCGATGCCGTAGCGCACGATGATCGTGCATTTTTGCATACATTCGATCACGTCCGCGTTCACCGGCGCGAACTGGGTGATGACGTAGTCTGCGTCGCGCACCAGGTCGATGAGAGCCTCCTGATCCGTGAACGCTCTCTGGGAGATCAGCGAGCACCCGAGCGGCTCGAGGACGGACTTCTCGATGTCGGGCGTCTCGAACGAGTGATCGGTGATGACGGCTTTCGGCATGGATCGGCTTCTTCCTGCGTCTACCGGATTCGGCAGCGGCCGTCAACCACCCACGCCGCCCTTTTCGCCGGCCGCCGCATCCTGTTATAAGGAAACCGTCCTCACGGTTGCGCCGCCGTGGCGAACAGCAATCACGCATGAGCATAAAAGTATACTGGCCGATGAGCCGGCGAGCGGAGGTGGTGCGAACGTGAAGGCACAGTCGGCGACGGAGAACGAGCGCGCGGCGCGCAGCGAGCCGGACCGGGATCTGCTGCTCCGCTGCTACCGGATCATGGTCACGATCAGGAAGTGCGAGGAGCGGCTGGTGCGGTCGTTCCAGGCCGGGCTGATCTACGGCGGCTGCCACACCTACATCGGCGAGGAGGCGGTCGCGACCGGCGTCAGCATCGACCTGCGCGACGACGATCTGGTGTTCGGCACGCACCGCGGCCACGGCCACGCGCTGGCCAAGGGGCTGGCTCCGGTCGAGCTGTTCGCGGAGCTGTACGGACTGGCAGGCGGCGCGTCGGGCGGCCGCGGCGGCAGCATGCACCTGTTCAAGCCCGAGATCGGGCTGATGGGCACCAGCGGCATCGTCGGGCCGAGCATCCTGCTGGCCGCCGGCGCCGCCTACCGCTTCAGGCTGGCCGGGAGCGACCGCGTGAGCGTGGCCTACTTCGGCGACGGCGCGGTCAACAACGGCGCGTTCCACGAGGGATGCAACATGGCGACCGTCTGGGAGCTGCCCGTGCTGTTCGTGTGCGAGAACAACCTGTACGCGACCGAGGTGCCGTTCGCGACCGTGACCAGGGAGCAGAGCGTCGCCAGGAAAGCCGAGGCCTACGCGCTGCCGCACGCCGTGGTCGACGGCAACGACGTACGCGAGGTGTACCGGGAGGCCGCTCAGGCGATCGCGCGGGCGCGGGACGGCGGCGGTCCGACCCTGCTGGAGTGCCGGACCTACCGGCAGCGGTCGCACGCGGAAGGGATGCGGGACTCGGGCTACCGGACCCGCGAAGAGGTCGAGGAGTGGAAGGCCAGCGACCCGATCGTGGCGTTGCGGACCTCTCTGACCGATGACGGGACCGCCTCCGCCGAGGAACTGGACGCTCTGGAGGCCGAGGTCGCCGCGGCGGTCGACTCGGCCAACGAGGCGGCGCTCGCCTCAGGCGAACCCGATCCGGCGACCGTCCTGGACCACGTCCTCGACGGCCAAGTCGCGGACGGAAGGTAGGAGCGCGGCATGGCGGAGACCAACTACGTCGAGGCGGCGCGCGCTGCGCTGGCGCAGGAGATGGAGCGCGACGCGACCATCTTCGTCGTCGGCGAGGGGATCGGCGAGCGCGGCGGCAACTTCAACACGACCACCGGCCTGTATGACCTGCACGGCCCGGAGCGGCTGCGCGACACGCCGATCTGCGAGCGGGGGTTCTCCACCATGTGCGTGGGCGCGGCCATCGCCGGCGCGCGCCCCGTGGTCGACTTCATGTTCGTGGACTTCGCGCTGGACGCGTTCGGCGACCTGATCAACCAGGCGTCGCGCATGCGCTGGATGAGCTCCGGCCGCATCAGCGTGCCGATGGTGATCCGCGCCTGCATCGGGCTCTACAAGTCCGGGTCGTCGCACCACTCGGGCAGCTTCTACTCGTTCCTGGTCCATCAGCCGGGCTTCCACGTCGCCCTGCCCTCGGGTCCGCGCACCGCGAAGGGCCTGCTGACGACCGCCCTGCGCTCGCACGATCCGGTCGTGTTCCTGGAGCATCGGGCGCTGCTCGTACTGAAGGAGGAGGTGCCGGACGGCGAGTACGCCATCCCGTTCGGCCAGGCCGAGGTCGTCCGGCAGGGAAGGGACGTCACGATCGTCGCGATCGCGGCGATGGTGCCCAAGTGCGTGGAGGCGGCCGCGATCCTGGAGGGGCAGGGCGTCTCGGTGGAGGTGGTCGACCCGCTCACCGTGGCGCCGCTCGACCTGGAGACCATCAAGCAGTCCGTGCACAAGACCGGCCGGCTGCTGGTGGTGGAGGAGGACTACGCGCCGTGCAGCGTGGCCGCCGACATCGCCGCCCGCGTCGGAGACGAGGCCTTCGACGACCTGGACGCGCCGATCAAGCGCCTGCACTGCGGCTTCGCGCCGGCGCCCTACAGCCCGGTCCTGGAGAACGAGCTCACCATCGGCACGGACGCCATCGTGCAGGCGGTCCTGGACCTGCGGGACGAATAGAGCACGGCGCATGGCTTTCGAGGTCCTGGTCCCGCGGCTCGGCTGGTCGATGGAGTCGGGCGTCTTCGGTGAGTGGCTGAAGCAGGACGGCGAAGCCGTCGCCGCCGGCGAGCCCGTCTTCACCATCGAGGGAGAGAAGGCCACCGAGGAGGTGGAATCCCTGGACGCGGGCGTCCTGCACATCCGGCCCGGCGTCGCCGAGACCGGCGCGGAGTTGACCGTCGGCACCGTGATCGGCTGGCTGCTCGCCGAGGGGGAAGAGGTTCCCGAGGCTCCCCCCGATCCGGGCGCTTTGGCGCGCGCCAAGGCGGGTGACGGTTCGACGCCGAAACCGGAAACGGATCCCGGCGCGGCGCCGCCGGCAGAGGAGCCGCCCGCCGCCGTTGCCCTGGTGGCGGAGACCGTGTCCCGCGGCGAACGGGCGGACGGGCCTGCCTCGAGCCCCCGGGCCAGACGGGTCGCCCGCGAGCTGGGTGTCGACTGGCGGCTTGCCTCCGGCTCCGGCAAGGGAGGCCGCATCCGCGAGCGCGACGTCCGCGCGCTCGCGGCACGCCGGGGCGATGGCTTCGCGCCGGCAGCCATCACACCGCTGCCCGACCTGGGCGCGTGGGGTCCGGTCGAGATGGTACCGTTGACCGCCGGGCAGCGCATGGCTGCCGAGAGGCTGGGCACCGTGGCGCAGACCGTGCCGATGGCCACGCAGCTCGGCACGGTCGACGTCACCCGCCTGGAGGCGCTGCGAGAGCGCTACGAATCCCGCGCACAGGCGGCCGGCGGTACACTGACCATGGCGGCCATGCTCGCCAAGGTGGCCGCCTCCGCGCTGAAGGTGTTCCCTCGGTGCAACGCCAGCGTGGACTTGGCCGCCGGCCGGCTGGTCCGCCGGGGTTGCTGCCACGTCGGCATCGCCGTGGATACCGAGCACGGGACGTCGTTTCCGGTGGTCCGCGACGCCGACCGCAAGAACATGCTGCAGCTCTCGGTGGAGATCGCCGACCTGGCCGCGCGGGCGCGCGCCGGCACGCTGGACGCCGCCGGGACGCAGGGCGGCTGCTTGTCGGTCTACGAGCCCGGCGGCACCACCGGCACCGGCATGGGCCACTTCACGCCGCCGGTCAACGCACCGGAACCGGCCATCCTGGGCGTGTCCCCGCCGCACCGTGAGCCGGTGCTGGACGAGACCTCCGGCACCGTCGTGCACCGGCTGCGGATGCCGCTCGCCCTGACCTACGACTGCCGAGTGCTCGACGGCACGGACGGGATGCGGTTCCTCCGCTGGATCATCGACGCCCTGGAGGAGCCTCTGCTGCTGTCCCTCGAAGGTTGAACGGGTGCCCTTCCCGGCGTTCATGCCGAGCCGGGACGGAGGCTCGTCTCCAGGACGCAGGCGACGGTGTCACCGGTGATCACGCGCGGCCGGGTGCGCAGCAGCAGCACCCGGCCGGCCTTCGTCGAGCGCACTTCGGCGGCCACGCGGCCGTCCGCGCGGCGCACCACGCCCAGCCGGTCGCCCGCCGCCACCCGGTCCCAGACCGCCACGTCGGGCAGGAACAGGCCGGAGGTGGGCGCGTGAGCATCCAGCCCCATGTCTCCGGACCCGGCGCGGTCGTCCTCGACCAGGAACGGCGGCGGGCCGCTCGGGTGGTCGCCGGCCACGATGCCCAGGTAGGCAAGCAGGTTGCGCAGCCCCTGCAGTGCCGCCGCGCAGCTCTCCGGCCGGCCGCGCCCCTCGCCTTCCAGCTCCACGTAGATCGCCGGCACACCCTTCTCGCCGGCGGCGGTCAGGCTGCGGCCGGGCAGGACGACCGTCCCCCAGACCAGGCCCAGGCCGAAGGCGATCGCGGCCTCGCGCTGCGTCGCCCCGAGCTCCGGCCTGAGCTGATAGCCGGCGAACTGCTTGATCCGGGCGTCGTTGCCGGCCGAGTGCAGGTCCGCGTACAGGTCGGCGCGCGGGATGACGTATTCGGCCAGCGCGTGCGCAATGCGCTCGGTCGGCGAGCCGTCGGGACTGCCGGGGAAGGTGCGCGCCAAGTCCCGATGGTCGTGGCTGCCGGTGCGCGTGCCTGCGGTGAACGCCGGGCCGTTCACCACGGGAATGCCGATGAAGGCGCCGGACATCCGCTCCGGCCGCAACTCCGCGAACAGGTCCTGGATCGCCAGCGCTCCCTCGTATTCGTCGCCGTGGATGACGCCGGTGGCCACGAGCGTCCTGCCCGGCTCGGCGCCGCGACAGACCAGCGCCGGAAACGCCAGCGGCTGGCCGTCGGGCAGGTAATCGACCACCAGCGTGGTGCGGCTCCTGCCGCCGTGCGGCGTGCGCTCCGGGTCGAAGTCCGCGGCCCGGGCCGCCGCCATCACCTCCTCCATGGCCTGCGGCTCGGGATCAGTGCGGGATGCCGAGCTGGTGCATGCGGCGGTGGATGGCCTCGCGCGCCTGATGGAAGGGCCGCTCCAGGTAGGCCAGGTGGTCGGGTTCACCGTGGTGGAAGGTGGTCTCGGCGTCGGGCCGCAGCGGCGCGGTGTGGCGCATGTAGTTCAGGCAGCCGTCGATCAGGGTGAGCATGTACTCCGCCGCGTCGCGGTCGAACATCCACCAGTCGCCGCCGACCGCCACGTAGACCGGCGAGGTGTGCGCGAAGATGCCCCGCTGCCAGCCGTCGTGATGGTCGACCTGACCGTAGCCGGAGCCGCCGACGCGGGCCGCCAGCCAGCTATGACCGTCGACTTTCACCTTCTCGCACAGTTCCAGCCTGCGGCGGCCAGCGCCGGTTGCGGCGGCGTCTGATTGCGCCACGATCCGGCCCTCCTGCACGATCTGCAGCGTGTGGATGGGCAGGATGCTCTCCGCCCAGGCGTGCACCTCCACGGTGCCCGCGGCCGACAGCCGCAGCGTGTCGCCGATGCCGGCGCCGTCCACGGTGATGCCGATCAGCGGGCCGCCGCTCAGGAACGTCCGCCCCTCCTTCACCGTGTCGCACCAGGCGCGGTAGGTGAACTCCTGCTGGTCGCCGACCCGCGCGTAGGTCCGGTAGAGGCCGATCGGCACGTCGCTGGACATCTTGTCGGTGCCGCCGACCAGGGGCAGGCGGTAACCGCAGTTGAGGTAGCGGTAGTACTCCAGGTGGTTGAACTCGCCCTGGCGCAGCATCTCCACGCCGTCGGCGCGGCCGGTGGCGATCAGCGCGGCGGGCTCGCCGTTCGGATTGGGCAGGTGCGGGATGATCACGTGGCCGCCCTGCGCGTGGGTCCGATCGGCCCAGTCGCTCATGGTCACGTCCAGGCTGCCGCCCGGCTCCGCCTCTCCCGGACCGTCGGAGCACCACGGCATCACCGGCTCCGTGAGGCCCCAGAGGATCAGGTGTCCCAGGAAGTGCTGCCGGTTCTCCTGGCTGACGTAGACGATGTTGTTGCCCTGCTGATGGACGCTCGCGCCGCCGGTGAACTCCTCGGTGTTGGTGAACAGGCTCCCCCACTGCGACTGCAGCAGGTTGACCACGTTCAGGTCCTCGCCCTGAGACTCGGTGTGACTGCCCTGCGCGGACAGGAAGTGGACGTGCGAGTCGCCGGAGTACCACCCGTGCGCGTTCATGTCCGTCCAGCGCTTGAGCCGCAGGGTCAGCTCGCGCTGGCCGGGCTCGATGCGCACGCGAGCGCGCAGCGGGTCGTACTCGAAGCCGCGCGCCACGTCGACGAGCACGTCGCCGCGCGGCAGCCATCCCTGGCAGCGGCCGTCGATGTAGGCGTAGGTCATCTGGCCCATGCGCACGTCGCCGCCCACGTCGATGTGCCAACTGCCGTTGTTGGAGTTGACATGGTTGTGGTGGCCGTGCGGCTGGAAGGGAACGCCGGCCGGCGAACGGAAGTGGACCCGGCACGGCACCGGCTTGCCGGTGTCGTCGTCGAGCACGGTCACGTGCACCCAGTTGCGGCCGCCGTCCAGCAACTCGACCCGCACGCCGCCGTCCTCGGCACTGCCGCGCTCCTGCACCTCACTCCAGCGCACCTTGCCGAGGGAGCTGCCGCCCTGGGTGACGTCCACGGTGGCCGAGGGCGTGGCCGCGATCTCCGTGTAGGCGGGACTGGAGGCCGGGTTCTGCGGCTCTCCCCAACCGGCGCGGCCGTCGGCGACGAACGCGTCGGCGTCCGCCTCGGGCAGCGCGTGGACGTAGGTGGCGATGCCGCGGTCGACGGTCACGTCCAGGTCGAAGGGCCGCCGGGCCGCCTCCGGGTCGGTCAGCGTGACCTTGACGTCGCGCCGGCCCTGGCGGGTGAACGGGTGCTCGTCGACGTGGCCGGTGGTGACCCCGGCGATGATGAACGCCGGCCCGCCGGCAGCGGGCTCGATGACGATCTCCTCGACGACGCGCTCGGGATCGGGATTGCGCCATGCCCACAGGAAATAGGTGGCCGGCCCGCGCGACGCCTCGGTCTGGCGGCGGCCGGCCTCCTCCCAGGGCCCCTCGTAGCGCGGATGCAGGAACTCGCCCTGGTGCTCGACCGCGGTGAACGGACGGTCGCGAAACGGCGCGGCGATCTCGAACCGCTCGCGGATCGCCACGGCGTCGGCCGCATCCGATGCGCCGCCGACGGCGCGGAAGGTGTAGGTGGCGACCGGACGGCCGAGCGGTCCGCCCTCCATCAGCCTGCTCTCGGTCAGGGCGTGCGCCAGCACGACCGTGTGGCAGGCGCGGCCGACCGGGATCGTCACCGACCCCGAGTCCGGTCCGCAGCGGATGAGGCAGCGCTCCGTCGCCGGCTGCCGCCCGCCGACCTCGAACGGCAGGCCCTGAAAGAGCTGCCTGCCGACCGGCGGCTCGTGATCGAGTTGCGGCAGCGCGTCGACGCCCGCGTTGCAGAGGCGCTCCAGTTCGACCGGCTGATAATCCGTCATGCCGACAGCGTAGCAGTCCGTCGGACGCGGCGCCTCCGCGCCCTCAACGTACGAAAGCCCCGGCCGGCCGGAGCCGGTGGGGCTTTCGCGGGTCCGATCAGCGGCGCTACGCGGCGTTGACCGGGATCCGGCGGGCCTTGCTCGCCTCGGTCTTGGGGACGGTCAGCGTCAGCAGTCCGTCCTCGAACGAGGCGGTCAGGGCCTCGTGGTCCGAGTCGCGCGGCAGCACGAAGCTGCGCGTGTACGCCGCGTGGCGGCGCTCGCGGACCAGGTAGCCGTCGGCCTTGCGCTCGGCGTCCTTGCCGGTCTTGGCCGAGATGGTCAGCACGTTGTCGTCGACGCTGACCTTCAGGTCCTTCTCGGCGACGCCGGGCAGCTCCGCCTGCACCAGGTAGCCGTCATCCTCTTCGCGGATGTCGACGGCCGGGGCGCCGGTGCGCCAGACCGGCTCGGTGAAGACCGCGTCGAAGATCTGGTCCAGCCCGTCGAAGATGCTCAAGCGGCCGGGTCGATACGGTACGAGATTCCTCATGGTGTTCCTCCTGTGGTTGAGGTTGTTTCTCATGCCAGCTATGAAGCACAACCCATGCCAACTCGTTCCATATGATCGCAATACAGATAGCAACTCGTTTCAATAAATTGAGTTACATCGTTTACATGAATCCGGACCCACAAGCAGATTGGTCTCGTTCTTTCCGGCCATGCGTGTCATTATGATCCATATTAGGCCAATATAAGCCTTTTCGTGCCAAATCGATCCATCTTCGACCCGATCCTGGGCCTGAGGATTCAATCGTGCCGAACGGCGCGTGTCGCCGTCGCGGGTGCCCAAGCCTCATACTGCCCGGCACCATGAGATACCACGACGTCACCCTGCACGGCATCGAGGAGGCCGTGCCGCAATCCGACGGCTCGGTGCGGCTGCAGCGCGTCCCCGAGGAGGTGCGCGCCCGCCTGGAGGAGCCGGCCCAGGAGAAGACGCTGCTGGCGGCCGGGGCCGAGATCCGCTTCGTGCTGCGCGGGACACGCGCGCGGCTCACCCTGTCCGCGGAGGGCCTGCAGGAGTTTCAGCCCACCGCGCGCGTGTTCTACGGCCCGCTGGCAGGCAGGCCGCACGTCTTCCCGATCGGCACCGAGCCGACCACCATCGACGTCGGCATCGGCGACGATCAGCGGCGCGCCTACGAGTCGATCCCGGACGACCTGGCGGCGGCGATGCCGTTCCATCCGCGCGTGGTACGGGTCGTGCTCTTCCGCGGCATCTTCCGCCTGCACGACGTCGAGGGCGATGTGAGGACGCCGGACGCCGCCGAGCTGCCGGACGCATTACCTGGTAAAACAGGTTGGTCGAGAAAGGCCGGTCCGGCCGGTCTTCTGCATCACCATTTATCCCTACTACGGCGACTGGTCGAACGTGATGCCCGACGCCACGGCGCCGCCGGAGGATTTCCGGCTCGCCTTGGAGCGAGTGGTCGAACGGCTCCGCCGGGACGGCCTGGGGTCCCGCATCGAGCTGGTGCCCGGCCCGTCCGTGCTGACCGACGTCGGTGGCCTGTGCGTCGACATGATCCACCCCGGCGACCACGGCATGCTTCAGATGGGCGAGCGGCTGGCGGCGCGCATGCGGCCGGCCGTCGAGCGGCTGCGCGCGACCGGCGTCAACCGCCGGCGAGGAGGAATCACGTGAACCGGCAACGAACCTCGTCCGGCGCTCCCTGGGAGGAGCGTTACGGCTACTCGCGCGCCCTGCGCGTCGGCGACCTGGTCTTCGTGGCCGGCACCAGCGCCACCGGCAGCGACGGCAAGCCCGTGGCCGCCGGCGACCCGCACGGGCAGACGCTGTTCATTCTGCGCAAGATCGAGCGGGCGCTCGGCGACGTCGGCGCCTCGCTCGCCGACGTGGTGCGCGCCCGCTACTACGTGACCGACATCGGCGACGCCGACCCCGTAGGCCGCGCCCACGCGGAGCTGCTCGGCGGCGTGCGGCCGGCCATGACCATGGCCGAGGTCTCCGGCCTCATGTTGCCCGAGCACCTGGTGGAGATCGAGGTGGACGCGGTGGTGGGGTCCAGGGAGGACGGCAATGAGTGACGGGGCCGTGCGCGAGCACGTGGTGACCCTGCTGTCCGGTCACGGCGCCCATCTGCCGTTCGAGCGGGCGGTGGCGGACGTGCCCGAGGACCTGCGCGGTGTGGTCCCGGAGAGCGCCGCCTCCTCCCTGTGGCAGCAGCTCGAGCACCTGCGCATCGCGCAGTGGGACATCCTGGAGTTCAGCCGCGACCCCGGCCACGTGTCGCCGGAGTTCCCGGACGGCTACTGGCCCGACACCGTGGCGGCGCCGGCCGGCGCCTGGCAGCGGAGCGTCGACGCGTTCCTGGCCGACCGCGACGTGATGATCGCGCTGATCAGGGACCCGCAGGCGAACCTGTACCGGCGCATCCCGCACGGCACCGGACAGACCCTGCTGCGCGAGGCACTGGTGCTGGCCGACCACAACGCCTACCACGTGGGGCAGATCGTGCTGCTGCGGCGCCTGCTCGGGTGCTGGTAGGCGATCCGCTCAGTCGTTGCCCCAGGGACGAGGATCGATGCGCCGGCTGCGATCCGTCACCGGCAGGCTGACGGCCGCGCCGCCGGCGGCATGCGACTCGTGGATCGCGAAGCCGATCTCGGTGGCGCGGCGGATGTGGGGCACGTCGCCCTTCGTGGCGCCGCCGGTGCGCACCGCGTGCGCCAGATCACGCACCAGGGTGGCGCCCCGCGGCCACGTCGCGTCCGGCTGCGGCACCTCGATCGACGCCGGTGTGGCGGCGAGGCGATCCGCGCCGCGACCGCCGGACGTGGCCTCCCACAGATACGCCTGGTGGGCGTCGTTGACGATCTCCAGGCGGCCGCCGCTGCCGATGACCGAGAAGCCGCGGCCGGCGCCCTCCGGCAGCAGGGTCAGCAGCACCCCGCTGTCCAGCCCCACCCAGGCACGGCCCGGAGGGTCGAGGCGGCGCCCCTCGTCGGGCTCGTCGGCCGCCGCCTCGTCCACCCGGCCGCTCACCCACAGCGGTTCCGGATCGCCGGCCAGCAGCAGCGCGGTGTCGTACCAGTGGCAGCCGTGGAAGATCAGATTGGGCGCCCCGTAGCCCACGATGGCCTGCACCTCGCCGACCAGTCCGTCGCGCAACCGCTGAGCCAGCAGGCCGTAGGCCGCGTCCCAGCGCATCTCGGTGCCGCAGGCGATGGCCACGCCGGACTGCCGGCATGCCTCCAGCGCGGCGTCCGCCTCGGCGAGCGTGGTGACGAACGGCTTGTCGCACAGGACCCCGCGCACCCCGGCGGCCACCGCATGCTCGATCTGGGGCGCGTGGTGGGTCTGCCGGGTGGCGATGCAGACGATGTCCGGCCTCACCTCCCCGAGCATCCGCCCGTAGTCGTCGTAGGCGGCGATGTCCCCCCACGTCGCCTGCCACGCAGCGCGGAATTCGTCGCGCGCATCAGCTCCCCGATCGTACACGGCGACCACCCGCGTCTCCGGCACCTGGGCAAACGCCGTCGCCCAGTTGTGGGACCCGGGGCGCCGCGTGACTTGGCGGTGGCAGCCGGCCACCGCCACGCGCAGTCCCGTGCTGTCGCTCTGGCTCATGTTCACCCCCCGCGACCGAGCATGGGCACCGTGGCGCGCAACGTCAACGCGCGCCGCGGCTACGCGAAGAGCGTCCGCGCGAAGGCCAGGTCCTCGGCGGCCTGCCGCTCGACCGACGCCGCGCCGCTGTACTCGGCAGTCAGGCACACCGTGCCGGCGTAGCCCCGCCGCTTCAGCTCGGCGGCCACGCGTGGCCAAGGGCTGAGCCCGAGCCGGCCGGCCGTCCAGTACGGGGACCACTCGGCGCTCCCGGCGCCCGCCTCGGCGGTCTGCAGCCAGATCGCGTTCTTGAGGTTCACCAGGCGCAGGTGCGGCCAGATGATGTCGATCGCCAGTTCCGGCTCGGTCCCGGCTACCGCTTCGTGTCCGGCGTCCCAGACCGCGGCGACGTGCCGCGGGTCATAACGGCCGATCAGGCTGCGCAGGCCGATCGCGTTCGCCACCTGCCTGCCGGCGTGGTTCTGCACGCCCAGCGCTATCCCCGCGCGGTCCAGCGCCGGGACCAGCCCATCGAACTCGCGCCGATACCACTCCTCGGCCTCGGTATAGCTCTCGCCCGAGCGGATCGGCGCCATGATGCGGATCACCGGCACGCCGGCGTCGGCGCAGGCCATGATCATCGGCTCGTCGGCTGCCGCCGCCACGCTGGAGACCGTCACGCCCGCGTCCGCGAGTTGCCGGACCGCCGCCCGAAGGTCGTGGCCCGCGCGCTCGGGCTCCACCTGAAAGCCGGGCCGCACCGGCAGCTCGACTCCCTCGAATCCCATGCCCCGCACCAACTCGCCGAGCCGGCCGAGCGGCACCGTCTTCCACGCTTTGGTGAACACCGAGAACGCAACGTCAGCCATCGAGATCCCTAACGTAATCTGCCGGCGGCGCCGACTGCCAGCAAAGCAAAGCTCGTGCAACCTGGCCCTCCGGCCACGTGGTACGGTGGGAGCAAGCTCGTCATGTGCTGGGTGGAGCGCCTCGCTGATCGATGAATTCGTTTCGCGGCAACCGGCTGCGCGATCACCAGTTGCCCATGAGCACCGCGTGGCTGCTCAACGACATCGCGGAGTCCAGGGGAAGACAGGATCTGTTCTCCCGCCAATCGCCGCAGGTCCTCAAGGCCCTCCGTGACGCTGCCGTCATTCAGAGCGCCGAGTCCTCCAATCGCATCGAAGGCGTGACGGTCGGTCGCGAGCGCCTGCACGCGTTGGTCCTGGGCCGGTCGAATCCGCGCGATCGTTCCGAACAGGAGGTGCAGGGCTATCGCCGGGCACTGGATGAGATCCACTCCGGCTACGCCGACCTTCCCATCACTCCGGACACCCTGCTTCGCCTGCATGCCCTCTGTCAGTCCGCCAGTGGCGACGCCGGGCAGTTCAAGCGTATCGACAACGACATCGTCGAGATACAACCCGGACGCGCTCCAGTCTTACGGTTCCGTTGCGTGACAGCCAAGGAGACGCCGGCCGCGGTGAAGGAACTCTGCCACCGCTACCGGCACGCGCTCGACCAGGACCACATCCCTCCGCTGATCGCCATCGCCGCACTCGTGCTGGACTTTCTCTGCATCCATCCATTTCGGGACGGCAACGGGCGCGTGTCCCGCCTGATCACCCTCCTGGCGCTCTATCGACACGACTACCGGGTCGGCCGCTACCTGAGCCTCGAACGCCTGGTCGAGGAGGTTCGCGATCGGTACTACGAGTGCCTGCACCTCAGTTCCCAGGGCTGGCACGAGGGCAGGCACGAACTGACTCCATGGCTTGACTTCACGCTCACGATCGTTCGTCGCGGCTATCGCGAACTGGAAGAACGCGTTGGACAGGTTCAGGCCCCGCGTGGCGCCAAGGCGGCGCTGGTTCTGGCCGCGATTCGCGCCCAGCCGGGAGACTTCCGCCTGCAGGACCTGGAACGCGCCTGTCCGGGCGTCGGACGTGAGTGGATTCGTCGCCTCCTGGCCGATCTGCGGAAGTCCGGCGAGGTCACGTGCAGCGGTCGCGGCCCCGGCGCTCGTTGGCGCCTGTTGACGAAAGAGGGTAGCGACGCCTGAATAAGGGTACGAAAGAGGGTAGGCGGTACGCACGCCGTCACCCGGACCGTCTGCCGCCGACGCCGATGGGCTCCGACTTGGGGAGGCGGCGATCGATCTCGTCGAGGCGATAGCCGAAGCCGGGGCCGCTCACGGTGGACAGGTCCAGCCGCCCCCGTGCCCGGCCGTACAGCCCCGGGTGAACGGCGGCTTCGGGAGCGGAGGCGTCGGGATAGAACTGCATGGCGTTCGACTCCACGCCCATGATGGTCGGCGCGTGCGCCGCCAGCAGCACGTGCGGGATCTGCGCCAGCATCGGATTGGTCAGGTCCTGCACCATCAGGGCCATGCCGTGCGCGTGCGCCCAGCAGAGGCTGAGCAGCGCGCCGGTCTGGGTCTTGCAGGTCTTCAGCGCCACCCCGGACCAGCCGAGCTCGCGGCCCAGGCGCACCATCTCCCAGTCGTGGGCGCTCTCGTCCATGAACAGCGGCTTGCGCGCCGCCACGCTGCGCACGTCCAGCCGGTCGCGTTCCAGGTCGTACGGGAAGGGTTGCTCCACGTACAGGAGCATGCCGTAGATCCGCGGCTGCTCGCGCAGCAGCCGGTCGAGGATGGCGGTCACGTAGAAGGGGTCGGTGACGGTGCAGTTGAAGTCGGCCGACAGCCACGCCACCCCCTCCTCGACGGCCAGCGAGCCTACCTGCACCAGCCGGCCGTAGTCCCACGCCTCGTCCGTGCCGCGCAGCTTGATCTTGAGGCACGTGAGCCCGTCGCGCCGCACCCAGTCGCTCAGCAGCACCGGGTACCCGTCGTCCGGCTCGCTCCCGTCCAGCTCGGCCGGCTCGACCGGATCCAGTCCCCCGACCAAGTGCCACGCCGGCAGCTCGTCATGGCGTGGCCGCAGAAAGTCCTCGGGGAAGGTGCCGGCGAACGACACGCCGCTGCCGGCCGCCGGCGTCAGGTAGCGGCTCAGGTCGTGGTTCAGGTAGCGCCGGTTGTAGGTCGCGTACGCCGGCACCCCGTGCAGCACGCCGAACGCGTCGTGCAGGGCCAGGTCGAACGCCGACGCGCACACCAGCGCAGCGAGCCGCGGCATGCGCGCCTCCGGCTCCCGGCCGCGGTTGATCCGCTCGACCAAGGCCGGCAGACGCTCCTGCAGGAACGCGTGCCCGACCTCCAGCGGGTGCCCGGAGAACCGCGCGTCGCGCCAATCGGCCGCGATCAGCAGGCAGAGGTCGAGCATCGAATCGTGCCGCTCCTGGTACGGCAGTTCGCCCGGCCACGCCCACTGAACGCTCAGCGGCGTTTCGCCCCACCCCACCGCTTGGCGCCCCATGGCGTCCTGCACCTGCAGCGACACCCGAACGCAGGTCACCGAGGTCAGCGCTTCGGCGCCGAACTTCAGCGGCACCCGCGTCCCCACCGGCAGCAGGTACACCTCCGCGTCGACCGCCTGGATGTCCGTGTCCACTGACTGCCGAGGTTAGGAGCCGGCCGGCCTCGCGATCAAGGCGAGGCCTCGTGCCCTATACTGCGGCGCGGAGGAACGGGACATGGAGCACGTGCAACTCGGGCGGAGCGGCCTGCGGGTTTCGCCGATCTCATTCGGCACCTGGCAGCTCAGCCCGCGATTCTGGGGCGAGCAGTCCAGCGAAGAGATCGCTCGGGCGATCCGGCGCGCCTTCGACGGCGGCATCAACCTGTTCGACACCGCCGACGCCTACGGCGACGGCCACGCGGAGACGGTCCTGGGCGAAACGATCGCCGACCTGCCTCGCGACGAGCTGGTGATCACCACCAAGGTGCTGAGCCACTTCAAGCCCGACGGCTCGCGGGTGCCGGACCTGTCCGCCGAGAACATCGCCGCCCGTTGCGAGGTGTCCCTCACGCGCCTGCGGCTCGATACCATCGACCTGTACCTGCTCCACGGCTTCGATCCGCTCACGCCCATGGAGGAGACCGCCGCTCAACTCGACCGACTCCGCGCGCAGGGCAAGATCCGCGCCTACGGCGTGAGCAATCACGGCGTCGAGCAACTCCGCGCGCAGCGCCGCTTCGGCGGCCACTCCGTCGTGCAGGCACCCTACAGCATGATCGATCCGGCCGGGGAGGACGACCTGCTGCCGTACTGCCAGGCGGAGGGCATCGGCGTGATGGTCTACTCCCCGCTGCACAAGGGCCTGCTCTCCGGCAAGTACGGAGGCACCGAGACCTTCACCGACTTCCGCGCCCACCATCCCGACTTTCAGGGCGAGCGCTTCGCCGAGCTGTGTGCGAATGTCCAGGATCTCGCCCCGATCGCGAAGCGCTACGACCTGTCGATCTATCAGCTCGTTCTTGCCGCGACCGTGCAGCATCCGTCGATCGACACCGCGATCTGCGGCATCAAGACCGTGCAGCAGATCGAGGAGGCGCTCGGCGCCGCCCGCACGGTCATGTCGAGGGAGGACCTGAACGCGGCGCGCGCCGCCGTGGGCCCAGGCTCCCGCCGGACCGCTGACGCACGCGGAGTCAGGAAGTAGCAGTCTCCGGCCAAGGGAAGGCGGTACCCGTGAATCCGGCACAACGGCCGGGGTTCCCGAGAGATGTCGCCTGACCTGGACGTCGCGATCGTCGGCGGCGGCCACAACGGTCTGACCGCCGCGTGGTATCTGGCCCACGCCGGCCTGCGGGTCGCGATCTTCGAGCGACGGTCCTTCGTGGGTGGCGCGGCCATCACCGAAGAGCTGTGGCCCGGGTACCGCTTCTCCACCTGCGCCCACATGGTCCACGCGCTGGATCCGGGGATTCAGGCAGACCTTCGGCTCGAAGAGCGCGGCCTGGTGGGGATTCCCCGCACCGGGGCACTCGTGCCGGTGTCAGGCGGCGACTACTGGGGCCCGGCCGACCACGAATCCCCGCGCAATCTGTCGCTTCAACTCACCGCGGAAGAGACCGGAGCGGAGCGGCTGGTACCGCCGGAACTGACGAGGGCGCAGCTCCGGCGCCGCGTCAGCGCGCTGGTCACGGAGGTAAGCTGCTACAAGCTGCTGGCGGCCGTGGACGAGCTCCCGCACTGGCGGGCCTGGGACGGGGACCCGGCGCTGCCGAGCCGCGGCGTGGTCGGGCTGGGCCGCAGCGAAGCGAGCGTCGACGCAGCATCCGCCGACTGCGCCGCCGGCCGCCCGCCGGCAGAGCCCATCATCAACTTCTCAGTGCCGTCGGCGCTCGATCCGACCCTGGCGCCGGAGGGCCGGCACACGGCCTCGGTGTGGATCTACCCGGCGCCCGCCAGGCTGAGGGACACCGACTGGGACACGGTGCGCGATCGGGTCGCCGAAGGGCTGGTGGAGCAGATCACGCGCCACGCGCCGAACTTCCGACGATCGATCCTCCACCTGAAGCTGCGGACGCCGGCCGACCTGGAGCGGGAGAACGGACTCACCGACGGATGCATCTGGCACATCCAGCACGGCGGCGACCAGCTCTTCTGGAACCGCCCGCTGCCCGAGCTCTCCCGCTACCGCGGGCCGTTCCCCGGTCTCTATCTTTGCGGAGCCGGCCAGCACCCGGGAGGCGAAATCTCCGGGATCCCGGGCCACAACGCCGCGCAGGAAGTCATCCGCGACCTGACCTGACCAGTGCCGCGGCCAGCGCGTCGTGCATCTCCTCCGACACGCTGTTTCTTCCCCAATTCAGATGCCCGTTGCTGCCGCCGACGCAGAACAGACCGGCGGAGAATGCCGCCGACCGGAGCCGGTGCGTCCTCGCCATCTCGTATTCCGGGGAGTAGCACACGACGCCGCTCACCCCGCAATCCCGCACGCCGGCCATCACCTCAGGCTGGAGGAACGCATCCCCGGTTCCGGGCAGCAACACCGTGACGGCTCCGAGGTTCGCGGCGAGGGCGGCAAGCGGGGTCAGCTCTCGAGGTAAACGTGAGGGCAAGCAGAGCTCGCAGTATCTTTCGAGATACATGATGACATGGGCGTCATCATGCCCGGACATCGACAGCCCGCGGATCAGGATGCCGGCGTATGGAACCGCTCCGGAACCCCGCAGCCAGGCAGCGAGCCGGCTCGCCTGACCCATCGCCTGATTCCCGGTCAGGACGGGCGCCAAACAGGGCGTCCCGTGATCCGCCGCTCGCCTCGCGAACGAGTCGAAGCGATCCGGCGTCACGAGGGCGATCTGATCGATGAAGACCCCATGCCCGCCGATGTTCAGCTCGGGAAACAGCCGCTGGAACTGCTCCTCGTACTCGTTCCCCGGTTCCGTGGAATGGATGAGGTTTCTGTAACTGTTACAGTGGAACGCCTTCCGCAGTTCCGACTTCAGCCGCCGGCACTTCCAGGTGGCTTGCCTTCCCCTGACCACGATCGCCCGCGAGGGCCCCTCGCGCAGGTACGCGACGTACTCCTCGACGTCACCTTCCCGCCAGAACGTGCGAGCCTGCGCACTGCTCAGAACCAAGTCCCTGGCTGCGACCTGACGGAGCGACAACTCCGCCAGCCGCCTGTCGAGCATCCACGGAAACTCGGGATGCTGCACACCGTCCGGCTTCACGATCAGCAGGGCATGCTCGGATGTGCTGTGCATTCCGATGAGCCTAACCCACACCTTGCTGACCGTGAGTCTCGCACTCCGGTTGATGACCGGCCCGGTGGCATGACAGCGTGTAGCCGCTGCCCATGCGAGTCGAGTTTCAACGCACGCAGGCGGAGTTCCCGAGCGCGGAGCTCGGCTACCTGCGCGACAGCACGGACTCGCTGGCCGACGTCGACGAGTTGCGCCGCCGCATCGCCACCGACGGGTACCTGTTCATCCGCGGGCTGATCGACCGCGGCGCGGTTCTGGAGGCGCGCCGCGTGGTGCTGGAGCACCTGCGGGAGCAGCACGCGCTGGTCGAGGGCACGCCGCTCATGGAAGGCGTGATGCCGCGTGACGGCCGGAGCGTCGGCATGAAAACGGGTCGCCTACCGGCCGGAAGTCCTGCGCGTGCTCGAAGCACCGGAGCTGTACTCGTTCTATCGCCGTCTCTATGGGGAGGAGCCGGCGACGTTCACCCATAAGTGGCTGCGTGCGGTGGGCAACGAGCAGTTCACCGGATCGCACATGGACGTGGTGTACATGGGCCGCGGCAGCGAGCGCGTGAACACCGTCTGGATCCCGTTCGGCGACATCCCGATCGCGCACGGCACGCTGGCCGTGTGCGAAGCGTCGCACCGCCTGGACAGCTTCGCCCGGGTGCGGGAGACGTACGGCAGGAGCGACGTGGATCGCGACCGCACCCAGGGATGGTTCAGCGAGGATCCGGAAGAGATCCGCGAGCGATTCGGCGGCCGCTGGCTCACGGCGGACGTCCACGCCGGCGACATCATCACCTTCGGGCTCTACACCCTGCACGGCTCCACCAACAACACCACCAACCGATTCCGCATCAGTTGCGATGTCCGCTATCAGCCGGCCTCGGAGCCGATGGACGAGCGCTGGGGCGGAGACTCCCCCACCGGCCACTACGCGACCGCGGTCATCCCGATGGCCGAAGCCCGCAAGCGGTGGGGCCTGTAGCGCTATCAGTCGGGACCGGAGTAGTCGTACGGCCTGTTGCCGGTCAGGTGGTCCTTCGGCGCGGGCACCAGGGGGATCACGTTCTCGATCGGGCAGCCGGCGAACACCGGCGCGCACTCCTGCGCCAGCTCGGCGCGGGAGCCCCGTCGATACCACGCGACGGTGTGGATCATTGCGATCATGAAACGTGGCGCTGCGCTGCGGTTGGGCGTGCCTCGATGCCACAGCCGCATGTCCCGAATCAGCACCGCCCCCTTGCGGGTATACCCCCGGAGCGGTCCGCGCACGGCTCGCCGCGCGGCGACGTGCTCCACCGGCACCCGGATGTTGTTGCCGATCACCATGAGCGTGTCGAGGTGCGTGCCGGGCCACAGCTCGATGGCGCCGTTCTCCTCCGTGGTCTCGCTCAGGGGGACGTTCACCACCAGCCGCGCCGGCGGATGCGCCACGCTCAGGTTCGGCCAGAGCTGACCGTCGTCGACGTGCACGGGCTGCAGCCCGCTGCCGGGGACGTTGGTGTTGCCGGTCAGGGTGTTGTTGAACGCGCCTGAGCCCAGCACCGCGCGGGTCACCTGGCACACGAACGGGTTGGCCATCACGTCGCGGAACACCAGGCCGTCATCAGGGGGCGGGGTCTGCTGGATGTTGCCCCACACGAAGTTGTGCGGCACCGGGGGCAGTGCGCGGATCTTCTCCAGGTCCTGGATCATCCGCTCCTGCAGCCGGTCGAGGTGGGCGTGGTCGATCACGTCGTCGATCACCACGTAGCCGTCGGCCTGCAGCGCCGTGACCGCCCGCTGCAGCGCGGCGTCACCGAACCGCTCCGCGGCGCGTTCCGCCGCCGTTGGCGTGAGCTGGTTCATCGCTACAGCTCGCGCAGCTTGCGGTCCAGCCATTCGAGCATCGGCCCCATGGCCGGGTCGGACATCTCCACCATCGTCCCGGGAAGCGGCTGGCCGATCAGCGCCTCCACCTCGGCCCGGCACTCGGCCACCACCTGCGGATGGTCGGCCACGACGTTGTGGCGCTCTTTGGGGTCGTCGCCAAGGTCGAACAACTCGTCCCGGTCCTCGTCCTCGTAGCCGACCGCCGTGCAGTAGTTCCACCGGTCGTCGCGGACGCTCACCCGCGCCCGCGCGTTGCCGGGCGAGCCGTCCGCCCAGCCGGTGACGATCCGCTCCCGGATCGCCGTCTTCTTGCCGGTGACCAGCGGCCAGAGATCCTCGCCGTCGGTCCAGCCGCACGGGACGCCCAGCCGCGCAAGAATCGTGGGCATCAGGTCGTGGTTCTGCACCAGCGCCGTGACGTCGCAGTCGGCCGGCCCGCCGGGATGGCGCAGGCACAGGTTCAACTGCGTGTTGAACGGATGCAGCTCCCGGTCCGACTTGCCGAAGCGACCCTGGTCGCGGAGCTGCGTGCCGTGGTCGGACACGAAGACCACCAGCGTGTCGTCGAACAGCTTCAGCTCCTCCAGCTTGTCCAGCAACGCGCCCACCCACTTGTCCACGAACGTGACCTCGCCCAGGTAGAGCGCCTCGATGCGGCGGAGCTCCTCCTCCGTCGCGTCCTCCTGCGCAGCCCCTGGCATGATGAAGTCCTTGCCCGAATAGTCCGGATGGTAGAGATCGGCATACGCCTTCGGCGGATCCCACGGCTCGTGCGGATCGAAGCTGTCGATCCAGAGGAAGAACGGCTTCATCGCACGGTTGTCCTGCAGCCAGTCGCAGGCCGCGCGGAACACGCGGGCGCAACTGTAGTCGTCCTCCGACTGCCGGTGGCGCTGGTTGAGCAGGTAGTTGACCAGGGTGGCGTGCCGCGGCCAGTCGATCGGCTCGCGCACGTGGCGGCGGAGTTGCTCCTCGACGAAGCGCGGATCGCCGCTCTTCCAGTTGTCGGATTCCTGCCCGCGGACGAAGTCGAGGTGGGCGAATCCGCGGGAGTAGTTCATGGTCGGCTTGAACATGTGGTAGGTGTCGGCGATCAGGGCGGTGAGGTAGCCGCGCGCCAGCAGCACCTCGGCGATGGTGTCCTGGTCAGGCGGGATCTTGTGCCACCCCGGCGCGTGGTGCCAGTGGCCGCGCCGGTCGAAGTGGTACCGGAACGGGAAGCTGCGCCGCCCGGTGAACAGCCCGCGCCGGATCTGCAGCGTCGGCTGGCACTCCCCGAAGGCGCGCGTGAAGCGGATGCTCTGCGCGGCCAGGGCATCGAGATTGGGGGTCCGGACGTGGCTGTACTTCTTGCCTGAGCCCACGATGTCCGCCCGAAACGTGTCCAGGCAGATGCAGACGACGTTCATGTTCGACATGGCGGCGATGGTAGCGCGGCCATTCACGGCGTGCACCGGCGCTCCGCGGGGCACCGGCTGCTATAGTCGACCCGGACTCCCACGATGAAACCGGCAAATGAGCTCGAGGCGCGCTTCTTCGCCGCCACTCCCCGCTCCCTGGAGCGCTTTATGGCCGACGCGGACGCCACTCCGGGCGGCGTCGCCAAGGGCGCCTACTTCTACCGCCCCTACCCGCTGACCATGGAGCGCGGCGACGGCCCGTACCTGTTCGACGTGGACGGCAACCGGTACGCCGACTTCGCCAACCACCACACCGGTCAGATCCTGGGCCACAACCACCCGGCCGTGATGGCGGCGGTGCAGGCGCAGTTGCAGCGCGGGGTTGCCCTGGGCGCGCCCATGGGGCACGAGACCGAGGCGTGCGCGGAGCTGTGCAACCGCGTGGCCAGCCTGGAACGGGCGCGCTTCACCAACTCCGGGACGGAGGCGAGCCTGCACGCGGTACGCCTGGCGCGCGCGTTCACCGGCAGGAACCTGATCGCCAAGTTCGAGGGCTGCTACCACGGCAGCCACGACTCGGTGGAGGTCTCGGTCGCGCCCCCGCTGGAGGAGGCCGGCCCGGCCGAGCGCCCGCTGCCCTACGCGCAGGCGATCGGCATGTCGGCCGGGGCGGTGGCCGACACGATGGTGCTGCCCCTGGGCAACCTGGAGGCGGCCGAGCGGCTGATCGCCGAGCACGCCGGCGAGCTGGCGTGCGTCATGCTGGATCCGAAGAGCGGCGTCCTGGATCTGCCGGCGGACTTCATCCGCGGCGTGCGCGAGATCACCGCCCGGCACGGCGTGCTGATGGTCTTCGACGAGATCGTCGGCTTCCGGCTGGCACGCGGCGGCGCCCAGGAGTACTACGGGATCACGCCCGACCTGACCACGTTCGGGAAGATCGTCGGCGGCGGCTTCCCGGTGGGCGCCTTCGGCGGGCGCGCCGACATCATGGACTGGTACGATCCGGCGGCCGGGCGGGGCATCGGCCAGAGCGGCACCTTCGCCAGCCACCCGGTGACCTTGGCTGCGGGCCTGGCGATGCTGCGCGAGTTGACGCCGGCCGCCTTCGAGCACCTGGCCGCCTTGGGCGACCGCCTGACGCGCGGGCTCCGCACGGCGTTGGCCGCCTGCCCGGTGCCGACCTCGGCGCACAACAACGGATCCGCGTTCGCCATCCACTTCCGCGCGGAGCCGCCGCGCGACTACCGCTCGTCGCTCGATGCGGACAAGCGCTGGGTGTCGCCCCTCTTCCTGGCCCTGCTCGACCGCGGCTTCTTCCTGGGCCACACCCTGGGGATGTGCTCGATCTCCGTCCCGACCACGCCGCAGATGGTCGACGAGCTGGTCGATGCGGTAGCCGATGCCATTCGTGATCCCCTGGTCAAGGCGGCGGCAACTGACGGATAGACTGTTATCATGATAACGGCGTTGGAGCTCCGCGACTTCAAGAACTTCGCCGACGAGACGCTTCGCGTTGGCCCGTTCACCGTGATCGTCGGTGCGAACGCCAGCGGCAAGAGCAACATCCGCGACGCCTTCCGGATCCTTCATGGCATCGGCCGACGCTACGCGCTCGCCGACATCATCGGCGGCAAGTACGGAGCCGGCGGGCACGTCGAGTGGGAGCAAATCCGAGGAGCCGCCAACGAGATCAGCCGATTCGAGAGCAACGTGTTCGGCATTCAGGTCACAGTTCGGACAACGAAGGAAAGGCGATCCTTGACGTTCGGCCAGCGGATCGAACTGAGCGGCAACGAAGGAAGCCAGAGTGGGTTCCGAGTCGAAATGGAGGAACTTCGGTCGCCGAGTTGGCACGAACCAACCTATACGAGTCACCCAGTGTATACAGCCGACCGTCTCCCCCGCTCGGACGACGAAAGGTCACTGCAGCTCCGCATGGCAAAGACGGGAAACCAGCGGAAAGTTGGACATCGGGTCAACGTACGCAACGATCAACCGGCCCTTACACAAATCCGGGAAATCAAGCACGCCGCGCGGGTACACAAGGAACAGATCCAGGCAGTCATCGACATATTCGCCAGCATGCGCTTCCTCGATTTGGCTCCGGATCGGATCCGGCAGCCATCGTTCCCAGGGCAGACTATCCTCGGCGACAGCGGCGAGAACTTGCCGACAGTCCTGCGGGAAATCTGCGCTGATGCGGAGCGACGGGAAACGCTCACCGAGTGGACCCGCGAGCTGACACCGATGGACGTACGGGACTTCGATTTTCCAGTCGACCCGATCAGTGGTCGAGTCCAGCTCCTGATCCGGGATGCAGACGGAAGGAGGGTGTCGTCCTACAGCGCCTCGGACGGCACGTTGCGTTTTCTCGCCATCCTTGCCGCGCTCCTCGGAACCGATCCGGCTCGCCTGTATTTCTTTGAGGAGATCGACAACGGAATCCACCCGTCACGACTGCGCCTGCTGCTCGACCTCATCGAGGGTCAAACCGCGAAGGGCGGGACTCAGGTGGTGACCACTACGCACTCCCCCGAGCTTCTCAGCATGATTGGCGACCGCACGTTCGAAAACACGTCCGTCGTGTGCAGGCTCCCGGAGACGACCGACGCGATCATCCGACCGGTTTCCGAACTTCACAAGGCGGCGGAGTTACGCGAGTCGCAGAGTCTGGGGCGTCTCCACACGTCTGGATGGATGGAAGACGCGCTCGCCTTCACCGAGAGCCGCAAGAACGGCGACGAGCATCCTGCGTGAACATACTCGTCATCCCGGAGGACTTCCGCAAAGACCAATACATCCTCAAGCCGTTGTTCGAACGGCTCTTGCGATCGTTGGATAGATCGAGAGCGCAGATCCGCGTCTGTCAGGATCCATTGCTGCGAGGCATTAGCGAAGCCTTGAAACCGGACCTGTTGGCCGAGATTGTGGCGCGTTACGGAGGAATGACGGATCTCTTCATTCTGTGTGTGGATCGAGACGGAGTAACGGGACGCCGCGAACGGCTCGATCACCTCAAAGCCAAGTTCGGAAGGGGTCCGACCTTTCTCGCTGAGAATGCATGGGAAGAGGTGGAGACGTGGGTTCTGGCCGGCCTGAAAATGCTCTCAGGCTGGACTTGGACCGAGGTACGCGCCGAGATTCACGTCAAAGAACGGTACTTCGACGTACTTGCCAAAGAGCGCGGAGTGGCCGACGGCCCTGGAGGCGGGCGCAAGCGACTGGGGGAAGAAGCAGCGCGACGGATATCGGCGATTCGCCAGAAGTGCGTCGAAGACTTCGACTCGTTGGCACGGCGCATCGAATACGCAGTGCAGTAGCTTCAGCGCGTGCCCCAGTCGTAGTCCCGGATCCACCGCCAGAAGCCGGGGTTGATGATGTCGTCCGGTAGGTCGGGCACCGCCTCACCGATGGCCTCCACGAGCGGGCCGGCCAGGGGGCCGGCCAGGACGGCGGCCACATTGCGCTCCATCTGCTCGTGGGTCTCCATTCCGACCACGACGCCGGTGATGCCTCCGAGCGAGGCGACGTAGCGCAGCGCCAACTCCTCGATCGTGAGATCGCCCGCCAGCTCCCGCAGCCGAGTGAGCACCGCGCCCACCTCCCCGATCGGCTCCGGCAGGTCGGGGATGGCCATGGTCACCACGCCCTGCAGGTAGACGCTGCGGGCGAAGATCGCGACCCCGGCCTCCGCCGCCCGTTCCAGGATCCCCGCGCGCAGAAACCGCTGGTCGAGCACGCTGACCGGGTGCTGGATGGCATCGATGCCGGGCGTTGCGATCGCCCCGAGCGCCTCCTCGACCGAGTACACGGAGACGCCGACCGCCCCGATGTCGCCCGCCTCGCGCTTGCGGTGGAGCGCCTCCACGTACGGCAACGCATGGTAGCCGTGCAGGAGGTACAGCCCGATCCGCTCCACCCCGAGCACGCGCAGCGACCGCTCCACGGCGGCGGTGATCTGCTCCTCGGGCGTCCCGGACGCCTCTTCGTGCGGCCGCGCCTTGCTGCAGATGAAGATGCGGTCGCGCATCCCCAGGTCGCCGAGAGCGCGTCCCAGCACGGTCTCCGCATCGTTGTACATCGAGGCGGTGTCCAGCGTGCTCACGCCGGCCTCGAACGCCGTGGCGAGCATGCGGCTCACGGTCGCATGCGACGGCTTCCCGGTGGTGTTGGCTACCCCGTAGTCCAGGCCGAACTGCACCGTCCCCAGCACCAGGGCGGATATCTCGTGCTCGCCGAAGCGGCGGTACTCCATGTCGCGCGTCACCTCCTTCATGGCCCGCGAGCGCTACGCCGCCTCCCCGAGCAGGCGTTGGGCGTTGCGGTAGGCGATCTTGTCGAACACGTCCTGCTCCAGGTTCAGGGTTTCGAGGAAGTCCATCAGGCGGCCGTCGACGTAGTCGCGGGCGAACAGCAGGCGGTCCTGGTAACGGATCAGGAATTGCTTGCCGAACTCGGGATCGCGGGAGATGGCCGTCAGGCCGGAGCCGGCCGACAGGTCGGCGTGCAGGTTGGGATAGGTGTCAAGCAGGTGCAGGACCCGCCCGCCCGGCTTGACCGGCCCCTTCGGGTACGACTCGGTCATGCAGCGGTCGTCTCCCGAGATGTGCCCCCAGAACCCGGGCGCGTGGCCGATGAAGATCGTTTCCGGACACGCGGCGACGGCGCGCTCGAAGCTGTCCAGGGAGCCTCCATACCACCAATTCGGGCGCGGATAGCGCTGTCCGGTGGGGATCGGGTAGTCCAGGTGGATGGTGATCGGCAGCTTCTGCTCGCCGCAGAAGTGGTAGATGTCCAGGGCGTCGGGGTCGTCGAACAGCACCCGTTGCTTGAGCTCGGACGCGACGCGGATGCCGTGGATCTCTACCGCCGCCTTGAGCCGGTCGATGGCGTCGGGCCGCTTGACGTCGGGCATGTAGCCGAGCACGAAGCGGTCGGGGGCCGCGCGGCCGACGTTCAGGACATCCTCCAGGGGGATGCCCACGCCGCCGGGCGGCAGATGGGCATGGTAGCTGGGGCTGTAGTCGGTGGCGGGCACCTCCCAGGAGAACAGCCACATCTGGTCGATGCCGTGCTGCTCCATGTTGGCGAGGAGCCGGTCGGCGTCGTGGCCGTGCCAGTTCGGATGGTTGTGGGCGTCTATCAGCATGGCGCGCAGGATGCCGGAAAGGCCCGGCCCGATCCAGACCGGGCCTTCCCCGCCCGCATTGCTCGTCCGGAACCGGTGATTTACCCTCGCGCGAACGGGAGGAAACGCATGTCGAGGCTCAGGATCGTCATCGCTCTGTCGCTGTTCGCGCTTCTGCTCGTCGTGGCCGGATGCCGCACGATCGACCGGCCTCCGGAGGTCCCTCTGACGGTGATGACGTACAACGTCTACGTCGGCAGCAGCGCGGAGCCGGCGCTGGAAACGACGAACCTGTTCCGGATCCCGATGATCGTCGGCGAGCTGTACGGCAACGTGATCGCCTCCGATTTCCCGGCGCGCGCCGCGGCGATCGCCGCCATCGTCAAGGAGTCGCAGCCTCACGTCATCGGCCTGCAGGAGATCGAGCTGATCCGCCGGCAGGACCCGAGCGACTTCCTCACCAACCGGTCGCCGAACGCCGAGGAGATCGACCTCGACTATCTCGAGATCCTCATGAGCGCGCTTCACGCGGGAGGTCTGGACTATCGGGTAGCCGCGAAGGTCCGGAACATGGACCTTGAGATGCCGATGCTCATCGACGGCACGGTCACCGACGCGCGCCTGACCGACTTCGACGTGCTCCTGGCCCGCGGTGACGTCGTCGTGACACGGCCCACCGCAGCGAATTATGCCGCCGGGCTGCCGATCGCCCCGCTCGGGCTGGACGTCGCACGAGGCTACGTCGCCATCGACGCCACGATCGACGGCGTCACCTACCGGGTGGTCAACACGCACCTGGAGGCGGTCGATCCGGGTCCCCGCGTGGCGCAGGCGCAGGAGCTGGTGGAGGCCCTGGCGGGCGAGGAGCTTCCCGTCATCCTCCTGGGGGACTTCAATACCCCCGCCCCCGAAGGAGAGGCCTACCGGATTCTTCTGGAGGCCGGCTACGTCGATGTCTGGCAGAACGAGTCCGAGGGAGACGGAGCCACCTGCTGCCAGGCGGACGACCTCGGCAACGAGGCGAGCGAGCTGAGCACGCGGACCGACCAGATCTTCGTGAAGGGCGTGGCGCTGCACCCGGCCGGTTCCATCCGGACGCTGACCGTGGGCGACACGGCTGAAGACCGGCTGCCCTCCGGCCTGTGGCCGTCCGACCACGCGGGGGTCGTCGCGCACTTGCCGGTCGAGTAGCATCCCGCGTCGCAAGAGGAGAACACACATGCTCAGCGCCATGCGCACGTTTCGCTCGCAGCTCGACTCCGGCAAGGTCTGCATCGGCTGCGGCATATCGACCACCGATCCCTCGGTCACCGAATCGATCGCCGAGCTCTACGACTTCCTGTGGGTCGACCTGGAGCACACCGCGCTCACCTTCGAGTCCATGCAGTCGCACCTGATCGCGGCGCGCGCCACCGCCACGCCCGCCATCGTGCGCGTGCCGTCGAGCGACGTCGCCTGGGTGAAGAAGTGCCTGGACACCGGCGCCGGCGGCGTCATCCTGCCCCGCTCCCACTCGGTCGCGGAGATCCGCGCCTTCGTGGATGCCTGCCTGTACCCGCCGCGCGGCACGCGCGGGTTCGGCCCCCGCCGGCAGTCGCGCTACGGCCGCGAGACCGGCCCCGGCTTCATCGAGCGGTCCGACGCGGACGTGTTCCCGGTCGCCCAGATCGAGACGGCCGAGGCGCTGGCCGCCATCGACGAGATCGTGCGCATCGACGGCCTGGCTTCGATCGTGCTGGGACCGAACGACCTGTCGGGAGCGCTCGGCCACATGGGCGAGCTCGGCCACCCGGAGGTGGAAGAGGCGATGAAGCGGATCATCGGCACCGCCCGCGACGCCGGGCTGTACGCCGGCTCGGGACTGGGGGCCGATCCGGAGCTCGCGCAGCGCCTGGCCGGCTGGGGCGCTCAGTGGCTGCAGTGCGGCGGCGACATGTCGCTCATCGACATCGGGGCCGAGGCGATCTTCGCCCGGCTGGGCGACATTCGGCCGTAACGGCCGCGCGGACGTCAGGCCGGGCCGGCGCTGCCGAAGCGGTCGGTGAGCTCCGGGAATTCGTAGGTGACCAGCCCGCCGTCGGAGACCTCCATGCGCACGCGTATGCCGTCGCAGAGTTGGTCCATGTACGCTTCGGTCTGCTCCAGCGACATGCCGGTCTCCATCACCACCTGGGAGACCGTCACCCGGCCGCCGTTGCGATGGGCCAGCCGGAACACGCGGCTGTCCAGCGACCGCCGGCCGAAGGGGTTCTGCACGCCAAACGGCGCTCGCCGCTCGGCGGTCACTCCTTCATCGGCAGCGTAGCGATGAACTCCGCTACGGCCGCGCAGATGCCGGTCGTCGTCGGACTCATCCTGAATGCGCCGGAAGATGGTCGTGCCGAGCCGCAGGAACGCGAATGCCAGGAGCACCGGCACCAACAGCGTGAGAAAACCGAACGGTCCCCAGCCGAAGAACAGCATGGCTGTCCCGAACATACTACGCCGGACGACCCGCGATCAATCCGCTGGCGCGGACGCGCGGACGAACGAACGGTCGGCTACCATGGCCCGGTGATCTACCTGGACTGGGCGGCGACCGCACCGACGCTGCCGGAGTCGTTGGCGCCCGCACGCGACTGGCACGCCAACCCCTCTTCTCCTCATCCGCGCGGGCGTCAGGCGGCGGCCGAGCTGGCCGCGGCGCGGGCGCGGCTGGCATCGACCCTGGGGGTGAAGCCGGCGGAGATGGTGCTGACGTCCGGCGCGACGGAGTCCAACAACCTGATGCTGCAGTCGGTGCTGACCCTCTTGCATCCGGAGCGCGGGCTGCCCCGCCGCGACACGCTGGTGATCAGCGTCGTCGAGCACGACTCCATCGAGGGACCGGCGACGCTGCTTGAGCGGACAGGGTTCCGGGTCCTCCGCGCGCCGGTGGGCGGCGCGGGCGAGGTCGACGTCGGCCGCCTGCGCGAGTTGCTCGACGAGCGCACCTGCCTGGTCTCGGTGCAGACGGTCAACAATGAGACCGGCACCATCCAGCCGGTCGCCGAGGCAGCGGCTGCGGTCGCGGATGAGGCGCGGCGCTCCGGCGCGCGCACGCTGTTCCACACCGACGCGGTGCAGGCGCTCGGCAAGGTTCCGCTGCCGCTCGGTCCGCATGTGCACGCCGCCTCCTTCAGCGCCCACAAGATTGGCGGTCCGCGCGGCGTCGGGACGCTCTGGGTCCGGGCCGGCGCGCCGGTCCGCTTCATGCAGGCCGGCGGCGAGCAGGAGGGCGGACGCCGCGCCGGCACCGAGAACGTGGCCGGGGCCGCCGGCTTCGCCGCCGCGGCGGGCGCCGCCGTGTCCGCGCTGGAGCGAAACGCCGCCGCCGCGGCGGACCTCATGGCGCTCCTGATCGAACGGCTCCGGCCGCTCCCGGACGTGACGCTGATCCCGCCCGACCGCGATGCGCGCGACCCCCGGTTCTCTCCGTTCATCCTCAAGCTGTCCGTGCCGGCGCTGCCGTCCGAGGTGACCGTGCGGCTGCTCGGCGACCGCGGCATCTGCGTGTCGCCCGGCTCCGCCTGCGCCACCCGATCGCGCAAGCGGCTGCGCGTGCTGGAGGCGATGCGCGTGCCGCCGGAACAGGCCGCCGGAGCGGTGCGCGTGTCGATCGGGCCGCAGACGTCCGCGGACGAGATCAACGCATTCGTCTCCGCGCTGCAGGAAGAGCTGCGGGAAGTGGCCGGCCGGATCACCGCCCCGGCGACTCGGGAAGCCGGCCGGACATGAAACCGGGGACGCGGGTGTTCCTGGTCAAGTACGGGGAGATCTCGCTCAAGGGAGCCAATCGCCGGCAATTCGAAGAGCGGCTGATCCAGCAGATCCGCCGGCAACTCGCAGGCACCCCCCACCGGGTGCGGCGCGCCTGGGGACGGCTGTACGTGGAGGACTACACCGATTCGGCGGACGTGGCCCGCGCCTTGGGCGACACGTTCGGAATCGTCTCGTACGCGGAGGCGGAGATGGTCGCGCGTGACCCGGAGCTGATGGACGAGGCCGCCGTGGCGCTGGCCCGGCGTCTGGCCGCCTCCGCGCCCGCTCCCACCTTCAAGATCGAAGCGCGGCGCAGCGACAAGGACTACCCTGAAACGTCATACCGGATCGCCTGCCGCCTGGGAGATCGGGTGCGCGCCGCCATGCCGGCGCTCGGCGTCGACGTGCACGCCCCGGGGTTCGTCTTGTCCGTGGAGGTACGCGACCGGATCTACCTGTACGGCCCGCCGTCGCCGGGCCGCGGCGGCCTGCCGGTGGGCGCGTCCGCCCGCGGACTCCTGCTGCTGTCCGGCGGGATCGACTCCCCGGTCGCCGGCTACCTGATGGGCAAGCGCGGCATGCCGCTCGACCACGTCTACTTCCACTCCTACCCGTACACGTCGGACGACGCGCTGGCCAAGGTGGAGCGGCTGGCCGGGCATCTGGACCGCTACGTCCCCGATGCCCGGATGTGCACTATTTCATTTACGTCCGTCCTGGAACGCATCAAGCAGCGCGCTCCCGACCGGTTTTCCACGCTGCTGTTGCGCGCGTGCATGATGCGGGCAGCGGCTCGACTTGCGCGCCGTACCGGCGCGGTGGCGCTGGTCACCGGTGAGAGCCTGGGCCAGGTGGCCAGCCAGACCGGCGAGGCGATCGCCTTCACCGACTCCACCAGCGAGCTGCCGGTGCTGCGGCCGCTGATCGGCATGGACAAGGAAGAGATCGTGCGCACCGCGCGGGCGATCGGCACCTTCGAGACCTCGACGCTGCCCTATCCGGACTGCTGCACGCTGTTCGCCGCCAGGCACCCGGTGCTCCGCCCGAAGATGACGCAGATGCACGGCGCCCTGCGGGCGCTGGACGCCGACGAGCTGATCGCCGCCGCTGCCGACGGCACCGCGCCGGGCGCGGAGCGGCTCAGTCCCTTGCCGCCGTAGCGGCGGCCGGCTCCTTCTTCTTCGTCTTCGTGCTCGTGTCGGACTTCGAGTCGGTCTTGCTCTCGCCGGCGGCGCTGTCCTTGCCGGCATTGTCCTTGACGGCGCTGTCGCCATCCGCCCTGGACGCTTCCGTGCCGTTGCCGTCGCTGCTCTTGCCGGAGGCGCGCGAATCGGTCGAGTAGAACCCGGATCCCTTGAAGATGACGCCGGTCCCGCTCGATATCAGCCGCCGCACCGCGTTGCCGCAGCGCGGACAGTCGGAGAGCGGGTCCTCGGTGATCCGCTGGAACTGCTCGAAGGTTCCGCAGGTGCCGCAATCGTACTCGTAGGTAGGCATAGTTACTTTTCGGGAATCATTATAGCGCCGCTCCGCGAGCACCGGCAAGGAGCCGGTATCACTCCCTGCGGACCGGCACGCCGCGCGCGGCCAGGTGCTCCTTGATGTCGCCCACGGTGCATGTCCCGTAGTGGACGATGGAGGCCACCAGCGCGGCGTCGGCGTGACCGTCTGTCAGCACCTCCGCCACGTGCTCGGCCGATCCCGCCCCGCCCGAGGCTACCACCGGCACCGGCAGCCGGTCGGCGAGCATGCGCGTCACCGTCAGCTCGTAGCCGGCCTGCGTGCCGTCGGTGTCGATCGCGTTGAGCACCACCTCGCCCGCACCCAGCTCGACGGCCCGCTGCCCCCACTGCAGGGCGTCCAGGTCGGTGGCGGTGCGCAACCCGTCGATGTAGACGCGGTAACCGCTCGGCATCGCCGGGTCGCGCTTCGCGTCCATGCCCAGGACGATGCACTGCCGGCCGAACGCCGCCGCCCCTTCGGCGATGAGCTGCGGGTTGCGGACGGCCGGCGAGTTCACGCTGACCTTCTCCGCCCCGGCCAGGAGCACCGCCTGCATCTGCTCCAGCGATCCGATGCCGCCGCCCACCGCGAACGGGATGAATACCTGCGCGGCGACCGCGCGCACGACCTCCAGCATGATGTCGCGCCGTTCCGCCGACGCGGTGATGTCGTAGAAGACCAGTTCGTCCACGCCCTGCTCGTAGTACGTCCGCGCCATGGCGACCGGATCGCCCACATCCTCGTTGTCCACGAAGCGCACGCCCTTGGTGGTGCGCCCGTCGCGCACGTCCAGGCAGACGATCACGCGGCGCTCAAGCACCGTCCCACTCCAGGAAGTTGGCGAGCAGCTTGAGCCCGTTCCGCCCCGACTTCTCGGCGTGGAACTGCACCGCAGCCAGATTGCCGGCGGCGTACGCCGACGCGAACCGAACCCCGTACTCCGTAGAGCCCAGCACGAGCGAGTCGTCGTCCGGGCGCGGGTAGAACGAGTGCACGAAGTAGAACGAGCCGCCGTCCCGGATGCCGTCGAACAGCGGGTGGACGCGATCCTGCCGCACCTGATTCCACCCCATGTGCGGGACCTTCATCCCGTCTCCCGGGCTGGGTTCCGGGAACGCGACCGCCCGGCCGCGGATCAGCCCCAGACACGTCGTGTCGCGCTCCGCGGAGAACTGCAGCAGCACCTGCGCGCCGATGCAGATGCCGAGCAGCGGACGCCCTTCCGCACTCACCGTGCGCAGCGCTTCGTCCATGCCGCGGCGGGCCAGGTCGTCCATCGCTGCGCGCGCCTCGCCCACGCCGGGGAAGATCACCCGTTCCGAGTCGAGCAGCGCCGCCGGCTCCGACGCCACGGTGAAGTCGGCGCCCAGAAAGCGCAGCGCGTTCTGAACGCTGGTGCGGTTGCCGGCCGCGTAGTCGACGATGGCGACGCTCACGGCCCGCGCTCCGACCCGCCGACGGGACCCAGCTCTTCCAGGTTCAGCATCGTGCGCGCCACGGCCGTCAACTCGTCGTGCCGCATCAGGCCGGCAAGCCTGACCCACGTTCCGTCGGCCCGCAACCGAACGTCCGCCAACGTCAACTGTCCGCTTGCGAACGCCGCCAGCAGGCGCGCAAGGTTGCGATCGGCGGTACGCATCGCGCCGACGATGACGAGCCCGTCGGCCGACGCGGTACCGGCCAGCCAGACATCCTCGGTCGGGAACACCTCGGTGACCAAGTCCAGTCCGGAATCGGGCACCAGCCGGTCGATCGCATCGGTGAGATCGGGCACCACCAGCAGAAAGTCGACATCCCCTTCCTCGATCGTCACGTCGGCGGGCAGCGAAAACGCCGCGGCGTCGAAGGCGCGCTGCACGCGGTCCAGCGGCAGGTTGGTCATCACCAGCACGTTGCCGCCGGGCAGCCACGCCGCCGCATCGGCAGATCGGTAGTGCGGAAACGGTGCGGCCACGTAGAACCAGTCGGGACTGAGCAGCAGGAGCGCCGTCATGCCCCGGTCCAGGTCCACACCCCGCATCCAGATCAGGTAGCCCGGCTCCGGGCCCACGTAGACGCCGGCGACCACGACGGCCAGGCGCTCGAACAGCCACCCCGGCACCGGCACCTCCGCTTCTTCGACGACCGCGGCAAGCGGGGCGCGCAGCGCCGCCACGTGCGCCGCCACCGCCACGTCGACGTCGGCCGGCATCGCGCCGAGGCTCGCCCGGTCAAGGGACGGCGTGCTGGCGCAGGCGGCGGCCATGACTGCCGCGCCGATGGCCGCGAACGACCGGGCCCACGCGAACCGGGACCGGAGCCGGGCGGCGGTGCGCCGCCTGACTACGCGCTGATACAATGTCCGACGGTACAGGGCATCGCTCCGGGCGAGGACACAGTACACCGATAACGGGATGGTGGAGAACACGACGAAGGCGAAGGCGTCCGCGCCCGATTCCGTGGGTCTGGTGAGTCCGCGCGACCACACGTTCGCTCATCCGCCCAACCCGCTGAGGCTCGACAGCGGCCGGTTCCTGGGGCCGATCACGCTCCGGTACGAGACGTACGGAACCCTCGACGCCGATCGCTCCAACGCGATCCTGGTCTTCCACGCGCTCTCGGGCAGTCACCACGCTGCCGGCTACCACTCCCCCGACGACAAGCGGCCGGGATGGTGGGACGACATGATCGGGCCCGGCAAGGGCTTCGATACGCGCAGATTCTTCGTCATCTGCTCCAACTTCATCGGCGGGTGCAACGGCTCCACCGGCCCGTCTTCGCCCCGCGGCGGTGACGGCGACCGGCCCTACGGGCTGGACTTCCCGCTCATCACCATCGGCGACATGGTCGAAGCGCAGCGCCACCTCATCGACCACCTCGGCATCGAACGGCTGTACAGCGTCGCGGGCGGATCGATGGGCGGCATGCAGGCCCTGGAGTGGGCGATCCGTTACCCGGACCGGGTCCGATCCGTCGTGGTGCTCGCCTCCACCGCCACCGTCTCCGCTCAGGGGATCGCCTTTCACGCCGTCGGCCGCAACGCCATCATGTCGGATCCCGACTGGAACGGTGGCGACTACCACCGGGGCCCCGCGCCGGCCAACGGACTGTCGATCGCCCGCATGATCGGCCACATCACCTACCTGTCGGAGATGTCGCTGGGGAGCAAGTTCGGACGCACCCTGCAGGACCGCGCAGCATTCACGTACGAGATGTCGGGCGAGTTCCAGGTCGAGTCATACCTCGCGCACCTGGGCACGCGCTTCGTCGAGAGCTTCGACGCCAACTCCTACCTGTACATCACCAAGGCCATGGACTACTACGACCTCTCGGAAGCGTACGGGTCGCTGCCGGAGGCGCTGGGACGGACCTGCGCCAAGTACCTGGTGGCCTCCTTCACCTCCGACTGGCTCTACCCCTCGAGCCAGTCGCGGGAGATCGTCAGCGCGCTCATGCAGGTCGGGCGCGAGGTGTCCTACGTGGAGCTGGAGAGCGTCTACGGCCATGACGCCTTTCTGTTGGAGAGCGCCCGCCTCTGCCAGATCGTCCGATCGTTCCTGGACAACGTCGCATCCCCCGACCGCTGACCATGGCCGCAAGCGAACGCCGGCAACACCTGGACTATGACCTGATCGTCGATCTCGTCGAGCGAGGCAGCTCCGTGCTGGACCTGGGATGCGGCGACGGCGAGTTGCTGCTCCGCCTGCGAGACTTCAAGTCCGTGCACGGACTGGGCGTGGAGATCGAGGAAGCGATGATCTTCCGCTGCCTGGCGCGCGGCATCACCGTCTTCCAGGGCAACCTGAACGACGGCCTGCGCGACCACGCCTCAGGCAGCTACGACTACGTGGTTCTGAACCAGACGCTGCAGCAGATCGACCGGCCCCCCGAGCTGCTGGCCGAGATGCTCCGCGTCGGCAGGCAGGTGATTGTGTCGTTTCCGAACTTCGGCTACCTGGGGATCCGGCTGGCGCTCCTGCTGCGCGGCAGGATGCCGGCTTCGCGGGATCTCCCGTACGCATGGCACGACACGCCGAACATCCACCTGTGCACCCGCAGCGACTTCCTGGACTACTGCCGGGCGAACCGCGTGGCGGTGACCTCCGTCATCGACATCAGGAACGGCCGCCGCATCGGCCCCGTGGCCGCCAATCTGCGCAGCACCCAGGTGCTCTTCATCCTCAGAGGTGACACGGGACCGGCTCCCTCGAATCGGAGAGGGCCACGCGATCGGCGCCGGGAGTAGTCACGGACCGGGAACTGTAGTATGGTCACGGCAAAGGGAGGCGATTCCCGCCTAAGGAGGGTTATTGGTCAAGGATCTCAGGGTAAACGACATGATACGGGTCCGGGAGGTGCGCCTGATCGGCGCCGACGGCTCCCAACTCGGTGTCGTCCCCACACAAGAGGCGCTCAGTTCCGCGCGGCAGAGCGGGTTGGACTTGGTGGAGGTTTCCCCGACGGCCCGCCCGCCCGTCTGCAAGCTGCTCGATTACGGCAAGTACAAGTTCGAGCAGGAGAAGCGCATCCGCGAGTCCAAGAAGCGGCAGCGGCTCACCAAGCTCAAGGAAATCCGGATGCAGCCCAAGATCGACTCGCACGATCTGGACTTCAAGTCCCGGCACATCAAGTCGTTTCTGGATCAGGGGAACAAGGTGAAGGTGACCATTCGGTTCCGCGGCCGCGAGCTGGCGCACACGGAAATCGGCCGCGCGGTTCTCGACCGGGTGGTGGAGCTCACGCAGGAATACGCGGTGCTTGCCAGATCGGCGCAGATGGAGGGTCGCTTCATGTCGATGGTGCTGAGTCCCAAGTCCAGGAAGTAAACCGAGAAGTAACGATGAGTACCAAAGCGAAGACCCACCGCAGTACCGCCAAGCGCTTCAGCGTCACCGCCAAGGGCAAGGTGAAGTACAAGAAGCAGGGGCTGCGGCACATACTCACCAAGAAGAACAGCAAGCGGAAGCGGAGGCTGCGGCGTTCGGGCCTGCTCAGTCCCACCGAGCACAAGCGCATCCGCCGTCTGCTGCCGAACGGATAGAGGCACATGGCACGAGCAATCGACAGTCACAAGCACCACGCCAAGCGCCGCAAGATCCTCAAGCAGGCCAAGGGGTACTGGGGACGGCGCAGCAAGCTGTATCGGACGGCCAAGGATGCGCTGGCCAAGGCGGGCATGTACGCCTACCGCGACCGGCGGCGGCGCAAGGGAGAGTTCCGCCGCCTCTGGATCGCACGCATCTCGGCCGCCTGCCGCCAGCATGACCTGCGCTACTCGCAGTTCATGCACGGTCTGTCGCGGGCCGGGATCGCGCTGAACCGCAAGGCGCTCTCCAACCTCGCGATCGAGGATCCCGTCGCGTTCGAGGCGATCGTCAAGCGGGCCCGGGCGGAACTGGCCGCCGTCGACTCATGATCCGCGTGCAGCAGATCGCCGACCTGGAGGCGCGCGTGCTGCGCGCCATCGATCTGATCGAACGCCTGCGCGCTCAGAACCGCACGCTCAGCACGTCGAACCGCACACTCAGCACCTCGCTCGAGTCGGCCGAAGCGCGCACGCGGGAGCTGGAGGGGATGCTGGAGAACGTCCGCCGCGACCAGCAGAACGTCGAAGAGATCATCCAGCGCACGCTGAACAAGCTCGACGGTCTGGAAGACGCCTGGGCGGAGATGCAGAAGGCCGAGGAGGCGGCGTCTCCCGCCGATCCTCCACCGAGCCCGCCCGGCTCCTCAGCCGCCGGCACGGGCCAGGGGCCAGGCGGCCAAGGCTCACTCGGAGGCGGGGGCTCACCCGGAGCCGGTGCACCATAGTCGGGCAGACTGAGGCACCCGGCGCCGCGGTGAGGCTGTAACCGGTGGCCAAGCACCTTGCCGAAGTAGACATCCTGGGCTCCGCGTTCACGATAAAGTCGGACGAGTCCACCGAACACCTCTCGCAGCTCATCGAGCACTTCTCCAGCCGCGTGGCCGAGGCGCGACGGGCCATGCCGCAGGCGGATTCGCTACGCGTGGCCATCGTGTGCGGTCTCAACATCACCGACGAACTGTTCAAGGCGCAGCGGGCGGCGTCGGACACACAGCGCGACTCGCACGCCGTCGCGCAGATCGCCACGCGCCTGATCGGGATGATCGATCAGACCCTGATCGACGGCGACGTGCCCGACCATGGCGCAACTGCGCCCGAGCTCTCATCCGCACCTGCGCGTGCCGGGCTGCCAACCGCGGCCCGCGATCCTCAGAACGAAAACCCGCCGCCGACCGCCCGGTAGTCGCATCCTTCCACTTCCACGATGGCAGCCGCCACGCGGTTGCCCAGCGTCGCCGCTTCCCCGGCGCCACATCCGCTCAGCGTCGCGTACAGGTAGCCGGCCGCAAACGAGTCGCCGGCGCCGGTCGTATCGACGGCCCGCGCCTCCAGGCCCGGCGCGCGCGCCGCGATCGCTCCACGCTCCCACACCAGGGATCCTGCCGCTCCAAGCTTGACCACCACCGTAGGCGCCAGCTCACCCAGGGCGGCGCAGGCCAGCTCGATCTCCCCTGCGGCCGGTGAGCCGGTTACGATCCCGGCGAGCGTGCGCGCTTCCTGCTCGTTGGCGAACAGCAGATCGACCGACCCGGGAATCCACTCCAGCAGCTCATGGCCGCAGGTGCCCACCACCCCCATGTCCGCCACGTCGAAGGCGACCGTGGCGCCGCCGGCCCGCGCCGCGGCCGCCGCGGTGGTCAGCGCGTGCCGCGCGCCCGGCGGCCCCCACAGGTAGGCGGTCGCATGGATGCAGTCGCTGCCGGCGATCGCCGCCCGGTCGAGATGGTCCATCGAGAGTTCCAGGCATGCCCCGAGGGACGTGAACATCGTGCGCTGGCCATCGGGGGTAACCAGCACCACGGAGGTACCGGTCGGCTGGTGTGGATGCGCGCTCAGCCTGCTGACAACCCCGCTCTCCTCGAGCTGCCGGGAGAGGTCGCGGCCAATCGCGTCGTCGCCGATGACGCCGGTCATCACCGGCGGCGGGACAGCGGGCTCGTCTGCCAGCCGGGACAGCCAGGCGAGCCCGCGCAAGGTGTTGGCGCAGCTTCCGCCGGGCCGGCGTCCGGGCTGCGCGAGTCCGGCGGCGATCCGCGCTGCACGTCCGCCGTCGACCAGCGTCATCGTCCCCGGCTGCGCGCCGACACGCTCCAGATATTCGTGGGACACGTGGCCGATCACGTCCATGAGGGGATTGCCCATACCGAACACCGAGTAGTTCGCCACCGTCCTCTCCTGATACGCTCGTCGAGCGGCCATGGTACGCCACTGCCGGGCCGCGCACAGGAACCGGTCCAAGGATGCCCCGAAACGACCCCCTGGAACGAATCGTCTTCATCGATCTCCCTGACG
Organism: Spirochaetia bacterium; assembly: GCA_965215345.1. Classification (GTDB taxonomy): domain Bacteria; phylum Spirochaetota; class Spirochaetia; order SZUA-6; family Bin103; genus CATQHW01. Next base: position 831,383 of record CBDCDL010000001.1, on the reverse strand, counting down.
TTCCCGACCTGCGGGTTGGCGACTTCCCGATCGATCCGGGCATCCCGTTGCCGCTGGAGATGGACGCCGGTACCGATGAGGTCGACCCGGAAGAGATCACCTGGGAGTCGATCATCGCCGGGATGCTCAAGGTCCTGGCCTACCGTCCGGGGCACCGCGACGCGGCGTACTTCCGGCGGTTCGTGTGCGCTGCGCGCCCCGGAGTCAACGAGGAGCTCACCGAAGCGGCGATCTTCAAGGCACGCAACGGCGACCTGGACCTGGCCGAAGAGTTGTTCCTGGCGCTGATGGGCGTGTTCCCGGAGAACCCGCAGCCCGCCGTGAACCTGGCGCTGACCTACGAGGAGCGGGTGCGGGCTGCCCTGCAGGCCGACGACCGCGACGAAGCCGGGCGTCGGCACCGTGAAGTGCTGACCGCGTACCGGCGGGCACTGGACATCGACCCGCTGTTCCCGGATGCGCACTTCAACCTGGCCTTCTTCCACTCCGAGATGGCCGACCACGACAGTTGCCGCCGGCACCTGGAGCTGTACCTGAAGTACGGCAAGGACGAAGAGAAGCTGCAGCAGGCGCGCTCACTTCGCGAGGAGATCCACGCCGCGGGGCTCGGCGACGCCCTCTTCCGGAGGGCGGTGACGGCAATCCGTGACGGCCGCGAGCAGGAAGGTGTCGAGCACGCGCGCCGTTTCGTCCGCGACCATCCCGAGACCTGGAACGGCTGGTTCGTGCTGGGCTGGGGCCTGCGCCGCACGGGCGACTACGCGCAGGCTCGCGTCGCCTTCGAGAAGGCGCTGCAGCTCGGCGAGCCGCAGGTGGACACGCTCAACGAGCTGTCGATCTGCAACCTGGAGCTCGGCGATCTGGCGGGATCCGAACGCTGCCTGCGCCTGGCCCTGGAGCTTGCCCCCGAGGATACGCGCGTGATCTCCAACCTGGGCGTCCTGCAGTTGCGGCGCGGAGACACGGAAGGCGCCCTGGGCTACTTCCGGACCGTACGGGAAATCGATCCCGACGATCCCGTCGCGGCCCGTTACCTGGCCGCCATCGCCGGTTGAGGACGCGTACGGTTCCCGTGTGGTCGCGCGCTCTCGGCGAACGGTCCCGGCAGCGCCGACTGCGGCGCATCGCCGCCGTGGGCGGCATCGACGCCGCCGATGCGGCGGTGCTCGACCGGCTGGCGCGCCGCAACGGCATTCAGGACCCGGCCCGACTGATCGACGACCGCGAGCTCCTTGCCGGCGTGCTGGCTCGTGCGGTCGACACGGCGGAACGACGGGCCGATCTGACGGATCCCGAGCGTCAACTCCGGCTGGCGCGCTACTTCCGGCTCGAAGAGCGTCTGGAGCGCCACGCCGCCGGCGACCCGCGGCGCAGGCAGCTTCGGCGGCAGGTGGAACGGCCGTGCATCGTCACCCCGTTCATCGCGGCGCCCGGCCACCTCCGCGGGTCTCCACCGCGGGCTCCTGCCTGGGCTCCGGCACGCCGTACCATGGCCACGATCCTGGACGTGTCGACGGGCGGCTGCGCAATCTGGCGGCTCGCCGCCCTGCAGATCGACAGCGTGACGCGCATCGAGTTCGATCTGGGTCCCGAAACCCGGATCGTCGCGACCTGCTTGGCACGCCACGTACAGCCTCAGTGGCCGGCCGGCATGGTCGTGCACCTGCAGTTCACCCGCTTGTCCTGCGCACACCGCAACCGGATTCACCGCTTCGTCTACGGTCACGACCGGTGACCGACCCGTGAACGACTCGCTGCCGCCCGCCCCTGAACCGGGTCGCCATCACACGGTGGAGGCTGCGGAGACCGAATCGCTCGGCGAGCGGCTGGGCCGCTCGCTCGGCGCCGGCGACGTGGTGACGCTTTCCGGGCCGCTGGGCAGCGGCAAGACCACCTTTGCCAAGGGCCTCGCCCGCGGCCTCGACATCCCGGACGACGTGACCAGCCCCACCTATGCGCTGGTCAGCGAATATCACGGCCGTCTGACGCTGTACCACGTGGACCTGTACCGGATCTCCACGGCCGGCCAGTACGCATCGCTTGCCATGGACGAGATGCTGCACGGTCCCTGGATCACCGTCGTCGAGTGGCCGGAGCACGCGCAGCCGCCGATCACGGATGCCATCCAGGTGGAGTTCTCGGTGACCGCCGGCGGAGGCCGGACCATCTCCCTGAGAGGCCCGGCGTGACCGCCGTCGCCTTCGACAGCGCCACGCCGGTGATGGGCGTGTGCGTCTCGACCCCGCAGGCCACCGTCGTGTCCTCGCTCTCCGTCGGCCTGGAGCACGGCACGCGCCTGGCTCCGCTGGTCGCCGGTGCCTTGGAGCAGGCCGGCGTCGGGGCGCACGAAGTGGACCTGGTGGTGTGCGGCATCGGGCCCGGATCGTTCACCGGCACCCGTATCGGCATCGCCACCGCGTTGGGGCTGACCGCCGGCGGACGCGGCCTGATCGGCGTATCAGGCCTGGATGCCGCAGGCCACCGCCTGCGCTTTTTCCCCGGGGTGGTCGTGCCCCTGGTCGATGCCCGCAAGGGCCGGCTGTACGCGGCGTTCTACCGCTCCGGCCGGCGTCTGAGCGGCTTCCTGGACGAGAGCCCGGACCGGATCCGGGAACGCCTGCGCGCCTATCCGGCCGTGCTGCTGACTGGTCCGGCGGCGCCGGGTCTGCATGCCGGATGGGGTGATCACGACGGCATCGCCCTGGATCCCGGCGCCGGTCAGGCCGACGCGGCCGCGCTGCTCGACATCGGCGTCCAGCGCTTCTCCCGGCAAGCAGTCCGGCGCGTCATTCCGCGGCCCGCCTACCTGCGGCCGAGCGAAGCGGAGCTCGGCCGGCCGGGCCCGGCAGCGCCGGCCGTGCGCGTGCTGCCCGCGACCGGCGCCGAAGGCGAGCGAAAAGCCGGGCTGGGCCGATAGCCGGAGCCGAAGGCGACGGGGATTCCAGCCTGCTCCGGTGTTGAGCGGGGCGGCGCGTCAGCAACGCCTCGATCGACCCCGGAGCAAAGGCGGGACTGGCCGATAACCGGAGCCGAAGGCGACGGGGATTCCAGCCTGCTCCGGTGTTGAGCGGGGCGGCGCGTCAGCGGCGCCTCGATCGACCCCGGAGCGAAAGGCGGGGCTGGGCCAATAGCCGGAGCCGAAGGCGACGACTATTGGGGCGGCGTGACCAGATCGTCGACGCGCACGACCCTGCCGGTGCGCATCGAGACGTTGCCGGCAATGCCGGTCAGGATGGCGTTGGCGCCGTCCACGTGCGACGCCGCGCGCGACAGCGGATCGTCCGCCTGCTCGCCGAACAGGTCGTGCAGCATGCGCGGATCGGCGCCGCCGTGGGCGCCCGGCGCGTCCTCCAGATCGACCTCGCGCGGGTCCCCGAACATCGGCAGCACGCGCAGCCGCCGGCTCGCCGCGGCCGCTTCGCGGGCTTGGTCGCCGCCGGCCGACACGTAGGACGTCTCCACCTGGTGTGCCTCGATCCGGCCGGCGGTGCCGGTCATGGAGAGTCGGAATCCCTCCCATGGCGCGTAGGCGGTCAGCGAGTAGGTCAGTATCGCGCCGTTGCGCATCCGCACCAGCAGCCCCAGCGTGTCCTCGATGCTGATGCCGTCACCGAACACGCTCTGGTCGCGCAGGTAGCCGTCCTCGTGCTCGGCCTGCAGGTACATCTGGCGCAGCGTGTCGTTCCCGGCCAAGTCCAGGGCAAAGGGATCGTCCACGGCCGCGTCGCTGCCATGCGCGCGGGCGTAGAAGCGCGTCTCTCCCCGCTCCTCGGCGTTGGCGCGGCCGTAGAACGCCAGGTCGCCACAGGCCGACACCGTCTCCGGCGCGCTCGCCAGCCAGAAGTTGACCAGGTCGAAGTGGTGCGATGCCAGGTGCACGAGCAACCCGCCGCTGTTGCGCTTGTCGCGGTGCCAGCGCCGGAAGTAATCGGCCCCGTGCCGGGTGTCGAGCAGCCACTCGAAGTGCACGGAGGTGACCCTGCCCACGGTCCCGTCGGCGACGATCCCGCGCACGGCGGTGGCAAGCGGTGAATAGCGGTAGTTGTAGGCGACGCGAACCGAACGTCCGGACCGTTCGACCGCGTCCAGGATGGCCTGCAGCCGGTGCTGGTCGATGGTGAGCGGCTTTTCGCTGATGACGTCGCAGCCGCGGTCGAGCGCGCCGATGATGTAGCGGTGATGGGTGCGGTCGATCGTGCTGACGATCACCGTGTCGGGTCGCTGCTCGACGAGCATCGCCTCGAAGCGGTCCGCTCCGTACAGGGCCGCCTCGCCGCCTCCGGCATGGCGTCCCATCACCCGGTTGACGTACTGCATCCGGGTCCGATTGAGGTCACAGAGCGCCACCACCTGCGCGCGGTGGCCGAAGTCACGCGCCAGCGCTTCGTAGAAGAAGCGGCCCCGCCCGCCTGCCCCGATCAGGGCATATCTCCGCTTCGGGCCGTCCATAGGCGGTGTACTGTAGCAGGACGTGGACGTTCTCGACGGCGGTCCGATCCGCCTGATCTGTCATGAGCCAGGGGACGGGCCCTGGAACATGGCCGTCGACGAGGTGCTGTCCACCTCCGCCGCGGCGCCCGGCGGGCGGCCAGCGATCCGGCTGTACGGATTCCGTCCACCCACCCTGTCGATCGGGCGCTTTCAGCCGGTCTCCGATGTGCTCCGGGAGCGGCTTCGGGAGGAGGATGTCGGCCTGGTCCGTCGGCCCACCGGTGGGCGCGCCGTCCTGCATGCCGCGGAGGTGACCTACGCGGTGGCGCTCGGCACGGCCCACCTGCGCCCGTTCGGCAAACGTACCGTATACCGCTTCGTCGGCGATCTGTTGCTCGCCGCCCTGACCGAGCTGGGGGTTGCCTGCCGGCGCAACCCGGCGCAGATCGGCGACGCGGCCGATCCCGACTGCTTCGGCGCGGTGGGCGAATACGAGGTGGTGGGCCGGTTCGGCAAGCTGGTCGGCAGCGCGCAGATGGTCACCCGTCACGGGGTGCTCCAGCACGGCTCCATCCCGCTGGACGACACCTTCCGGCGGGTTGCGCGCTACCTGACGGCTGCGCCCGCTGCGGGCGCGGCCGACGCGTCCTGGCTTGCGAAGGAGACCGGTCGCTCCGCCGACTTCGCGGAGGTGGCGGACCGGCTTCGGCGGAGCCTTGCGGCCGTGCTGGCGCCGGTGGAAGCGTCGCGCCTGGACGCCGCGGAGACCGAGCGCGCCACGGCTCTGCTGGCGAAGTTCTCCGGGCCGTCCTGGACGCTGTCGGGCGTTGCGTGACGGCGCCACGCACGCCGGCCGCCGTCGGGGCGCTGCTGACGGCTGCGCTTTCCCTCTGCGCGGCGCCGCCCGACCCGGCGGTCGTCTGCCGACCGGAGGAGTCGCCGCCGTGCGTGGGATCCGCCGGGTTCTGGCGGGACGCTCCGGTCGATGAGCAGGTCGCCTACCTGATCGAAGCGATGAGCGACTCGGAGCTGCTCGGCCAGACTCTGGCGCTCGGCTACCGGGGAACCGGTTTCCCGGACGAGCTGCGCGCGTGGGTCGAACAGCGCCACCTGGGCAGCGTGAAGATCTTCAGCCGCAACGTGGACGGGCTGGCGGAGCTGGCCGCCGGCGTGGGCGCCATGCAGGAAGCGGCGCGATCCACCCGTCTGCAGGTGCCCCTGCTCGTCATCACCGACCAGGAGGGCGGTTGGGTCCGCCACGTCAAGGACCTCACGTCGCAGACGCCCGGCAACCTCGCGCTCGGCGCCGGCGGGCTTCCCGACGACGCCTATCGGACGGGCCGGTTCATCGGCCTGGAGTTGCGCGCGCTCGGCATCAACATGAACCTGGCGCCGACCGTCGACGTGTATGCCGACCCCGGCGCCGCGGTCATCGGCCCGCGCGCGTTCGCCGCGGACCCGGTGCAGACCGGGTTGCTGGCGGTCGCGTTCCATCGCGGCCTGGACTCGGCCGGCGTGATTGCCGCCGCCAAGCACTACCCCGGGCACGGAGGCGCCGCCGGCGACTCGCATGGAGTCTTCCCGACCGCGGACGCCGACCTTGCAACCCTCTGGGACCGCGATCTGGTGCCCTACCGCCTGCTGGTCCGCGAAGGCCTGCAGGCGATCATGAACGCCCACGTCGGCTATCCCCGCATCATCGATCCCGCCTTGCCGGCCTCCCTGTCACCGTTCTTCCTGCGTGAGTTGCTGCGCGACCGGCTCGGCTTCGACGGCCTGGTGATCAGCGACGACCTCGAGATGCGCGGCGCCCTCAACACCACATTCGACACGGCGGCGGCGGCCGAGCAGGCCATGCGAGCGGGCAACGACCTGATCCTGGTCTCCCACACCCCGGAGCTGCAGGAGCGGACCTGGCAGGTACTGTGGCAAGGAATGGACGATCCGGTGTTCCGCGCGCGCGTGCGGGAGGCCGCCGCACGCGTGCTGACGGTGAAGCTGCGCGCACTCCGTTCGCCCGGCGCCGTGCCGCTGTTCCCGGCCGACGACGTCGAGTCCGCCGTACCGGCGCCCGGGGCAGCCGAGTTCTTCCTGGACAGCGCGGCGCGCAGCGTCACGGCGATCCGCGGCGCGCACATCCCGTTCCGGCCGGATCCGGCCCGGCGGCTGTTGCTGGTCGGCCAGAGCGACGAGTTCCTGCAGGAAGGCCTGCTGCGGTTCCCGCAGGCCGATACCTACCGGTTCCCGTACAGCCCGTTCCATGCCTCGCGCCCGAGCGACCGCGAGGCGGTGCGCAACCTCGCCGGCGCCTACGATGCGATCATCTTTCTGCTGATGAACTACAACAGCGGCGAGGTGCTGGCCGAGCTGTCGCCGTATGCGGACCGCGTCCTGGTCGTGTCGGCGCTCACGCCGGTCTATCTGGCGGACCTGCCGTGGGTGGAGACGGCGGTGGCGGTGTACGGCGCAAGCCGCGACTCGTACCGCGCCGGGCTCGCGGTCCTGGCCGGCGATTATCCTGCGGAGGGCCGGCTCCCCATCGACTTCGGATTGGCGGACGGGTCACCGTGATGTGGGACGACGCGGACCGTTCCCCTGAGGAGATGACGGGCTTGCAGGATGCCCGCACGGCACGGCGGACGACGGCCACGGGCTGGTTCGAGGCCGGACCCCGCCACCGCCGCGCGGTGCTCGACCGTCTTCTCGACCGCGAGTGGGCGTACGTGCCGCTCACCGCCTGCCTGCGCGAGTCCGCGTCACCCCTGCGGGGCAGGCCGTTCAGCCTGTACGCGACGCGCCGGAACGGAGCGATCGCAGATGTCGTGCTGCGCGCCCGCGACGGGCTGCTGCTGGCGGCATTCGAGGACGATCGGGATCCGCCGCGCGCGGACGGCATCCGCCCGTGGAACGAACAGAACATCCGTGCGCTGCGCGGCAGGATCCACGCCTCCGGCACGCTGCACTCCTGCATGGGGATGACTGCCGACGTGCTTCGCGCGGAGCGGCTGCTGCGGCTGCGTCCCCGCGTGCGCGTGGACCACGTGCTCATGACCCTGGATCGCGGCGAGGCGAGCACGGGAACGCTGCCGGCCAAGCGCACCGGCGGCGACGATCTCGACCTGCGACGCGCGACGGTCCGCGACACCGAGCGCCTGCTGGCACTGCGGGAAGCATACGAGCTGGAGGAAGTCGTCCTCGATCCGTCACGGTTCAACCGCGGCGACTGCCGCAGGCGGCTGCGTCGGGCGCTGCGCGGCGAACTGGTCTACGTGGCGGAGCACCGCGGATGTCCGGTCGCCATCGCCGCCACCAACACGCGCGGCTTCCAGGTGGACCAGATCGGCGGTGTCTTCACCATCCCGGACCGCCGCCGCACCGGCCTGGGCACGGCCGTGATGCTCGCGCTGCTCCGCGACATCTTCCACCAGAAGAAGCAGGCGTGCCTGTTCGTCAAGGCCGGCAACGTGGCCGCGCTGCGCCTGTACGAGCGGCTCGGCTTCTCGTCGCGCGGCGGCTACCGGATCAGTTACTACCGCTGATCCTCGCCGGCACGCGGCGGCCGGGGCGCCCGGAACAGGGTGGCGCGGAAATAGGTCCGTCCGTCGTCGAAATCGAATCGGGGCGGCAGTGATCCGTTCTGCTCCATCGCCTGGAATATCCTGGGAAGGCCGGTCAGGCGTGCCTCGGCCAGGTCCAACTCCTTGAGAAACTCGCCGATGCGGCGATTGCGCGCAGGCGCCGAGGGGACCGTGGCGCCCGCGCGCAGATGGTCGCGTTCGATTCCCGGCACCGGTCCGGGATAGCTGGTGATCTCGATCCGATCGGGATACCGATAGACCTTCGTCGGTTCGGGAGTGTCAGGCTGATAGCTGCGGTGATAGACCGCGTTGACCAGCGTCTCGCGGAGTGCGCGCATCGGATAGTCGGCCCACACGCGCGCCCGGATGCGATCGGGCTCCTTTCTGATGTGCGTCGGCACCAGCCCCTCGAGATAGTGGAGGGCGTCACGAACCTGGTCGGCAAGACCGCCGCGGAATATGCGCTCGTGCAGCACGTCTCCCGCCGGCCCGTCGGGGAACTCGACCACGTCGATCCGGGCGCCTGGAAACCACTCTGCCGGGTCATCGGCAAAGAACAGGATCGCCACGTTGCGCGGCAGTTCGTGATCGTTGGCACGAGCGGTGAGCCGCATGCGGCGATAGACCTGGACCGCTTCGACGTCCGTCAGCAGGCCACTCCGCACGTCGTGGAGGTACTCCCGCACTTTCGCCTCGCGCACGTCCTCGACGCGTGCCTGCGACGCCCGCCGGTCGTCCCATGGCACCCGAGCGGTCTGCTCCAGCAGCGACTTCAGCATGCCGTTGGCCCGCGCGTCCACGGTCTCGGCTCCCAGCCGTATCCAGAACTTCGCAGGGCCGCCGCTACCGTCGGGCGCCTGATGGGGTTTGGTCTCGCTCGCCGGCACCCAGAGCACCAGGATGGTGCGGCCGTCGACCACTGCGGGTGACATCACGGGCTGGTACGCGGGATCGATGCGATTGCAGTTGCCGCGGATCCATTTCTGCGCCGCCGCAACCTCGGATGCCGACAATCCGCGCGGCGGCAACACGGCGCGTCCCGACCGCTCGCCGACACCGATCACGACGTACCCGCCGTTGAGGTTGTGCGGGTCGTTCGCGAACGCACAGACGGTCTTTACCACCTGGACGCCGGTGGTCGCCTGATCCCAGCCGGCCTTGAACTCGACGCGGGCGGACTCGACGCCGCGGCAGTGCAGCAGATCGCCCACGTTCACGGGCAGGAGGTCGCTCACGCGCGGTCACCGTCGGCGTGAACGGCCGTCGCCGCCGCACGCTTGCGGCGCAGGCGGGCCACCCGGCGCAGCATGTCGTCATGGAGCCCGCTCGCCCCGTTCCTGACGCCGCCGAAGAACGGCCGCACGCAGTCGAGCGCGGCGTCGTAGTCCTTCGCCCGGTGCTCGTAGTACTTGGCCAGCTCGACTGCCGCCCCGCGGTCGCGGTGCCGCTCGGCCATGTCGCGCCACAGCTCGACCGCCTCGGTCCAGGCGCCGGCGCGCTTCAACTCCCCGCCCAGCGCGGTGCCGCAGGGAAGCTGCCCGTCCACGTATCCGCGGCGCAGATGGTCAAGTCCGCACGGATCCCCCTGGGCCAGCAGCAGGTGGCCGACGCCGCGCGGGTCCACCGGGACCGTGTCGTCCCCGGCCAACGCCCGATCGATCGTCGCCAGAAGCTGCGCGAGAGTCACGACATCGTTGTGATTGTGATCGAACACGACCGGCAGCCGTCCCGGCTTGCCGGTTCTGAGGAACTCGAAGTAGATGTCGGGCACCTCGAACCCGTCGATGTCCTCGCCCCGGTCGATGCCCAGGATCTCTTCCTCCAGGGTCTTGAGCCGGCAATCGACGGTGATCGACGCCCACAGGCGGCGCGACGGGTACAGCAGGTCCAGGTGCTCCGGCATGTTCAGGCTGCGCCCGTCCATCAGGAACCGCGCCGTCAGGATGGTCTTGTCGAACGCCTTGCCGTTGAACGACACGAACAGCCGGCGCCCGGCCAGCAGGCGTTCGACGTGCTCCAGGAACGCGGTCTCCCCCGGAAAGTCCTCCAGGAACACCTGCTCCACCACCATGCGGTCGCCCCGCACCGTGGCGATCCCGAACAGGAAGATGACCGCCCCGGCGCCGGCCAGCCCCGTGGTCTCCGTGTCGAAGAAGGCGCAGCGCTCGATCGGCACCGACTCCGGCAGCAACCGAGGTCGGTCCGTGAGCGGCGAGGGGACGATCGCCACCCGGCGATGCACGTACGGCGCCAGCCGCTGCCAGTCGGCGCCCAGGCGTTCGGGCAGGCAGCCGTCGTCGTGGTCGTCAGGCGCGAAGGGCGGGAGCTCCCCGCCGCCCGCGCGCAGGTAGTCCAGCCGCCGGCGGATCGAGTCGCGCAGCGATCCGGTAGCCGATCCCGTGGTCATCGTCCCGCTCCGATCGCAGCCGCCGCCGCGGTGTTCATGGACGTCGCACCGCCCGAAACCGCGGGCTCGACGCCATCCTCCGCCCGGCCGGCATCGAGCCAAGCGTCCAGAAAGTCGACCATCAGCTCCTTGGGATCGTGGCTCCCGCGGCTCTCGAACGGGCCGATGCAGGAGGGGCATCCCCGATCGCACGCGCAGCCGGCCACCAGGTCGCGGCATCCCCGCAGGATGCGCTCGGCGTCGTCGCGAAACCCCTCGGCCAGCCCGGAGCCGCCCGGACAGGCGTCGTACAGATAGAGCGCCGGCGCTCCCAGGTCGGGATCGCGCGTGCGTTCGGCGACGCCGAGGTCACGCACGTCGCAGAGCAGGAACACGGGCGCCACGTTGCGGATCAGGTAGCCCAGCCGGCTCATCACGGTGCGCCGCTGCCAGTCGGCGAGCGACGCGAAGCGGCGCCCGGCCGCCGTGTCGGCGCCGAGCACGACGGCGACCGCCCGCGTGTGCATCTCGTCCGCGGGCAGGTGGATGTCGCCGCGGCCCACCCGCTCGTGCGTGTGATAGCGGACCTTCCTGAAGCCGGTCGGCCGGGTGCGGACCAGGATGTCGCCGAGCACCAGCCCATGGGCCGAGCCGGTCTCGTCGTCCCGGTGCAGCAGCCTGATGTCGGTACGGACGACCGACTCGGTGAAGTAGTCGGCCGCCACGCGCGCCACCGTGCAGGTCTGCTCCTCCATGTCCAGGCGTTCGACGCGGTACTGCTCGCCTCCGTGCAGGTAGATCGCGCCGTCGTGCAGCAGCATCTTGGCGGACACCTGATCCATCTCCCCGATCAGGCGGCGCCCGCCCCCGGTGGCGTCGACGATGGCGACGTTCTGCGCCGTGGAGGTGCGCAGGGACACCTGCTCCGCCGGATAGGCGCGGTCCGTCCAGTACCACGAGCCGTCGGCGTGGTGGAGCACACCCTGCTCCCCCAGGTACCGGAGGAGCTCGGCCACATGCGGCGTCTCCGCATCGTCGTCGCGATACGGCAGCTCGAAGACCGCGCACTTGAGCTGGTCGAGCAGGATGTGGATGTTGTCCGGATCGACGTGGCCGGACTCCGGGGAGGCGCCGAACAGATACTCCGGATGGCGGATGACGAACTGGTCGATCGGCGCCGGCGAGGCGATCAGGATCGACAGCGACACGTCGGCCGCGCGGCCGGAGCGGCCCGCCTGCTGCCGGCATGAGGCGATGGTTCCGGGGAAGCCGGCCATCACCGACGCGTCCAGTCCGCCGATGTCGATGCCCAGCTCCAGCGCGTTGGTCGACACCACGCCGCGCAGCGACCCGTCGCGCAGCCCGCGCTCGATGCGGCGCCGCTCGTTCGGGAGGTAGCCGCCGCGATAGGACGCGACGGCGACGGCCGCCTCCGGCGCCGGCCGGTCCCGCAACGACTCCCTGATGTAGGTCGAGATCAACTCCGTGCGCGTGCGCGAGCGTGCGAACACGATGGTCTTCACGCCTCGGCGCAACAGGCGGGCGGCGATCTCGTGCGCCTCGTTGACGACGCTGCGGCGGATGCCCTGCTCCGCGTTCAGCAGCGGCGGGTTGTAGAGCAGGAAGTGGCGCTCGCCGGCGGGGGCGCCGTTGCGGTCGATCAGGACCGCGTCCTCCTCGATGATGCGGCGGGCCAGCTCCAGCGGATTGCCGATAGTCGCCGAGCAGCAGACGAAGCGCGGGCGCGCCCCGTAGAACGCCGCGATCCGCTTCAGCCGGCGGATGACGTTGGCCAGGTGGGAGCCGAACACGCCGCGGTAGATGTGCAGCTCGTCGATCACGACGAAGCGCAGCCCGCCGAGGAACCGGCCCCATTTGGGGTGATGCGGCAGCACGCCGGTGTGCAGCATGTCCGGGTTGGTGATGACGATGCGGCCCCGTTCGCGCACCCGGCCGCGGATGGATGGCGGCGTGTCGCCATCGTAGGTGAAGGCCGGCACCGGCAGGCCGCCGCCCTGCACCAGGCCGTCCAGCTCGGCCTGCTGGTCCTGGGACAGCGCCTTGGTCGGGAACAGGTAGAGCGCGGTTGCCTCGGCGTCGCGCAGGAAGCGCGACAGGATCGGCAGGTTGTACGCCAGGGTCTTTCCCGAGGCGGTCGGCGTCACCAGCACCACGTTTTCGCCCGCCCTCACGTGCCGACAGGCGTCCGCCTGGTGGCCGTACAGCCGCTCGATGCCGCGCGCGCGCAGGACGCGCCGCAGGCCGTCGTCCAGCTCTTGCGGGAACGGCACGGCCTCGCCCGCGCGAGCCGGCGCCACCTCCCAGTGGGCGACGTTGCGCATGAAGGACCGGTCGCTGCGCAACTCGGCCAGCACCGAATCCAGCGAATCGGCTGAACCCGGGGACGACACTACCCCCACTATCTCCCCTCCCCCTACGGACGTTACCCTGTCGTCGAACCCCATGACAAAGCACTCGCATGCCGGGACACGTCGCGACAGGCTGGGCATTGTCGCCTTGCCGGATCGTCGATGGCGGCAGCGCAGCCATGACTGACGAACCTGAGCAGCTCGCAGACCGGATCCGCCTGGGCGAGGACAGCACGCTGGAACTGAAGGAGCTGACGGTCTTCCACGGTCGCATCACGGGGCCTCGACGCGATCAGTTGGCCGACGAACTTGCCGCGCTTGCCAACGCGAATGGCGGCACGCTGGTGCTGGGCGTAGCAGACAGGACGCGCCACGTCACCGGCATTCCGCGTACTCATCTGGACGCCGCGGAGCGCCTCGTCGCGGACACGATGCAGGATTCGATCACTCCCCCGCTCGTCGCGGACATCAGCAAGGTGAGGTTGCCCGGACCCGATGCCGCTCCCGTTGCCGTGCTGCGCATCGACGTCCTCCGCGGTGTGTCCGTTCACAAGAGCCCCGGCGGGTACCTGCGCCGGATCGGCAGCTCGAAGCGTCAGATGGAGCCCGATTACCTGGCGCGACTGTTCGAGTTGCGCAGCGGGTCACGCATGCGCGACTTCGGTGGCCAGGCGATTGCGGACGCATCCGTGGATGACCTGGACCCGCGCTTGGTGGACCGCTTTCGAGGCGAAATCAGCGACGACGATCGAGCCACCGCGCTGCTGAAGCTGGACATGGTGGCGCAGGATGAGTCGGGCGGCCAGCGACCTACCGTGGCCGGCATCCTGCTGGGCAGCCGATTCCCGCAGCGATGGATGCCGCACGCGTTCATCCAGGCGGTTGCCTATCGCGGCGCTACCATCGGCGAGGCGCTGGATGAGCGGCGATATCAACTCGACGCGAAGGACATCGATGGTCCCCTCGACGAGCAGATCGCCTATGCCTGCCGTTTCGTCGCCCGCAATCAGCGGGTCGAGGCATCCAAGGCGATGGGCCGGCGCGACTGGCCGCAGTACGACCCGGCAGCCATCTTCGAGGCGGTGGTAAACGCGGTGGCGCATCGCGACTACTCGATTCGCGGCGCCAAGATACGCCTGCGCATGTTCTCCGATCGCATCGAGCTGTGCTCGCCCGGCATGCTGATGAACGGCATGACCGTCGCCGACCTTCCCTACAAGCAGCAGGCGAGAAACCCCGTCATCACCAACCTGCTGGATCGCTGTCCGATCCCCGAAGGGCTGGAAACGCCGCGACTGACCCTGATGGACCGGCGCGGCGAAGGCGTGCCGGCCATCCTGGCACGAAGCGCGAAACTGTCCGGAAAGCGCCCGGTCTACGAGCTGTTCGGAGACGAACTTCGCCTCACCATCTACGCCGGCTCCGCCGGAGCCGTGTAATCCTCGATCAGCGGGGCAGTTCCCGCCCCGGAACAAGCTCGCTCAGAAAGCGGTCAACCGGCATGCACCGCACGCCGTCGCGCTCCAGGGTCTCCTCGCCCCGGTACAGGAGGAGCAGCGATGCTTCCGGGTAGTCCCGGCCGAACGTCTTGATGCCCCGGAGGTCGCGCGGGCGCAGCGAGCGGCTGTTCCTGACCTCGATCGCATGGAACCCGGCGGCGCCGTACAGCACGAAGTCGACTTCCGAGCCGCCCCTGGTGCGCCAGAAGGAGATCCGGTAGTCGGCCGCACCGTAGTCGATCCAGGCGCGCAGATGCTGCAGGACCAGCCCTTCGAGCGCCGGGCCGGCGATCTCTTCCCGCACGTCGAGGGGCCCGGCGGGCCGCAGCGAGCGGAACACGCCGCAATCGAAGAAGTAGAACTTCGCGTGTGCGACGAGGGCGCGCTTGGCCCGCCGCCGGAACACCGGAAGCCGCATCGCGATCAGCAGATCTTCGAGAATCCCGAGATAGGACTCCACCGTGTTGCGTGTGGCGACGCACTCACGCGCGATCTCCGCGACGTTCAGGACCTGCGCGTGGGAGAACGACGCGACCTCCAGAAATCGGCTGAAGTCGTCGAGCCGGCGGACCAGCCCTTCGGCCTTCACTTCCTGCTGCAGGTACAGATCGATATAACCCCGCAGCGTCCGATCAGGCGCATCCGCCATCAGCACGAGCGGCACCATGCCCGACTCCAGGCTCCGATCGAGGTCGAACCGTTCGCCCAGCTCGGCGGCCATGAACGGATGCATCGCGCACAGCACCGCCCGGCCGGCCAGCAGATCGACGCCCGACCGCCGCAGCTTCCGCGCGCTGGAGCCGGTCAGCACGAACCGGATCGACGGGTCGCGCTCCATCTGCTGATGGACCAGCGGCAGGAGCTGGGGCACGCGCTGGATCTCGTCGATGACGATGGTCTGCCGATCGGCGTTCGCGGTGACGAATTCCTTCAGCCGTTCCGGCCGGACGGAGTAGGTGCGTTCGACTTCGGCATCGAGCAGGTCGATCCAGGCGGCGTGCGGGTACTTGACTCCCAGCCACGTCGACTTGCCGGTGCCGCGCGGCCCGAAGAGAAAGCAACTCCCACCGGAATACTCGAAGAATCGCGGCACCATTGCCATAATGAGTCGAAATATATCAGCTTCGCTGCCACGATGCAGCTCCACATCGATCTGTCGCGGGTGACGCGTTCGACGAGGGGTTCCTGAGCGGTACGTACCTCCGTGCCGCGATTCAGGGTCCGCTACGACCGGCCGCTCGCTCCACGATCCTCCGGATCGAGCGTGATCCTGAGGTCGTCCGCCACCTCGGCGAGCAATTCGTCGAGGGCGGTTCGGTCGTCCAGGGAAAGATCGCCGTCAAGGACCACGCGCACGTGGAAGCGCAGTTCGGCGCCCGCGCTCGCCTCCAACAGGCGCGAAGCCAGATCGGCCAGGTTCTGGATCTGATCCACCTCGAGGACGGCGCCGCCGGAGTCAGGCTTGACCGAGTACCGTTCCGATTCGTCGGGGCGCTCCAGCACCAGGCTTCCGGCGGCTTCATAGGCGCAGTCGATCGAGCTGCCGCCGGCTGTCAGCCGCAGCCAGCGGCTCGCCGTGGATGCCGTGATAGCGTCACGGACGAGCCCCCAGGGCAACGTCGTGCCGCGGCTCTGCGACAGCGCCTGCGCCAACGCGAAGCCGTTCGTCCTGCCGTCCGTCCACGCGCCGGGCAGGGTCGCTTCCACGAGGTCCTGCGGAGCGATCGGCTCCGGCGGCGGATGGAGGATGGCGTTCGCGTCAAGCGCCCCGTACGGGA
Organism: Spirochaetia bacterium; assembly: GCA_965215345.1. GTDB lineage: Bacteria > Spirochaetota > Spirochaetia > SZUA-6 > Bin103 > CATQHW01. Next base: position 815,342 of record CBDCDL010000001.1, on the reverse strand, counting down.
CCGGCTCCTTCCACACCGAGGCCGGGCCGCTGGTGAGCCACACCGTTCCCTGCCGAACGGCGCGCTCCACGGCGTCGCGCACGGTCTCCCTGGCGCAGCGCGGAATCGCGTACGGCTCGTCGTACCCGTCTTTCGGAACGTGCACGACGCGGTCTCCGCCAAAGTATGCCTCCACGTCAGACAGCGTCACCGCCGGGACAGCCCCGGGGCCGGTCCACAGGCCCGGGAGTACTCCCGGCTCCAGGAGGACGTCCGACAGGACGCTCAGCTCGGCGTGTTCGGGCAGCACCACCTCGAGCTGCGGATCGTCGCGCGCTGTCGTATCGACCGCCTCGCGCCACCATGTGCGCAGACTGCCGTCGGGCCGCACCAGCCGTGCGACCAGGAGGCCGCGCCGCACGCCTTGCAGGACGGTATCGAGCAGCACGTTCGGATTCAGCACCTTCGGCAACCGCGGGTAGCGCGCGAATGCCCCTGCGAGGTCCTTCACGAACCGGGCATCCTCGTCCTCGCTCCACAGGTCGTAAGGTCCGCCCGGCAACAAGGCTCCCGCGTCCACCGGCGTCTCCTTGATGCGGGAGCGGTCGTCGTTCTTGATCTCCGTGAACAGCGGCCTGCCACTCGCGGCCAGTCTGAAGGCGTGCACGGCGTTGCGCTCGTTCACCGTCACTACCACCGCGTAGGCGTGGCGGACGGCTTCGGGAACACGCCCGCGCGCCTCCTGCAGCCGGCGCCGCAGGCGCTCGGCCTGCACCGTGTCCACTTCGTGGCCCCTCAGTTGCGCCTGCACCTCCTCCCAGCCGAGCAGTGCGCGTACGGCGGCGCGCGCCGCTTCCAGCCCATCGCGCGAGGGGACCGCCAGCACCACGGCATTGCGATGGACACGCGGCCGAGCCGGCCCGGTGGTTTCGTCGAGGAACCGTTTCGCGACCGAGCTCGGCTTGCCCGATTCCGAAACCGTGTCCGGTCCCAGCACCGCGTACCGGAAGCTGCCGTCGTCACGCACGTCGCGCGGCGCCGCGGGCAACAGGTGTACGCCCACCTCCAGAGCCGTAGCGTCTTGGATCAGCGACTTCGTACCGCGGATCGCCTCCTCCAGGCGCGCCACGACCGCATCCGCGCCGACCCGCTGCGCGCACGCCTCGTCGTGCATCTGGCGCAGATTGGGCCGGTTGCCGAGCCGCCACGACTGCGGCAGCGACTGCGCCGTCGCGTCGTCGCCCCCGGCGTCCGCGTCGTCCAGGAACCAGGAGATTTCCCGCCAGCGGCGCAGCCCCTTCTCCAGCTCGATGGCGTCCGGCCCGCAGCTTCCCGCCAGCAGCACCAACTCCGGCGTGTACGCCTTGTGACCGATCGGCTGCGAGTGCAGGAACACGGCGATCACCGCCTGCTCGGCCTCCCGGCCGTCCCGCAGTGCCGGCAATTCGTCCTGAATCTGCCGCGCCCGCTCCAGCTCGGTCTCCAGCAGCGGCGCCCAGTCGGTGCGGTTGCCGTCGGCAGCGCCGCCCACCGCGGTCGCCACGTTGGTCAGCTCGCGCACCGCATCCGAAACCGGCGGCGCACCGGGCGCCGACAGCAGGGCTGCCGGACCGACCAGAGGGCTGACGTCCCACTGTTCGGCCTCGCGCAACGCCGTCGCGAGTGTCCGCAGAATGCCGCGCGTGCGCTGGAACCCGGCGAGTTGCGTCCAGCGGCTGTAGAACACGTCGGTCAGGTCGGGGTGAAACGGGAAGCTGTCGCAGAACCGCTGCTCGGCGGCCGCCCCCTCTCGGGCGGTGGCGTCGTCGAGCTTGGCCAGCCCCCGCACCACGCCGATCACGTGCGAGCGGAACGAGCTGCGATCACGGACGCTGTCCGGTTCGAAGAAGCGCCGGCACAGCACCTCGGTTACGTCCTCCTTGCCGACCGGGAGGACGCCTTCCTCGCGCTGCCGGCGGAACACGTCGAACAGTCCCGTAATCAGGAGCTGGCCCAACTCGCCCTGCTGCTTGCCGGGGTCGGTCGCCAGCAGCGACGCCACCATCGCCGCCCGGTCCACCTTGGCCACCGCCTGCGTCAGGTACTGGAAGAAATCGGTGATGCGGTCACGCCAGACGGGATCCATGCCCGCCTTCTCGCGCGCGTACATGAGCACCTCGTCGACCAGGATCAGCGTGCCGAGTCCCTGCCGTTGCGGCCGTTCGATCAGTTCCACCAGGAGCGGCTCGGCGGGCGGCGTCTCGCGCTCCTCGTCGCGGCCGTCGGCGTGAATGGCGCGCAGCCCCGCGACGCCCGCGAGCTGGAACGCCAGCATGCTCCACGGATGGCGCAGCGTCCGGGTCTCGCCGTCCGGCGCGCGCACGCCATCCAGGCCGCGCTCCACGTCGATCTTGTCGAAGCAGAGCGCTACCGGGAGCGCGCGCGGCAGGTCGGCGCCGACGTGCTCGCCAAACTCCTGCACCGCCGGCAGGTCCGGCAGCGCCGCCGGATCGCGGAACAGATGATAAAGCGTGATCAGCGTATGCGTCTTGCCGCCGCCGTAGGTCAATTCGAGCTGCCGCACCGCCTTGTCGCTGTGCCCGGCCAAGCGCCCGGCGACGTCCTTCACCAGTTCGCGCAACGCGTGCGTCGGATAGGTGAGCGTAAAGAACTGCTCCGGGTCTTCGTAGATCGGCCGCCGACCCTGCGCCTGCGTGACCTCGTGCAAGTCGGCCGCGAACTCGGCGAGCGCCAACTCACCGCTGCGCAACTCCTCCTTCAGCCGCACCACCTGATGCCAGGGCTTGAGCCGCTTCTGCTTCGCCATCACTTCATCATTTCACCGAGGGCAACTCGTAGCGTATCACGTGAGCGAAATCAGGATACCCCGCGTGGGCCGGTGCGGCTATCGGCCATGTGCACCGATTGACCGAAACATACCCCCGGCCTCACCCCGTCACCATACGAAACGGCAGATCGTCTCGGTACGCATTCTCCGCCCGAGATGTCCTGCCTTCATGATCGGCAGGTAGCGCTTGCTATCCGGCAGCGCACGTTCGCACAGGCCTGCCGGCTTGAGTCCCACCATTGTCGCCGCTTCGGCAACTCCGCTAGCGTTATCTATGAAGGTTCCCTTCAGGCAACTGTTTCCGACAACGAAAGTCGCTGTTCCCCCCGGACGCAGCACGCGAGCGATCTCCGAAATCATCCGGTAGAGATCTTCCGCGTACCGATCGATAATCAAGCGATAGCGGCTCGGCAGTTGCTCCAGATTCCCCATCGCCTCTCTTATGCTCGAAAACAACGTATGCACTCGGGGATCATCCGGAGCACGCTCGGCACCGATGCTGCCCGATCGTATACACCGCAGTTGCTTGAGTCCGTGGCCCAGCCAGACCAACGCGAGCCGGTGGCCCCGCAGATAATCGATCGCGTTCAGGTACGGAGGAGAGGTGATGACGGTGTCGACGGATCCATTGTCAATGGTCTTCAAGCTGCGGGAGTCACCTCGCGCTACACTCGCCTTGCCGCTCGGCGGATACTCTAACAACCTCTTTTGAAGCACTCCTATCGATTGCTCAAACGCTGGGAACACCTCGAAGGCGGAATCCTCCAGAACCTTGTGTGGCCGGCTGTGCGAAGTGTCTCGAGCCAGCGATGCACGCGGCTCCTTGGTGACGATGATCCGACTCAGCGCCAACCGGATGAGATCCAGAGACGCCGCGTCTTCTCCGCACTCCCCTTGGCCAAGCCCGCTCAGCACGGAGGCTATCCGCCTGAGGTCCGCACGCTGGAAAGCCCCGAACCAGTAGCGCACGAAAGAACGCGTCTCTTCGTCGGTATCGATCCATTCCAGATTGACGTCACACGCATTTTTTTGCCGCGCCTCGGCAACAACATGAGTCTTCCATCTCTCTAGATTTTCCTCCGATATTGGCGTCGTCCAGACCCGTGACATCAGAACCGCCAGCGGGTCCAAATCGAACCCCACCGCCTCGTGTCCGAGCTCGATTGCGTGCCTTAGCACGACTCCGGACCCCGCCATCGGGTCGAGCACTCGGCGGTTCTCTCCAATTACCCCTAGTCTCTCCAGCACAAGATCAGGCGCCATTCTCGCCGGAAATGGGTGAATCGGCTTCAACGCCGGTCGGGCACACCTAGCCGTTATCGCCGTCGTTTCCATGGAGTTTCTCAAGCTGCGATCTGATCGCCGCAGCGACATGGGATGCGCTGGCGTTGACCACGATCTTGTCGTCGACGACACCCACCAAGTCAGGCACGATTACCTGAAGACCCTTCGCGAGTGAAATCACGTCTGGTTCCTGCACCTCGACGACGCCCAAAGTCTCTCGACACGTGAACGCGACCATCGAGGCGGCCAGAGCATCCGGGACCTTACCCTCGAGCTCCTCAAGTGCATTGATGAACACGTCAATCGTCAGCTTTCGGCGTGCATTCAGTTACGTCGGCGAGTGACGCCACCCAATCCGACACATCATGAGGATCGAAAAACTGGAAAACCTTGCGAAAAGTGGTTACAGGCATCGCTCCATACTCGACCGTATATTCCAGCAACCGCCCGAGATCGGCCGTAGTCATCGGAGTGACTCTCAGCTTCTCGCATCGAGTCACCAAAGCGCCATCGCTAAACCCGGGAGCGACGACAAGCGCATGGTTGGCCTTGTACCGATCACGGTGTTCCACGACCGCATCAAGCGAGATGTTCCCTGTCTTCGCAGCTCTGTGTTTCGACGACTTGGCGTCGAACGAAAAACTGTAAAGAGGCGGGCGTGGTTCGTCCACTGTCGGTTTGCCATGCGTCGGCGTCGTGAACGCCTTCGCTATGCCCTCGGGTTCGCCAGACTGCCCGAGATCTCGAACATCGAAGTCCAGATATCGCAAGGCATCGGAGACGGCTGCCTCCAATCGCCTACTGTTCCGGCTGTCGTGCTCCGCGGTCCTCAACAGTCGCGCGATAAGGACACCCGATTGACGCCGTTGCAGTGCACGAAACCGCATGAGCCTGTCCCTGTACCCGCGCACACTATGGAGCATACCCGGATCGACACCGATATCGAGCGCGTACACATCGGACAGCAGACCGATCATTGCCATCGTACGTATCAGTTCCTTTTCCGCCCTGCTGTGAGAATGCTCTATAACAAAAGGATGCTCCCTGTTGACGACGACGGAGCTGTCTCTGATCCTGAACTTCGCGAAGCTGTCGTCATCCATCTTCTCGTATTTCACCTGACCGAGCGCACTCTTGATACTCTCGGCGGTGTCTTCTCGCCACGACCGTCTCTTCTCTTCTCGATCACCTATACCGCTCTCGTCAAACAAATCGGGAATGGCCGGCTGTGTACGGAGAACCTCCGACACCACGCTGCGCAACGGACTCAAGGAAACAACGCCGAGCGATTGCACAAGTACGTCGCCACCGTCCGGCATCGTCGCGCTGCCATCGCTGTCGTGCGTGCTCCTCGCCTTGTTGAAGGCTTTTCGCAGGAACGCGCGAAAGATCCTCATTCCGCGACACTCTCTGAACTGTTCTCGGTTCGTCGTCAGGTGCTCGTTCAGTCCGTCCGCGCGCACGGTCATGCGGAACCGCGCCCAAGCCGCATGGCTGAGGTTCTCCTCACCGAAGCTCGGATCGTACTGATTTACGACTCTGCCAAGCACGTTAACGCGGAATCCGTTTGACGCCCCGCGCTCTTCGCTCTTGCCTCCGCTGATTATATCCTCGAACAGGCGCACCAAACCGGTCACGCGTCCGACCTCCGGGATTTCGATATATGGATGCGGGTCGGTCCCAGCCTTGACCGGAATCGATTTCGAGCTGCCGGCTTCGCTCCTATCGGTCGATGATGTCGCTCCGGCGACCGGTTCCAAGTCCGAATCCGTCTCGTCGAGTTCGATGCAGTCGATTTCCAGGTCCGGTCCGATGACCCATTGATCGACCAACGGTGTCTCCATCTTGGTCGACGTCAATCTCTCCCCGTTTACCTGGATTGCCATTTCCGACCCGAAAGGAAGCGCCGACGCCAGCATCCTTCTGAGGATCCCGGTCTTCAGCCTGCGGCCAGCCGGCTTGAGGTCGGACAGGACCACCAGTGTCCATGTCCCACGCTCCGGCCGCTCCAGTTCGGCGGGCGCTCCGCCGAACTCCTCGTGGTCAGCTATCGCAGCGACATCTTCGATGTGCTCCTCTTCTTGCCCGTTCCGAGTTTGCTGATCGATCAACCGAAGGATCGCGTCGCCGTCGTACACGGCGCTTAGCGCCTCGGCCAGATCCTCTCTGCCGAGCTCGAAACGTCCAATTCCAAATCATTGATCAGACGATCTGACTCGGCTTCCTTTTGAGTGTCGACATCGCCATAGTCCATCGTTACGCGACGAATGACGCCGTCATCCGCCCTGCATATGTAGGTAAGTCGCTCCCCGAGGACATATGTCGCAAGCTTCCCAATGCCGAATTTGCCGATCAGCGGGCGGCCGTGCTCGGTCGTGGTTCCTTCCTTCGGTGAAAACGCAATGTGCCAAAGTTCGCGAAGACCAGCGAGATTCATCGAGCTCCCGTTATCGAATACCGCCATTGTGGCGTTCGACGCCGACAGGTTCGTGTCCACCCTCACATCGACCATTGCGGCGCCGGCATCCCAACCATTCGAAATCAGTTCCTCGAAGGCCTTCTGCGGCGACGAGTAGAGCTGCTCACTGAAGTGCTCCAAGAAACGTGTGCTGAGCGCGACCGGTATCGTCGTTACCCGCGTGCCGACGGTATCCGGCGTCACTCGGGTCATCTCTTCTTCGTCATTCATCGAGACGCTCCTTGCAATTCGTGTCCGCATCGCCCCCAATCGGCGAACCGGATCCGGCGTGGGTGGTACTGCTTGACGCGTCGGTGCGCAGGGCATGGGACAGGCGATCCATCACCACGGTCCTTCCTCCCCAATAACGATCCATCTCGTGAAGAAATCGGCACCATGGCTATTCCATCTCCAGGTTCATTTGCCGCGGTGCGCGGGTTCCGCCGTGGGTACGCACGTGATTCTGAATCGACTCGAGGGCTGCGCGTTCCTCCGAGCCGCCGTCGGCCAGCTCGATCAGTGCCTGCACGACGCGGGCGAACAGTTCATGGTGCCAAAGCCCGCGGCCATCGAGGTAACCGTCCACCCGGCTCTGCTCACCCGTCTTCCAGAGCTGCATCAACTTGTGGACGCAATCGATCAGCGGCGGGGGCGAGCCGGTCGGGCCCGACTCGCCCAGGTCGCGGCTGCGCCGCTGATACCACGGCTTGAGCCGCGCATCGCCGCCGGAGGTTACGGTTTCTTCTTCGCCCTCGTCATCGCCTTCCGGCGCTGCGTGCCGGCCGCGTGCCAGCAGGTCGAGGCGCCCGGCAAGGTCGGCGTCCGACAGGTTGCACGACAGCGCGTAGAGGATGCAGGCGCCGGCAGGGGCCGACCCCAGACCGAAGTCGTTGCGATGCAGCAGGTAGTAGGTGGTCGGTTCGTCCAGCTCACCGCTCGGCCCGCCATCGCCCTGCAGCAGCCGGTTCACGACGAAGCCGACCACCATGCGCCGCACGTGGCGCAGGAACTCGGCGACCGTCAACCGTCCGCCTTGCACGTCCGCCGTGCGCACCACCGGGTGGCGGCTGAACGCCTCCAGCGCCGGACCGGTCGCCGCCCACACGAAGTCCGGCCCGCGGATGCCGGCATCCCAGAAGTCGCGCAGCCGCTCTGTGACGTTCTCCTGCATCTCGGCGAGTACCGTTCCGTCCCAGCCGGGCCGAGCCGCCCCCGGGCGCTTTCGGCACACCAGCCAGATCGAGGACGAGAGCGCCGCCGAAGACAGTGAGCGCTGGCGATTCTGCATCTCGGTCTGGATCGGCCAGGAGCCGTCCACCACGAAGCCCGCACGAATCAGCGCCGAAACCAGCGTCTCCCAAGCGTCCGGCGACTTGTTGGCGAACACGATCACCAGCCGCCCGTCGTCCCGCAACGCATCGTGGAAGCGGCAGAAGGCGCGCGCCATCCCGTCTTCGTAGTTGCGCTTGGACTCGTGTCGGTCGCCGCCGAAGCGACTGGCGTCGTCGATCAACTCGCCGTCGCCAGCGTCCGCGTCCCACTTCGGACCGAGCGGCTCTGCGAACACAGCGTCGGTTTCCGGCGTCAGCCCGTGCAGCACCCGCCGCAGCCAGACGTAGAAAAAGTCCATCAGATCCGAGTAGGGAATGGCGTCGTAGTACGGCGGGTCGGTGCAGATCAGGTCTACGCCGTCCACTCGCAAGTCGATGGCGCTCCCGGCATGGATCGTGGGATCGGGTGCCGAGGCGGTCGCCGCCAGCGCGTGGTCCACGGAGCGCGCCACCCACTCCGTCATCGCGGCGAATCCCCCGGAAGTGTCGGACAGCGGGTTGACTTCGCAGTAGTCCCACACCATCGGCAGCGCAAAGCGGGCGAAAGTGTTGCGTAGCTTCTGGCCGCCGTTATGCCAGGAACAGATGGCGCTGCTGTAGTCGGTGAGCTTGCTGAAGGTGCAGCACAGGTACGCGATCAACGCCTCACACCACGAGTCCGGGTAGTCGCCCATGTCGTTGGAGCAACGACGGATCGCCCGCAGGAACGTACCCAGCGCCAGGAGTTGCCGATCCGTGAAGAGTGTGCGCCACGTGTCGAAACCGTAACTCGGCACGCGCATGCCGAGGCTTCGTTGGCTCGGCGTCGGTTCGGTCGGCAGGCCGAACGGCACCTCGGCGTAGATCGCGTCAAGCTCGTCTGCCATGACCCGAGCCCCCGCGATTTCCTCGGCAGTTGGCAAGCGGTATTCCTTTCCCTGCTGTCCGTCCACCACGACGGCGGTCATGCGCTCGCCGAGCCGTCCCGCGCGGCCTGCGGCCCGCAGGTCTTTCATGGTCACGATCGTGCCGCAGCACGGGCAGGTCGCGCCGCTCCCGCTCATTGTGCCGGCCCCCAGCACGCCATCGTGCTCGCGTCTCCGCGCCGCGGTGCCGCTGCCAACGGGAACGTCAGATCTAATGCGGAACCCGACGCCCATGCCATCATCACGCAGCTCCATCGTGAGCAGCACACGCTTGCGCGCCGTCTTGCACAACCAGCGCGTCTTGAGAAGCGGGATCTCCGCTCGGCAGCTCGCGCAGCGGATCGTGCGCGCCCACAGATACGCCACCGCCGGCTTCGCCACCCAGCGCGGGTTCGCTTCGTCCTCCAGATAGAGCGAATCGAACTCCGCGTTGAGCGCCGCCACGGACACCTGCCCGTCTGCGTCCGGCTGCAGCAGCGTCGGGGGCCGGGACCGATAGCGCACCGCGATCTGCGGCGTCGCGCGGCGCCGACCCTTGCGTCGCACCGGTTCGAACTCCGCGTAGGTCGGGTAGCGCGCCGCCAGCGCGGCTCTCGCCGCGGCCAGCCCCCGTCGTCCCCACGCACGCAGATGCCACGCGAAGTCCGCACGCTCGACCGGCGCCGACTCCAATGGAAGCGCCGGCACGTGCACCGCCTCGCCGTCGCCATGCCCATGCCGGGCAAGTTCCTCGCGCAGCGCGGTCGCGTTCGTCATCCCTTGCGCCTTCAGAAACGCTTGGAGGAAGTCCCGTTCCTCCAGCGCAAACGCCGGCAGCGGCCGAGTCTCGCCGGCCATCAACCGCGGATAGTGCAGGGTGCAGCGCAGAATGAACCACGCCACCGGGTTGAGGTCCGCCGCCACCGCCTCGCAGCCGAGCCGCATCGCCTCCAGTGGGATCGCCCCGCCGCCGGCGAACGGATCGAGCACCCGCGGCGCCCGCCCGTCGAACGCCTGCCTGATCTCGGCGCGAAACCGCGCGATCTCGCCCTCGTCGTCTCGGCCCCAGTGCAAGATGCCGCCGCGCGTTTCCTCCCGCATCCGGTCGCCGGCAACGCTCGGCACCTTCACCACGCGCCCCGCCATCCGTTCCAGCACGGCCAAGCGAGTCTCCCGGCTCCCCGGATCCGGCAACAGCGCCGCCAGGAGCGCTGCCCGGCTCGCCGCCAGCGGCCGCCGCGCCGGCCAGATGTGTAGCGTCGACAAATGCCCGTGCCGCACGTTCTTCTCGTGCACCGAATCCAGCGACACCTGCTTTAGCGGAAACGCAGCCTCGATCAGCCTAACTCCAGTCACGCCAACCTCTACCGCCACTTCACCGCAACTGTGCGTCCGCCTCTGCGAGAAACACGATGGCAGCCGCCGTCAAATGGAGCATGTATGAGGCAATGTGGTCCGGCACCGCCACGGGCACCGGTCCCTGTCCGTGACCGCTTAGCCTGTTCCTCCCAGCGGGGATGCCGCTCTCCATAAGACTCTTCAAAGACGAAAAGTGGCTCTGCCAGAACGTGGGGATCAACTCATTCTGCAGGCAGGTGTCAATGAGCGACTTTGCGGACGCACCTTTTGCGTAACTCCACTTCCTCCTGTCGCAGATTGTCTTCATCACGCTCTCGAATGCTTTCAGGCAATCATTGAGAGCCTCCTTGGTCCTTCCCTTCCGGTAGTGCTGGTGCGCGCTCAGGAACTCCTCTTGTGCGCCGGCGTAGCGTTTCTGGTGAAGGAGCTGCAATGCCGGTCTTACTACATTTTCGTGAACATACTCCGTATCTACACGAATGACCCTGCCATCGACAAATTGAAACCCTATTCCATGTTCCTTGAAACGCTGATTCAACTCATCTATTGCATTCCGTTTGCGTTCCAATCGATTGCCGTATTCGGCCTTCAACCACACCACTCGGAACGACAATTCAATAGCGTCGATAACGCGCTCTACATCGGTTTCCTGCAACAGGAAATTTGCCAATTCTTCGAACCGATTGTCTGTACGAGATTTGCTCGGTAGCTTAAACACGCCATATTCTTTACACAGATCTTTAGCTATAAAGCTATATGTCCGCGCCGCCTCTATCCGCGTTACGCTTCCAATAATGTCTTCCCAAATGTGTATAACCTGTACTCGAAACGACTCCGGCAGCTCATCGTACTTAAATACGTCGGGAACCTCTCCGCGGATACGCTTTTGGCGCTTTGAGAATATGTCAACTATCGCCAAGCCCCAATCCCCCGATACGCCGGAAACCACCGGGTTGTCTCCAAGCAGGTCGGCCTCGATGTTCCCGCGAACTCTTCGTTATCGACATAGTGTCCTCTCGTTCTTGGACGAATCCCATGGTGCTCGTCTTCACGTCTGCTCGGCCGCCTCAATCAGCGTCGTACGAGTATACATCGGGCATTTCTCCACGGGTCCATTTCCGACGTTGGAAAGCAAGTCAATTATCGGCAACGATTGCCCTCCCTCTACTATCAACGGATCAACTCAGCCACTCCCACCTAATGCGGAATCCGTACGGTGGGCAGATGCTTGCCGATATAGCCGATCTCCAGAACCCTTGCCTGTTGATCGACTCGGAGATGGATGCGATACCCGCTCCCCACCATCGCATGCGGCCCGAATAGTTCCGGTACGCCGTCCGCGCTCCTGAAGATTCTCCGATCACGATACCGTTGCATCGTACGCTTACTCTCGGAATGGATCATCGGCAGCGCGGGAGCGGCGTCGGTGCCCCGCCAATCTCGTACGGCGCCATCCAGGACGATCAACTTAGCGATGACCTGATCAACGACTTCCGCGGGGAGCCGGCCAATCTGCTCGTCCACGTCGAGGCCAAACTGCAGATGGGGGAAACACTCGTGTTTTCTTTCCGCCAATCCGGACGGACTGCCGGCCACTCCCTTCCGAGCAAGCACCACCAGTGCGCGGTTCACCTGACTCGCCTGCTCGTGATCTGAGATGTTGACGGCCTCGACATCCTGCCGTTGCAGGGTCCCGTCATCCCCGAGCCAAGTGTGGCATAGTGGCACGTGCACGCGCATCCAGTACGGTTCGGAACGCAGGCTGACCGCCGCTGTCCCGAGCAGATACGACAACCCCAGTCCAGGTGCCGCACGATCTTCGACCCAAAAATCCGACAGCGAAAACCGGCCCTGCACTGCCGACACCTCTTCGTCAAAGGCAACCTTGGCTAAGATCCTCGCCAGGAAGATTCGCAGATCACGATCTGCGGCCTGGTCATGTAACCACTCCACAAGAGAGTAACCGTCGGTCAGCACGGTTCCATAGAGATCAAAAGAAGGGATCGCCATCAGCTTGGGCGCGCGGTCGCGGGCAAGGGCTGCTATCGCCCTGACCATGTGGGACATGCGCACCATGGCGTCGCTTTGCGTCCGGGCCCGTTCGCTTGCCGAGAGCTCATTGAACACGAGTGTCATGTCGTTACATCTACGTGACCCGCGGTGCGATCAAAGCTGCCAGGTTTCGTTCGTGCTGATCGAAGAACCCATCCGGCCAAGAGTCCATCCGGCCATCCTTACGAATGACCGGTGTCTTGACCTGGACGGCCACGTCCTCCCGTTGGAAATAGTGGAACGTGGTCTGCTCTGGTTCAATGATTCTGTTGCGCACTGCCAAGCGTATTCCATCGAGGATATGGTCGCTGTGCGTCTCCAGGATGACCTGCGCCCCGGTTGCTGCGGCCTTTGCCGCCAACTCCGCCAGCTTCGTCTGGCCACCAGGATGAAGGTGCGCTTCCGGGTTCTCGATCATCACCAGATCGTCTTGTTCGATGGCCAGCAAAGCGACGATCAGCGGCAGGGCGTAACTCAGGCCGAATCCTACGTTGGTGGCTCTGAACGCCCTTGTTCCAGGCGAATCCTTCTGCGAAAAGGTATAGCTCGCAAGTGCCAGATCGGCGTTCGGCACCGCGTTGACGCTGAGATCAACCCCCGGACTCACGGCGCCGAGCCAAGCCGTAGCCTGAGCGGCGAGCGTATCCTTCGCCGTGTCAACGAAATGGAGGGCGGCACGCACCACCCTGTTCCCGTACTGCTCAAGAAACCAGAGAACATGTTCCCCTTTCGTTCCGAGCGGCGTACCTGATTCCGGCTGATCGAGCAAGGGGAGCGTCTTCCGCGGCCCGAGGCGTTCGGCACCGAGATAGTACATGGCCCGCCGATACAGCGCGCTCTGGTTCGCGTCAGAGAACCCCGTACTGCTGATGAGCCGCTGATCGCCGCTGACGTCGCGACCGACTTTCACCCTGACCGATCCGGCCGATTGCAACGTACTATCCAAGGTGATGGTATCGTCCTGGGCTTCTTCGTAGAGTACGTCCGCAAATGAACCCAGGTCCACGAGAGGTCCCTGCCAGCGTAAGTTGGCCGGCGTGCCGTCCCTCCCCAGGCCGGATTGGCGCAGCAACAGCAACGCCTGGATGACGCTGCTCTTTCCCGTTCCGTTCAACCCGGCAAGAACCGTGAGCCGGTTGAGAGGAACCGACGCATCGCCGAAACACTTGAAGTTCCTCATGCGTACGCGTTCGATCATGCGATCACCGTCCGAACCAGATCCTCGATACGTTCGAAACGAATACGTACCCGGGTCGCCCACTGAGTGCCGATACTGATGCTCTGCTCGAATTCGTCGTCACTCATCAACTCGACGAAAGCCGCTCGCACCTGCTCGCGCCGTTCGATCAGACGGCGTTCCTGACGCGGTTCCGCGACGTGCGCCAAGTTTACCGCCCAGCTCTCGAACAGCGGCTTGTTGATCGGCTTGCGGGTTGTAGTGACATCCCGGGAGGGCCGGCGGAACGCGTCACTCCCGAACAGCTCGGAAGCCAGTTTCATCGCGGTACGAAAACGCTTGCGCAGAGAGACCAGATCCCTTTCGGCGGCGCGATTCAAGGACCGCATCGCGGTGACCAGGAAGCCATCAAGATCTCCCTTGTACTCGGACAGGCTGCGGTAGAAGGCCACGAACCGCAACGCGCACTCCCGGTCTGCCATGCGCTTCGGGCTTACGCTCCGCTGGGTGGCTTCCAGGAATGCCGGGTCCTGCGCCAATCCGTTGATGAAGTCGCGCGCCCGGCCGGGGTTGAGCGCGTGCCGGATTTCCTGTGGCAACAGGGGTTTCCCACCGGTATTGATTCGATTGAACACGTTGAACATCACCTCTGGCGGTGTACCGGGCTGGATGATGTGACAGTAGAGCTGCGTCTCCTCGATGCGGCGCTGCATGGGACGCGGCAATTCGCTATACGAACAATAGTCGAATGATTCGAGATACTCCAGGCGCTGCAGCTTCAGTTGCCTATCGAGGACGAAGCTTTTCAGAGTGTCGAGGCGCTGCAGGCCATCGACGACAAGCCAATTGTCCTTGCTGTCCGCCGCCAGATAGAACACAGGTATGGGGATGCGCAGGAGCAGAGACTCGATCAATCGGCTCTGCCGAGTGCGGTCCCAGATGCCGGAGTTGCGCTGAAAGTCAGGATTCAAGTCGATTTCGCCTCGCTCGATCCTTCTGATGATCAGATCCACGGTAATGGGTTTGGTGTCGATCTTGATCGTCGTCGGATCGAAGGGATCCTTGATGTCGGTACCCGCATCGTCTCCCTCGACGATCTCTGGTTCGATCCCTTGTTCATCGGAGATCGAATCGAGGTTCACCCGCGCCGGTGCGGATGGATCGGCGAACAGGGAAGTCACGGCGAGTACCGGCTCCGCTTGAGCCTTACCGAGGGAAGTTTCTTCAAGCGCTGGTTCACCGGGTCGACCTCGACGCCGGCGGACTCCAGGGCGGTGACGCCGAGCAACGGTTCGGTTTCGGCATCTCCGAAGATGATGACGCCGGCGGTCGGCTCTCCCATCAGGTCGATGCGGGCGATGGTGATGTCCAGCGTGACCTCACGCCCGTCGCCGGTCTCGTAGACACGCTGCCCGATGGGCTGCAGGCCGATGGCCTCCAGGTGCGGGCGCGGCACCAGCGAGTCGATGGCGCCGGTGTCCACCAGGAACGATCCACGCCAGTTTCTCTCCGGAGCAGCCGGATTGCTGATGGTTACCTCGACGTGCGTCACTCCCATGGTGCTATCTCCTTTCACGTCTGCTCCGCGGCCTCGATCAGCGACCTGGCGCTGATGGTGTAGGCGGCGGACTCGCGACTGCGGGCGAGGAGCTTGGCGAACGGGTCGCGCACGCGCAGCAGGCGCGGGTGCGGCGTGGCACAGTCGAAGACCACGTAGAGCCAATAGCGTTCGCCCAGATGGCACGCCTGCTTCCACTCGTTCGCCTCCATCTGGATCGCATCCTGTCCGGCGCGGCCCTTGACCTCTATGGTACGCGCTTCTTCGCCCGCGTGCAGGGAGAGCAGGTCGAAGCCCGGCCAGTCGGACAGCCCGGCAAGGCGTGCGCGGTCGGGCTTCGACACGTCGGTCACCGCCGCACCGCGCTCCCGCTCCCATGCGGCGGCAGTGCCCACGGCGATCTCCTCGACTCGCTGGTCGTAGCGCTCGATCTCTTCCGAGTCCCCGGTCGGTATGGCAAGGGCGCACGCCAGAAAACGGATACCGCCGGCGACGATCCGCTCGGACTCCGTGTCAAGCCGGGTCAGGGCGCGCTCCTTCTCAGCGGCGATGGCTCGCTGCGCCCGCTTGACCTCGGCGAGCGTGTCGTCGGCTTCGGTACCGGTGCGGCGCGCGGTGAGCTGCGAACGGCGCGCGGCCAGTTCCGCGGCGCGGAGGGAGAAGCCGACGCTGGTTCGGCGCCGGCGCTCGGGAAGCTCGGCGCGCGCGACGGCTCGGCGATCGGCCACGAGGCTCTCCAGCACCCGCTCGGCGTAGCGCGCCGCTTCAACCCGCATGCTCACTCCGCGCCCGGCCAGTGGGACCGCGCCGGGCGGCACCGCGGGAGCGCCGCGCAGCAGGAGCAGCGGCTCCACGTCAGACTCGGCGGGCGTCGCGTCGGCGGCATGGCGCAGTCCCAGCAGACGGCGATCGAGAACCTGCCGCCGTTCCCGCGCTGGCTCCTCCGACTCCTGCTCGACCGATGCCAGGACGAGGTGGAAGAAGTAGGGGGCGTCCGCGCGCGGGTCGGTGAAGATCGCGCCGCGTTCGGCATCGGCGCCGAACCTCGCGAGAATCAGGTCGGACAGCGCGTCGAACACCGGTTCGCCGGGATGCAGCCAGACGCACGAGACTTCCGTTTCGGGGCGGCGCACGCACAGACGCGTGCGCGCCGCGGACGGGTAGCCTTCCAGCGCGGGGAGCAGTGCGTCGAGCGCGCCCGGCCTGCGCGGAGCCAGCGAGAACCAGCCGTCGAGGTCGCCGTGGATTTCCAGGTCGAGCAGCGCGGACGCCTGCGCCACGAAACGCCGCACGTAGCCCGGCAGGAGGTGCAGATAGCGTTCGCGCTCAAACTCGTCGCGCAGGGCGCCGGGGTGATCGGGTGCGTGCTCCGGGGCGCCGTAGACGCGCCGCTCCCGGTCGTCGATGGCGCGCACCCGATCCTCGGTGAGCGCGTCGTCGATCCGCCCGGCGACATCGCGATCGCCGGTCAGCGCTCCGACCATGTACTCCCGCAACGACACGTTCTCGAACAGCCGTCCGATGACGTCGAACACCTTGTCGGAGTCCATCTGGCGCCGGATTGCGTCGAGCTTGTCCAACAGTATCCGCAGCACCCGCCCCTCGTGGGTGTCGCCGGCCACCAGGTTGACGATCCGCACGTCGTGTTCCTGCCCGTAGCGGTGGATGCGGCCCATGCGCTGTTCCAGCCGCGCCGGATTCCAGGGGATGTCGTAGTTCACCATCAGCCGGCAGAATTGCAGGTTGATGCCCTCGCCGGCGGCGTCGGTGGCCACCAGGTAGCGGGCGCCGTCGGGACGGCGAAAGCGCGCCACCTGCTCCTCGCGCTCCGGCCACGGCATGGCGCCGTGGATCTGCGCGATCCGTCCCGAGAAGCCGAGTCCCTCCAGGCGCCTGACCAGGTAGTCCACCGTGTCGCGATGCTCGCTGAAGATCAGCCACTTCTCGCCCGCGTAGCGGGAGTCTTCGAGCACCTCGCGCAGCTTCTCGAACTTGGACTCGGCGCCGGTCTCGAAGAGCCGCCCGGCCCGGGCGCTCAGGTCCTGAAGCTGGGCGATCTCCCGTTGCAGCTCCTCGAGGGTGACCGCGGTCACCGCGCCGAGCACCGCGTCCTCGTAGTCCTCGCTCCGCTCACCGAGGCCGTCGGCGCGGGCGTCTTCGTCGGCGCCGTGGGTGTCGAAGAAGTCGTCGCGAAGCTCGCGGTCGAGGTCGTGCTGGCGGCGCTGCAACGCAGGCGCGCTGATCTTCCCGGACCGCAGGTCGTCGGCGCACTGCCGCAGTTTCTCGATCCGGCGTTCGAAGGAACGCAGCAGTGCCCAGGTGGAGCTGGCGAGCCGCCGCTGAAACACGCTCATCGCCAACCGGACCGACGGGCGGTTGCTCAGGGCGCGGCCGTAGGTGCGGCGCAGGTAGTCGGTAGTGCGGTCGTAGAGCGCCTGCTCTCCGTCCGGACCGGGGCTCAGGGCGTAGCTGAACGTGGCACAGGTGCGGTTCCGATAGAGCGGCCGGCCGTCCAGGCCGGTCATCTCCTCCTTGGTGCGGCGGATGAAGTGGCGGTGACGACGCTCGGGCGGGAACCGACGGACCGCTTCGCCGGTCGGAAACACCTGCGGGTCGAGCAGCCGCCACAGGTGATGGTAGGGCGAGTCCTTGCCCATGTGCGGCGTCGCGGTCAGCAGCAGCAGGTGCCGGGCCACCCATCCGAGGCCGGCGAAGCGGCCCTCCGCCGGGGCGCCGCCGGCGATGGCTTCCGCCAGCTCGTAGCGGCGCCGCTTGCGCACCCGGTGGTTCTCGGTGGTGGCGCTCAGCTTGTGCGCCTCGTCGAACACCACGAGGTCGTACGGGTCTACGCCGGCGTCGCGCAGCGCGCCGAACGCGCGTTCGCCGGTCAGCGTGTCCAGGGACACGATCACGAGGTCGCCGTCCGCTCCCCGGAACGGGTTCCCGTTGGCGGTGGCGATGCGGAAGCGCAGGCGGAACAGCGTACGCAGCTCCCGTTCCCAGTTGCCGACCAAGCCGGCCGGCGGGACGACGAGCACGCGCCGGAGGCGTCCGCGCGACAGCATCTCGCGGACGCAGAGCCCGGTCATGATGGTCTTGCCGGCGCCCGCGTCGTCGGCAAGCAGGAAGCGCAACGGGTCCTGGCGCAGCATCCGCTCGTAGACCGCGATGCGCTGGTGCGGCAGGGGATGGATCCGCGCCGTTTCGCTGGCGAAGGCGGGGTTGAACTGGTGGCCGTAGGCCAGCCGCCACGCTTCGGCGACCGCCGCCACGGCGGCCGGGTTGCCGGCGAAGTCGAGTTGCGCTGCCGTCGCGGGCGGCGTCGCCGCCGGGTCGGATTGGGTGAGAGGGACATGATCCGGCAGCGTCTCTTCGATCTCCCGGAGGCGTTCGCGCGCGATTCGCTGTGGCCGTGACTTGCCCGACTCCCAGCGGTGTACCGTAAGGAGAGTCACCCCCAAGCGCTCGGCGAACTGGCCTTGTGTCAGGCCCAGACTCCGCCGGATGCGCTGGACGTTCCGTGCGACCTCGCTCACACCGTCGGATGATTGAACCTGGACCACAAGTTTGTAAAAGATACTTTATCATTTGATAAATAGCCAGTCCGAAGCGCGGCGGGTCGCGCCAGCGACCGGTTTGCTCGGCAGCGGACTGATCTCGTACCCTTCGATCCCGTGAACCGGTCGCTCCCTGACCAGGCCAGGATGGATGTCTTCGGCATCGTCGGACGGCGCTTGCCGCGGTTTGAGCCGCCCACCCATCCTGGAGAGATGCTGCTTGAGGAGTTCCTGAAACCTCTCGGAATGTCGCAATCCGCGTTGCCCGACGCACCGACGTCTCCCATGCACGGCTCAATGGCATCGTCCGGTGCAAGCGGGGAGTCACGCCGGATACGGCACTTCGTCTGGCGCGGGTCACCGGCATGAGCGCCGACTTCTGGCTCGGCCTGCAGCAGGACTGGGATCTCTGGCATGCGACGACACCCGAACGGGCCGCAGCGATCGAGTCCCTGGAACCGTTGCCGCAACCCGCATAGGTTCCGCAAGGGACTGGGGCCGCCCCCTTTGCCTACAAGTCCTCGATGAGCTGCCTTGAACGGCCTACGCTTCGATCAGCGCGAGCGATTCGGTGATCCGCGGCGTACGGCCCGGGTCGAGCCAGTCGCGCATGACGAAGAATCCGGGCACCGCACGCGACTCGATCTTCGCCGCTCCCTCGGCGTACTCGACCAGCAGCTCGCCGTCCCGGCGGTAGAAGCGATGGGCGAGCGTCTCCGGGTCCAGCACCCAGTATTCGATCACCCCGTGCTGCTCGTACTCCGCGAACTTCGGGCCGATGTCGCGGTCGGCGGTACGCGGGCTCAGCACCTCCACAACCAGATCGGGCGGACCCTCGATGTGATTCTCCTGGATGAGGCGCCGCCGTTCGGCACGGTAGAACGCCAAGTCGGGCTGAAAGGCGTTCCTGGCGCTCAAGCGGACGGCCACTTCCTCGCGGAACAGCTCGCCGAGCCGGCGCCGGTCGACGTACGTGCCGAGCAGGCGGTCGAGGAAGTTGAGCAGCCTGGCGTGGCGGATGGACACCGGTGAGTGCATGAAGACCTCTCCATCGATCAGGTCGGCGGTACGTCCCGGCTCCAGCCACTCCAGGAAGTCCTCGGCGGTGAGCAACTCTCGCTCCAGGTCGGCGGCGGCAGACACTCGGGTCGGCATCGTCTCCAAGCGTAGCAACGGGGCGGTCGATCAGGCGAGGGCGTTCAGCTTCTCGCTGATGAACTCCGACTTTTCGCGCAGGTCGATGCCGCCGGTCTTCAGCAGCAGGCAGTTGGGACGGTCCTTGTCCAGCATCACGGCGCCGCCGCTCTCGCCGATCAGGCGCACCACCCGCTCCGCGGAGACGTGGCCGATGCGGGCGAACTCGATCGTGACCACGCCCTGGCGCTCCTTCAACGACGAGATGGCCAGCCGCCGGCATGCCACGCGGATCTCCGCGATCGCCAACATGCTCAGCACCGCGTCCGGCGCCGGACCGAAGCGGTCCTCGATCTCGGCGTGCAGCCGCGCCAGCTCGTTCTGGTCACCGACGGCCGCCACCTTCTTGTAGATCTCCATCTTCTCCATCGGTTCGCTGACGTAGTCGTCGGGAATGAAGCCTGCGTATTCGAGCTCCAGGTAGACGTCCGGCACCTCGACCTCGCCATCGCCGCGCACCGTCGCGATCGCGTCGTCGAGCAGACGTACGTACATGTCGTAGCCGACGGCCAGAATCTCGCCCGACTGCTCGGCGCCGAGCAGGTTGCCGGCGCCGCGCACCTCCATGTCCTTCAGCGCCACCTTGAAGCCGGATCCCAGGTCGGTGAAGTCGGATATCACCTTGAGCCGCTTCATCGCCAGCTCCGACAGCGCGCGGTCGCGCGGATAGAACAGATAGGCGTACGCGGGGCGGTCGGACCTCCCGACCCGCCCGCGCAACTGATAGAGCTGGGCGATGCCGAACATGTCGGCACGGTCGATGATGATCGTGTTCACGTTGGGAATGTCCAGGCCGTTCTCGATGATCGAGGTGGACACCAGCACGTCGAACTCGTGGCCGATGAAGCGGCGCATCACCTGCTCCAGCTCGTCCTCGTCCATCTGCCCGTGCGCGTAGGCGAACGACACGCCCGGCAGCAGCCGCTGCAGGTAGACCAGCACTTCGCGGATGGTGCGCACCCGGTTGTGCAGGTAGAAGACCTGCCCGCCGCGGGCGACCTCCTTGCGGATCGCCTCCGAGACCAGCAACTCGTCGAACTCCTCGATGAAGGTCTCTACCGGCAGGCGGTTCTGCGGCGCCGTGTTGATGATCGACATGTCGCGGATTCTGGCCAGCGACATGTGCAGCGTGCGCGGGATGGGCGTCGCCGTGAGCGTCAGGCAGTCCACGGAGGTCTTCAGCTCCTTGAGCCGCTCCTTGTGCTTGACCCCGAAGCGTTGCTCCTCGTCGACGATCAGCAGGCCGAGGTTCTTGAAGCTCACGTCGCGCTGCACGAGCCGGTGCGTGCCGACGACGATGTCCACCTGCCCCGCCTTCAGGCCGTCTATCACCCGTTTCTGATCCGCCTTGCTGCGGAACCGCGACAGCATTTCCACCCCCACCGGAAACGGCGCGAAGCGGTCGGTGAAGGTGTCGTAATGCTGCTCGGCCAGGATGGTGGTGGGCGCCAGCAGCGCCACCTGCTTGCCGCCCATGACCGCCTTGAACGCCGCGCGCAGGCCGACCTCCGTCTTCCCGAAGCCGACGTCCCCGCACACCAACCGGTCCATCGGGGCGGCGTCCTCCATGTCCGTCTTTACCGCCTCGATGCAGCGGACCTGGTCCTCGGTCTCCTGGTATTCGAAGGCGGCGTCGAACCGGTCGTGCCAGTCGCTGTCGGCCGGAAACGCGAACCCCTGCTGAGCGCGCCGCCGCGAGTAGAGCCGCACCAGCCGTTCGGCCATCTCCTCGACCGACTGGCGCACCCGCTGCTTGCGGTTCTCCCAGGCGCGACCGCCGATCTTGTCCAGCCTGGGCTTGAAGCCGTCGCGGCCGATGTAGCGCTGCACGAGGTTGACCTGCTCGATCGGCACGTAGATGCGTTCTTCGCCGGCGTACTCGATCTCCATGTAGTCGCGTTCGTTGCCGGCCGCGGTCATGCGCGAGATGCCGTGGTACAGGCCGATGCCGTAGTTGACGTGGACGACGTGATCGCCCGGACCGAGGTCGACGAACGAGTCGATCGCGGCGCTCTGCGTGCTGCGCGCCACGGTCTGCGGCAGCCGGCGCTTGCGGCCGAAGATCTCGTTCTCCTGGATGAAGATCACCCGGCAGTCGGGCAGGGCGAAGCCGGCCGAGATGCTGTACGGGAGGATGGTGATCTCCCCGCCGTTGCCGTCGGCGGTGTCGACCATCGCGCGGATGCGCGCCGCCTGGAAGTCGTAGACCGCGAAGACGAACACCCGGTAGCCGGAGTCCATGAGCGCCGCGAGCTGTTCCCGGAAGTAGGGAATGTTGCCGAAGAAGGACCGCGGCGGGTCGCACGGAAGGTCGAGGCGCGGCTCGGGATCCGGCGCTTCCAGCGCCTGCGCTCCGCTCAGACGGGCACGCTCGGACGGAGCGGTGCGCTGCAGCGACGCGACCGTGACGCGCCGTGCGTGCCGCTCGGCGACGCGGGCGTAGTCGAGCAGCACGGACTTGGGGCGTGGGCCGAAGGCGCCGTCGCGTTGCGCCCGCCGGTACAGCTCGTGGACCTCGCGGCGCAGCGCCTGGAAACCGGCTCGCAGCCGCTCGCCGTCGGCCAGCACCAGGGTGCCGCCGTCGCCGAGCAGCTCCACCACGGAGTGTCGCTCGGCAAAGCACAGCGGGTAGTACTGCTCCACGCCGGCGTGCTGCGGGTCGCGCTGCAGCGTGTCGAGCAGCTCTGCGAGGAACGGATCGGGGAGCTGCTCGCCAGCGAGCGTGTCGCGGAGCTGCCCGAGCAGATCGGCGTGCAGCGTCACCTCGCGGGCCGGAGCGACGACCACGCGATCCGCGTGGCCGATGGAGCCCTGGGTGAGCGGATCGAAGTGCCGGATCTCGGCCACGTGGTCGAAGTCCAGGACCACGCGCACGGCGGCGTCGAGCGCGAAGGGAAAGACGTCGATCACCTCACCCTTGACGGAGAACTCGCCATGCACGGTCACGCGCGGCACGCGCAGGTAGCCGACGGCCGCCAGGGTCTCCGCGGTGCGGACCGGGTCGATCTCATGGCCGGTCCGGAACCGGATGGTGTGAGCGAGCAGGTGCGAAGGCTCGGGCGTCGGCGTCAGCAGAGCCCGAAGAGGCGCCACGGCCAGGCACCGCTCGCCGCTCGCCAGACGGACCAGCGCATCCGCGCGGCGGCCGAACACGGCCGGCAACGGGGCCTGCCGGGCGTATGGCAGCGTCCCCCACCACGGCAGCTCGATCACCGGCAGGCTGGCGAACAGGCGCAGGTCGTCCGCCACCAGCTCGGCCTCCTGCTCGGTGGGCGTGACCACCAGAGTCGACCCGCCGGGGGCGTCGTCCGCCGCTTCGGCCAGCAGCGCGATCAGCACCGACAGGAACGAGCCCTGCGGCCCCTGCACCGTGGCCGGCAGGTCGCCGTCGGTGTACGCACGCAGCAACTCCCGTACGGACTCCATTCGGGCCGCGCACGAGGTGACCGCCGCCAGCGCCGTGCCCAGTGGATCGCTCATGACCGGGACGGGACTGTGCGGGGAACGCGGCGCCCGCGTCCAGACGCTGGAGCGTCTCGGCGCATTTGACCGTCGATGCGGGCTCTGCTACGTTCCGGCGCGTTCCGAGATGGCACCAGCCGAGTTCACCTTCACATCCGAGAGCGTCGGCGAGGGTCATCCCGACAAGCTCTGCGACCAGATATCCGACGCGGTGCTGGATGCCGCGCTCCGCGAAGATCGGGACGCCCGCGTCGCCTGCGAAGTATTCGCCACCACCGGACTGGTGCTGGTCGGCGGCGAGATCACCACGCGGGCCAACCTGAACATTCCCGCGATCGCGCGCGGCGTGCTCCGCGACGCCGGCTATGACGATCCCGCCTACGGGATCGACGCCGACGCCTGCGCCGTGCTCGACACCGTCCACGAGCAGTCGCCGGACATCGCCCGCGGGGTGGACACGGCCGACGAACGCGCGCAGGGCGCCGGCGACCAGGGGCTGATGTTCGGGTACGCCTGTAGCGAAACCGACCGGCTCATGCCCGCGCCGATCGACTTCGCGCACCGCATCATGCGCCGCGCCGCCGAGGTCAGGAAGGCCGGTCGACTGGCGTTCCTGCGGCCGGACGGCAAGTGCCAGGTCTCGGTCCGCTACCGGGACGGCGTCCCGGTGGCGATCCCGACCGTGGTCCTGTCCCATCAGCACGATCCGGACGTGGACAACGACACCCTGCGCGAAGCGCTGATCGAGCAGGTGATCGGGAAAGCCCTTCCGGGCGAGTTGCTGAACGGCGCCGTGCGCTACCTCATCAACCCGACCGGCCGCTTCGTGGTCGGCGGGCCTCACGGCGACACCGGCCTGACGGGCCGCAAGATCATCGTCGACACCTACGGCGGCACGGCCCGCCACGGCGGCGGCGCGTTCTCGGGCAAGGACCCGAGCAAGGTCGACCGGTCCGCCGCCTACATGGCGCGGTACGTGGCCAAGAACGTGGTGGCGGCCGGCCTGTGCAGCCGTTGCGAGGTGCAATTGGCGTACGCGATCGGTGTCGCCGAGCCGGTGTCGCTGCTGGTGCAGGGGTTCGGCACGGCCACGGTGCCGGAGCAGCGCATCGAGTCGGCGGTCCGCGACACCTTCGACCTCACGCCTGCCGGCATCATTCGCTGCCTCGATCTCCGCCGTCCGATCTTCCGGCAGACCGCCGCGTACGGCCACTTCGGCCGGGACGGCTTCTCGTGGGAACGGACCGACGCCGCGGAGCGGCTGGCCGCCTGCGTCGACTGAACGCGCCCCCGGCAGCGGTGCGGGTCGGCCGGTGAAGCCGCTCGACTACGTGACGTTGCTGATCGCCGCGGCGCTCGTGGTCGCGATCTCGACGGCGGTCTACGGCGGCGCCGGCGGACGGACCACGGTGCTGATCACCGCTCCGGACGTCGAGTACCTGTTCGCCTCCTCGGTGGAGGAGACGATCGCCGCCCGCGGACCGATCGGACAGACCGTCGTCGAGATCGTCGACGGCAGCGCCCGCGTGGTCTCCTCGCCGTGCGACAACCAGATCTGCGTCCGCACCGGCCATGTCGAACGCGCGGGACGCTGGATCGCGTGCCTGCCCAATCGCGTGTTCGTGTCGATCGAGTCCGGAGGCCGGACCGACGTCGATGCGCGCAGCTACTGACCTGTCCCGATCCGGCCCGCCCCGTCACCGGGCGGACCGCGACACGGTCGCCCTGCTGGCGGCGACGGCGCTGTTCCTGGCGTCCGTCGAGTTCGCGATCCCCAAGCCGGTCCCGTTCGTGCGGCTCGGCCTGGCCAACCTGCCGGTCCTGATCGCCATCGCGCGCCTGGACACGCGGTCGGTGATGCTGGTGGTGGCGCTGAAGATCATCGGGCAGGGCTTCGTGCAGGGGACGCTGTTTTCCTACGTGGTGCTGTTCTCCGCGGCCGGCTCGATCGCCAGCGCGACCGTCATGCTGATCGCCTGGCGGGCGCTGGGGGGGCCGCTGTCGCTGATCGGGGTCAGCGTGCTTGGCGGGCTGGCCAGCAACGCGGCGCAGGTCGCCGCCGCCCGCTACGTGGCCTTCGGGCCGACCGCGTGGCTGATCGCGCCGGCCTTCTTCGCCATCGGCACGGTCTCTTCGGCGCTGCTCGGCGCGTTCGCGCAGCGCTTCGTGCGCACGTCGCGGTGGGTGGCGGAACTCGGCAGGCAGGTTCCTCTCAGGTAGCGCGCTACGCCGTGCGGGTTACCGTGATCGGGCTGCTCCAGGCGCGCGAGCGGTCCACCTGCGTGACACGCACCCAGTACGGCACCGGCGACGCCGTGGGCGCAGGGCCGTCATCGGTCAGCGCGACCTGCGCCGCCGCCGGGCCGTCGGCGGCGGGCGCAGGTCCTGCCTCGACTTGGCAGCCGGCTCCGCCCGCCGGCACCCGCGCCGGGCTTGCCAGCACCGCGTCGGCCGCGAAGCCGAACGTCGCCGGATCGCTCTCGAAACGGCACCGGGCAGGCCCGCCGCACAGCGACAGGATCACGCCGGCGTGCCCGCCGGCGGTCGCGGACCGCCAGCGCAGAGCGCCGCTCTCCCGCTGCAGGCGATCGTGCGGGCTCTCGAACCGAAGCTGCTCGGCCCGCTCGATCTCGGCGCCTTCCACGATCAGTCCGCCGTCCCAGACGACGCGCTGATCGCGGGCGGTGCCGTACGCCCGCGTGCCGCCCCACAGGAGTCGCAGGCGCCCATGATCGAACGCTGCCACCCGCGCGGTGGCCACGACCTCCGTGCCCCGCAGCAATTCGATCATCTCGATCGCAGCCGTTCCATCGACCTCCGCCTTGACGACCACCGGCTCCCCGGCCGGGAGTTCACACTCGCCGCCCATCGGGACGCGGCCGATCTCCACCCACAGCCGGATCCGCTCACCGGTGGTGCCGTAGCAGCGCCGCGCCTGAAACGCCTCCCAGATCGCCCGGCGCGTCGCTGCCGGGGCATACAGACCGGTCACGCCGCCCCTGCAGTTGCGCGCCAATCGCCGCCCGGGGTGACAGGCGCCGGGGCGGCCCATCACCCCGTCGGTGCCGGCGGTCACGCCGACCTTGTACCCTCGCCTGATCGCCTCCAGCACGAACCAGTCGGAGGTCCCGTGCGTGGAGTGGACCTCGAACAGCGGTTCCAGCTCCGGCGCGTGCCGCGAAAGATCGGTCGGACGGCCACCGGCGTGGAGGTTGAGGAGCACCTCGCTGCCGGCGAGCCGCCGATGCAGGTCCTCCGCCCGCACGGCGTCCGGCGTCGGGTCGGCCGGCCAGTCGCCGAAGAACCGCCCCGAGCGTGGCAATGCGGCGCTCCCGCCGCGGAAGACCAGGTTGCGGTCGCCGCCGTCGGCGGTCAGGGCGCTCCACTCGCAGCCCAGGAACGCCACGAAGCGTCCGTCGTCATGCCAGCGTCGCGTGACCCGCTGCACCTCCTGCCAGCGTTCGGCGGTCACGTAGTGGTCGTTTGCCTGCTGAGAAGCGAACTGCAGACCGGCCACGTCGCGGGCGAACGCGAAGTGGTGGTCGAGGGAGTCGAGGCCGCAGCCGGTGTCGCCCTGGCCGGCATGCAGGTCCCCCCACAGCAGCCGCTGCGGCGGCGCGGCGGCATGCACGTGGATCGGATTGGCCACCGCGCCGAGATCGCCTGCGCGGGCGCGCAGCACGGCGCGGCCGGCATCGCCGAAGTGGACGGGCACGTGCCACGCGCCGGCGAGCGCGGTCGGCCAGGCCGGACCGATGCGCGCCGCAGGCCCTCCGTCGCATACCGCGAGCCGCGGCGGCTCCGGAAGCGCGGTCGGGTTGCCGAAGCGGTCGGTGGCTCGAACGACGGCCCGTGTCTCCCGGCCGACGACAGCGTCGGACGGGACGACCACGCCGAGCATGGCGAGCGGGCCCGGACGCACGCCGATGGGGGCCGGGTCGACCATCTGGCGCCAGTCGTCGCCGGTCTCGTCCTGCGCCGCGACCAGAAAGCGAGCGGCCACCGTCGCGCACGTGGGAGCCTGCCACCGCGAGCAGGTCACCAGCACCGTGCCGTGCGAAGGCAGCGAGCCGCTGCATACGGTCACCTCGACGGCGTGGTTCCACGGATTGAAGCTGCTCACTCCGTGATACCGGGCCTTGACCCGCACGTCCGCTCCGGGGGTGGCAACGCGGGCGCTCAGGTGATCCGGAGCCCGCGGTTCGGTCACCTGGAGATCGCCGAAATCGAGCGGCCAGCGCCACGCGATCGCGATCCTGCCGCCGGCAGTCAGCCCGCGCTCACCGACCGTGATCTCGAATTCCGCCGTGATCGGAGCCCCGGCCGTCACCGGCGTCGGGCACCGCAGCCGCGCGCGGCCGACGGCTCGTTCCCGCGCGGCGGCGGTCAGCTCGGGCTCATGATGGACGACGTACGCGCCCGGCTGCCCGCTGCTCAGCAGCACGCCCGCACCCAACCGTCGCGTGCAGCCCGGTAGTCCGGGATCTGCCCGTCGACGAACAGCCACACCCGGCGCAGCCAGCGCATGTTGAACAGCAGCGTGGACGCCAGCGCCTGGAGCCGATCGACGCCCTGCAACGCGGCGCCCGGCTCGTCGAGCAGCGCCGCGGCACTCAGGTCGAGGTACAGCGTGTCGGTCCCGAGCGTCAGGGACCGCACCTCGGTGGAGCGTGGCAGCACCGCCCGATGATCCCGCAAGCGGGGACCCAGGATCAGCTCGTCCACCAGCAGCCGGAGCCGCTCCGGACGGCCGGCACGGCGAGGCAGGTACCTGGTCTCGCCGACCAGCCCGGCCTCGCCGACCAGCCCGGCCTCCCCCGCCAGATCGTCACCCGGGCCGGCAAAGAACAGCACGTGGGCGACCGGAGGCTTCCCACCGACGAACAGCAGGACGGACACCGCGAACGTGACGGCCAAGCCACCCAGCGCAATCCATCGATGGAGCCGGTTCGCTGCCGACGATCGTGCCGGCGTCCGCCCGGCCGCCGGCCCCGCTGCTCCGTCTACCGAGCCGGCTCCGGCGTCGCCTCGAACCACTCGATGAATCCGCGGACCCCATCGTAGATGCCGCGCGCGAGATCGTTCAAGTAGGCCGGCTGCAGCATGCGGCGCGCCTCCACCGGATTGGACAGGTAGCCGACCTCCACCAGCACCGCCGGCATGCGCGCGCGGCGCACCACGGCCCACTTCTCCTCCCGCAAGCCCCGGTTCGGCGACCGGTCTCCCACGTGGGCCTGGAGGCCGTCCAGGATCTCGTTCGCCAGCACGACGCTCTCGCGGCTGATCTGCTCGTCCAGCATGGCGTTGAAGATCGGCTGTGCGGCGCTGTCACCGCTCGGCGTCGAGCCGGTGGGAAGAACCGTTCGTTCGTGTTCCCTGGGCAGCACCCAGACCTCGAATCCGGTGGGTTCCGTCCGGAACGCGACCGCGTTCGCGTGGACGGAAACGAACAGGATGATGTCCTCGGCCTCCGGGAGTGCGTCGAGGGCGTCGTTCGCCATCGCCGGGCGGTCTTCGAGCTCGACGAAGAAATCCTCATCGCGCGTCATCAGGATCCGCATGTACGGCAACTCCTCGGCAAGCATCGCAGACAGCCGCAAGCCGACGGCAAGTGCGATGTCCTTTTCGTGGATGACGACCCGTCGGCCGTCGAATCGGTGCTCCCTGACCGCGCCGGGGTCCTTGCCGCCGTGACCGGGATCGATCACGATGGCCGCCACCTGCGGCCCGGGGCGCTCGGGACGCGGCGGGTCCAGGAGCGCGGCGATGAGCTCGGCGCCCTCGTCGGTGAAGCGGATCGAGGCGCCGGCCCGCGTGACCGGCCCGATGTCCAGGCGGTCCTCGTAGTCGACCACCGCCCACGGCAGGCCCACGCGGAACGCGACCGTGGTGCCACGGTTCACCAGCAGGCCCCGCTGAGACCAGGGATCCCACTCCAGGGTGGAGCCGGTTCGGCTGCGCAGATCCATGAGATCGGTGTCACACCAGGCCCCTGACGCCGCGGCGAGGAGCACGGCCGCCAACGCCAGGACACACGTAACCCGTGAACAGAGCATCCCTCGCTTCATGTATCGGCAGTACCGCACGCCGGGTGCAGGCCGACCGGCCGCTCGGCGCCGCGCCGCGTTGCCAAGGGGGCCGGCCGCCACTACGATCTGCCGCGTGCTCGGGCCAAGTCGGATGCCTCGGCGCCAGGTCTACTCCGTGTCGGACGTCACGCGGAGAGTCAGGGGCATGCTGGGGGGCGCATTTCCGGACATCACCGTCGAGGGAGAGGTGTCCAACGCGCGCCGGGCGGCCAGCGGCCATCTGTACTTCAGCCTGAAGGAACGCCGCGCGGTGCTGCAGGCGGCGATGTTCCGCACGCAGCTCGCCCGGGCGGACTTCGTCCCGCACGACGGCATGCTGATCCGCGCGCGCGGCGCGATCGACGTCTACGAACAGCGCGGCACCTTCCAGTTGGTGGTCGAAACGGTGCAACGGGCCGGCACCGGCGATCTGCTGGCGTTGCTGGAGGAGCGCAAGCGCCGGCTGGCGGCGCGCGGCCGCTTCGACCCGGAGCGCAAGCGGCCGATCCCGCGCGTGCCGCGGCGCGTGGTGGTGATCACATCTCCAGCCGGCGCGGCGCTGCGCGACATCCTGGACGTGCTGCGGAGGCGGCATGCCGGCATCGACCTGGTGGTCTTGCCGGCACAGGTGCAGGGAGCCGGAGCCGCCGGCATCATCGCGTCGCGGCTGCGGACCGCCAGCCGCCACCGCATGGGCGACGTGGTCATCCTGGCCCGCGGCGGCGGGTCCCTGGAGGACCTGCTGCCGTTCTCGGACGAAGCGGTGGTCGAAGCGATCGTTCGCTGCGAATTGCCGGTGGTGAGCGCGGTCGGCCACCAGACCGACACCTCGCTCGCCGATCTGGCGGCCGACGTTCGCGCCCCTACCCCGTCGGCCGCCGCCGAGCTGGTGTCCAGCGAACGCTCCGATCTGCTGCGCCGCCTGCGCGCCGCGGCCGGCTCGATGCGCAGCAGCCTGGACCAACGGCGCGAGCGCGTCCGTTTCGCCCTGGAGCGGCTTCAGCCGGCCGGGCTGGAGCGCAGCCTGCGCCTGGCGCTGGCACCGGCCGCGCAGCGTCTGGATGACGCCGTGGCGGCCGCCACGCGTGCGCTGCAGGCACGCGTGCTCGACAGCCGGCACCGCATGGTGCTTGCCGCCGAGGCGATTCGCTCCAGGTCGCCGCTCGACATCCTTGCCCGCGGCTACGCGCTGGTGACCGCCGCCGACGGCGCCGCGGTCACCGACGCATCGCAGGTGGCCCCCGGCGACCCGATACGCGTTCGGCTGCACCGCGGCCGGCTGGCGGCCTCCGTCACCGACACGGAACCGATCGCTGCCGGAGGTGGCGATGACTGAACCGGAGACGCGCTCTCCCGGGACGGGCGAGTCCAGCTTCGAGGAACGCCTTCACGAGCTGGAAGTGCTCGCGGAAAAACTGAAAGACGGCGACGTGCCCCTGGCGGAGGCGGTCGACCTGTTCGAGTGCGGCATGAAGCTGGCCCGCGATCTCGGAGCGGAGCTCGCCAAGATCGAGCGGCGCATCGAGATCATGATCAACGAGCCGGAGTTGGCGGACGGCGAGCCTCAACTGGAGCCGTTCGTGGACGACGCCGAGGAGCCGCAGCGAGACGAACTCCCGTTCTGACCGCGTTCGTCTGCCCCGCCGCCGTCGCGCCGGCGTGACGTCCGCTCGGCACGGTGCCACACTGGCGACAGTGCGCACGTTCAACACCGAGGGGCCGGTCGTGGCGGCGGACCACTACCACGTCCCGCCGCTGGAACGGATCGATCTGGACGAGGTCCTCGGCCTCGTGCGTCACAAGAAGTACTTCGTGCTGCACGCCCCGCGGCAGACGGGCAAGACCTCGGCGCTGCTGGCGCTGCGCGACCTGCTGAACGGCGGGACCGCCGGGGATTACCGCTGCGTGTACGCCAACGTCGAGGCCGGCCAGGCGATGCGCGAGAACGTCATGGAAGGCATGCGCACCGTACTGTCCCAGTTCTCGCTCAGGGCGAGCCTGACGCTGGGCGACGACTCGCTGGAGCGTATCTCCCGCCATGCCATGGACAGCGCCGGACCGGGCGGCGCGCTGAGCGTGGCGCTGAGCCGCTGGGCGGCTGCCGACCGCACGCCGCTGGTGCTGCTGATCGACGAGATCGACGCGCTGGTGGGCGACACCCTGCTGGCGGTGCTGCGGCAGCTTCGCGCCGGTTACGACCAGCGCCCGTCCGCGTTCCCGCACAGCATCGTGCTGTGCGGCGTACGCGACGTGCGCGACTACCGCATCCACTCCACGGCGGAGAACCGCCTGGTGCTCGGCGGCAGCGCCTTCAACGTCAAGGCCGAATCGTTGCGGCTGGGCGACTTCTCGGAGCAGGAGATACGGGCGCTGCTGGCGCAGCACACCATGGCGACCGGGCAGGCGTTCACGGAGGAGGCGCAGGAGCTGATCCTGACGCGCACCGCCGGCCAGCCGTGGCTGGTGAACGCGCTGTGCCACGACGCCTGCTTCCGCCACAAGCCGGGGCGTGAGCGCTCGCGCCCGATCACGGCAGAGGCCATCCTGGAGGCGCAGGAGCGGCTGATCCTGCGCCGCGATACGCACATCGACGATCTGGCGCACAAGCTGCGGGAGGAGCGCGTGCGGCGCGTGGTGGAGCCGATCCTGACCGGCGCCGACGAGCAGGCATGGTCGACCGAGGACATCGCTTACGTCTGCGACCTCGGGCTGGTGGCGCAGGAGCCCGACGGCACGCCGCACATCGCCAACCCGATCTACGCGGAGGTGGTGCCGCGGCACCTGAACTACGCGGTGCAGGCGGGCTTGCCGCAGCGCATGGCGTGGTACGTGGACGCGGAGGGCACCCTGGACGCGGACGGGCTGATCGCGGCGTTCC
This sequence comes from Spirochaetia bacterium, assembly GCA_965215345.1. Classification (GTDB taxonomy): domain Bacteria; phylum Spirochaetota; class Spirochaetia; order SZUA-6; family Bin103; genus CATQHW01. Next base: position 783,274 of record CBDCDL010000001.1, on the reverse strand, counting down.
AGGCGTTCTTCCGCGAGCACTCCGAGCACTGGGTGCAGCGCTTCGAGCGATACCATGAAGCCGGCCCGCAGTTGCTGCTGCAGGCGCACCTGCAGCGGATCGTCAATGGCGGCGGGCGCATCGAGCGGGAGTACGCGCTGGGGCGGGGGCGTACGGACCTGCTGATCGTCTGGCCCCGCGGCGGGCGCGAGCGGCGGTTCGTAGTGGAGTGCAAGCTGCGGCGCGGAGAGCTGGATCGGACGATCGCGGAAGGGGTGAAGCAGACGCGCGCCTACGTGGACCGGTGCGGGGCGGAGGCCGGACACCTGATCGTATTCGACCGCGCGCCGGAACGGAGCTGGGAGGATAAGATCTTCCGCCGCGCGCCGAGCGGAGACGGGGCGCCGGTCACGGTCTGGGGCATGTAACGCCTCAGCGCCAGTTCCGTGGGAACCGGATCAGATCTCCGACCTCGACGCCGGCTTCAGCGAAGGAGCCGGCGTTGACTTCCAGCGCATAGCGCGCGGGTCGCCAGGAGCGCACGATCAGTTCCGAGAACGGTGTCAGCGGCTCGATCTGCAGGACTTCACCGTCGGCGGACAGGAATGCGATCGACAGCGGCAGGGGCGTGTTCTTCATCCAGAACGACAGCACCTGTTCGTTCTCGAACACGAACAGCATGCCCTGCCGAGGCCCCAGGTCGGTGCGATACATCAGCCCGCGCTCCCGCTGCTCCGGGGTGCGCGCCACCCAGGCGGTAAACCGCTCCTCCCCGACCTGGAGCCTGACGGTCTCCGCTGCCCCGCCGCGACAGGCGACGAGCGCGACGGCCAGCAGACCTGCCAGCGCCGCGCACGCGCACTTCCGGGCTGCGCTCACGTCCGCGGGCCGTTCACGTCAGCGGGCGGACAGTACGTGCGCGGTCGGCACGGCCCACCCGACCGCGATTCCGAGGAGTGCGCCCGCCAGAACGTCACTCACGAAGTGACGGCCGGCGGCGATCCGGAGAATCGCCGCCATGGAAGCCGTTGCGTAGGAGCCGACGGCGAGGATCGTCGTGTAGCGCTCGTCCCAGTACTGGTCGGCGATGGTGCTGATGAACGTGGCGCTCGCGAACGCGACGGCGACGTGGCTGGACGGAAACGAGTTGGCTCCGGTCCGGTCGGCGGCGCGCTCGGGAGAGACGTTCGAGTCGTACAGGAACGGACGCGCACGCCAGACGGCGGCCTTGATCAGGTATGAGCTGCCATAGGTGATGGCGAGCACCTGGTAGTGCCGGGCCAGCACATCCTGTGCGTCCCGGCGCTCCAGGCCGAACGCTGCGGCGCCGACCGGCACCAGAACCTGGCCATAGGCGACCATGTCGCTGAGGCCGCCGATGAGTGGCTGGTCCGGAAACACCAGCGCGCGGTCCATCGGGGGCAGATCCTCGATGCGGAGTTGCAGGCGCTGCTCCTCGGTCACCGGAGCGACCCGGTCGGCGACCAGGAGGCCGCCGCCCGTGAGAGCCGAGCCCGCCAGAGCGAGCGTCAGATCAAGCGGCTGAAGCGCGACGGCGCGGCCGGCGCCAAGCAGGAAAACGATGGCAACGATCCTTGCCGCACGCACGGCGACGTGACGATAGCGGCGGGTCAGCGCACCCGCTCGACCGTGCGCTTGAATCTCTTGTACACCGCGTACAGCGGGAAGTTGAGGCGCTGCGATTCCGCCCACTTCCGCAGGTTGGTGCCGCGCTCGGCGCCCCGTTCTGCCAGGAAGTTCTTGAACTCCCGCTCTCCCTTGCGCAGGCGGGCGTAATTGAACTGGTCCTCCAGGAGTCGCACGAACTCGGTCGCCTCGGTCCGCTCGGGCTCGTCCAGCGGCTCGTCGGCCGGATTCAGGATCTCCGAGACCAGCCCTTCCAGATTCTCCGCCTCGTAGCGGCGCAGCGCCTCTTCGACCCGGACCAGGAACCGGCTGGGAACGAAGGTGATGCGGTCGATCGCGTTCTTCAGCGCAACGCGCTTCCTGGTCGCCGTCTCCGAAGCCAGTTCCTTCCTGCCTATCGCCAGGTACGCGACGACGCTGGCGCCCAGCGCGATCGCCAACTCGTCGATCACCGGGATCGGCAGCCCGCCGCGGAACACATAGGCCATCACGAACATCGCCAGCACGAACACGCCGACGGACGCCAGAAACCGGGGGATGAACCGATTCTCCGACAACCAGCGGCGCACGGCGGCGTCCACCGCCCGGTACAGCTCGTCGCGGTACAGGGTGAGGGCTTCGACACGCGGCTCGGTCCCGAAGCGACCTTCCACGGTGCGCTCCGAAAGGGTGCTCTCCAGCCGCTCCACGCCCCGGAACGGATCGAGCAGCAGCGACTCGCCGTCCTTCAGCAGGACGTGAAAGATGTAGGCCGTCGGCTTCTCCGGCGCCGGTTGCTCGGGCTTCTCAGGCACTGCCATGCTCCGCGGCGGTCGGCACGCCGCCGCATGCGAACCGTCGCCGGCGGCTCACCTGCTCGTTCATCACCACTATCCTACGAATATGCCGGAATCCGGACAAACCGTCGGCGCCGGACTGCCCGCCGTCCATCGGCGTGCCGGCTTCTCATCGGGCGGCCTTCACGCCGCCGCCCCGGCGGACACGTTCCGCCTCGGCGATCACCTGTTCCCGGCGGACCATGGTCGTGTCGCCGGGCGTCGACTGCACCAGGATGCCGTGCGCGGCCCCCCACTCGACCGCCTGCTGCAGGTCCTGTCCCTGCAGGAGAGCGCTGACGACGCCGGCGGTAAAGGAATCTCCCCCGCCGGTGCGATCGGCGATGTGCACCCGCTCGCGGACCGGGGCGGCGTACCAGCGGCGAGTCGCGGTTTCATACAGCACCGCACCCCAACTCACCACGTCGGCGTCGTGCGCGCCGCGCCACTGCGTACCGATCAGGCGCAGGCGCGGATAGTCTGCGGCCACCCGTTCGATGGTGGCCCGGTAGCGCTCCAGCCACGGCTCGAAACGATCGTCACCATCGGGAGTGTCGTAGCCCAGGGCGTCGGCGAGATCCGAGTCGTTGCCGACCAGAAAATCGATGCTCGGGATCAGGCGCCGATTGATCCGGCGCGCCCGTTCCCGGTCGGGCTCTACCTTGGAGCGATAGTTGAGGTCCGCGGCGACGAAGGTGCCGGCGGCCCGAGCGGCCTCCGCGGCCGCGATGGCGGTCTGCGCGGTGCGGTCGCCGATCAGCGTGAAAATGCCGCCCGTGTTGAACACCCGCACCCCCTCACGGGCGAACAGACCCTGCAGATCGAAGTCTCCGGGCGCAAGCAGCGAGGCGGCGGTGTGGGCGCGGTAGTAGAGCGTCTCCGACGGCAGCACGCCCTTGCCGGCGAACGTGACCGAGATGCCGTTGTGCACCGTGCCCTTGGCGTCCGTGCTGTGGCTGTCTCCGGAGCGCGCGGTGTCCCACCAGATGATCCGGCCCGTATCGACCCCCGCCTCCGCAAGCTGGTTGCCGATGTTGCGGCCGATGTCGTCGGCCACCAGCGCGGTGAGGACGGCGGTGCGCAGACCGAACGTCGCCGAAACGCCACAGGCGACGTTGGTCTCACCGCCGCCCTGAAAGACCCGCATCGAATCGCGCACACGAGCCAGCGGAACGTCGCGCGGGTCGAGCCGCCAGAGCACCTCGCCCAATGAAACGAGGTCGTAGCGGCACCGGTCGGCTGCGGGCAGTTCGATCACGGGCGCAGACTATCACAGCCGGCCTGGCACAGCCGGCCTGGCACGGCCGGCCTGGCGCGGCGGGCCTTGTACCGCGCGGTCGCCGGGGCCACCCTCACGGCATGTCTGCCACCCTGAGACCACTGTTCCCGATCGGGCTGGACCTCGCAGGTCAGCCGGTGCTCGTCATCGGCGGAGAGGACGAGGCGATGGACAAGACGGCGCGGCTGCTCGACGCCGAGGCCCTGGTCACCGTCGTCAGCCCGGCGGTCGAGCCGCAGATCCGGTCATGGGCAGAGAGCGGTCGGCTCGTCTGGCTGCGCAGGACCGTGCGGCCGGCCGATCTGCGCGGGCGCCGACTGGTGGTCAGCACGCTGACCGACGGGAATCCCGCCCATCCGGCCGTCGCTGCCTGGGCGCGGCGGGAGCGAGTGCTGCTGTCCACGTACGACCAGCCCGACCGGTCGGATCTGGGGATGCCGGCGGTGGTCAGCCGCGGCCACCTCCGCATCGCCATAGCCACCAGCAACGCCAGCCCTTCCGTCGCCGGTATCCTGCGCCGGGAGCTGGAGCGGGTGATCGACGCTTCCGACCTGGTTCCATTCCTCGACGAGCTGGGCGAACTGCGCCGGGAACTGCGTGATCGCGTCGCCGACGGCGACACGCGCCGCACGCTCCTCCGCCAGGCGGCGGCCGGGTTGACGGTAGCAGGAAGGATCCGGACGCCGGCGGGCTGGCGCACACGGCTGGCCGATGTGCGACAGCGGTTCCGCATGATACGTTCCGACCACACGTGACAGGCCCGAAGTGATAGACATCTCCCTGATCCGGAATGAGCCGGACGCGGTTCGCGCGGCGCTCGGCAAGCGGATGGACACCGTCGACCTGCAGCCGATCCAGAACCTCGACGCTGCCCGGCGCGAGCTGATCGCCGCCGCGGAGCAGCTCAAGGCGCGCCGCAACGACGCGTCGCGAGACGTGCCGCGCATACGGCGTGAGGGGGGCGACGCGACGGAGCTCATCGCCGAGATGCGCACCGTGGGCGACCGGATCAAGGAGCTGGAGACCCGGCTGGGCACCGTCACGCAGGAGCTCGACGAGCTGCTGGCCGGCCTGCCCAACCTCCCGGATCCCGACGTCCCGCGGGGCGGCAAGGAGGCCAACCAGACCCTCCGCGAGTGGGGCGAACGGCCCGCCGCATGCGCGGCCGGCATGGACCACGTGGCGTTCGCCAGCGCGCTCGGACTGGTCGACTACGAGCGCGGCGCCAAGCTGGCCGGACACGGGTTCTGGGTCTACCGCGGCTGGGGAGCGCGCCTGGAATGGGCGTTGCTGAACCATTTCATCGACACGCACGTGGCCGACGGCTTCGAGTTGATCCTGCCGCCGCACCTGCTGAGCTACCGTTGCGGATTCGTCGCCGGGCAGTTCCCCCGCTTCGGCGTCGATGACGTCTACTTCCTGCAGGAGGGCGCGGAACGCGGCGAGGCGCCGTTTCTGCTGCCGACCGCAGAGACCGCTCTTGCCAGCCTGCACGCCGACGAGATCATCCCGGAGTCGGAGCTGCCCAGGCGTTACGTCTCCTGCACGCCGTGCTACCGTCGCGAGGCCGGCTCCTATCGCACGCACGACCGCGGTACCCTGCGCGGCCATCAGTTCAACAAGGTCGAGCTGTTCCAGTTCGTGATGCCGGACCGCTCGGAGGAAGCGCTGGAAGACATGATCGGCCGGGCGGAGCGGCTGGTGCAGGGACTGGGTCTGCACTACCGGGTTACCAGGCTGGCCGCCGGCGACGCGTCGTCGGCGATGGCGCGCACCCTGGACCTGGAGGTCTACCTGCCAAGCACGGGCAGCTACGAGGAAGTGAGCTCCGCGTCGAACGCCCGGGACTACCAGACGCGGCGGGCCAACACCCGCGTGCGCGGCTCCGGCGGCACCCGCTTCGTGCATACCCTGAACGCGTCGGGCCTGGCGACCAGCCGGTTGCTGCCCGCGCTGCTGGAGACCCATCAGAACGCCGACGGCACCCTGACGGTGCCCGAGCCCCTGCGGACGGCGCTCGGCACGGATCGCGTGCCGACGGGGACTGACCGGCTTCCGCCGGCCTGACCCGGGAGGAACGATTGGCAGTCGTCATCGACGAGATCTCGCGGACGTTCAGCGAGTACCTGCTGCTGCCGAACCTGACCCGCAAGGAAAACGTACCCGCCAACGTGCGGCTGCAGACGCCGCTGGTCAGCCACGCCGTCGGGGAGCCGGCGGCGATCTCCCTGAACATCCCGCTTGCCTCCGCGGTCATGCAGACCGTCTCCGACGACCGCATGGCGGTAGCGCTCGCGCGCTTCGGCGGCATCGCGTTCATCTACGGCTCCCAGCCGATCGACCATCAGGTGGAGATGGTGCGGCGGGTCAAGAAGTTCAAGGCCGGTTTCGTGGTCTCCGACTCCAACCTCACGCCGGACGCCACGCTGCGCGAGGTGATCGACCTGGCCGGCCGCACCGGCCACACGACGATGGCGGTGACCGCGGACGGGCGGCCCGACGGCCCGTTGCTCGGCATCCTGACCAGCCGCGACTACCGCGTGCACCGGCAGGACCCGGACACCCGCGTCGACACCCTCATGACTCCGTTCGACCGCCTGGTGGTCGGCCATGACGGCATCACCCTCAACGCCGCCAACGACCTGATCTGGGAGCACGGCCTGAGCTGCCTGCCGATCATCGACGGCGGGCGGCGCCTGCGGCATCTGGTGTTTCGCAGGGACTACGACGACCACCGCGAGAATCCGGATGAGCTGGTCGACGACGAGAAGCGGCTGGTGGTGGGCGCCGGCATCTCGTCGCACGATTATCGCGATCGGGTGCCGCCCCTGGTCGAGGCGGGCGCTTCGGTGCTGTGCATCGACTCCTCCGACGGGTTCAACGAGTGGCAGGCGGACTGTCTGGCATTCGTGCGCGAACGGTACGGCCAGGCGGTGAAGGTCGGCGCCGGCAACGTGGTCGAGCCGGACGGCTTTCGCTACCTTGCCGACGCGGGCGCCGACTTCGTGAAGGTGGGCATCGGCGGCGGCTCGATCTGCATCACGCGCGAGCAGAAGGGCATCGGCCGCGGACAGGCAACCGCGGTGCTGGATGTGGCCGCGGTTCGGGACCGCTACGCCGAGGAGACCGGACGCTACGTTCCCATCTGCTCGGACGGCGGCATCGTCTTCGACTACCACATCGTCCTCGCCCTCGCGATGGGCGCCGATTTCGTGATGATGGGCCGCTACTTCGCCCGTTTCGACGAGAGCCCGGGGCGGCAGATTCGCCTCGGCACGAACGTCGTCAAGGAGTACTGGGGCGAAGGCACCAACCGCGCGCAGAACCGGGCGCGCTATGACGCGGTCAACGGTCAGTTGGCATTCGAGGAAGGGGTCGACGGCTATGTGCCGTACGCCGGCTCGCTCGCCTCCAATCTCAAGCAGACGCTCGCCAAGATCAAGGCGACGATGTGCAATTGCGGGGCGCTGGATATCCCCGAGCTTCGCCACCGGGCTCGCTTGACGGTGGTCTCCGCCACCAGCCTGCGCGAAGGCGGCATGCACGACGTACTGCAGAAAGAGCGCGAGCTGACAACGGAGCTGTAGCCCGCGTGTGCGGCCGCTTTACGCTGACGACCGACCTCGATGCGGTCGCCCTGGCCGCGCTGTTCGGCGCGCAGTCCAGGGTGCGCGAGCTTCGGCCGCGCTACAACATCGCTCCGACGCAGCCGGCCGTCGCAGTCCGGGTGGAGCGCGGCCAGCGCGTGCTGGATGAATGGAGGTGGGGGTTGATGCCGGCCTGGGCCCGCGACCGCAGCATCGCCGGCCGGCTCATCAATGCGCGCGCCGAGACTCTGGAGCGGCGTTCGGCATTCCGCGATGCGTTTGCCAGACGCCGGTGCCTGATCCCCAGCGACGGGTTCTACGAATGGGGCGGACGCGAGCGCACACCGCACTGGATCCGGCTGCGTGACGGCGCCCCGTTCGCCTACGCCGGTCTGTACGAACGCGGTTCGGGAGCCGAAGAAGACGGCACCGACTCCGGGACCTTTGCCATCGTTACCACCGAGCCGAACGAGCTGGTGGGCTCGTTGCACGACCGCATGCCGGTCATCATCACGCCGGACGGCTACGATCGGTGGCTGGATCCTTCGCGGAGCACCGCAGAGCTGCGCGCCTTGCTGCGTCCCTGTCCGGCGGCGAAGATGACCATGCAGGCGGTCGCACGCACCGTCAACCACGCGCAGGCCGAGGGGCCGGCGTGCGTTCTTCCGGCGCCCGCGCCGCCGAACGTGAACCTGGAACTGTTCGAGGAGGGGACCCGTGGACAGGCTTGACAACCGCGTCGCCATCGTGACCGGGGCAAGCTCGGGCATAGGCCGCGGAATCGCGTTGGCCTTCGCCCGAGAAGGCGCCCGCGTGGTAGTGGCCGACGTACAGGAGGAACCGCGGCGCGGCACGTATCACGAGACCGAACCGCGCCCGCCGACCGCCGAATCGATCGCCGCCGAGGGCGGTACTGCCGCGTTCATCGCGACCGACGTATCGTCACCGGAGCAGATAGGCGAAATGGTTTCCTTCGCCGCGGACCGCTTCGGCGGCCTGGACATCCTGGTCAACAACGCCGGCATCGGCATCGTCGGCGCCGCGGACCGGCAGACCGACGAAGAGTGGGAGAGCGTCATCAACGTCAACCTGCGCGCCCCGTTCCTGGCCACCCGGTGCGCGGTTCCCCATCTGCGCACGTCCGCACACGGCCGCGTGATCAACATCGCCTCGGTGCACGCCTTCGGCGGCAGTTCCGGACCCGCCTACGCCTCATCCAAGGCGGCTCTCGTGAACATGACGCGCGACGCCTGTTTGACGCTCGGGGCGGATGGGATCACCGTCAACGCCATCTGCCCCGGTTACATCGAGACGCCCATCCAGGACTACCTCACCCCGCAGCAGATCCAGGCGGTCCGCGAGAAGACCGCAATGCCGCGGCTCGGAAGACCCGAAGACATCGCGCACGCCGCGGTCTTCCTGGCCTCCGACGAGGCCGAATGGGTGACGGGCGCCACCCTGCTCGTCGACGGTGGCCTGATCGCGTCGATCTGAGCCGGCTGCGATGTGCGGGATCGTCGGATATACCGGGCCAAGGCGTGCGCTCGAACCACTCCTCGCCGGCCTGGCAAGGCTGGAGTATCGCGGCTACGACTCGGCGGGAGTGGCGCTCGTCTCGCCGGGCGAGCTGTACGTTTCACGGGCCGTCGGGCCGGTCCGTGAGCTCCGGAGCCAGGTCGCCTCGGCCGCGCATGACCGCGTCCCCGCCACCTGCGGCATCGCCCACACCCGCTGGGCAACCCACGGAGCGCCCAGCGAGCGCAACGCGCATCCGCACCTGGACGCTTCCGGCCGGATCGCGCTGGTGCACAACGGCATCATCGAGAACCATGCCTCGATCCGCCAATACCTGGCCGGGCAGGGCATCGCGTTCGCAAGCGATACCGATACCGAGGCGCTGGTGCAGCTCATCGGCTTCCTGTACGAAGATGGAAACGGCTCCGGTCCCGGAGGTCTGTTGACCGCCGTCTGCGGGGCTCTGCGCGAAGTGCAGGGCACCTTCGGCATCGCGGTCTCCTGTGTCGAGTTTCCCGAATTGATGATCGCCGCTCGCCGCGGGAGTCCGTTGCTGATCGGCATCGGCGAGGGCGAGCACCTCATCTCCTCGGACGGCGCGGCGATCGTCGAGCACACCAGCCGCGTGGTCTACCTGCATGACAACGAGGTCGCGACCGTCGACGGTCACACCCTCGATGCCAGCACGATCGACGCCGTTCCGCTGCGCAAGAAGGTCGAGCGCCTGGAGCTGTCGCTCGAGCAGATCGAGCGGGGCGGCTATCCGCACTTCATGCTGAAGGAGATTCACGAGCAGCCGGAGGCGCTGCGGAACACGCTGCGCGGACGTATCGACCCAAGTGGAAGCGGCGTGAACCTCGGGGGCCTGGGAAGCGTGGATTGCTCCCCTGCCCATCTTCGGCGCATCGTAATTGCCGGCTGCGGGACCGCCTGGCACGCCGCTCTCGTCGGGAAATACCTGATCGAGGAGATCGCGCGCGTGCCGACCGACGTCGAGTACTCCAGCGAGTTGCGATACCGGAACGCGATCGTCGAAGACGGCACGATCGCGCTCTTCATCAGCCAGTCGGGCGAAACCGCCGACACCATCGCCGCCATGAACGAGATGCGCGCCAAGGGCGCGACCGTGCTGGGGGTGATCAACGTCGTCGGCTCGACCCTTGCGCGCGAGACCCAGGCCGGCATGTATCTGCACGCCGGCCCCGAGATCGGCGTGGCCTCCACCAAGGCGTTCACGTCCCAGGTAGCGGTCCTGACCCTGCTCTCCGTCCTGCTCGGCCGCCAGCGCCATCTGTCGGCGGAGCGCTGCGCGGAGATCCTGGAAGGCCTGCGCGCGTGCCCTCCGGCCATCGAGGCGGTCCTGCGGTCGGACGACGCAATCCGCGAGCTCGTGGCACGCCACATCGACCACCAGAACTGGCTCTATCTGGGCAGGGGTGTCAACTTCCCGGTGGCGCTCGAGGGCGCCCTGAAGCTGAAGGAGCTGAGCTACATCCATGCGGAGGGCATGCCCGCGGCGGAAATGAAACATGGGCCCCTGGCGCTCATCGATCGCGGCATGCCGGTGGTTTTCGTGGCGCCGCGCGACAGCACCACCGACAAGGTCATCGCCAACATCGAAGAGGTTCGCGTCCGCGGCGGCCATGTGATCGCCATCGCCACCGAGGGCGATAGTGAACTGGCGGCGGTCGCCGACGACGTCGTCTTCGTCCCGAGGGTTCTCGCGCCCCTGTCGCCGCTCCTGACCACGGTTCCGCTGCAACTGATCGCCTACCACGCCGCTTTGCAGCGCGGCCATGACGTGGACCGGCCGCGCAACCTGGCCAAGAGCGTCACCGTGGAGTGAGCGGAGCGAAACTCGCTCGAAGGGTGGCAGGCCCCACCTTGGCATCTTGGCGGCGGCGGTTTTCATGGCGATAGGAACGTGCTATACTGGTTTCCGGGCTCTCCTTGACAGAGTCCTGCATCCCTACAATACGAGGTGAAACCGTGCCGAAGCTCATCATCCCCGGTGATGCCAAGGAGGCAGCCGGAATCCCGCCGAAAGTCGTCGCGCAGTACCGGCGCTTCATCGACCGCCTTCCTGACAAGCAGGTAGGTTTCCTGAAGTTCTCCGCCAAAGAGGACATCAACCAGGGGCGCGAGGCGCTTCTGGAGGCGGCCGAGAAATCCAAGAAGTACGTCAAGATCCGCAAGGCGCGCGGCCAGGATCGCACGCTCCAGCTCCAGCGCTGCACGAAGGCCGAATTCGACAAGGCCAACAAGACGGCGAAACCCGGAGCAAAGACCACGACGCGCAGACGCAGGAGCAAGCCGGGCCCCAAGCCCGCGGTCGCTGCTTCGGCAGCCGAGCCGGTCGCCGAGGATTCGCAGACTGCCGAGGATCCGCAGACTGCCGAGGATCCGCAGGCCACCGAGGATCCGCAGACCGACGAGGATTCGCAGACCGACGACTCCTCCGACGGGCAGGACACGTAGTCCCAGGCGTAGATCTCGAAGGCATACCGCGCGCCAGCGGTTGCTACCTGTTCCGGGACGCGGCGGCCGAGGTCATCTACGTCGGCAAGGCTGCCGACCTTCGCCGCCGCGTCCGCTCTCACTTCGACAGCCACGGTCGCCGCGCGGTTGCTGCGGGAGCCGCGAACGTCGACGTCATCCTCACCCGCTCATCGTACGAAGCGGCCGTGCTGGAAAGCTCGCTCATCGGGCACCACCGCCCACGCCTCAATCGCGCCGATCCGCTGGAGCGGGGGCTGTGGCACCTGCGCCTGAGCGACGGGCCTTTTCCTCGGCTGGAGCGCATTCGCCCGGCCGTCGCCGCGTGCGCCGACCCCGGCCGCGTGTTCGGACCGTGCTTCTCCTACCGCGAAGCGGAGGACTTGATCGCCGCGGTCAGCGACTACTTCCAGCTCCGCACGTGCGCCTTCGACGGTACGGGGAAGTGCGCGCGATATCACGCCGGTCACTGCATCCCCGTCTGCGAGGAGCCCGAGCGGTCGGGGCGCTACACCCGGGCCGTGGCGCAGGCGGCCGCGTTGCTGCGGGGCGACACCTCTGCCCTTGTCCCCCTGCGGCGCCGGATCAGCGCCGCTGCGGATGAACGCCGCTACGAGCGGGCGGCGGCGCTCGCCCGCAGCCTGCGGATTCTGGAGCGTGGCGCCGTCCCGCAGGCGGTGCTCCGGCCTGGGGGCGGGGATGCCGCGGTAGCGTGCGCACGGAGATTCGCGGACGGGCGCTGCCTCGCTACGGCGCTGCGGGTACGAAGCGGCGCTCTGCTGGCTCTGAGCCGCGTCGACGCCGGGACCGGCGCCACGCCGGCTGACACCCGCCGCGCGGCACTGGCGCCAGCCGCCCACGGCCTGCGCAATCCGGTCGTCATCACCGATACCCCCGCCGGGAACACGCCCGGCGGATGGGTGGAACCCGACCAGGCACGCGGACTGCTGGAGCTGGCGCGGCTCGACCTTGCGCATCGCCCCGCACTGACGGAAGCCGCCTGATCCGCGGACCGCCGAATCTCCGACGGTCGCGCGGCGTTTCGACTAACACTACTACCCTCGACGAGCCGTTCCGTCCGAACCCGGGATCCAGCGGGTACCGGCGAGCGGCACGCCGGCCATCGCGGCCGCCTCCACGGTGAGCGCCACCAGGTCCTCGCGCTCCAGGTGGTGGACGTCCGACTTGCCGCAGGCGCGCGCCAGCGTGGCAAGCTCCATGGTCAGCGTCGCCAAGTAGTTGCGCACCCGCCGCGCGCCCCATTCCGGGTCCAGGCGTTGCTCCAGTTCCGGGTCCTGCGTGGTTACGCCTACCGGACACAGCCCGGTCTGGCACTGGTGACAGTGGCCGGGCGCGGTGCCCAGGCGATGGTAGTCGGAGGTCGCGTCCACCCGTTCGCCGTCGCGGACGTAGCTCCGGCTGTTGCAGCCGACGGCCATCAGCACCGCCTGGCCGATGGACACCGCGTCCGCACCCAGGGCCAGCGCCTTGGCTACGTCCGCCCCCGACCTGATCCCCCCGGAGACCACGAGCTGCACCTCGCGGGCCGGATCGACCTCCTCCAGCGCCTCCACCGCCTGCCGTACCGCCGGCAGGGTCGGTATGCCGGCATGCTCGATGAACACCTGCTGGGTGGCGGCCGTGCCGCCCTGCATGCCGTCCAGGACGATCACGTCGGCCCCGGACTTCACGCACAGCTTCACGTCGTCCGGCACGCGCGTGGCGCCCATCTTGATGAAGACCGGAATTCGGTTGTCCGTGATCTCGCGCAGCTCCTCGATCTTGATCGCCAAGTCGTCCGGACCCACCCAGTCGGGGTGACGGCACGCCGAGCGCTGATCGATGCCGGCCGGGAGCGTGCGCATCCCGGCGACCCGTTCGGAGACCTTGAGCCCCAGGAGCATGCCGCCGCCGCCCGGCTTGGCGCCCTGACCGATGACGATCTCGACCGCGTCGGCGCGACGCAGGTCGTCCGGGTTGAAGCCGTATCGTGACGGCAGGCACTGGTACACGAGCGTCTTGGAGGAACGGCGCTCTTCCGGTGTCATGCCACCGTCGCCGGTGGTCGTCGAGGTGCCGGCGGCGGTGGCCGCGCGCCCCAGCGCCTCCTTCACGTTGGCGGACAGAGAGCCGAAGCTCATGCCGGCGATCGTGATCGGTGTGGCCAGGGTCAGCGGACGTTCCGCGCGCCGCGTGCCCAGCACGGTCCGGGTGGAGCAGCGCTCTCGGTATCCCTCCAGCGGGTAGCGGGACATCGACGCGGTCAGGAACGTGAGGTCGTCGAAGCTCGGCACGCGCCGCTTGGCGCCGAGCCCGCGGATATCGTAGACGCCGGTCTCGGCGGCGCGCTGGATGTAGTCGAGGGTGGCCTGATCGTAGTGGCGGCTCACCTCGCCGGGCCACTGCGGCTCCGGTCCGCGTGGTTCAGCCATCGCCATGAGCGGCGCCGGCACGGCGCTCCGAGTCCGGGCTCCAGTGATAGAGCTGCCTGGCCGAGGCGACGCGGGTGAACGACCCGGGGTCATCGGCACGGCCGGCGCGGCCGAGCAGCTCGCCAATGGCCTGCCGGTCCTCCTCGCCCAGCGGCTCCACCCGGGCGTCGGCGCCCAGTCCGTGGATGCGGCCGCCCACGTAGATCACCGCCTCGTACAGCGAGTCGCCGAGCCCCGCGCCGGCGTCCCCGCAGACGACGATCCTGCCGGCCTGCGCCATGAAGGCGCTCATGTGGCCGACGCTGCCGCCGACGACGATGTCACCGCCCTTCAGGGAGATCCCGCACCGGGAGGACGCGTCGCCGCCGATCACCAGCAACCCGCCGTGCGCGGACGCGCCGGCGCACTCCGATGCGAACCCTTCGACCCGCACGGTTCCCGACATCATGTTCTCTGCCACGCTCCAGCCGACGTTGCCGTGGACGGTAACCGCCGCGTGCTGGTTCATCCCGGCGGTGAAGTAACCCGAGTGGCCGCGTACGTGCACGTCGAGCGGCGCGTTCAGTCCGCAGGCGAGGTTGTGGCGGCCGAGCGGCTGCAGGATCTCGACCGTCGCGGCATCGGTGAGCGCATGCAGCCGGCGGTTCACCTCCGTGACCGAGCACTCCGCCAGGTCGAACGTCAGGGACGCAGCTACACGCTCCACGAGTAGATCTCCTCCGGGGCCGGCTCGAACAGGTTGGCGTGCTCGATCCCCGGCAGGTGCGCGAGCGTCCGGAACTCCGAGCCGATGGCGACGTACTCGTCGGTCTCCGCCGCCACCGCCGGCTTGCACGCGAACGCGTCCCGCACCAGCACCAGCCGGTCGGCGGTGCCGATCAGCAGCGTGAAGAACCCGTCGAGGTCGCCGAACGCCTCGGCGATCGCCGCCTCTATCGTCGCGCCCTCGCTCATCCGCCACTGCAGGTACCGGCACGCGGCTTCGGTGTCGTTGTCGGTCTCGAACTCGATGCCGAAACGGCGCAGGCGGCGGCGGATCTGCCACGGGTTGGAGATGGAGCCGTTGTGCACCAGGCAGAAGTCGCCCCCGGCCGTGAACGGATGCGAATGCGCGGGCGTGACCGCCGACTCGGTGGCCATGCGGGTGTGGCCGACGCAGTGGGAGCCGCGCACCTGGTCCAGGCGGTAGGTCGCGATCAGTTCGCGCGGATGGCCGGCATCCTTGTAGACCCGCATCCGGCGCCCGTAGCCGAACGTGTCGATCCGTTCCGGCCGAGCGTCGATCTCGGACTGGACGGCATCAGGCGCCGCGGCGGTGGACAGCGTCGCGCAGCGACCGATCGCATCGACGCGCGCTCCCTGGAAGCGGCCGGCCAAGTCGTCCCAATCGACCTCGGCTCCGCAGAACAGGCTGTACCGGTAGAGCTCCGGGTCGCCGTCCTCCGAGAACACCGCCAGTCCGGCCGAATCCGGCCCGCGGTCGCCCATGCAGGAGAGCATGGGCGCGACGAGCGCGCCGAGCCGCTGGCGGTCCGCAGGCCGCTTGGCCGCAAAACCGACGATGCCGCACATGTCTGAAGCCTCTCCCCGGTCCCTTAGTAGTACTCGAGGTAGCGGTCGATCTCCCAGTCGGAGACGTGACGCTGGTACTCGACCCACTCCATCTCCTTGATGGCGATGAACTCCCGGATCACCTCGGCGCCCAGCCGATCGCGGAACAGCGGGTCGGCATCCAGACGGTCCAGCGCCTCCCGCAGCGACTGCGGCAGGGTGCCGATGCCCATCTCACGGAGTTGCTCCAGGGTGTAGTCGTACAGATTGAGGTTGTGCGGATCGCCGGGATCCAGCGCGCGGTCCACGCCGTCGAGACCGGCGGCCAGCACCGCGGCAGTCGCCAGGTACGGGTTGCAGCTCGAATCGCTGAGGCGCAGCTCCAGGTGGCCGTGCGGGACCCGCACCATCGCGCTCCGGTTGTTGTCGCCGTAGGCGATGTGCGCGGGCGCCCAGGTGGCGCCGGACAGGGCGCGTCCCACCACCAGCCGCTTGTAGGAGTTGACCGAGGGCGCCACCAGGGCGGCCAGCGCCGGCGCGTGATGCAGCAGGCCGCCCAGGAAGTGGTAGGCGAGCGGGGAGAGTCCCAGCCCGCGCCGGTCGGACTCGTCCTCGAACAGCGACATCCCGTTCCCGTCCGCGATCGACAGGTGGATATGCATGCCGCTGCCGGTGCGGGTGGACATCGGCTTCGGCATGAAGGAGCAGATCATGCCCAGCTCGCGGGCGATCTCACCGGCGGCCATGCGGAAGAACACGTAGCGATCGGCCGAGGTGAGCGCCTCCGTGTAGGTGAAGTTGATCTCGAACTGGCCGTTGGCGTCTTCGTGGTCTACCTGATAGACGTCGAAGCCCACCTCCTGCAAGGAGGCGACCAGCTTCTCGATGAAGTGCCGGCTGCGCGACAGCCCCTTGTAGTCGTAGCATGGCTTGTCGAGCAGGTCGGTGCCGTCGGCGGGGTGGACGCGGCCGTCTTCGTCCCGGCGCAGCAGCATGAACTCCGGCTCCAGTCCCGTGTTCAGCGTCCAGCCGCGCTCGCCGAGACCCCGGAGCTGCTCCTTGAGCACGTGGCGCGTGTCGTACGGCCAAGGCTGACCGTCGACGCGCCCGTCGCAGACGATGCGCGCGTAGCCCGGCTGCCACGGCACCAGCGACAGCGTGGACAGATCGCCCACCGCCATGAAGTCGGGGTCGTGCGGCTGCTGACCCATGCCCCACACGGCGAAGCCGGCGAAGCCGGCGCCGTCTGCGAGCACGTCGTCGAAGTGCGATACGGGCACCGCCTTGGTCTTGGCCACGCCGTGCAGGTCCACGAACTGGGCGAGCACGAACTTCACGTCGTGCCGCCGGAGCAGTTGCTGTGCGTCCTCGCGTGTCATGCGTCAGGAGTCTGCGGTTTTGCCGCGTCAGCGGCAAGGCATCACAGCCTTTGACCACGGCGGCGATGGGCCGGAAGAGGAGCCGCGGGCGACGGTTTCCGGGGCGCTGCGTCCTTTGTTGTCTTTCACCGATCAAGAGGCGGGGAGCCGGTACCCGCGCCCGGGTTGCCTGACCGCTTGCGGGCTTGCACCGGCCCCCCGCCTTCTGTATGGTACACGAGATGTGACTGGGTTGCCCTGACCGCACGATCTATGGAGGGATCGCAAGATGATCGAATCGAGATTGCAGTTATGATCTCTGTATGGAGCGTGCGCCAGGGTTGACCAATCGGATACGGCGGTCGTCTATGTCGAAATGACAGCCTGTATTCCATCCCTTCTTGCCGCGTACGGAGGTGCGTGGGACGCTATGGTGTCGGCGCTTTCGTTCGCCGACGCGTGGGGTCTCTGCGCCGCCGCGTGGGTCGCACTGATCCCGCTTGATCCAAGACACCATGTCGCCCGTGACTTTGCTCCGGTGTTGGAGCCGCTCCCGCCGACCCTCTCGGCGACACCGACTGTCAGCTACGGAACAGATCGCGGCGATGACCCCGTGGTGGCGGCAATCGATGCAAGCCGCTCCGACAGCACTCGACGGCAGTATCACTATGGATGGTCCGCGTGGACCAAGTGGGCCGGTGCAAAGGGGCACGAGGCCCTTCCGGCCGCGCCCGAAGCCGTGGCTGCGTATCTTGCCGCTCGGGCTGAGCAGGGCGTCTCGGCTTCCACCCTCAACGCCGCGCGGGCTGCCATCAGCGCGGTCCACCGTGACTCCGCAGCAACCGACCCCACGGCTCACGATGTGGTTCAACGAACGCTCAAGGGGCTGCGTCGGCAAGCGGCCGGCCGCGGCCGCGGCCAAGCGAAAGCGATCACTGCGGATGACTTCAATGCGATACTCGCAACAGCCTGCAACCCCCGGAAGACCGGTCGTGGCGTCGAGTGCAGTAGGGTTGCCGAAGCGCGCGGGCGCGTCGACCGCGCGATCGCCGCGCTCCTCTTTCAGGGCGGTCTGCGGCGAAGCGAAGCTGCCGCCCTGACGTGGCGTGATGTCGGGCCCGCGAGCGACGGCACAGGGGTAAGCGACGGCACAGGGGTACTGGTCCGCATCGGCCGCTCCAAAACCGATCCGGAAGGCACTGCTGCCGACGTGCGGTATCTCAAGAAAGGCGCCGCCCGCGCCGTCCTGGATCTCCTGCCGGCTTCACCGGACACGGATGGGACCAGTGCTCGGTGGACTCAACGGCGCATCGATCGCGCGTCGATTCGCCGCTGCTGCCCGGGCGGCGGGCGTGGAAGGTCGAGTCACCGGTCACTCGGGGCGAGTCGGCCTCGCCTCGGAGCTCACCCGCCGGGGTGCTTCGGCCACCGAGACGATGCTCGCCGGCGGTTGGAAGACGGCCCGCATGGTCACGCACTACTCGGCCGGTGCAACCGCCGAACGCGGTGCGGTCGCCAAGTACTTGTAGTCGTACTTCGGCCCGAAGATACGTGGTGGTGGGAAGATCACGGACCGCTCAGTGATCTGCTGTCTGCTCGGAGTTACGGCTCGATAAGCGAATGGGAGTCGACTCGAAGCCCACGTCCCCCAGCCGGCGTCCATAACCATCTCGCCACGCGAGGACGGCCGACGTTGAGGTGGAATAACCCCCCGCCGGCCGCGCCGTGTGAGCGCTCGGGCCGACGTCGCATCCACGAACGCTCGCGCGCTCGGCGTCTGAGTGGCGCGTCGGTCGCACGTCGACGGCGGGCAACCACCAGAGCGGTCGGGGTGATCCGTTCCATCACCGTTCACCCCGACCGAGGAGGCGGCTCGTTTCGGAACTCATGCGTCGCGGGACCTCGATTACCGAAACGACTCAGGCGGATGGGGCCTCACATCTCCCCTGTGTAATTGCTCCAGTTGGTTCGGTCAGGTGTCCTCCTATACCTGTCGCAAGGATCGTCAGCCGCCTTCCATCTCCGCTTCAGCAAGGTCATGATCCGGCATGCGTGACTTCATATTTTCTTGTGGATCAAAGACCTACTCCCGACCATTCGGTCAAGCGTTGCCTGGGCGGCATTCCGCAAACGGCGTCACGTCAAAAGATCAACGTCTGCTCGTGCTCAGGTTCTCGCCGCTTCCTGCGGTTTCTGATGGATGCCATCAAGCCCGCACCAAACGCCACGAGCAACCCGGTACCTGCAGCCACTGCAAGCACGGTAACAACATAGTCGGCCATTGTCGCGATTCCTCCATGTAAGTCTCTATCACACTATCTACGCGGATACGGGTATCCGTAGCCGGGAGGCGGGCCATAAGGGGCTGGCTCCGCGAGTGTCGGGTGCGCTGGCCTCGGCGATGCTGGCGGCAGTGCCTCCTCCTCGTCCTCCTCTTCATCCCTGCCGGCCGCAGCGCGTTCCTGAGCACGTCTGCAATCCCCCGGCGTCGCGACCATCATAGTTACGCCACCGTTCCCCTGCCTGATGGTGCATTTTATTCTGTGACCGACATAGTCGTTCTCGTACGGGTTTGGCCGTTGATCAGAGTCGTCTGGCTCTTCTTCCTCATCCTCCTCCTCGTCGTCCTCGCTTCCGCCACCGGCGTACGCGTCGGGCGCGAACACCAGTGTGAACGCCAGCACCAGCGCCAAGCAGAGCAGCAGCAGCGTCAGCGGCGATAGCTGCAATCATCGGCGCTACAGGATGGCGGTCCTTGCCCGCAGGAGCGTCGAGCACGTCGTCGAAGCGCCATACCGGCACCGTCTTGGTCTTGGCGACGCCGTGCACGTCCACGTCGTCGTTCACCGCGTCGGCGGCAGCGCCGCCACGGCCAAGTCCCCCACCGGGCCGCCGCCGCACTCGCGCACGATCGCGAGGAGCTCATCCCACAGGTACGGTCCGTAGGTCGCGGCGGCCCACAGATGGTAAACCGGCACGCCGCCCGCGTGTCCCTCGATCAGGATCGCGCAGGAGACCAGCGCCACCCGTGTCATGACGAAGTTGCCGGCGGCGCCGCGGAAATCGTACGAGCACGTCTGCGCCAACACCTCCGGCGCGCGAGCCCCGCAGAGCAGGAGCGCCGCGTCCTCGCGCCGCACCGGCCAGCAACCGGCCGCGGCGCCCAGTCCCGACTCCACGGCGGCGGCGTGCGCCCCTTCCAGAAACAGCTCGCCCGCCCCAACCCGCACGGTGAGGGCGCCGTCGGCCGCGCGCGTCC
The DNA here is from genome assembly GCA_965215345.1 of Spirochaetia bacterium. Classification (GTDB taxonomy): domain Bacteria; phylum Spirochaetota; class Spirochaetia; order SZUA-6; family Bin103; genus CATQHW01. Next base: position 763,356 of record CBDCDL010000001.1, on the reverse strand, counting down.
AGCCGTAGATCTCGTCCGGCACCGGGATCCCCTGCGCGCGCGCCCACCCGATGGCATCCGGTCCCTTCAGGCCGATGCGCGGAATCGTGCCGCGATCCGCCAGGGCGAGCACCGGCGCGATCGCGGCCTCCGCCTCCGGATCGCCGAAGTGCACGGGGCGCACGGCGCCCTCGCGCTCGTCCCAGACCGCGCCGAGGCGTTCCAGACACGCCTGCACGGCGCTCACGCGCGCGCTGCGGCGCACCGGCGGCGGCCTCATGACCTCAACCTCACGCCTTCCGGGTCGAAGAACGGCGTTGCGGCAACCCGCGCCGCAATGATCTCACCGGCGTCGCCCTTGATCTGCAGCGCGGACCCGATTTCCGCCGCGGGCTCGGGCACGTAGGCCAAGCCGATCGTGCGCCCCACCGCGCCGCTGCGGCCGACGCTGGTGACCCGGCCGACGATCTCGCGGCCGTCATCGACGATCAGGTGGTTCTCCAGCGGCACCGGCGCATCGGGCGGCAGCTCGAACCCGGTCAGCCGCCGGCGCGGCTCCTTCCCGGCGATGATCTCGAGGCTCCGCTTGCCCACGAAAAACGGCTTGTCGAGCTTCACCGCCCAGCCCAGATGCGCCTCGAACGGGTCGGTGAGGCCGTCGGTGTCCTGGCTGACGATCAGGTGCCCCTTTTCCAGGCGCAGCAGCCGCTGCGCCTCCACCCCGAACGGGACGATCCCGTGCGGCTCTCCGGCGCGCAGCAGCTCATCCCAGACGCCCGCGGCGAAGCCGGCCGGCACGTGCACCTCGTAGCCCAGCTCGCCGACGAACCCCACCCGCGACAGGCGCGCCGGCGCCCCCGCCACCCTGCCTTCGCGAATGCCCAGATAGGGGAACTGCCCGGGCGACAGGTCGACGTCGGTGATTCCGGCGAGGACCTGCCGCGCGTACGGCCCGGCGATGTTGAAGGCTCCATACGTGCTGGTCGCGTTCACGAGCGTGACGTCGAGCCGCCAGATCGCCGCCCACCGCTGCATCTCGCGGTAGACCTGATCGGCCCCCGACGACGTGGTCGACACGTAGAATCGCCCCGCACCCAGACGCCCGATGACGCCGTCGTCCACCACGACCCCGGACTCGTCGCACATCACCGCGTAGCGGGTCATGCCGACCCGCAGCTTGGCGAAGCGTCCGGTGTAGATGCGCTCCAGGAAACGCACGGCATCCGCGCCCGAGATCTCCAGCTTGCCCAGCGTGCCCACGTCGATCAGCCCGACCCGCGACCGAACGTCGCGCGCCTCGGCGTCGATGCAGCCCTCCCGATCCAGGCCCGAACGCGGATATCGGGCCGGCCGCAGCCAGGTCCCGGCGTACATCATCTCCGCTCCCAGCCGCTCGTGGCGGTCGTGGGCGGGCGTGCGCTGGACCGGCGTGAAGCCGCGGCCGGCCAGGTGCGCCATGGGCACGGGGCTGGCGAACGGCCGCGCGGTCGTGAGCCGGGAGTCGCCGAGCGAGCGGCCGGTCAGGCGCGCCAGCACGCGCAGCGCGTTGACGCTGGCGTGCTTGCCCTGGCTCGGTCCCATGCCCACCGTCGCGTACCGCTTGAGCAGCTCCGCGTCGTCGTAGCCCTCCTGCACCGCGTGCGCCAAGTCGTCGACGGTCAGGTCCTCGTCGAGGTCCACGAACGCCTTGGCGTGCGGCTCGGCGAACACCGGATACGGGTGACCGGACCCGGACGCGTCCCGATCGGGAGGCGCCTCCGAGGCCGGGTGCGGCGCCAGATCGAGCCAGGCCGCCGCCGCATGGCCGGCGCGGCGCCCGTCGGCCGCCGCGGTCCCGCCATCCGCTCCGGCCACGCTGCCCGCGGCGAACACGCCGTCCGGCAGCGAGTCCGGCACGTGCCGGTGCAGCCGCTCATCGTACGCCATCGCGCCGCCGGCCTGCCGCAGCAGCCCGTCACGCGGGGAACGGCCCACGCAGACGATGATGCCGCCGCAGGCGACCGTTCGCGCCGCGCCGGTCGGACGGCCGCCTGCGTCGAGGGGGCGGATGAGCGCCGCGCGCACGCCGGCGCCGCCCCGCGCCGGCACGGCTTCCACCACCGCGTGGCCCTGGAAGACCGGGATGCCGGCAGCTTCCAGCTCGCCTCGCGGCGGGCGCCCCGCCGCCTCCTCGCGGAGATCCACCACCGCGGCGATGCCGATGCCGCGACCGCGCAGGTCGTCCGCCAGCCGGTAGCCGCCGCTGCCGGCGGCCAGCACCAGAGGCTGTTCCGCCGGGCGCACCGCATAGCGCTCCACCAGCCGGCGCGCGGCTTCGCCGAGCATCACGCCCGGCAGGTCGTTGTTGCCGAACACCGCCGGCTGATCCTCACAGCCGGCCGCGACCACCAGCGAACGGGCGCGCACCTTGGTGAGCCTCCGGTCGTCGACCAGCGCCACCCACAGGTCGTCGTACACCCCGGCGCAGGTGGTGCCGAAACGGCAGTCGACGCCGCTCTGCACCGACTCGCCGACGCAGCCGTCCAGCCGCTCGCTCGACTCCGCAAGCACCACCTCCGCCCCGCTCGCCGCCGCGGCGTTCGCGGCTGCCACCCCGGCCGGCCCGGCGCCCACGACCAGCACGTCACAGAAGGCGTAGTCCTTGGGCGACGGCGCCGCACGGTGGTCGGCGCGGATCTTCCCCAATCCGGCCAGCCTGCGCAGCATCCCCTCCCAGAACGGGAACAGCGCCCGCGGCGTGTGCAGGGCCTTGTAGTAGAAGCCGACCGGCGTGAAGGCGGACAGCCGGCCCAGCACCGACAACAGGTCGCGCCGCACGCCGCCGAGCGTGTTCACCGCGCGCACATCCAGACCATCGGTCAGCGGCGTTTCGTCACCGCGCAGGTTGGTGCCGGCCGATCCCTGCAGCATCACGTTGGCATCCGCGCCGGACAGGCTGAACACGCCGCGCGGCCGGTGGTACTTGAAGCTGCGGCCGAGCACCGACACGCCGGCGGCGAGCAGCGCCGAGCTGACGGTGTCGCCGTGCAGGCCCCGGTAGCGACGGCCCTCGAAACGGAAGGAGATGGGGCGCGACCGGTCGATCCACTCGCCTGGTTGTGGCGGCAGGCGCCGGTCCGTCGACCAGGTCATGCCAGCCGGTCCGGCAGGTAGGTCTGCACGACGCGGTCGGTGCCGGTGTCGCGCTCGGCGATGAACCACGTGCCGCTCGGCACGTGGTACCACCACTCGCGCCGCAGGCCGGCGGCGCCGGCGCGGTCGAAGACGTACGACGCCCAGCGTTCGTCGGAGACCGTGTCGGGGTCCGGCTGCGGGCGGTACTCGCCCCCGTAGTCGAACTCCTGCAACGGCCGTTCGCCGTTCACCGGACAGCGCAGCACCTTCATCCCGAGCCCTTCATGTCAGTGGCCGACGGCGGCCGCCCCCTTCTCTCCCACCAGTTCGTACTCCGCGAACCGCGACAGCCGGAACGGCTCGATCAGCGGATGCGCCTTGCCGTGGGCTACCGTCCAGGCCATGGTGCTGCCTGAGACCGGGGTCGCCTTGAACCCCCAGGTCCCCCAGCCGGCGTCCAGGAAGAAGCCTTCCACCGGGGTCAGGCCCATGATCGGCGAGAAGTCCGGGGTCATGTCGGCCAGGCCCGCCCACTGGCGCAGCACCTTGACGCCGCCGAGATGCGGAAACACCGCCAGCACGTGGGCGGACAGCCCCTCGGCGAACTCCAGCGTCGACCTGGTCGAATGCACCTCGTACGGGTCCAGCGACGCTCCCATCACCAGCTCCCCGCGCGAGGACTGGCTGACGTAGATGTGGAACGACCCGGAGACGACGATCACGTCCAGCCACGGCTTCAACGGCTCGGTCACGCAGGCCTGCAGCGGATGGATGACGAGCGGGGTCCGGATCCCGGCCATCTCCGTGATCGCCGGCGTGTACCCGGCGACGGCGCTGACCACCCGGTCGGTCTCGATCACGCCGCGATCGGTTTCCACGCCGGTGACCCGGTCGCCTTCGAGCCGCAGGCCGGTCACGGGCGTGTGCTGATGGATCTCCACCCCGAGCCGGTCGGCCCCGCGCGCGTAGGCCCAGGCGACCGCGTCGTGCCGGGCGATCGCTCCCGGCGGATGCCAGAGCGCGCCCAGCACCGGCATGTCGTGGCCGCAATCCAGGTCGAGCAGCGGGCAGGTGCGGGCGATGAACTCCCGGCCGACCAGCTCGCTGTCCACGCCCAGGTGCTTGTTGACCTCCGCCCGCCAGCGCATGGTGCGCACCGCGGAGTCCGTGTGGGCGAGCGTGAAGTGGCCGCGCTCGCTGTAGAACAGATTGTAGTCGAGTTCGGCCGACAGCCGCCGGAAGAGCTGCACGCTCTCCTCGTAGAAGCTCACCCCCTCCGGAGTCAGGTAGTTGGAGCGGACGATGGCGGTGTTGCGGCCCGTGCCCCCCGCGCCGATGTAGCTCCGTTCCAGCACCGCCACGTCGCGCAGGCCGTGGTCGCGCGCCAGGTAGTAGGCGCAGGCCAGCCCGTGCCCGCCGCCGCCGATGACGACCGCGTCGTAGCGGCGCTTGAGGCGGGAGGGCGCGCGGAACATGCGCGGTTCGCGGTAGGTCCGCTGCAGGGCGAACCGGAGGAGTCGATGGGGCACGGTCGATGGCGACGGTGCGCCATACCGGGCGTGTTCGGCAAGACCGGGATGTCACATCGACTCCGGGTTGCCGGCAGGCTCGCCACCGGGGGAGACTCGCCTCATGAAGATCGCGCGCATCGAGACCCACATCGTCCCCGGCGGCATCCGCAACCTCTGTATCGTCAGGATCGAGTCGAGCGACGGCCACGTGGGGCTCGGCGAGTCGGGCGTGACCGGCCGCGAGCTGGCGGTGCGCGGCGCGGTCAGCCACTTCAGCGAGTTCCTGGTCGGCCGCGACCCGCGGCGCATCGGCGCCATCTGGCAGGAGGTCTACCGCAGCCAGTACTTCGAGGGCGGCCGCGTGCTCACGGCGGCGCTTTCGGCCATCGATATCGCTCTGCACGACTTGGTCGCCCGCTCGCTGGGGGTGCCCGTGTACCAGCTTCTGGGAGGCACCCACCGGGACCGCGTCCCGTGCTTCGCCACCACCACGCACGGCTTCGGCGAGGAGGCCGTTGCCGACGTGGTGCGGCTGGTCGACGACGGCTGGCCGTGCGTGCGGCTGCCGGTGCCCGTGGACGACACGGCGGGGATCTTCGATCCGCGCCCGTCGATCGGCGCGGCGGCCGAGACCCTGATCGCGGCGCGGCAGGCGATCGGCCGCCGCGCGGCGCTCGGCATCGATTACCACCACCGCCTCTCGGTGGCGGAGGCGGCGAGCTTCTGCCAGGCCATGCCGCCGGGCACGATCGACTTCCTGGAGGAACCGATCCGGGACGAGACGCCGGGCGCCTACGAGGCGCTGCAGCGCATGACGCAGGTACCGATGGCGATCGGCGAGGAGTTCGCGAGCAAGTGGCAGTTCCTGCCGTACCTGGAAGCCGGCATCCCGGCGTTCGCGCGGCTGGACATCTGCAACGTGGGCGGCTTCACCGAGGCGATGAAGGTGGTCGGCTGGTGCGAGGCGCACTACATCGACCTGATGCCGCACAATCCGCTCGGCCCGGTGAGCACCGCGGCCAACCTGCACCTGGCGGCCGCGACCGCGCAGTACGCGTGGCTGGAGGAGCGCAGCCCGGAGAAGATCGCCCTGTTCGACCGGGACATGTTCCCGGTGATGCCGGCGCTGGACGGCGTGACCTACGCGGTGCCGGAGGGGCCGGGCCTCGGCGTCGAGTTCGATCCGGAAGCGCCCGTGGCCAACACCCCGCTGAAGCTCTGGGAGGCCCCGCACCTGCGCCGGCCCGACGGGTCGTTCACCAACTGGTAAGGTTCATCGCCCATGGACTCCGCTCGGGCGGACTGGCTCGGGCGGACTGCCGTTCACCGGGCGGCCATCCCAGGGTCGCCGCCCCGAACGCGCGCTCGAACTCGTCGTTGGACGCGTAGCGCCACCCGAACGCCCGGTCCCAGATCGTCGCCTTCTCCATGCACAGGTACATGAACACGCGGCCGTGCCACGGCGCGAACGCCCGGTACATCGTGCGGAACATCCGCACCTTGAGCTCGTCCGGATAGGTGAGCTTGCCGTGCGGGTCGGCGACCAGCTCGGCCTGGAGGATGCGCGTCGGCTCCCCGCGCCGGCGAATCTGCTTCATCACCGGCTTGATGAAGGTCACCGATCCCATGGAGAGAAACGCGACCTCCTCCGGTGCGAACTCGTCCAGCACCCGTTCCGCGAGCGCCGGATACGCGGTGTCCCAGCCGTCGTGGTGGACCATCGGGTGGAAGTGGAAGGCCACCATGCGGCCGCCGTCGGCAAAGCGGCGGGCGGCGGCCAGGCGGCGCTCCAGCGAAGCGGTGAAGTGCTCCTCGTGCTCGATCACGGCAGCGGTGTTCAGCGACCAGCTACACACCAGGTTCGCCGGCACCTGTCGGTCCAGGAAGTAGCTGACGTTGGCCGATTTGGTCTTGAGCTCCAGCAGCACGTTGGGATGCTCGCCCGCGAAGCGGCAGAGCTCGTCCAGGATGCCGGCGCGGTTGCCCCACACCAGCGAGTCCGAGGACTGGCCGGTGCCGATATGGTAGAAACGCCGGTCGTCCAGCTCGATCTCGCTCAGCTTGCGGCCCAGGTCGGGATCCACGGCCACCCGGTCGCCGTAGAAGGTCTGGATCGTGCAGTAGCTGCAGCCGAACGAGCAGTTCTGCACCGCGTCGATCGTCTTCAGGTTGCAGCACAGGGTGCGATCGGAGCGGACCGGGCAGTCACCGAACACCGATGTCTCCGCGGGCGCGTCGACGAAGCGGAGCGGTTCCCGCTCGGGTTTCGCCGACGAGCGGTCGTAGCGGGTCGGTTCGCGCCGCAGCCGCTGCAGGTGCTCCCGGAGCGCGGTGACCAGCCGCTTCTTGCGCTCGCGGGCGTTCAGCCGCAGGGGGACCGCCGCCTCCGCGTCGGACCACCACGCCGCGATGCCCGGCTCGCCCCACATCGCCAGGTCTCGGGCCGCTTCGCAGAGCTCCCGCACCTCCTGTACCGTGCAGCGGTAGCGTGCGGTGACGTCGTCCACGAACGCGCGCGACGCCGCTTCGAGCCGGTCGTACAGGGTCCCGTCGCGCATCACTCGCTCCCCGGATCGAGCTGGGTCAGAAACGCCTCCACGTCGCGCCACAGCAACGGCCGGACCGCACGGGCATCCTCCAGGACGATGCGCAACTGGCGCTCATCGATGGCAGCGCTGTATGCGTGCCGAACCACGTGCCGGAATCTGCGAAGCGTATCGAGCAGCGTCGTGGTCTCCGCCGTGATGGCTGCAGGGCGAACACCGGGTACCGCCACGCGCATACGCGTGAGCAACGCCGTATGGTAGCCGGATTCGGCGCCGATGTGATTGTCGAACGTCTTCGCGACAATTTCGAGCAACCCCTCGACGGCACTGTAGAGATTGTGCAACTGAAGCGCCACGCTGTCGAGCCCGGCGGGGCCGGGGACGCGTTCCCGCTCATCGACTCGATCGTAGATCGCCGCGACCTCGGCAAGCTGCGCGCGAACCTGGACGGCGAGCGTTACGTGTGAATCCCGGTCCATCGCAGTCCGGTCCGCCGGATCGTGTCGGCGAAGTGGCAGGTGTCGAGCGCCACGAGGTCGACGTCACGCTCGAGCCCGTCTTCGAAGTGGCCCAGCAGCATGAAGTAGGCACGCGGATCGACCGCAGGAATGGCGATATCGACGTCCGACGCGGCGTCGAAGCATCCGGGACGCACCACGGACCCGAACAGGATCGCTTCCCCTATCTCGACCGGTGACTCATCGAGCAGTCGGAGTGCCTGCGCCTGGACCGCGTGACGCAGTCGTTCCCGTTCCTGGCGTTTGCGCGCCAGCGCCCGATCCAGCACACGGGTATCGAACCGACTCGCCACGGGGAACGCGTACAGCGCGCGACCAACCTCAACCGGCGGCGACCGGCACGCCGTCGAGCTTGCCGTCGGCGCGCATGGCGTTCCACTCGTCGAGGAAGGTCTTGTTCCACTCGGTGGTGAGCGGGTGGTCCATCATCTCCTTGAGGGTGGTCCAGAAGATGATGATGCCGTCCGCTCCCGCGCGCAGCGCCGCGTACGCCACGTCCAGCGACCGCACCAGCGCCGCCGTCACGAAGGGGCGCCCGGCCCAGCCGTCGAACATGCACCGGCACTCGCGCACCAAGCGGGCCGGATCGTCGTTGAGCTGCTTGACCGGTTCGCAGAACGGCAGCACATGCGTGGCGCCCGCCCGCGCGACCGCTGCCGCCTGGGTGAGCGAGAACACCGTCGTGCAGAAGGTCGTGACACCCTCGGCCGCGAACGCCCGGAAGGCGCCGAGCCCCTCGGAGGTGCACGGGATCTTGATCACGATCTGGTCCGACATGACCGTGAAGGCGTGCCCGACGTCGACCAGCTCGGCCGTGCTGTGGCCGTCGATCTCCACGACCACCGGTTTGTCGGTCATGTCCAGGTAGCGCCGGGTGACGTCCTTGAGCGTCCCGTACTTCTTGACCAACTGGTTCTGCACGACGGTGTTGGTGACGATGCCGGTCGCGCCGCGCTCCATCCACTCGCCGAGGTCGGCCGGGTCGCCGGCCAGCCAGATCGCGGGACCCCGCTCCTCGCTGCGCACCTGCGCCACTGTCTTCATCACGTTCCTCCTCCTGCCCGTTCCGGCTTTCTCGAGCCGGCGGCATGCCAGTCCACGGCGCGCGTAGCGTACATGATCGCGGCCAGGATGAGAAAAAGCGCGCCGGCCCCGGCCTCTCCCTCCCGGTCGGTCAAGGATGCTTTGCATCATCAAGTTCTTTTCAGAAATCTGCAACCCGGCGGACGTGCTCAGAACGCGATCCCGACGTCTACCCCCCAGGGGAACCGCAATCCGGTGTTCACGTTGTCCACCAGGTTCCCCATGCGTGTGTCGAAGCCGGACACCGGACTCAGAGCGATCTGGTAGCCGATGCCCACGCGCGGAGTGATCGCCACGGGACCCCAGATGAGCCGGTAGCCAACGTGTGCGCCCGCCGTCAGGGTCACGGTCGAGCCGTCAAACGTCTCTTCGGAGCCCTCTGCGAGCGCGCTGGCCGCGAATCGGGCGCGCCCATAACCGGGCTGCAGCCACGCACCGGCGAACACGCCCGCCGGAGCGGTGCCGTTGATGTAGTAGTTCGCGCCTGCGGCTACCGCAAGGTACCAGAGGTCATAGTCGTCCGGCTGAATGTCTGCGAGGGTCGCCAGCGGGTCGAAAACGCCCGCCTTGGCGTTGAAGTAGGTGGGGATGACGAAGATGCTCAGGTCGTCGTCGATCGCCTGTTCGAAGGACCCGCTGTAGAGGCCCACCACGGGACCGAGCAGGTTGAGCCCGACGATCGTGGTCTTGTCCTCCGTCGTCTGGCCAAACCCCGGCGCCACGACGAGCCCGCCCATCAACAGCACGAATGCGAGGCGATGCACGATTCTCATGCCGATAACGTATTCACCGCGCCAGCACTTTGCAAAGCGCGGCCACCACGGCCTCGACCTGCGCGCGCTCGATGACCAGCGGCGGCAGGAGCCGGATCACGGTCCTGCCCGCCGGCAGCGCCAGCACCCCCTCCTCCATCAGCGACACCAAGTGCGGCTGCGACCGCTCCTTGAGCTCGATGCCGATCATCAGCCCGAACTGACGGAGTTGCCGCACGCAGGCGGGACGCGATCGCTCGAACCGCTCGGCGAAGTAGGCCCCGGTCTCGGCCGCCCGCGCGGCCAGGTCCTGATCGACCAGGTAGCGGATGGTCGCGTCCGCCACCGCGCACGCCAGCGGGTTGCCGCCGAACGTGGAGCCGTGCATGCCGACCGCCGGCTTGACCCTGTCGCTGAACAGCGCCGCCCCCATCGGCACACCGCCGGCGATGCCCTTGGCCACGCACATGACGTCCGGCTGCACGCCCGCGTGCTCGACCGCGAACATGCGGCCGGTGCGGCAGAACCCGGTCTGGATCTCGTCGGCGATCAGCAGTGCCCCGCGCTCGTCACACAGCGCGCGCGCGCCGTTCAGGTAGTCGTCGGCGCCGCGGTGCACCCCGCCTTCGCCCTGGACCGGTTCCAGCACCACCGCCGCGGTGCGGTCGGTGACTTCCGCCGCCAGCTTGTCGAGGTTGTTGTACGGCACGTGCGTGACGCCCGGGACCAGCGGGGCGAACGGCTCCCGGTACTTCTTGTTGTGGGTCGCGCTCAGCGCGCCCATGGTGCGGCCGTGGAAGCCGCGCGCGGCGGCGACGATGTCGGTGCGTCCGGTCGCCAGCCGGGCGAACTTGAAGGCGGTCTCGATCGCCTCCGTACCGGAGTTGCACAGGAAGGCGCGCGTCAGGCTGTCCGGCGCCACCGACACCAGGCGGGCCAGCAGCTCAGCGCGCCGGTCGTTGTAGAACACGCCCCCGCAGGTGATCAGCGTCCGCGCCTGCCGGGCGAGCGCTTCGGCGACGACCGGATGGGCGTGCCCCAGGCAGGCCACGCCGGTGCCTGCGGCGCAGTCGATGTAGCTGCGTCCCGCATCGTCCCAGACCAGGGCGCCTTCACCCCGCACCAGGGTCAGGTCCCGTTTCGGATATACCTCGAATGCGTAGCGTTGCTCGGTCTCTCTTGTGTTCATCCGATCCTGGTTCCGTGCCCGGCAAGGCCGTCGCGCACCGGGTGTTCGGCGCGGCCGTCGCACAGTATGACCTCCACCTCGCCCAGGGCAATCAGTTCCCTGAGCGCGCGCAGCTTGCGCTTGATGCGTCCCTCGGCCTGGGCTTCGAACCGGTCGAGCGCCGCGGCGTCCAGTTCGCGCAGCACCGACGCCTCGTCGCCGGCGCGCTCCAGGAACCCCGGCGCTTCGATGAGCTGGATCACCCGCCGCGCGCGCAGCTCGGCATGCAGCGCCACGACGATGTCGTCGTTTTCGGAGTTGATGGCGATGCCGTCCTGATCGGCGATCGGGATGCTCAGCACCGGCGTGTAGCCGCCGTCGAGCAGGGTGCGCAGCAACGCGCCGTTGACGGCGACCGGCTTGCCCGAACGGTCGCGCTCGATCACGGTGCGGCCTTCGCGCCGCACGCGAATTCCCTTGTTGCGCCGGCCGCGTATCAGGCGGCCGTCCAGGCCGGTCAAGCCGATCGCGTTGACCCCGGCCCTCTGGCAGAGCTCGACGAGCTGCGTGTTTCGCAACCCGGCGTAGGAAAGCATGATCAGGTCCAGCGCGCGGTCGTCGGAGTACACGCTGGAGTAGCCGGACACCGAGGTCAGCACCCGTTTCGGTGCGCCCAGGCGCTCGGCCAGCTCGTCGCGCAGCGCGTTGGCGCCGTGCACGACTATCGCCGGCTCGCCCAGCCCGGCGAGATCGGCTGCGATGCCCGTCAGATTGATGGCGTTGCCGCCGCCCACTTTGATGATGTTCAGCGTTCAGGTCCTGCCTTGTCGTCCGGCCTTGTCGGTCCGGCCTGTCGGTCCGGCGTGTCGGTCCGGCGTGTCGGTCCGGTAGGTGTGCACGTCGCCGGTGGCGAGCGGCTGCCACTCGTCCACCCCGGAAGTGCCGGATGCGCCGCTGCCGGGGAGCGGGTCGGAACAGAGTACCAGTCGCTCCGGGTTTGCCGAAACGTGCATCTGGAAGTAATCGGGCGAGTCGTTGAAGCGGTTGGTCGCCCGGATGGCCGCAGCGTCGGCGATGATGATGTTCATCGCCCGCACATGGCGGGTGCGCCGCTCGATGATCGCCAGCCCCTTGCGCATCGCTTCCGCCATATCGCCGCGATCGAAGCGGCGGATGTAGTTGAACACCTTCTCCGCGCCGATGCGCCCCTCCTCCTTCATCCGTACGCCGCGCAGCTCGCCGTTGAACAGGAACAGCGAGCGGCCGTCGGTGAACGGCATGTTGTTGCGGACCTCGATGCCCTCGTCCCGGAACGCGCTGCGGGCGTGCGCGACCAGCAGCCGGGTGTGTCCGCGCGGCGGCGACGGGTCCCCCCAGATCGGGGCGATGTCGTGGTAGAGGCGCCACCCGTCCGGGGTCATCCAGCCGCAGCCCCAGCCGTGGCCCTGGTACTCGCTGCTGGTGCGGGCGATCTCGGCGAACGGCTCGAGGTAGCGCTGCAATGCGAACGGCTGCGGGGATGAGACCGCAAGCAGGCGGCACATGCGGCTGGGCGCTCGGCCGCTCAGACGGGATGCAGGCCGGGAAACTCCAGCCCGGCGCGCTCGTCCAGCCCGTACATGACGTTGAACGCCTGCACCGCCTGGCCGGCGGCGCCCTTCATCAGGTTGTCCAGCGCGCTCATCACCACCAGCCGGCGCGCGTCGGCGTCGAGCTCGAAGCCGATGTCGCAGTAATTGCTGCCGGTGAGGATCTTGGGCTCAGGAAACCGGTAGATGCCCTGACGCTCCTTGACGATGCGGACGAACGGCTCATCCGCGCAGGCACGGCGGAAGATCCGCCACACCGCCTTCTCATCCATCGACTCGGAGAGAAACACGTGCGCGGTGACCAGGATGCCGCGAACCATCTCCACCGCCGTCGCCGAAAAGCTCAGGCGCAGCCGGCCGCCGAGCTCCTGCAGCATCTCGGCCTGGTGCCGGTGCCCGGTCGGCTTGTAGGAGCGCACGCTTCCCGACCGTTCCGGGTGATGGCTTGCGGCGCTCGCCTCGTTGCCGCCCTCGCTCGAGCCCGCCTTCACCTCCACGACCGCCTGCTCGACCACGCCGGCGGCCACCAGCGGGCGCAGCGCCAGGATGGTCGCCGTGGCGTTGCAGCCGCAGCCGGCGACCAGCGCCGCGTGCGGCAGCCGATCGCGGTGCAGTTCGGGCATCCCGTACACCGCGTCGGCCAGCAGCTCCGGCCGCGGGTGCGCGCCTCCGTACCAGCGGACGTAGGCATCCGGGTCGCGCAGGCGAAAGTCGGCGCTGAGATCGACGATGCGCTCGGCCAGACTGCGGAACCGGTCGATCCGGTCCATCGCGCGCCCGTGCGGGAGGCACAGGAACAGCACGTCGCACGGAGCCAGCTCGGCGGCCGACACGAATTTCAGATCCGTGACGCCGCGCAGGTTGGGATGGGTGTGGCGCACGTACTTGCCGGCCAGCCGCTCGGAGGTGGCCTGACCCACCGACACGCTCGGATGGAAGAGCAGCAGCCGCAGCAACTCCCCTCCCGTGTAGCCGGAGGCACCGACGATGGAGGCGCGGATCATCGGGCGGCTTGGCCGATGGTGTAGTCGACGATGTGGGCGGGGATGTCGACGCCGGTCGTGTGGATGCTGTTGCTGAACTCCATCGTGTAGTTGACCTCGTTCACGAGCAGGCCGTGGTCGCTTTCCAGGATGTCGACGCCGACCATCCCGCCGCCCACGGCCCGGGCCGCGCTCAGGGCAAGCTCGTCCAGCTCCGCGGTGACCGGCGCACCCGCGGCGTTGCCGCCGAGCGCGGTGTTGGTCTTCCAGTGCGCGGAGGAGCGGTAGATGGCGGCGATGCAGCGGTCGCCGATCACGAAGCAGCGGATGTCTCGGCCGGGTTTGTCGATGTACTTCTGCACGAAGAAGATCGAGTGGTGGTAGGAGCCCAGGATGCGCTTGTGCTCCAGAATCGACTCGGCCGCCTCGCGGTCGTTCACCTTGGCGATCAGGCGGCCCCAGGAGCCGACGGCCGGCTTCAGCACCACCGGGTAGCCGATCTCCTCGATCGCCTGCAGCGCGGACTCGTCGGTGAAGGCCACGCGCACCTCCGGCTGCGGCACGCCGTGCTCCTGCAGCGCGACGGCGGTGAGGATCTTGTCCCCGCACACTTCGGCGACCTGGTACCTGTTCACGCAGTGGACGCCCAGGCTCTCCAGCAGGCGCAGGGCGTGCAGCGCGCGCGAATGGTTGATGCAGCGCTCGAGGACCACGTCCACGTGAGGGCGGCGCTGCAGGTCGAACACCAGCTTGCGGTCATCGATCAGCGTCACCTCCACGCCCCGGTCGCGGAACGCGGCGATCAGGAGCTTCTCCTCCTTGCGCACCAGGGAGTGCAGCACGCCGACTCTCACTTCGCTCACTCGCCCCAGTCCTCCTCTTCCTCCGGCGCCTCATCCAGCTCCAGCGGATCGAGGGAGACCACTTCCAGCTCCGATCCGCACTCCGGGCACTCGATCAGCTCTCCCATGACGACGTCGTCCTCCAACGGCACGTCGGCTTCGCACACGGGGCAAGCGGCCATAGGTTCGTCCTCCTTTTGAATAGGTCTACCGCGAAACGCGACGGACGGCCAAGTGGCCGGCGCCGTCGCGAGCAGGCGCGAGACCGCGCCGATTCCCGGCTTCGGCCACGACGACCGGGACCGCCGCGTCGAGTCCGGCGTGGACGTGCCGGTGCGCCGGGGCGGGCGCATGCGGCTCAACGTCCGGATCACCTGCGCGACGCTGATCGCCTGCCGGTTCGCAGCCTCCGGCCCGTGAAGCCGACTCAGCGCGGCCGGCCGGCGGCCTGCCGGGCCGCGTCCAGTCGCTCGATCACCGCCGGACGGGCCTGGTCGGCCCGGCGGAGTGCCTGGGGAAAGGCGACCCGCGCCAGGCGCGGACCCGCAGGCGTCTGCGCGCGCAGCGTCATCCCGTAGCGGTCGATGCCCGTCAGCGACGCTTCCGTCGCGTCCGCCAGCCCGGCCAGCGCCTGCGCGTAGAGCAGGTTGGCGTCGGCGTGGTCCCCGTTCATGTGCGCGACGATCCCGTCCGCCGCCTCCGCCAGCGGATCGACCGCGGCGTGCCGGTAGTCGTCGGCGGTGACCCAGCTCATGTGACCGAAGCCGCCCACGAACCGGCATCGCTCCACGTCGAGGAGCCAGAAGCCGAAATCGCTGAAGTCCGCGTAATAGGCGGCGTACGGATGGCGCTCCAGGTAGGCGTCACGCCTCTGCCCGGGGTGCTCCAGCAGCCGCAGGCGCCCGACCAGGGTCAGGCGGGCGGTGCCGAGCGGGTCCGCGTGCTCCCGCGTCGGAGCCGTTATCAGCACGCTTGCGCGGTCGTCCCCGTGTGCGTTGACGGTGTGCTCGGCCATCTCCGAGATCAGCACGACGGGCGCGCCGGCATCGTCCGCCACGTAGGAAACCACACTCCCGTAGGGGTAGCCGTCCGCGGTCAACGTACACAGGGTCGCGCGCTCGCGCGTGGCAGTCAGCGTGCGCGCCAGCTCCGCATCGGAGGGAAACGACTCGGGATTGCCTGCGATCGGCGGCCCGCCGCCTCCGCCCCCATGTCCGTCAGCTCGACTCACCCGGCACGCTCTCCCGCATTTCTATCCCGCCGTGCCGTGCGAGCGCCAGTCACCTCGCTCGAAGACTGACGATCCCGGTTGCCACGTACGCAGGCGCACTGCAGGGCCGCTTCCGGCCCGGCCCGCAACGCCCGCGCGCACCCGCAGGCGACCGATCGCGCGTCGTCCTTGCCGCTGCCCGTGTCCTTGTCGATTCCGTCCATGTTCGCCTCCCTCCAGAGTCATGATTAATTCATATTCACATACTTAATGTGACTTGACAATACTAATTCAACTTGCTTCACTACCGCGATCACTTTCCCTTACAGGAGGTCTCTGCATGAGACGGACATTCCCATTGCTGGTGTCGCTCGCCTTCATCCTGGCGGCCGGCGGCACCGCGCTCGCCGACGGTGAGGTCAACGTCTACTCGCACCGTCACTACGACACCGATCAGGCGCTCTACGACCGCTTCGAGGAGCAGACCGGGATCGAGGTCAACGTCATTCAGGGCAAGGCGGACGAGCTCATCGAACGCCTGTCGCGCGAAGGCACGGCATCGCCGGCGGACATCCTGATGACCGTCGACGCCGGCCGCTTGGTGCGCGCCCAGTCGCTGGGCCTGCTGAAGCCCGTGACGTCGGCCGTGCTGCAGGCGAACGTGCCGGCCCACCTGCGCGACCCGGAGGGCCACTGGTTCGGCCTCACGCAGCGCGCCCGCGTGATCGTCTACCACCCGGACCGCGTGTCGCCGGACGAGCTGTCCACCTACGCCGAGCTCACGCACCCCATGTGGCAGGGCCGCATCCTGATCCGGTCGTCGTCGAACATCTACAACCAGTCGCTCCTGGCTTCCATCATCGCCAACGAGGGCGAGGCCGAGGCCGCCGCGTGGGCGGCCGGCATGGTCGCCAACATGGCGCGCACCCCGCAGGGCAACGACCGCGACCAGATGAAGGCGGTCGCCGCCGGGGAGGGCGACCTGGCGGTCGTCAACACCTACTACGTCGGTCTGCTGATCAACTCCGGCGACGAGTACGAGCGCGAGGTCGGCGCGCAGGTGCGGGTCTTCTTCCCGAACCAGAACGATCGCGGCGCCCACGTCAACGTCAGCGGCGCAGGGGTCGCGATGAGCGCCAGGAACCTCGACAACGCGGTCAAGCTGCTGGAGTTCCTGACCGGAGCCGAGGCGCAGGAGCTGTTCTCCGCCGCCAACCACGAGTACCCGGTCAACCCTGCGGTGAGCCCGTCGCCGCTGCTCCAGTCGTGGGGCGACTTCACGGCCGACGCCCTTTCGTTGCACCGGCTGGGCGAGCTCAACGCCGATGCGGTGCGCGTCTTCGACCACGCCGGCTGGCGTTGACGTACCCGCCATGCGGCCGGCGCCGGATGAGCGCCGGCCGCATCAGCCATCCGCGCGGGCCGGCGCGGCTGCACCGCTGCGCCCGCCCGCGGGGTCCCTCATCCTCCTCCGCACGCCTCTTGCGCTCTTCGCTCAATCCGTCTATATGGACTTAACGTAGCTTGATTCATATGGTACCGGTTCAGGCACGGGATGGCTGACCTGCTGACGGCGCGGCTGCCGAGAACGGTCCGCCCCGGTGTCGCCACGCAGCGGACGCCGCGCGGTCCCGCGTCACGAGTCCCGGTGTCGCGCGGCTGGCTGGCTGCGCCGATCGCGGTCGTCATCCTGATCGGTGCGCCGCTCCTGGTCGTGATCGGGAACCTGGACGGGTTCCTGTCCGCGGAGATGGGCCACCTGATGCGGACGGTCCTGCCGCGCTATGTCGGCACCACCATCGCCCTGGTCGCCCTGGTCGCCGGGTTGTGCGCACTGGTCGGCGTGACGGCCGCGTGGCTGGTAACCGGGTACGACTTTCCCGGCCGCCGCGCGCTGGGCTGGCTGCTGGTGCTGCCGCTGGCCCTCCCGACCTACATCGGCGCCCTGGCGTACGCCGGCATCTTCGACTACACGGGGCCCGCGCAGCTTCTGTTCCGGGAAGTGCTGGACATCCCGGCCGGCGCCTACCCCATCCTGAGGGTGCGGGGCTTCGGCGGGCTGGCGTGCGTGCTCACCACGCTGCTCTACCCCTACGTCTATCTCACCGCGCGCGCGGCCTTCGCCCAGCAGGGAGCGACCCTGCTGGAAGTGACCCGCAGCCTGGGCAGCTCCGGCGTCGAGGCGTTTGCCCGCGCGGTCCTGCCGGCAACCCGGCCGGCACTGGTCGCCGGGGTGATGCTGGTGGTGATGGAGACGCTCGGCGAGTTCGGCGCCTCGCACTATCTCGGCGTCGATACCCTCACGATCGGCATCTTCCGCGGCTGGTTCGGCCTCGGCAGCGTCAAGGTCGCCCTGGCGCTGGGAGCGCTGATGCTCGTCATCGTCGCGTTGCTGCAAGCGATCGAGCACCGCGGCCGCGGCGCGGCGGGGTTCGGCGATGCGACGCTGCACGATCGCCCCCTGGTCCGGCGGCGGCTGCAGGGCGCGCCGGCTCTGTGCGCCTCGGCCGCCTGCTCCCTGCCGGTGATCGCCGGATTCGGGTTGCCGGTCGGCCAACTCCTGTGGTGGGCCTCCCGCCGCCTGCCGGGCTTCGACGTGGATCTCGTCCGCTTGACGGGCACCAGCATCGGCCTGGCGGTGGCGGCAACCGCCGCCACCGTGGCGCTCGCCCTGCTGGTCGCGTACGCGGCGCGGATCCGCAAGGACCGGCTGGTCGGGGCGCTGGCCCGCTGGTCCACGGCCGGCTACGCGGTGCCGGCGGCCGTGCTGGCGGTCGGCATCGCCACCGCCTACACTTGGGTCGACCACCGGTTGAACGACGCCGTGAGCGCCCTGCTCGGCTTCTCGCCGGGCCTGCTGCTGACGGGCTCCGGACTGGCGCTGATCGCCGCCTACGTGGTGCGCTTCTTCGCCCTGGGGTACCACGCGATCGACTCCGGATTCTGCCGCATACCGGCTCGCTTCGACGAGGTGGGACGCGCGCTGGGGTTTCGGCCGGGACGCGGCCTGCTGCACGTCGCGCTGCCGAATCTGCGTCCGGCCCTGATGACGGCGTCGATCCTGATGGTCGTCGAGATGCTGAAGGAGTTGCCGCTGACGCTGATCCTGCGCCCGTTCCGCCTGGAGACGCTGGCGACCAACGTGTATCGGCTGGCCGGCAATGAACAGATCGTCGAAGCGGCGCCGTACGCGCTGGTGATCATCGCCGCCGGGCTCGGTCCGGTCCTGATCCTCAACCGCCTGATCGCGACCGGCGGCACGCCTTCACGGTCGCGCTCGACGCCCGTCAATGCTCCGGCGCAGGCGTAACCCTCCGCCACGCTCCGGCGGCGACCTGACACTCGGCGCGGTCAGCAAGCGCTTCAAGGGAAGCTCGACGCCGGCTCTGGACCGGGTCTCCCTCACCGTGGAGGAAGGCGGCACGACCGCCGTCCTGGGCGAAAGCGGCAGCGGCAAGACCACGCTGCTGCGCTTGGTGGCCGGCTTCGAGGAGCCCGACTCCGGGACGATCGACATCGGCGAGATCCGCGCCGCCGACAGCAGGCACTCGCTGCCGCCGGAGGAGCGCAGCGTCGGCGTCGTCTTCCAGGACACGGCGCTCCTGCCCCACCTGACGCTGCGACAGAACATCGCGTTCGGACTGCACCGCCTGCCGGAACGGGCACGAGCGCGGCGGATCGACGAGGTGGTGGAGCTGGTGCGCGTCGGCGACGCCCAGGAACGATTCCCGCACCAGGTCTCCGGCGGTCAGGCGCAGCGCGCCGCGATCGCCCGCGCGCTGGCCCCGCGGCCGCGCGTGCTGCTGCTGGACGAACCGCTCAACAACCTGGACGGGCCGCTGCGCGCACGGCTCGTCGAAGAGCTGCGCGCGATTCTTGCCCTGCGGACCACCACGGCCATCTTCGTGACCCACGACCGCGACGAGGCGTTCAACATCGCCGACCGCGTGGCGGTGCTTCGCGGCGGCCGGCTGCAGCAGACCGGCACGCCGGAGGAGCTCTACTGGTCACCGGCAAACGGCTTCGTCGCGTCGCTGCTGGGCAAGACCAATCTGGTTCGGGTCCGCCGCAACGGCACCGGCTGGGTCTCCGATCTGGGGCCGGTCGGCGCGGCGCAGCCCATCGACGCGGGCGGACAGCGGGTGGTGTCGATCCGGCCCAGCCAGGTATGCGTGTCGGCCAAAGCGGCGAACGGCACGAGTCGCGACGGGACGGTGGTCACCGCGCGCTTCCTGGGCGAGGTGCGGGAGCTCACCATCGCGCTGAACGGCAAGCGCGGGCCGCTGGAGGTCACCGCCCACACCGCCGCGGCAATCCGCTTCAACGCCGGCGACCGCGTGTTCGTCTCCCTGGTCTCCCTGGTCCGATAAGCTTGCCGCGGGCGTCCCCGTCCCCGTAGAGTCCCCGCATGGTCGCGCATCGAGCCTCGGCCAGTTCGACCCGTGCATGCGCGGACGCGTCGCCGTTCGCGGGGCTCGTATCGCTCGAGAACGGCGATCGGCTCACGCGGTGCGAGTTCGAACGGCGCTACCTGGCCCGCCCGGACCTCAAGAAAGTCGAGTTGATCGAAGGAGTGGTCTACATGCCGTCACCCGTGCGTGCCGACAGCCACGCCAAGCCGGCCGGGGCGGTCCTGGCGTGGCTGGGCGTCTATTCCGCTTCCACCCCCGGTGTTTCGATGCTTCCCGACGCCACGGTGCGGCTGGACCGGGACAACGAACCGCAGCCCGACGCATTGCTACGCATCGAAGCCGATGCGGGAGGCCAGTCTCGCTTGAGTGCAGACGACTACGTGGAAGGGCCGCCGGAGCTGATCGTCGAGGTGGCAGCCTCAAGCGTCGCCCGCGACCTGCACGACAAGCTGAACGCCTACCGGCGCAACGGAGTGCTGGAGTACATCGTCTGGCGGGTCCATGACCGGGCGGTCGACTGGTTCGTGTTGGCCGAGGACGAGTATCGGCCGCTGGACGCGGACAAGGCCGGCTTGCTCGAAAGCACCGTCTTTCCCGGCCTCCGGCTGGACGTGGACGCGCTGCTGGCGGGCGACTTTGCCCGCGTGCTGGCCGTGCAGCAGCAAGCCCTCGACTCGCCGGGGCGGGCGGATTTCGCCGCGCGGTCTACGTGACTCATGGTACGCCGCTCGAAGCAAGCCGCGGGTTGGTCGTGACTGGGGCGCCGACAGCGCCCGCAGGGCGTCACGCGCCGCCGCCGGGTAGATACGAGGCGACGCGGGTGGCCGTCTCGCGCGCCTGACGGATGCAATCAGGGATGCCGACGCCGTCGTAGGGGGCGCCGGCCAGCCAGAGGCCGGGGCTTGCCGCGCACGCGGAGCGGACGCGGGCCAGCCAGTCCTCGTGGCCGACGCGGTAGAGCGGTGTGCCGGCCGGCCAGCGGTGCACCAGACTCACCGCCGGCTGTACGGAGCGCGCGAACGATCCACCCAGGGTAACGGAGAGCTCGTCCTGCAGCAGCGCGATCAGCTCCCCGTCGCTGCGGGCCAGCACCTCCGGCTGGCGCCAGCCGCCCAGGAAGCCACGCAGCAGGACGCCGCCGGCCGGCGCCCGTCCTGCCCACTTGGCAGAGCTCCAGGTGCAGGCCAGAAGCCTGCTGTTCTCATCGCGCGGAACGAGGAATCCCGACCCCGCCAGCGGGAGCGCCACGCGCGGGTCGCGGTAGCCCAGGGTGACGATGGCCGAAGATGCAGCCTCGGCGCCGGCCAGGAGTTCCGCGAGCCCTGGATTCGCCGTTCTCACCAGATGCGCGGCGGTCGCCGCCGGGGTCGTCACTACCACGGCCGCCGCGGCGAGTGGTTCGCGTCCGCCGCACCTCAGGCGCACCCGGTAGCCGCCTGCCTCGGGAACGATCGAGGCGACCGGCGCGGCCGCCTCAAGGCAGCCGTCCAGGCGCGTGCGCAACGCGTCGACGAGTTGCTGCACCCCGCCTTCGAGGCTGGCGAAGGGGCTGCCACGCAGGTGTGCGAGCCCTGCGTGCGCCGGCCCGCCCGGCCGGGCCGGGCGCACCGGCGCACGCAGGGCGGGAAAGGTAGCCTCCAGGCTGAGGCGCCACGGATCGGCAAGGTGAATACCGGCCAGCAACGGCTCTCCGAGAACCCTCAGCAACTCCGCTCCGTAGCGCCGCTGCACGAACGCGCCGACGCTCTCGTCGCCGCTGCGACTCGTCCGCACAAGCGGGTGCGCCAGTGCGCGGATGCGCCCGGGCAGCGACAGAAGCGGAGAACGCAGGAACGCACATGGCCGCGCGGGATGGACCAGCCGCATGCCCGCCGGGATCGGCACCAGCCGGCCGCGACGTGCGACGTAGGCGGCGCGCGGTTCCTGCTGCGGGATCAGGGCCTCGGCAATGCCCAGCTCGCGACAGAGCTCGCAGGCCGCGGGCTTGCCGGTCAGGAACGAGTCGGGCCCCGCCTCGACCAGGAAGCCGTCACGGCGCTCGGTGCGCAGCTTGCCGCCGGCCCGCGCCTCCGCCTCCAGGACCACCACTTCGAAGCCGCGGGGTGCGTCCTGCGCGATCCGCAGCAGGTAATGGGCGGCGGCCAGACCGGTGATCCCGCCCCCCACCACCACGACCCGCGGCAGCGACATCAGATCAGGTCCGCCGCATCCTGCACCCGATCCGCCAGCGCCGCGATCAACTCCGGATCGGTTCCGAGCGAGGGCGTGCGGGTCACCGTCACTCCCAGCGAGTCGCCGAGCTCGCGGAGCTCGATGTCGAGGTCGAACAGAATCTCCACGTGATCGGCCACGAACCCGAACGGCACGACCGTCAGCTCGCTCACACCGTCGGCCGCGGCGCGCCGGACCTCGTCCTTCAGCGGCGGCCCCAGCCACGTTCCCGGCCGCGCACCCGCGGATTGGTAACACAGTCGCCACTGCGACGGCTGCAGACCGGCCGCGCCCGCCACCGATTCGGCGGAGTCGCGAAGCTGCCCCGGATAGGGGTCGCCGCCGCTCACCCAACCGGTCGGCAGGCTGTGTGCCGAGAACAGCACGCGCGCGGCCTCCGCGTCGTGCAGCGACTCCCGGACCCGCCGCAGATCGCGCGCGACGGCGGCGACGAACCGCGGATGATCGCCGAAGTGGAAGACGAAACCGAAGCGAAGCGGCCGCGCAAGACCGGCCGCCGCGGCGCGCACCTGATCGTGATACGCACCGACGCTGCGGCGCGAGTAGTGCGGCGCCAGCGCCAGCCCGACCGCGGACGTCACCCCCTGCTCCGCCAGCAGCCCGACGGCCGTGGCGATGCGGGGGCGCCAGTGGCGCATGCCCACCGCCACCGTGACCGCCATGCCGCGCCCGCGCAGCTCGCGGCCCAGAGCGGCGGCCTGCGCCTCCGTGATGGCGCGCAGGGGCGAGCTGCCGCCGATGCGCCGGTACCGATCGCGAATCTCCTCCACCAGCGCCGGCGGCGTCGGCCGCCCGCCCCGGATGTCCAGCAGGTACGGCCCCACGTCGTGCAGAGAATCGGGGCCGCCGTAGGCCATCACCAGCAGCCCGGGCACGGTCATGCGCTCGCGGGGCTGGGGGCGGTGCCGGGCACCGGCGGCAACTCATGGCCGTGTACGACCTCGACCAGCCGGGCGACGGACTCCGGCGACGTCTGCGGAAGGATCCCGTGACCGAGGTTGAATATGAACCCCGGATCGGTCGCCGCGCCGGCGAGGATGGCGCGCGCCCGCCGCTCCAGCACCTCCGGCCGCGCGAACAGCAGCGCCGGCTCCAGGTTGCCCTGCAGCGCCAGATGACCCGGCAGCGCCCGCCGCGCCCAGGCAAGGTCGACGCGCCAGTCCAGGCTCAGCACCGCGCACGGCAGGCTGCCCAGAAGATCCAGCATCCCGCCGGTTCCGGTGCTGAAGTAGATCAGCGGTACGCCGGTCCGCTGCACGCCGGCGCACACCTCCCGGACATGGGGCAGGACATGCTCCTTGTAGTCCTGGGCGGACAGCGTTCCCACCCAACTGTCGAAGATCTGCAGCACCTGCGCACCGGCCTCCGCCTGGGCGATCAGGTAGTCGGTCACCAGCCGGGCCAGCTTCGCCATCAACGCACGCCACGCCGCCGGCTGCTCGAACATCATCCGCTTGGTGAGGGTGAACTGGCGCGACGTGCTGCCTTCCACCGCATAGGTGGCCAGGGTGAACGGCGCTCCCGCGAAGCCGATCAGGGCCACCGTGGGCGGCAATTCGCGTCGGACCAGCTCCAGCGCGCGCAGCGTTGCGCGCAGGTGGTCACGCGGTTCGGGATTCCGCAGCGCCTCGACGTCCGCCGCCGACCGGACCGGGTTGTGGATCGCCGGGCTCGTGCCGTTGCCGAACGACAGGTCCAGCCCCATGCCGATCAGGGGCGGCAGGATGTCGGCGAAGATGATGGCGGCGTCCAGGTCGAATCGCTGCAGGGGCTGCAGCGTGACCGTGGCCGCGAGCTCGGGGTCGCCGATGATGTCGAGCATGCCGTGCCGGGCGCGCAACGCCCGGTACTCGGGCAGGTAGCGGCCCGCCTGCCTCATCAACCAGATCGGCACACGGGTCGCCGGCTGCCGCCGGCAGGCCGCCAGCAGGGGTGCGGCGTTCACGCGAGGCCTTCGGCGGGAACGGTCATCCGAGCACCTCCAGGGCGCCTCCCCCCGGATGATGGAGGGCCGTCGTCAACGGCGTGTCACGTTCCGTGTAGGCGCGCGCTTCGGTGCTCCGCAACTGGTTGACCAAGTCGGAGAAGCGGGTCAGGTCGTCGGTTTCGTAGACGACCACGAACTCCTGATCCTGCACGCCCACGGAGTACAGCAGAAGCTGGGTAATGTCCGGGTACTCCTTGCCCACGCGGATGTGCCCGTTCATCATCCCCTGCCGCGTGTCGCGGCTCAGCGCGTACCAGGCGCTGGTCTTCACGAACGGATAGACGACCAGGAAGCGCTTGCGCTCCGGGGCGAACGGATCCACCTCCTGGGTCGACCGCGACCTGGTATACGTGGACGGTCGCGTGAATCCCCAGAGCGGCTGCCTGACCTCCATCAGCGCCCGCAAGGGCGCGAGCACCTGCGCGTACTCCCGGAAACAGGCGTGAACGCGCTCGGGCTCGGCCGACCGCAGGGCCGTCCAGACCAGCAGATCGGCGGTGTCGTGCAGCGGGAACACCTGATAGAGGTGCCGGGCATCGGCCACGCCGGCCAGCCCCTCCCACAGGGATCGGCGCCGCTGCCGGCGCTCTTCGTCGCCGAGCAGCCAGTAGGCCTCCGTAAACCTCAGCAGGGTGAAATGGCTGAGAGTGCGCGGCGTTTGTCGGGGTCCATCGGACTCGGTCATGTTCGCTCCTCGTCATCGGTTGAATCGGGCTCGTCGGCGGCCGGGTCGGCAAAAAGGTGCTCCAGCGCCTCGCGGTAGCGTCCCGCCCGGTCGCTTCCGGCTGCGTCGCGCAGGCGCAGCATCGGCTGGCGCACCAGACGCCGCGCCAGGTTGTGAGCCAGCGACTGCACGACCCGCCGCTGCCGCGCCGTGAGCTCCGGCAGGCGCCGCCATGCCCGTTCCAGCTCCGCGTCGCGCGCCGTCGTGGCGAGCTCCCCGAGCAGGCGCAACGCCGGCGCGACCTCGTGCTCGCGCAGCCACGACACGAAGCGCGCCACCTCCTGATCGACGATCGCCTCGGCGCGCGGCACCTCCGCGGCACGCGCCGCACGGCTGGCGCGGGTGGCCTCTTCCAGGTCTTCGAAGTCGTAGTGGCGGACATCCCGGACCGCGGCGGCGTCGGGATGCACGTTCTGAGGCAGCGCCAGGTCCACCAGGTGCAGGGGGCGCCCCCTGCGCCCCGCCATCACCTCGCGCAGCAACTCCGCACAGATGAACGGCTCCGGCGCCGCGGTGGCCACAATGGCCACGTCGGCCGCACGGAGCGCGTCGGCAGCGTCGGCCCACGGAGCGGCTCGGCCGCCATGGAGCGCGGCCAGGCTCTCGGCGCGCGCCGGCGTACGGTTGGTCACGGTCAGTCCCCGGATGCCGCGCGCGTCCAGCCTCTCGCAGGCGCGCCGCGCCATCGTCCCGGCGCCGAACACCAGCGCGTGCGCCCGATCGACCGGGCCGAGGCGCGCGACGACCAGATCGACCGCCGCAGACGCCAGCGAGGCGGCGTGACGGCCGATGCCGGTCTCGGTACGCACGCGCTTGCCGGCATGGAGCGCGGCCCCGAACAATGCGTGCAGCACCGGGCCGGCGCTGCCGGTCTCCGTCGCCCGCGCCAGCGTCGCGCCCACCTGGCGCTGGACGTCGGTCTCTCCCAGCGCCATCGCATCGAGCCCGGCGGCCACGCGCATCAGATGGCGGGCGGCGCAGCCGTCACCGACCGCCGTCAGCCCGGCCCGGGTGGCCGGCGGGAAGTGCTCCCGGAACACGCCGAGCAGCCACTCGGCGCTGACCCCGTGGCTGTACACCTCGCAGCGGTGGCAGGTGGACAGAGCCGCCCACTCGGGGCGAGCGCCGCCGACCCGCGCCATCGCCACTCGCAGCCGATCGGGCAGCGTGGTGGCTGCCGCTGCCGCCTCGCTCGCCACCGGCGGGGCAAGAGGGCGGTAGTCCAGAAGCCAGGCGCGAATCATCGGATCTCGTTGGAGTACGCGAATTCACTCGGGCTGGAGTACGGGACGCGTCTTCGCGGGCAGCCTCACGAGCCGGCGCCAGGATGACAGCCGTGCCGGCGCCCGTGATCCGCCGCTCCGCACGCGCGCGCGCGCCACGAAGTAGCTGCCGATCACGAAGCCGGCGGCCGCAGCCTGGCCGCCCAAGGTCTGCCAGGTGGGATAGACGCCGAACCAGTTGCCGATCCAGTACGGCAGCGCAAGCCCGAAGATCGGCGACAGGCGCACCCAGCCGACGGCCTGCATGATGTGCACGGTGGTGCCGGTCAGGGTCACCAGCACCGCGCCGATGAGGACGCCGGTGACCACCAGCATCTTCTTGTATGGCAGTTTCTTCTCCAACCGGAACGTGAGGATCCCTGTCACCGCGACGCCGGCCAGTCCCAGGGCGACGCCGACGAGCACGGTCTCCACGCGCGCGCGAAAGATCAGCGCCTGCAGGAACAGCGCGGTCTCGAATCCTTCGCGATAGACGCTCGCGAAGCCCAGGAGCCCGAAGCCCACCGCCGGGCCGGCGGCGCCGGCAAGCAACAGGCGCTTGCGGCCGTGGAACTTCGCGATCCAGCCGCTCCAGTACACCTTGTGGAAGAACCAGTTGGTGATGATCAGGAGCATCCCGACCGCGACCAGCGATACGATCGCCTCCAGCCTCTCCCCGTACGTACGGAACAGGTGGACCAGACGGTGGGCGGCGAACCAGGTTGCCGCCGAAGCGGCCAGCGCCGCCACCGCTCCCACGTACAGCGGCCGGCGGAACGCGGCGGCCGCGCCGACCATGCCCGCCACCAGCGCGGCCAGGATGACCACCGCCTCCAATCCCTCGCGGAACACGATGACGGCGGCGTTCACCGCTGCGGCGGCCGGAGCGGCGTCGTCGGAAAGCACCGCCTGGGCATCGCCCAGCGCCGTGCGCAGCCTGGCGGCGGTGGCAAGATAGACGTGGAACGCCTCCCGTCCGGCGATCACGGTCGCCAGCCCGGGAGTGCCCGGCATACCGGACCAGAACAGCGCGTCGATCCGGTGCGCGAGCGAGGGGTTGATCCCCAGCAGCGACAGCTCGGGTCCCGCGTCGAACAGGCCGTACACCTGAATCCGCATCCGCTCGGCGCCGGTCCAATCCCCCTGGCGGACCAGCCCGTCCAGGCTGTCGAACATCTGAGCGATCACGGTGAACACCGAATCCCCGTCGATGCCGCCCATCGCGCCCAGGGTCGCCGTGACGATGGCACGCGCTTCGACCGTCTTCTCGGCGACGTCCCGTGTCGGCCCCAGGTCCGCCACCTGCGTCCTGAGATCCTCCAGCAGCACCTCCAGCCGGGCAGCCTCCGCCTCGTCCACCGCCGCGATGCGCGGGGACAGCTCCGAAGCCGAGTGGATGGCCTGTTCGAGAAACGCCACGGCCTCCGCGTACTCCGCCTCGATGCTGATACGGCCGTTCCGCACGCCGTCGCGGTACTCGATGGCCACCAGCTCGAGAAAAAGCTGCATCAGGTCGGCACGCCGGGCCAGCTCCGCCGCCGGCAACTCCACCGCCTGATACCCCCGCCACTGCCGCATCAGCCCCGCGGCGGCAGCGCGTACGCCGTCGGAGTCGGCCGCCAGGGCGGCGGAGGTGAGCGCCTCGGAGGTGTCTTGCAACTCCGTCCACGCCGCCTGCCCCTGCTTGGCCACGAAGTCGTCGCCGAATATCGACAGGTAGGAGCCGATCAGGCCGGCGCTCTCGGCAGCTCGTATCACCAGCCCGCGGTCCGCTGCCTTCAAGGCGCTGCCGGCGGCGTACCCCACCCGCGCGTGATAGGTATCGTCCAGGTCGTCGCGGACGATAGCCGCCGCGGCCTCCGCCCCGAGAGATCCTGCGGCCAGGTCCTCCACAGCACGGGACGCCAGCGAATGGACCAGCGTCACGCGCGTGGCCCGGCGGTACTCGCGCAGGGCAAGCCATGCGACCGCGTAGTCGGGATCCTCGGCGCGGGTTGCGGCGATCGCACCGAGCCGGGCGGCGGCGGCCAACTCGCCGAGCACGCGGCCCCTCGCGAGCGCCTGCCGCGCCAGATCGGCGGCCCGAAGCCCGGTCAGGAAGTCGAGCTCCGCGCGAATGCGCCCGTCGGCGCTCGGCGCCGTGGAGGCCACGAAGGTTCCGATGTGGTCGTAGGCAGCCGCGGCGTTGCCGGCATGCTTCGAGGACGCGCCTGCGTCCCCGCGCTCGGCATCAGCCAGCATGGCCAGCAATTCGCTCCGAACCGCCTGCGCAGGACGCCACAGGTCCGGCGCGCCACTCTCCGGCCAGACGGCCGCCGGCACGACCACAGTGGCGAGCATGACCGATCCGAACAGACAAATCGTTCGTTCAACGCGATTAACGTGATTGACAGGCATTAAGGGCGTTAAGACAGATGTAACACGGCACGAATCGGGGCGCAAGTGGGTTGACAGCGCTCAAGAACAATTCAATGAGTTAATGAACCTTAATTATCAGGGAGATTCCCGAGGAGTACGTTCATGTCCTATCTCGATATGGTGCCGCAGCGCCGCGGCGCCCCATGGTTGTGGGCCTCACTGCTGGTAGTGCTGAGTTCCGCGATCGCCTTCGCGAGCCCGCAGGCCGATCAATCAGCCCCCGACCTGCAGCCGATCAAGGACTACACGCTGAACCAGGCGCGACTGATGCGGACGGCCACCGAGCGGCTGAACCGGATGGCGGCCGACTACGAAGCGCTGCTGGGCCGGCACGGCGGCAACTACCAGGCGGCATGGAACGCGGAGCCCGCCGCCCTGCGCAACCTGCTCGTCGCCGGGCGGGCAGCATGGGTGGATGCCAGCACCTTCTACGAGTTGAGCGAGGGAATCATCGCCGGAGTGCCCTCGCTCGCCTTCTACGACACGTGGATCGACGCCGGCCCCTCGGGCGCCGAAGACCCGGCAGAGGCGATCGACTGGACCCTGGAGGTCGCGGACGGCCGCGTCCTCGACAAGCCGGGGAATCTGTTTCACCACCTGACCGAGCCCGTGTTGTGGGGAACGGTCGATGAGTGGACCGGCGCCCGCGTGGACCTCGATGGAGACGGGCAGATCGCCGCCGTGGCCGATGCCCTTCCGGAGACGGCCATCCTCACGGCGGTTTCGGGAGCGATCGATGGCGCCGCCGCGGAGATGGCGGAGGCGGTGACCGCCTGGAGTCCTACCCTCCCGGACGTGTTCACGGCGCTGGTGGTGATGGTGCCGACCATGAACGAGTACTTCGAGCAGTGGAAGGAATCTCGCTACGTCGCCGGCGGCGACTCCACGGAGATCAGCTTCGTGGCGGTCAGCCGCCTGTTCGACATCAACGGCATCCTGGCCGGGCTGGACCTTTCCTACGACCACGTCTCACCGCTGGTTGCCGACGCCGATGCCGACCTGGACTCCCGCATCAACGAGGGATTCGCCCAGCTCGTCGGTTACGTCAGCAGCCTCTACGAGGAGGAGCGCGCCGGGCGCCAGTTCACGGCGGCCGAGGCAGACCTGTTCGGCACCGAGGCGCAGGAGCTGGCCACGACGCTGTCGGCGCTCCTGGCTCGCGCCGCGGAGCTGCTCCAGGTCAGGCTGGACCTGGCATAGCGGCAGAGCGCCGCGCCGCGCCCGTGCGAAGGCGGCGGCCGCGGTCCGATGATACGGAGGCGGGGTCTCACGGCGAGGCCCGCCTCCTTTTCGTCCTGGAGGCGCCGGAACCGTGCGAAGATCGGCTGGATCCGGGTATCGTGGGCGAAGCGCGCCTCCGGGGCGCCAAGCGAGATCAGTGAGGACGACGTCCGCCGCCATGCGCTCCCCACTCGGCCTGGTCGACGTCAAGGTCTGCGCGGTCGACGGCGCACCAGGTCATGCAGCGACGCGGGGTCACCGAGTTCCGCGAGCGACAGCGGATGCAGCCGATCACGAGGACCTTGGAACCGATGACGTCACCCCTCCTCAGGTCTGCGAGCGCGCGCCCCGCCTGCTCCAGCGGATAGGTCGCCGCCTCCGGGCGGATCGGCACCTCCGGCGCCAGTGCCAGGAATTCCCGGATATCACGTCCGGTGACGTTGGCGACCGACTTCACTTCCCGCTCCATCCACAGATGCTCGTGGTAGCGCAACTGGTCGAGCGCCGCCCGGTCGCGGTCTTCCTTGCGGATGGCGTTGATCACCAGCCGGCCGCCGGGCTGCAGCGCGGCCAGCGCGGCGATCACCGGCCGCCAGGCAGGCGTGGTGTCGATGATCGACCGCGGCGGACGCGGCGGCGCATCCTCGATCGCACCGGCCCATGCCGCCCCCAGAGCGATCGCGGTCTCACGTGCCCGCGGCCGGCGCGCGAACACGTACACGGGGCTCGACGGATAGCGGTGGCGCGCGATCTGCAGCACCAGGTGCGCGGAGCCGCCGAAGCCGGTCAGGCCGAGCGGCTCGCCGTCGCGCAGCCCGGTCAACGCCAGGGCGCGGTAGCCGACCGCCCCGGCGCACAGCAGCGGCGCCGCCTCCGCGTCGGCGTACGCGTCCGGGATCGGATGGGCATAGCGCTCCCCGACGGTCAGGTACTCGGCGTAGCCGCCGTCGGCATCCCGGCCGGTCGCCCGAAACGCGGGGCTGAGGTTTTCATCCGCCTCGCCCGTCGAGGCATGGATCCATCCGACCCCGACCCGGTCGCCGAGCCGATGCTCCGTGACCCTGCCGCCGAGCGCCGCCACCCGGCCGACCGCCTGGTGTCCCGGCACGACCGGCAGGCGCGGCGGCGCGATCCGGCCCTCCGCCTGATCCAGGTCGGTGTGGCAGACGCCGCACGCCTGGACCCGCACCAGCACCTCGCCAGGTCCGGGCTCGGGCACCGGGAGCCGGCGCAGTTCAAGGACCGGCGGGCCCCCGCCGTCGTCGGCGAGCGATCCGGTCCGTGCCAAGACCATCGCCCGCATGGTCGCCCGGCTCATGCCGACGCCCCCGAGTAGTGCCGCAACCCGCGCGTCCAGACGAACCGCGCCGCGGCCAGGGCGCCGGCCGCCACGCCCCAGGCCAGCAGGACCCGGCTGCCCGTCAGCCGGCCGACCAGCGCCTCGGCCGGCACCGTGATGGCGATCGCGACCGGCACCACGAACGTCAGCAACGTACGCAGCCACCCCGGGTAGATGCCGATCGGCCAGCGCGCCGCCTGATACAGGTCGCTGAAGATCACCAGGATGTTGCCGATGCGGACGAACCAGAACGACGCCGCCGCCATCGCCAGCAGGAAGCTGTAGACGATCGCCCCGCCGGCCAGCAGCATCAGCGCGAACAGGGCGACGTCACCGGGACCGACCGACGCGTTGCGGCGCGCCAGCGCCACTCCCAGTACGGCCAGCCCCAGCGCCACGTCGACCAGCTTCCACACCCGGATCTCGGCCACGCTGACCAGGAACTGCGCCTCCTCCGGCTTGGTCAGGGTGTAGTCCAGGGTGCCCTGCCGCACGTCCTCCATCAGCTTCTGCATGCTCGGCTCGATCACGCCGCCCATCGCCGCGCCCATCAGCAGATACACGCCCAGGACGGCCAGCACCTCGTCCGGGCCCCAGCCGCGCAGGCTGTCGGTGTGGCCGAACACGACCATCAGTCCGCCGAGCGCTCCCGCCACGGCCACGCCGGACTGCAGGACCTGCAGATAGAGGTTCGCCCGGTAGGCCAGTTCGTTCAGCAGTCCGATCCTGAAGAAGGTCCAGGCGACTCGCAGCCGGTGCACGCTCAGGATCCCACCGCGGCGTATGTGCGGATTCCCAGCCGCCACATGGCGCGAAGCAGCACGAGCCCCAGCAGCAGCCAGAGCGCCTGCATCCGGAAGCCGGCGGCGATCAGCTCCGGGCTCAGCCGGCCCAGCGCCAGCTCCACCGGGAACCACACCGTCCAGCGGAACGGCAGGTAATAGGTGATGCGCTCCAGCCAGCCCGGAAACAGATCCGGCGGCGCCAGCCGGCCGGAGCAGAACAGCAGCAGCAGGAAGTAGATCTGGTTGATCGCCGCGGTGCGCGTCGTCCAGAACGCGCTGAGCGCGAACGACCAGTCGACGAAGAAGCGGATGAGGTAGGCGACCACCAGGGCGGCGCCGCTCAGCGCCAGCATCGCGGCGCGGAACTCGAAGGCCGGATTGAACAGCACGGACAGCAGGACGGCCGCCGGCGCGACGATCACCAGCGTCAGCACCTTGTAGCCGAGGTTGTCGGCGATGTCGCCGTGGATGGGATGAACCGGCTTGAGCAGCATCGACGACAGCTCCCCCGAACGAATGCGCCACTCGAACTCGTGGATGATCCACGTGAAGGTGAGCTGGTTCACGACCATCAGGGTGATGAAGTAGGCGGCGAAGTCCGCGGCGTCGTAGCCGCCGACCCCGCCGCGCGCCGCGGCCACGGTCCGCCACACCACCAGGTAGACCGTGGGCTCGACGATGCGGTTCAGCATCCAGATCGCCAGTTCGACGCGGTACTGGAGCTGCAGCGCCAGCGTCGTCTTCAGGTAGATCCAGTAGACGCGGAGCATCGTCTCAGGCGCGGTCGCGGGGCTGCGGCCCTTCCGCGCCGGCCAGGGCGCCGGCGAACACCTGCTCGATCACGTCCTCGATCGGCGGATCCTCGACCGTCAGGTCGCTGACCGGCAGGTCTCTCAGCAGGCGCGCCGTGACCTGCGGCGTGTCGGCCTTGGGCACCCGCAGCGTGTGTCGGCTGCCCTCCGACGCGACCACCTCGCCGTAGGTCGACAGGTCGGCGGCGTCGCGGTCCAGCTCCACCACGATGGTCTTGTGCGGGGAGAAGCGGCGGATCAGCTCCTGCAACGCGCCGTCGAACAGGATCCGTCCGTGGTCGATCATGATGATGCGGTTGCAGAGCGCTTCGACGTCCGCCATGTAGTGGCTGGTCAGCAGCACGGTGGTGTCGTGCACGCGGTTGTACTCGGCCAGGAAGGCGCGGATGCGGCGCTGCATGGTCACGTCCAGTCCGATGGTGGGCTCGTCCAGGAACAGCACCCGCGGCCCGTGCAGGAGCGCCACCGCGATCTCGCACTTCATCCTCTCGCCCAGGGACAGATTGCGCACCGGACGTTCCAGCAGCGGCCCCAGGTCGAGCAGGCCGGTGAGCTCGTCCAGGGTCCGGCGGTATTCGGCGGCCGGCACCCGGTAGACGACCCGGTTGCGCTCGAACGAGTCGATCACGGGGATGTCCCAGAGGAGCTGGTTGCGCTGCCCCATCACCAGCGTGATGCGGCGGAGGAAGGCGCGCTCGCGCCGGGCCGGCACGTGGCCGAGCACCTGTGCCCGGCCCGCCGTGGGATGCAGCAGCCCGGCGAGCATCTTGAGCGTGGTGGTCTTGCCGGCGCCGTTGGGGCCCACGAAGCCGACGAACTCGCCCGGCTGCAAGGCGAACGAGACGTCCGCCACCGCCTCCACGGAGCGGGTCCTGCGCCGGAACACGCTGTGCACGGCGGCGCCCAGCCCGGCCTCCCGTTCCGGGACCACGTAGGTCTTGGTGAGCTGCCGGACGTCGACCGCAAGCATCCGGCTATCTTAATCTTAGCGCCCGCTCCGCGCTCACGACGGGGAAACGAAGACCTGGGTGTCGTAGCACTCCCTGAACCCCTGCCGGCGCAGATTGGCAAGCGACGGCTTGAGGATGCTCAGCGTCTCCGCGACCGCGATCCGGCAGCCTCCCGCGTGAGCGGCCGCGAGGCGGGCCGCGATCAGGGCGTTCTGTGCGCCGCGCGACCGGTCCCGCGGACGCGTCGCGGCCATGAACAGGTACGCGACCGCGCCCGCCAGGCAGAGGCTGGCCGCGGCCACGGGACGCTCCCCGTCGAAGGCGAGATAGTGCCGGCAGTCCTTGCGGCCGACCGTTCCCAGGTGATCGCCGGCGAACGCTCCGTAGAGCTCGGACAGGAATCCGCTGCGCTCCCGCAGCTCCGGCGCGCCGAGAGCGCGTACGCGCAACGGGGTGCGGTGCGGTGCCACGGCTTCGACCTCGCGTACCAGCGTGATGTATCGCGGACCGTCGAACGGCTGCAGTCCCGACTGGATCAGCCAGTGCCGGATCTCGCTCGCCTGCCTGCACGGACTCAACGGGAAGAACCATCGCTGGACACCGGCCTCCGCATAGCGGTCGACGATCCCGCGCACGTCGCTCCGGGCCGCCGGCCCGGTCACTCCGATGAACTCGGCCCGGTTGCGGTTGGTCGAAGGAAAAGCCGTGTTCGACGACGGATCGATCGTCAGGAAGCCGCCTCCGACGTCCGTGACCTCCCCGCCGCGGCCGCCGGCGGCAAGGGCGCGCCGAGGCGCGTGCAGATGGCGCGCGACGTCATCGGCGGTCATGCGAGCACCCGATTGACACCAAAGCATCAATTTTCTATCAGACGATGTCATGCGAACGACCATCACGATCGACGACGACGTAGCCGTGGAGCTCGCCCGGCTTCGCGGCGAACGCGGTGAGAGCTTCAAGACAGTCGTCAACGACACGCTCCGCGCCGGGCTGGCGCACGCCTCGTCGGCGCGGCGCCCCCGCCGTCCGTACCGGACCCGGCCGGTGTCGCTCGGACGCTGCAAGCTGGACAGCATCGATGAGATCGCGCGGGTCCTCGCGATCGCGGAAGGAGACGCACATCGGTGATTCTGATGATACCCGACGCCCACTTGGCGGCCCTTGCCCTGGAGCATGGCCTGGTGGTGTGCTCGAGCGACCTGGGGTTCGGACGTTTCCCCGACGTCCGCTGGGAGAACCC
The DNA here is from genome assembly GCA_965215345.1 of Spirochaetia bacterium. GTDB lineage: Bacteria > Spirochaetota > Spirochaetia > SZUA-6 > Bin103 > CATQHW01. Next base: position 728,679 of record CBDCDL010000001.1, on the reverse strand, counting down.
GATATGAGATGTGGTGTCGCCGCCGACCATGCAGCTTCCCTGACGTAGTCGGGAGAACCGGTCGCTTGAGCCGGGCCACGATCCACCGGTACCCGCCGGCGCAGCTCCGATGTACGGAGGAGGCCATCGCACACCGCGCAGTGCATAATGCCGGATCGATGTTCATCAGAGCGGTGCGAACACTGCTTCGGCAACGGCCTTCGGCACCGCTGCTGGCCGCGCTGGCGGCGGCCCTGACCGCCGGCTGCTTCCTGCTGCCCAGGGAAGAGGCGATCCTGGCGCCGCCCCTGGTCGAGCCGCCGGAGATCTCCTACCGCACCCGGACCGTGGAGCTGGACACCATCGAGCGCCGCGTCGTGGTGGGCGGCGCCATCGTCTATCCGACGCAGATCGCGCTGCAGTTCGGGGAACGCTCCGGGCGGCTGAAGGAGGTGCTGGTGCGGCTGGGCGACGACGTGACGGCGGGGCAGGTGCTGGCGACGCTCGACACCGACACGCTGCGGCTCGACGTCGAACGCCAGCGGATCCGGCTGCGGCGCGCGGAGCTCGCCCTGGAACGGGCCGCGGCGCTGGGAGCCGATCGCTTTCAGCAGGAGATGGCCGGGCTCGACGTGCAGTTGGAGCGGCTGGCGCTGGAGCAGCTCGAGACCGAGCTTGCGAAGTCGACGCTGCGCTCGCCGATCGACGGCGAGGTGGTGTTCGTCACCCGCGTCTTTCCGGGCGAGCCGATCGGCGCCCGGCAGACGGTGGTGCAGGTGGCCGACCCGCGCGACCTGCTGTTCGCCTACCGCGGGCAGCGCGACGACGAGTTCTCGCTCGGCCGGGAAGTCACCATCAACCTGCGCGGGGACACCTATCCCGGCGAGGTCGTCATGACGCCCCGCAACGCGCCGCTCGACGCGCCGGACGAGATGCGCGACGTGGTGCTGGTCCGCGTGGACGCCCCGCCCGAGGCGCTCACCCGCGGCCAGACCGGCAGCGCGTCTATGGTGACCGACCGGCGCGAGAACGTGATCGTGCTCCCCTCGGACGCCGTGCAGACCTACGTCAACCGCCGGTTCGTGTTCGTGCTGGAGGACGATCTGCGCGTCGAACGCACCGTGGAGGTCGGCCTGTCGACGTCGACGCAGGTTGAGATCGTCGAGGGCCTTTCGGTGGGCGAACAGGTGGTGCTCCGCTGAGCGCGCCCCTGATCGCCCGGCGCATCCGCGGGCGCGGCTGGCTGGCCGTCGCGTTGGCGGCGGCCGCCACGCTCAGCGTGGCGTTGCTGGCCTCCACGCCCATGTACGCCGACGGGGTGCTGCAGCGGCTGCTCACCCGCGACCTGGAACGGCAGCAGGCGCGCACCGGGCGCTATCCGGGCACCGCCGTCCTGGAGGTCGACCTGTACGCGCTGCGCCGCAAGGCCGAGCGTGCGCCCTACGTCCGCGAGATCGATCGCGAGCTCACCGAGCGTCTGGTGCCGGGGCTGCGGGTGCCGACGATCGCCGAGATGCGACAGGTGCGCATGGACTATCTGTACGACATCCGGCCGACCGGAGACGGCGGCGAGACCAAGGTGTTCGCACGCGTCGAGGCGATCGAGGACCTGGGCCAGCACGTCACGGTCACCCACGGCCGCATGTTCGAGCCGTCCGCGAACGCCCCCGACGGAGACGGCGCCGACGTCTACGAGGCGGTGGTGACCGCGGAGGCGTTCCGGGAGCTGGAGCTGCAGCTCGGACGCACCTATCAGCTCCACGATCTGCTCGGCCACGTGCCGCGGCTCAGGATCAAGGTCGTGGGCGTGTTCACCAAGAGCGATCCGCGCGACCTGTTCTGGTTCGGCCGCTTCTCCCGGCTGTCCACCAGCTACCTGATCGATTTCGCCACGTTCGAGCGCCACTTCCTGGACACCGAGGCGCGCAACCTGACGCGCGCCTACTGGCACTACGCAGTCGACTACCACGAACTGACGATCCGCGACGTGCCCCACGTGATGCGCCGCTACCAGGACTACGTGCGCCTGGCGGCGCCCGCCGGCGTGAGCTTCAACTTCGCCATCGCGCCGCTCCTGGAGTCCTACCTGCTGCGCGCGGCCACGCTGGAACGAACCCTGTCGTTCCTGCAGATCCCGTCGGCGCTGCTGCTGCTGCTGTTTGTGGCGATGCTGTCGCAGTTGGTCATCGACGGCGACCGCAACGAGATCGCCGTACTCAAGAGCCGCGGGGCGGCCGGCCGGCAGATCCTTTCCGCCTACCTGATCGAGGCGTTGCTGCTCGGCGCGGTCGGACTGGTGCTCGGACTGCCGCTGGCCGTCTTCATCGTGCGGGTGATCGGCGCTTCCAACGGGTTTCTGGACTTCGTCGCCCGCCCGGCGCTGCCGCTGCTGCTGAGCTGGCGCATGCTGGGCTTCGCGCTGCTGGGCGTGGCGATCTTCGTCGGCTCGCTGGTGGTGCCGCTGGTGCGGACCACCGGCGTGTCGATCGTGGGCCTGAAGAGCCGCCACGCGCGCGCGCCGCGCTCGCTGCCGTGGCAGCGCTACCTGCTCGACTTCGTGCTGCTCGGCGTGGCCGGCTACGCGTTCGTTTCGTTCCGCCAGCGCCGCACCATCCAGGAGTTGATCCCCGCCGAGTCGGCGCCGCTCGACCCGCTGCTGTTCCTGGCGTCGACCGCCTTCATCCTGGGCGCCGGCCTCTTGACCCTGCGCCTGTTTCCGATCGCGGTGCGGCTGGCGTTCCGCCTGGGGCGGCGCCTGTGGTCGCCGGCCGTGTACGCCGGCCTGGTGCAGGTGAGCCGCTCGCGCGGTCGCGAGTACTTCGCCATGATCTTCCTGATCCTGACCCTGGGCGTGGGGCTGGCCTCCAGCACCACCGCCCGCACGATCAATCGCAGCGCGGAAGACGACATCTCCTACCAGGTCGGCGCCGACCTCGCCCTGCTGCCGGAGTTCCAGAGCGACGCGCCTCCGGAGAACGTGGATCTGCTGGATCCGCTGGCGGCCCCGGCTGCGCCCACCGGTTCCCCACCGGCGGTCCAGTACCGGGCGCCGCCGCTCGGCCCGTTCCGCGCGCTGCCGGGCGTGGAGCGCCTCACGACGGTGTTCCGCGCCCCGTCCGCCAGCATGGTGATCCCCGGCAGCAATCGCGTCGCTTTGCAGGTGATGGCCGTGGTCCCGCACGAGTTCGGGCGCATCACCTGGTTCCGCGACGACCTGCTGCCGGCGCACATCAACCACCACCTGAACCTCATCGCCGACCACCCGACCGGCATCCTGCTGTCGGCCGACGTCCGCGACCGCGGCGTGCGGCTCGGCGACCTGGTACGGCTGACCTGGAAGCGGCAACTGCCGATCCAGGCGCTCGTGCTGGGCTTCGTCGACTACTGGCCGTCATTCGACCCGAACGCCGCCGGCAGGGGCCGCACGCGCACGTTCGCCGTGGCCAACTTCGACTACGTGTTCGCGAAGATGGCCACCGAGCCGTACGAGCTGTGGATGGACCTGGAGCCGGGCGCGCAGAGCGGACCGCTCTACGCCGCCGTGGAGGAGCAGGAGCTGCGCGTCCTGGAGATCCGGGACACCGCTCAGATCACCATCGAGGCCAAGAACGACCCGCTCCTGCAGGGCACCAACGGCGTGCTCACCTTCGGATTCCTCACCGCCGTGCTGGTGAGCGTGACCGGCTACGTGCTGTTCCTGGTGTTCGCGCTGCGCGAGCGCACCCTGCAGTTCGGGCTGCTGCGGGCACTGGGCGTCCACCGGCGGCAGGTGGTCGGCATGCTGGTGCTGGAGCAGCTCCTGACCGGCGGCTTCGCGATTCTGAGCGGACTGGCGATCGGGCAGATCGCGGCGCTGCTGTACGTGCCGCTGCTGCAACTTGCCGGTCCCGCCGCCGAGCAGATCCTGCCCTTCCGGGTGGTCGCCCTGCGCAGCGACTACCTGCGCTTCTACGTCCTGGCTCTCGTCATCATGGCCGCCGGCGCCGTGCTGTTCCAGTCCCTGGTGCGCCGGCTGCGCGTGCACGAGGCGTTGAAGCTCGGCGAGGAGTAGCGCTGCTCCGGGACTTCCGCAGCGGCCCCGCATCGCGTACAGTGCGGCCGATCGATGGCTGAACCCCACGCCCCTGTCTCATCGCAGGCGGCCCCTGTCGACGCTCCTGCCCCATCCCGGGCGCTCCCGAGCGACCTGCGCCGCCGCCTGCGCGCCGAAACGTGGCAACGCGCCAAGCAGATGCGGCTACTGTACCTGCTGTTCCTGCTGCCGCTGGCGATCTTCATCATCTTCCATTACTTCCCCATCTACGGGAACATCATCGCCTTCAAGGACTTCCGCATCGGCCGCGGCTACTGGGGCAGCCGCTGGGTGGGCCTGCTCCACTTCGAGGACTTCTTCCGCAACCCGTACGCGTGGCGGATCATCCGCAATACGGTTGTGATCAGCACGCTCAAGCTGCTGTGGGGCTTCCCGGCGCCGATCCTGCTGGCGCTGCTGGTCAACGAAATGACCAGTCAGCCGTTCAAGAAGACGGTGCAGACCGTCTCTTACCTCCCGCACTTCATGTCGTGGGTCATCCTGGCCACGATCCTGCGCGAGATCCTGTCCCCGCAGAGCGGCCCGCTCGCCCAGATCGCGATATGGCTGGGCCAGGAGCCTCCCGACGTGCTCCAGACCAGTTCCCTGTTCCGGCCCATGCTCATCGTCACCGAGATCTGGAAGGAGATGGGCTGGCAGTCGGTGATCTACCTGGCCGCCCTGGCCTCGATCGATCCCGAGCTCTACGAGTCCGCGACCGTGGACGGCACCAACCGCGTGCAGCGGGCGATCCACATCACGCTGCCGTCGCTGTTGCCGGTCATCACCATTCTGGCGATCCTGCGCATCGGCCGCCTGCTGGAGGGAGGATTCGACCAGATCTTCAACCTGTACAACCCGCTGGTCTACGAAGTGGCTGACGTCATAGACACGTTCGTATACCGGCGCGGCATAGGCGGTGAGGGCGGCCTCAACCAGTACGACTTCGTGACTGCCGTGAGTTTGTTTCAGCGCGGCCTGGGGTTGTTACTGCTGCTCGGCGCCCACAAGCTCGCCCGTCGTCTAACCGGCCAGGGGGTCTGGTAGATGGCCCAGGCGCTGGGTACGCGGCGAGGCGTCGGAGGATTCGCCTTCGATCTGGGGAACACACTGGTCATGGCTCTGTTCGCGTTCACCATCCTGGTGCCGTTCTGGATCATGCTGGTGCTGTCGTTCACCCCCAACGAGTGGGCCAACGACCTCGGCCTGAAGCTCTGGACCCGCGAGTGGAGCTTTGCGACCTACCGGTTCTCATTGTCCAGCTACGGTGACGTGGTAACGGCGTACGGCAACTCGATCTTCCGCACCATCCTGGGTACCGCCGCGATCCTGGTCGCCACGGTGGCCGCGGCCTATCCACTGTCGAAGACGCGCCTGCCGGGCAGGACCTTCATGACCGTCGTCGTCCTCATCACCCTGTTCTTCTCCGGCGGCTTCATCACCCTGTATCTGGTAGTCCGCGGCGTGGGCCTGCTCAATTCGCGCTGGGCGCTGATCCTGCCCACCATGGCCAACGGCTTCTACATCCTGATCATGCGCAACTTCCTGATGAACATCGACGACGCCTACGAAGAGGCGGCGCTCATGGACGGCGCCAACTACGTGCAGATCCTGACGCGCGTGATGTTGCCGCTGTCCAAGCCGGTGCTGGCGGTGATCGCCCTGTGGGCGGCGGTCCTCCACTGGAACGAGTGGTTCCATGCCCTGCTGTTCATCAACGACGAGTCCAAGCTGGTGCTCCAGCTCATCCTGCGGCGCATGATGTTCCTGCTGACCTCCGACGAACTGTTCGACATGCTGGACTGGGCCGACCAGCAGGGCATCATCCTGCCCACCAAGGCGGTGCGCGCGGCCGTGATGCTGCTGACCATCGGGCCGATCGTACTGGCCTACCCGTTCCTGCAGCGGTACTTCGTCAAGGGCATTTTCGTAGGCGGACTGAAGGGCTAACGTGATGATTCGAAATCCGGCGCGTTGTCGCCGGTCGCGCCGGATGGCGCACAAGAACTTCCCAAGGTGGTACGAATGAAACGAGTACTGTTCGCGACATGCGCCGCAGCGCTGCTGCTGGCGCCGATGGCCCTGTGGGCCGAAGGCCAGGACGAGGCAGCGGCCGACGTCACGGAAATGACGTGGATGAGTCAGTACGCCGACTCCTACGCCTACAAGGACATGCATGAACGCTTCGGCGTGACGGTGACCAGCAACGAGATCTTCGAGAACGACGGTGAGAAGCGCCAGGCCATGCTGGCCGCCGGCGAGCAGCCGGACTTCGGCAACTTCTGGGGCAATCCCGTAGAGTTCTATCAGGACGGGGTGACGCGCGCCATACCCAAGGAGTGGATCCGCGAGTACGCGCCCAACATCTCCCAGATGTACGACAACTATCCGCTGGCGTGGAACACGTGGGAGAATCCCGACAACCCCGACGAGTTGCTGGCGATCAACGGCATCTCACTGAACACGGACGGCAACCTGATGCTGCCGTTCTTCCGCTACGACAATGCCACCGAGGCGGGGCTGGAGCTTCCCGGCTATGACGAGGGCAAGGTCTCCCTGGACGTGTACGGCCGAGTCTACTACTACGAGCACGACATGACCTGGGACGAGATGGGCGACCTGCTGCGCGGCTTCCGCGACGTCCAGCCCGGCACCGTCGAGATCCCCCTGGGCGCGTGCAACCTCACCCACTGGTGCCTCAACCAGTGGCTCGGCGCGTTCGGAATCCGCGGCGACGGCACCAACCGGGAAGTGGACGGCCAGCTCTACTATTTCCATACCGACCCCGGGATGAAGGAATTCATCAAGGCGTTCGGCGCGTGGTTCGCCGAGGGGTTGATCGATCGCGAGTTGCCCACCCTGAACCGCGACAAGTACTGGGAGAAGGGCCAAGCCGGCCTGTACGGCGTGCAGTCGGAGCCGTATACCAACGCGGGCCAGACCTATGCCATGTACCGCACACCCAACAACATGGTGCCTGACGAGGATCTGGGGCAGCCCGGCGCCGAAGTCGTCGGCATCCCGCCGATCATCGGTCCCGGCGGGGAGCGCGGCGGGCGCGCCTATTCCGCGATCGCCGGCGTCGGCAATTACAAGTTCTATGCCAGCGATTCGGTGTCGGACGCCAAGCTGATCAAGATGCTGGAGATGCTCGACTTCTACATGGGCACCATGGAGGGCTGGATCATCTTCCGCAATGGCAAGGAAGGCGTCCACTTCGACTGGGACGGCGAACCATTCGAATCGTTCGCGCGCGAACGGACGGAGAGCGAGCTCCCCGAGGGCGCGGGCCACGGCCGACTGTCGGTCTACCCGGTGTTCTACACCCTGGACCGGTTGAAGATCATCGCGCCCAGACCGCTGGCGGACTTCCAGAGCGGCTACGCGCTGGTGGAAGGCGGCGTCAACGTGTACACCACCCGGTCGCACCGCGCCGACTTCCGCACCGAGACCGATTTCGAGGATCTGCGCCAGCGCTTCATGTCCACGCTGAACACGATGTGGAGCGAGTTTTTCTACAAGGGGATCACCGGCCAGATCGACGTCGACGCCGAGTGGGACGCCTACGTCCAGGCGTGGAGCGATGCCGGCGGCGCCGACATCGTCGCCGAGCTCGGCAAGGCGCCGATCGTCGACGAGTTTCGCCAGGGACGGTGGGTCTACTGAGACCCAGCCGGATCAACGTCCGGACTCATCCTCATCGGATGAGACGAGGGGAGCGGTCGCAAGGCCGTTCCCCTCGTGCTTTCAGACGAATGTTTCCTCGACCCTGTGGGTCGGGCCCGGGGTTTTCGCGGGTGGACCCGAAGGGTAGTATGGATTCCGAGTTGTCGGCGCACTGTCGCCGGCCCCGCGCCTTCGGGCGCATGACAATCCTCTTCAAGGTGGTACGAATGAAACGAGTACTGTTCATGACCTGCGCGGCAGCGCTGCTGCTGGCGCCGGCGGCCGTGTGGGCCGAAGGCCAGGGCGAGGGCGCGGCCGAAGAAGTGACCGAGATGACGTGGATGAGCCGGTACACCGACTCCTACGGCTTCAAGGACATGCAGGAACGCTTCGGCGTGATGGTCACCAGCAACGGCATTTTCGAGAACGACGGTGAGAGGCGCCAGGCCATGCTAGCCGCCGGCGAGCAGCCGGACTTCGGCAACTGGTGGGGCAATCCCGTCGAGTTCTACCAGGACGGCGTCACCCGCGCGATTCCCAAGGAGTGGATCCGCGAGTACGCCCCCAACATCGCCAAGATGTACGACGACTATCCGCTGGCTTGGAACACCTGGGAGAACCCGGACAACCCGGACGAGCTGCTGGCGCTCAACGGCATCTCGCGAAACACGGACGGCAACCTGACCCTGCCGTTCTTCCGCTACGACTACGCCACCGAGGCGGGGCTGGAACTGCCCGGCTATGACGAGGGCAAGGTCTCCCTGGACGTGTACGGCCGGGTCTACTACTACGAGTACGACATGACCTGGGATGAGATGGGCGACCTGCTGCGCGGCTTCCGCGACGTCCAGCCCGGCACCGTCGAGATCCCGCTGGGAGCCTGCAACCTGACCTCCTGGTGCCTCAACCAGTGGACGGGGGCCTTCGGCCTGAAGGGCGACGGCACCAATCGCGAGGTGGACGGCACGCTCTATCACTTCCAGACCGACCCGGGGATGAAGGAGTTCATCAAGGCGTTCGGCGCGTGGTTCGCCGAGGGGCTGATCGACCGCGAACTGCCCACGCTGAACCGCGACAAGTACTGGGAAAAAGGCCAGGCCGGCCTGTACGGCGTGCAGTCGGAGCCCTACACCAACGCGGGCCAGACCTACGCCATGTACCGGACCCCCAACAACATGGTCCCCGAAGAGGATCTGGGGCAGCCTGGCGCCGAGGTCATCGGCATTCCGCCGATCATCGGTCCCGGCGGAGAGCGCGGCGGCCGCGCCTATCAGTCGATCGCCGGCGTCGGCGGCTACAAGTTCTATGCCGACGCCGACGTATCGGACGCGAAGCTGATCAAGATGCTGGAGATGATGAACTTCTACAGCGGCACCGTGGAGGGATGGGTCATCTTCCGTAACGGCCTCGAGGGCGTGCACTTCGACTGGGACGGCGAACCATACCAGTCGTTCGCCCGCAACCGCGCGGAGAGCGACATCCCCGAAGGTCAGGGTCACGGCGGCATCTCCGGCTACCCGGTGTTCTATCCGTTGGACCGGCTGCACATCATTCAACCCAAGCCCATGGCAGAGTTCCAGAGCACCTATGCCCTGGTGGACGGCGGTGCGAACGTGTATACCACGCGCGCGTATCGGGACGACTTCTTCAACGAGACCGATTACGAAGACCTGCGCCAGCGCTTCCAGTCCACGCTGAACACGATGTGGAGCGAGTTCTTTTACAAGGGCATCACCGGCCAGATCGACGTCGACGCCGAATGGGACGCCTACGTCCAGGCGTGGAACGATGCCGGCGGCGCCGACATCGTCGCCGAGCTCGAAAAGGCGCCGATCGTCAGCGAGTTCCGTCAGGGACGGCGGGTCTACTGATCCAACCGGATCACGATCCAGCGTGATCCTGATGGAGCCACACAGGGGAGTGGCCGCAAGGGCCGCTCCCCTTTCTTTTTGTTCGCGTTCCGTGCAGCTCGCAGGCACGTTGCTGCCTTGCCAGCACGCCAACATCGCATCACGATGCTCGCCCATGAGGACCACCGTCACGCTCGATGACGATGCATAGCAGATGATCCGCGAAGAAATGCGTCGCACCCAGCGCAGCTTCGAGGTGACTCTGAATTGAAGCGGTCCGCAACGGCTTGAGGCGAGTCCCAGAGGACACCGGGGGCTTCCAGGTGCGCGCTCGCCCCCTCCGGTTGCGCACCGGCATCGACTCGGCGCGTATGCATGAGCGCGATCAGGACGCGGAGGAGGAGCGGCTCCCCCGCGTCACTCAGCGAGCGTTGCAGTCGGACGACACCGACTTCAGCCGTCTGCGCGACGTTCACTGGCGAAACCCGCTTACGGGCCAGCCGGACCGCGATAGCCTGAGCGCGCCAGCCGGGCGGTGCTCTATGCCAGCAGGATCCGAGCGTCGGCCAGCAGCGCCGGCCGGGGAGCTGCGGCGTCCAGGGTCACCTCGATCCGGTTGGCTCCCGGGACGATCCCATCGGGTTCGACGGCCGCCGTCACAGAGTCGCCCTCGCCGGCCTGAAGCGCGAGCGCCTGGCCGTTGATCGCGGCGCTGACCTGGCTCGTATCAGCATTCCAGACACGCAACTCCAGCGCCGCCGATCCTGCCTGCGGCTCCGCCCGCGGATCCTCGCCCACCGTCAGGTACTCCGCGACCGGCCGGCCCGGGAAGAGTTGCCGCGGATGCTGCGGCGTGATGTTCGCGGGCAATGACTTCAAGCGGGCCCATCCGGAGTACCTGCTGGCCACCTCGGAGACACGCCCGCGGTACGTTGGCGGCGCGCGCCCGGTAGGAGGCGTCGCCGCCGCGCGGCGTGCGGAAGGTGCCGGTCTTCACGTCGGCCGTCGCTCGAGGACGGCACGACCGACGCCCACCTGGAGGTCGCCCGCCTTCTCATCGCGCACGGAGCACCGGTCGACGCGATGGGCGGGTGCGGCAACACGGTAGGAGAGACGCCGCTGGGCGCGGCGGCCTGGGCCGGCAGTCTGCGCATGTGCCGGCTGCTCCTGGAGCACGAGGCAGATCCCAACCACGTCACCGAGCGGGGATTCGACGCCCTGGGGACGGCTGCCGATCACCGCAAGACCGCCATCGTCGAGGCGATGATCGCCGCCGGCGCCCGCTGCGCGCCGCGCCACCTGCTGCAGTGCGGCCTGAAGGAGCGGCTCAGCCGCCTGCTCGACCGCGAGCCCGAGCGGCTGCACGAACGCATCGACCTGGGCCACTTCAACGGCGAGTCCGGCACCCTTCTGCACGTGGCGGTCAACGAGGGCTTGGAGGAGATGGTAGCGCTACTCCTCGCGCGCGGCGCCGACGTGGAGGCTCGGGATGACAGAGGCAGGACCGTCGTCCGCTGCGCACTCGAGCCGGGCCACGCCGTTCGGTCTGCCGCCATCATCGACCTGTTGCGGCGACACGGAGCCCGGATCGACTCCGATGAAGTCGCCGGCCCTCGGGATCACTGCTGAACGCTACGGCTGCGGCTCGGGGCGAACTCCCGGGAACATCCACCGAGTCAGGATCGGGTCGGCCTCCGCGCACGGCGTGAGGAGCAGACCGCGACGCAGATGGCTGGGGCCTCCGGTCGGTTGGCCCTCGCCGGGCTCGACCGCCAGGCAGTACCCCGTTTCGGCCGCACGTCCCTCTGCCGCTTCGAGCCGAAGCTGCCCGTCGGCGGTGAGGATGAACCGCTGCAGCGGCTCGTCCGCACACGCTTCGAGATGCAGTTCCGCCCCTGCGGTGGCGCCGCCGGCCCGGACGCATCGGTCGTAGGCCGGTACGCCGCCGACCACGTGGTGGTGTGCAACCGCATCAAGACGCATACGCAGTTCTCGGGCCGGGTGGAGAGTGGGCTGTCGAAGATGCTCCTGATCGGGCTCGGCAAACACGCCGGCGCCCGCATCTACCATCGGGCGATCCAGGACTACAGCTTCGACCGCATCCTGCGCAGCGTCACCGCGGTGGTCACCGCCCATTGCTCGGTCATCGGCGTCGGAATCGTGGAGAACGCCTACGGCCGCACGGCCCGCGTCGCGGCCGCCATGGGGCCTCGCCTCGCGGACCTCGACGAGGAGCTGCTCGTGCAGTCGAAGCGGTGGGCGGCGCGGCTGCCGTTCGACCGGGCGGACGTGCTGCTGATCGACGAGATCGGCAAGAACATTTCCGGCACCGGGTTCGACGTGAGCGTCGCGGGACGCAAGTACCTCGATCACGAGCCGGCCCCGGACGAGTATCCGAAGGTGCGGATCGTCGCGCTGCGCGGACTTGCCGACCTGAGCGGCGGCAACGCCGAGGGCATGGGCCTGGCCGAGTTCTGCCGCACGCGCCTGCTCGACCAGGCGGATCTCCGCATCACCCGCATCAACGCCCTGACCAGCGGCCACTACACCGGCGCGATGCTGCCGATCGACTTCGAGACGGACGCCGAGTTGCTGCAGGTGGCGCTGACCGAGATCGGCCTGACCGAGCCGCCCGACGCAAGGCTGATCTGGATCCGCAACACGCTTGATCTGGGCGAGGTCGAGTGCGCCGCCGCCTACTGGGACGAGGCGCGCGCCCGAGACGACCTGGACGTGCTCACCGACCCGCGGCCACTGCCCTTCGACGCGGCCGGCAACCTGCCCGACGAAGTTGCGGCACGTGCGCCCGACGCCGCCGGTCGATCTTGACCCTCTCGCCACGACTTCTCAGTACCAGCAGACGCCGCCACGGGGACGCGCGACCCGCGGGCGAGCGCTCTGCCACCGGGTGGGAATGCACCCGGTGGCCGGTGGGGCCGAGCGCCGCCTGCCGTTGGTTGATCATGAGGCCGTTGTGGAGCCCCGTCAGGTGACCGTCAGGCTGGCTGGCTGGCCAAGCGTCCGCCGTCGAAGCGCGCCGACTCGAAGATGATGTCGTAGCGACGCTTCAAGAGTCCGGTTCTTCGTAGAGACGTTGAAAATAGGGTTGGTAACCGGGTGGCAGCGGCCAGTCTGCAAACAGCGGGCCGCTGTCCGGGAACGGGTGCCGTCCGCCGCTGCGTAACCACTGCATCAGTTCGGGATGCGCGCCGCGCCGTTCCAGTTCCGCCAGCGTGGCGCGGTGTAGCTCGCGGACTACCTGCGGATGGTCGGCGGCCACGTCCTGGTGCTCGCCCAGCTTCACCAGACGCGACTGCTCGGGGCGCAGCGCCAGCTCCAGCACCCACTCGTGATCGAACGCCGTGACCAGACCCGCCTCGCCGGCGTGGTCCGGCCAACCGTTCGCGGCCTGGCCGGCAAGTGCCAGCCGGCGGGATCCCGAGCCGCCGGCGCGCGCTACCGCCAGCATGTCCTGTGAATCGATGTCGGGCCGTGTCGGCACCTGCGCCGCGGCGCAGATGGTGGCAAACAGATCCTGCGGCTGCACCAGCGCGTTGCTGCGCCCGCCGCCGTCGGGGACGCGCACCGCGCACACGCAATGCCCCTCTCCCTGCCGCACCGGCCACCCCTTGCCGAACTTCGGTCCGCCGACGCACGGCCCGCACACGTTGGTGCCGTGATCGGAGAGCAGCAGCAGCGCCGTGTTGGCCGCCAGCCCGGTCTCGTCGAGGGTGTCGAGCAAGGTGCCGAAACAGCGATCCACCCACGCCGTCTTGGCCGCGTACTGCGCCGCGATCACCGCCCGCATCGCAGCGGTCAAATCCGGTTGCCGGCGCACGTAGAGCGAACGCGGGTCGATGCTGCCGTCGCTGTCCGGGCGCGGGTCATACTCGCGCATCAACTCCGGCGGAACGTCCCACGGCTCGTGGGGGTCGAAACAGTCGAGCCACAGGAAGAAGCGATCACGGCGCCGGTTGGCGCGGCAGAAGCGCGCCGCGGTGTCGAACAGGCGTGCGCAGTTCCACTGGTCGTGGTCGAGGCGCGTGCGCGATGCGTTAGCGCCGGCATAAGCGTAGGCCTGGCAACCTACCCGCCGGCCGGGCAACGTGACAAGGAGGCGAGGGTGGGGGCGCCCGCAGGCCGCGCGTCAACGACGACCGCCGGATCCGGTCACTTGACGATAGCGAGGCGGACGGCTACTGTGAATGAGTGAAGAATATCACAGTTTCTGTGGATGAAGAAGTCTATCACAGGACACGGATGTGGGCTGCGAAGCACCGGACGTCGGTTTCGGCGATGGTGAGGCAGATGCTCATGGAAGTCGCGGCAGAGGAGACTCCATTCGAGAGGCTGCGTCGCGAGGAGCGCGAGTTGAGAGAACGCCTCAGGAGCCGCGGAGTCAGGTTCGCGGCATCCGACCGGCTCTCTCGGGATGCCCTGCACGATCGCCATGCGCTTCGTTGACACCAACGTTCTGCTCTACAGCGTGAGCACGCATCCGGCGGAAGCGAACAAGGCCGCCGCCGCGGTCGAGTTGCTGGCGGACGACGATCTCTGTCTCTCGGTGCAGGTGCTGCAGGAGTTCTATGTCCAGGCCACCCGAGTGACTCGTCTCGATCCTCTTCCCCACGATGACGCGGTCGCGTTCATCGAAACATGGCAGCGATTCCGGGTACAGGACATGTCGGTTGCATTGTTGAGGGACGCGCTCGCGGCGACCAGGCGGTGGCGGGTGTCCTACTGGGATGCCGCGATTGTCGAAGCGGCCAGGATGCTCGATTGTGACGAGCTGTTGACCGAGGATCTGAATGCCGGTCAGGTGTTCGACGGGGTGACGGTAGTCGATCCGTTCTCCTGAACCTGCTTAGAAGTTCCAGTCGAAGTGCGGCACCGGCAGGGCGAGCGCGGCATCGATCAAGGCCAGCAACTCCGGCGGCCCGCCGAGGTCGTCGGTCACCGCCAGCGATACCGCCGGCCGGACGCCGAGCCAGAGAGCGCGTGAACGCTCCCACGCTGGCACTGAGCACGGGGAGGTCCGGATCGATCCCGGACACGGCACTGGAGGTAGCGCCGAGCCGCACCACGTACTCTCCACCCGCGCCGCGCCAACCATCCTCCGGCAGGTGGCGCGCGACCGGATCATGCAGCCGGAGGTTGAACGCCACCTCCTCACGCGCCCGCACCGCCCCGATGCACGCCGTCAGGTCGAGGATGCGCGCCTGCGAGTGGGCGGCGCTCCACATGCGGTGCTCGTGCTCGGCGCGGTGGCTGCGGGAGCGATGGCGGAACGGCCACTCCAGGAGGTCCTGGATCTGGATCTGCGGCGGCTCCTGAATCGTCCGAACTGGGGTAGTCAATCTGCCGCTTGACCGAAGAGAGCACCGAAGTCGCCATGCGGTCACCTCCGCACGGCATCGCAGTACACCATCTCCCAGCCGTGGAAGACCACGGTCAGGCCGATGAAGCGCACGCCCGGAAATTGCCGCGCCAGCCGCTCGTCCGCCAGGTACCGCTCAAGCTGCGCCGTCGCCTCCCTCGCCGCCGCCGCCCCGATTTGGTCCACCGACTCGCTGCGCTGAAAGCGCTCAGAGCGCTTCAGGTACTTGAGCTCGATCAGATAGCCGCGCTGCAGGTGCGGGTAGCGGGCGACCAGCGGTTCCAGGGCGATGTCCGCGTGGCCCTTACCCAGCTCCGCCTCCGAGCGGAACACGTAATAATCGGCCACGCTCAGATAGGCGGCCAGAAACCCCTGGATCACCTTCTCCCCGCCGATGTAGTCGCGTATCCCCGCCTGCCGCGCGATCGCCTCGCTCAGGAACTCCAGCACCGGCCGCCACTCGCCCTCGGTGGCCATCCGCAGCATCAGTTGCTCGAACCGGAACAGGTTGACCGAGAACACCCCCACGTCGCGGTAGGCATCGCGCAGGTAGCCGTACATCAGCCGCTTCACGGTCTGGTTGGGGATCGCCAGCCTCGGCATCACGCCTTGCACGTCGCGGATGCTCAGCAGTCCGAAGTTGTGCAGCAGGGAGAGAAAGTTCTCCGGCTCGGTGAGGTCCTTCAGCGGAAAGCCGGGCTGGATGCGGGTGTCCACCTGCTCCTCGCCGATGACGGCCCGCAGCAGATCGAAGTTGCCGTTGAGCTGCCGGCCGGTCACCAGCAGGTGACGTAGCTTGCCGTAGTCGATGCGCACGTTGGTGTCGATCAGGTATTCGGTCCGATCCTGCCGGCCATGTCCTTGTGCTTACCTCCCCGGTCGGTCTGACCACCGTAGGGACCCTCGCCTACCGTGTCCGCGTCACCTTCGCTCCAGACCGTGACCACCTTGCGCTCGCCCACGTCGAGCCGGAAGTGCGTGTCGTGCGCATTGGGCTCTCCGGGTGTTTCTGTTGTTTCGAGGTTTCCACCAGCGACGATAACCGAAACACCCTTTTTCGTCAACCCACCAATCCCATCAATTAACGCCCACTCAACAATTTGCGAGTTACGCACAGGAACGAGCAAGCCGCGCAACCTGCTGCTGAGGCTGTCGAAGCGCGCGGAGTCGGTGCTGGCGTTCATGTACGACTTGCGGGTTCCGTTCGACAACAACCACTCGGTCTGCTGCTCGTCCTGGGTGATCGAGGCTCGTACCCGATACTTGGTGACCTGGATCGTGTTTGGCTCCGTGCTCAGTCACACCCGCTGGCGATGGTCAGCGCTCGGCACACTTGGCGCATCTTGTCCGGGCCAACGCTCCCCACAAAGGTTCGCAGCCGGTGCTGCTCCACCGTGAAAACGTTGCACAGGTTGGCGCACGAGCTTCCTTTGAGCCCCTCGGCAGTGCCCAGCTCCACTTCCGTGGGAGCGCCGCGAAGGGTGGACGTGATAGCGACCACCGTAACGGTGTGCAGGAGGCCGATCAGCCGGCGCCGCGTCAGGATCAGTACTGGACGCCGCTTGTCCGGACTCGGCAGGTCGAGCAGCCAGATCTCCCCGCGGTTCAGCTCGCGGGCCATCCCTGATCGGTGATCATATCCGCCACCTCACCGAGCAATTCGTCCGCACGGCCCTGGTACGCTCGTTGAAGCTGAGCTTCTACCTCGCGCCGCTGCTTCGCCTCCAGGTAGAACCGTACCGCCGTGCGCACGAAAGCCGACCGCCCCTGCTGCCGGGCGTCCGAATCCGCGTCCAGGCGGCGCAACAGCTCTTCGTCGATCGAGATCTGGACGGGTCTGGTTGCCATGTAGGCATCATCCACCAACGATGCTAGTGCGTCAAGCCAATATCACGCGCCGAAAACACTGGGGCATGGCCTCCGGTTGGACGGCTTGCGCAGGGCAGGCGGACGCGGCGGATGAGCACCTGTCTTCTCCGGATGCCCCTCATCACCGAGGCGCCGCGGGGCAAAATCAGGAGGACCCTTGTGCACCGAATCATGCTGTCCGTGTTGCCTCACCCAAAAATCTAACCGTAGAGGCAGCATGCCTCACGTAAGAATCTAACCCAACGAAGGGCGGTTTTCTCCCCCCTCAAGAGAGAGGCATACCCAGCAGTTCAGAAGGAATGCAGCAGAGGCGGCGGTAAAGGGGGTGGGGGTGCGGGGGAGGGGGCGCAACTGCCTGTGGATATGTGGATAAGTGCCGCCGGCAGCCGGGAGGCGGCCGCGCCGGTGGCACGCGGGCGGGAAGATCGCTCTATCCGCATGGATCACCGGGGTGCCGTGCAGCCCGCAGGGACCCGACCTGAACGGGCTGCGGGCCGCTCAGTCGCGCCCGAACCCTCGCGGCGGCTCGACGCTTTCCAGTTCGGCAAGATCCAGCCCGCATATCGTCTCCAGCTTCTGGGCAACCACCGACTCCTGAAGGCTGTCGGGCAGATGGTCGAGCCACGCTTGATATTCACTCTGGAGGTCGAGCAGGGTCCGTACCGCATCCTGCCAGCGTTGCGGTCGGGACCTGCGGTCGTGCCGCCTGCGATACTGCACCCGGGGTTGCTCGGCGTTGCGGCGCTGTCGATAGCGCCGTTGTCGTTCCGCGTTACTCAAAGCCATCGAGCCATCCTACCTGATCCGATTGAACACCGTTACGTAACGGGACCCGGATCATCCGTGCGGCTCTGCCGGTTCGCGCCAACCAGGGTCACCACCGTGCCTCGCGCCGGGGCTGCGGTCGGCTCCCACGAGCGGCCGACGATCGTTTCCGGGCGGTAGCCCCAGAGGGGACGCTTGGCCGGTTCGGTCTGGCAGCGGCGCGGGGCGCGCGTGCAGCCCCGACAGCGAGCGCGTACGGCTCAGCGTCACGGTCCGATCACGACCGGCCGAGGGGCGAGGCGCCCCCCAGAGACCGGTCCGACCCGCCGGCGGCAAACGCTCATCGGTTGCTCGGTCGCACCGAGGGCGGTGTCTTGTCGGCATGCACCCGCAGCAGGTGCTCGGTCAAGCGGGTCAACTCGCGCTTGAGGGCCACCGGGTTCAGTGTCGCGTACTGCTGCTTGAGCCGCGCCTTCACCTCTGCGTCCACCGCCGGGGATTGCAGCATGCGCTGATACGGCGTCTGGGGCTCGTCATAGATGCGGCGCACCTTGCTGCCGTAGCGGGTCTTCTTGATCAGCTTCACCGAGGGGTAGAAGAAGTTGACCAGGAGGCCGAGGGTGCCGTAGATGGCGTGGAGAGCGGCCAGCTCCTCGTCGGTGTCGTAGCGGTGGTAGCCGACCGCGCGGCGCACCACGTGGCCGTTCTTCTGCTCGACGTAGCAGGTGTCGTTCTTGCGGTACGGGCGCCCGCGGGTGAAGGTGATCTGATGCTCGCGGCAGTAGCCGACCAAATGATGGTTGATGAACTCGCTGCCGTTGTCGGTGTCGATGCCCTTGATCGGGATCGGCAGCGTCCGGCGTGCGGCCTGTAGGGCCGCGTGGGTCCAGCGCTGCGCCTTGTTCTGCAGCCCGTGCAGTTGGACCCAGCCGGTGTCGACGTCGGCGATGGTCAGCGTCTGGCAGAAGTCGCCCGAGGCATCGCCGCCGTCGTGGGCCACCAAGTCGATCTCGAAGAACCCCGGCTCCTGCTCGTCCCAGTCGGCGAAGGTGCGGATCGGGATCTGGTGCTTCAGGAGGCTGCCCGGCTTGGTGTGGGTGCGGCCCTTGATCTGCAGCCGCGCGCGCTCGGGCTGCAACAGCCGGTCGATGGTGGCGGCGCTGATGCTCAGCAGCTTGGCGCGCACCTCTGCGGTGAGCGGGATCTCGCCGAACGAGTCGAGCACCGGCAGCATGGTGCGCAGCACGACCACCAGGCGCTTGCCGCACATGAAGTCGAACACGTACCAGATCTGCGTGAGGGCCTTCAGCACCTCCTGGTCGTAGCGGCGCGGTCGCGCGCGGCGCTTGCCGCGCCGGGGGCGTCCGACGACGAGCTTGACCAGCTGACCGTCGATGCGCACCAAGCGGGTACGCCCCCATGCGTTCAGCAGATGGATCGCGTACTTGCGGGTGTAGCCGGTGGACTCGACGAACTCGCCGAGCATGACCGCCTTCTCCTTCCTGCCGGCGCGGCGGTACCGCCGCGCCACTTCATCCGTGAGTGCCCTGCGTTCACCCATCCTCAGCCCCATTTCCTCGGAACCTCCTCTGCGGTCTGCGAGGGGCTCCGGACCGGACCCGCAGGTCCAGCCCTTCGGTTAGATTTTTAGGTGAGGCATGCTTTCCGCAGGGTTAGATTTTTGATGAGTCAATGCGCTGTCTTGACAGCGTTATAGTCCTTCATCAAGATGCTCTCAGATGAGGACAACCGTCACACTCGATGACGATGCGGAGCAGATGATCCGAGAAGAGATGCGTCGCACCCAGCGCAGCTTCAAGGTGACCCTGAACGAAGCGGTCCGCAACGGCTTGAGACGAATCTCCGAAAATCCGGAAGGCTTCCGGGTGTGCGCTCGCCCCTTGGGCCTGCGCACCGGAATCGACTCGGCCCGCATGCATGAGCGCGACCAGGACGTGGAGGAGGAGCGTTTCCTCCGCGTCACCCATCGAGCCTTGCGGTCGGAGCGGTGATCGTTCCGGACGTCAATCTCATCCTCTACGCCTGTGATCAGGACGGTCCCTTTCACCGTGAGTCGGCGAGTTGGTGGTCGCGGTGTCTGAACGGGCCGGAAGCGGTCGGCCTGGCTCCGGTGGTGATCTTCGCGTTCATCCCGGTTGTCCACCAGTCCGCGCATCTACGCCGAGCCGCTGTCGTTGGAAGAGTGTGCCGGAATCGTCCGCAGTTGGCTGCAGGTGCCGGCTACCACTCTGCTGGAGCATGACGCCGGCGACATCGACGTGGCGATCGATCTGCTGGAGTCTGCCGGGGCCGGCGGCAATCTGACGACCGACGCGCAGATCGGCGCGTTGGCGCTCAGGTATCGCGCCACGGTCCATACCGCCGACACCGACTTCAGCCGCCTGCGGGACGTGCGCTGGCGGAACCCGCTCACGGGCCAGCACGGACCGCGATAGCCGGAAACGCCAACCCGGCGCTGGCTGCCCTCTATGCCAGCAGGATCCGAGCGTCAGCCAGCAGCGCTGGTCGGGGCGCGGCGGCGTCAAGGGTCACCTCGATCCTGTTGGCTCCGGGGACGATCCCATCGGGTTCGACGGCCGCCGTCATCAAGTCGCCCTCGCCGGCCTGCAGCGACAGCGTCTGACCGTTGATCGCGGCGCTGATCTGGCCCGCGTCGGCGTTCCAGATGCGCAACTCCACCGCCGCCGAGCGCGCCGGCGGCTCCGCGCGCGGGTCCTCGCCCACGGTCAGGTACTCCGCGACCGGCCGTCCGGGGAAGAGCTGCCGCGGGTGCTGCGGCGTGAGGGTCGGCACGCGCAGGTAGCTCTCGTGCGGGAAACCGTCGCCGGCCACCCGCGCCACGCCGCGCACGCTCACGAAGTAGCGGCGCTCGGCGCTCCTGATCGTCTCCATCTCGCCGAGCTGGCGCAGGATGGGGCTGGACGGGTTGAAGAAGTTGTACAGGTAGACGCCGTCGGCGCCCGCGCGCCAGACGTTGGCGGCGCGCGCCCGGTAGGAGGCGTCGCCGCCGCGCGGCGTGCGGAAGGTGCCGGTCTTCACGTCGGCCGTCCCCGGCTCCTTCACGCGTGACTCGTCCAGCGCCGGGTAGACCATGGCGCCGTAGCGGTGGCCCAGCTCGACCGAGGTTTCCCACGGGTTGAGCTGCAGGTAGCCGGCGGGGATCAGCAGGTCCAGCAGGTCGTCGGCCAGCCACCGCTCCAGGTCGAGGCCGATCGCCCGGCAGTAGAGGACGGAGTCCGGCAGGCGCGCCGCCACCAGGATCGGCCGGCCGCGGCGCTGACCCACCTCCTCGGTCATGCGGCGGATGCGGCGCACCAAGTCGGTCATCAGGTCGCGCTCGACGCCGCTGGCGGGAAAGCCGCGAGCCGGCTCGTGGAAGAAGACCGGATGCCGGTAGAAGTCGAGCTCGATCCCGTCCACGTCGTAGTCGCGGCAGACCTCCTCCACGAAGCGGAACGTCAGGTCACGAACCTCGGGCTCCGCGAAGTCGACCGCCGACCAGCCGCCGTACCGCGGGCGTGTCTCCGGGGTGGCCAGCAGGTACTCCGGATGGGCCCGCTTGAAGTCGTTGGCCGCGAACATCTCCGCCGAGTAGCCGCCGCCCTGGCTGTCGTGCGTGTCGTTCATGCGCAGCGACCAGAAGAACTCCCGGCCCTGTTCGTGGATGAAGTCGTTCATCACGCGCAGCGGGTCGATGCCGGCCTCCGCCAGCGCCCCCATCAGGTTGCGGTGGAACCACTCGCCTTCGACGGTGAAGATCTGCCCGACCTTGGTGAGGTGCGTGAACATCGTGAAGCCCGAGCACCACGTCGCATAGAACACGGTGTCCACCTGGGAGCCGGCCAAAGGGCCGGTGCGGTACTTGAGCAGCTCCTCCTCGGTCGGCGCCTCGATCAGGTAGACCGGTTCGTTGCCGTCGTTGTTGAGGATGATCCGCCGGCGACGCCGCTTGAGGGCCTCGCGCTCGGCGCGGAACGCGGCGGTCATGTGCCCGGCCTCAGGCCGGGCCACATGCCGAAGCCCGGCGGGTTGCCGGTGTCTCCGGCGCGCAACTCGTCCGCGTGGGCGATCACCTTGCGGAACGCCAGGGCGTAGCGCTCGATCACCTCCGCGCGGTCGTGCTTGAACCAGGGCACGTGGAAGGTGCGCGCGTGGATGCCCTCCGCCACGGGCAGATCGTCGGTCGCCTGCGCGTTGGTGGGCGCCCCGCGGCCGTACACGTCCACGTCACGGAACAGCGGGTGCAGGTGCAGCGGCAGGTTGATGCCGGCGCCGAGGCGCCCCACCCCCTCCGCTGCCACGGCATCCAGGAAGCGCGTCAGGGAGAGTCCGCCCAGTTCCTCGGCCGCGTACAGGCCGTGCGGGTTGTACCAGCCGCCCATGGTGCTGCCGGTCGCCTCGTCGACGCGGTGTCCACGGATGCCGGGACAGTCGTCGAGCAGGTCCCAGAACCGGTTCATGGCCGACCTGATCTCGCGCTCGCGATGGTCGAAGTGGCGGAGCTGCCCGCGCCCGATCGCGGCGTTGAGCTGCTGCATCCGGTACTTGTAGCCGCCAAGGGCGATGCCGGAGCTCCGCACCAGCTCCGGATCGGTGAGCTCGCGCTGGCCGCGCGAGTAGTGGCCCCAGGCGAGGGCGCGCTCGTACCTGCCGCGGTCGGAGGTCACCATGACGCCGCCTTCTCCGGCCGGCAGCGCCTTGCCGCTCATCACCGACATCGCCGCGACGGCGCCGAAGGTGCCGACCTTGCGCCCGCGGTAAAGCGCGCCGTGCGCGTGCGAGACGTCCTCCATGACGGCGATGCCGCGCGGCTCGGTGATGGCCAGCACCGCGTCCATGTCGGCGGGGTGGCCGCAGTAGTGGACGACGACCACGACCTTGGTGCGCGGCGTCAGGCGCCGTTCCAGGTCGGCGGGGTCGATGCACAGCGTGTCGGGGTCGATGTCGGCGAAGCGGACCGTGGCGCCGAGCGACAGGGCCGGCCCGCACGACGCCCAGTAGGTCGTGCTCTGGCAGACCACCTCGTCCCCGGCGCGCACGCCCAGGGCGTACAACGCCGCCTGAATGGAGCCGGTGCCGGTGTTGTGCGCCAGCACGTAGTCCACGCCCTGCCACTCGGCGAACTCGGCCTCGAACTGGTTGGTGACGTCGAAGCCGGACATCCGGCCGGAGTGCAGCACCTCCAGCACGGCCTGCTCGTCCTCCTCCGTGATGATCGGCCACGTGAACAGATCGTCCGGCACCGTCGCGGCGTCGAGTGCAGGCGGACCGCCGAGCAGCGCCGGACGCTGCTCCACGACGGTATCGGTATCAACGGCTGTAGTGGGCATCGGAACCTCCACCGCGATCGTATGACTGCGGCCGACGGCGGGCAACCGGCCAGACCAAGGGCTGCCCTATCGCCGCCGCTCGACGAACTGCTGGATGGTCAAGCCAATGTCCCGCGCGATGCGGCGAAGAAGAACGGGGGACACGTCTCGTCCACGGTGGACAGGTACCGTAGTTCCACGCCCGTCAGCGTGACGAAACTGCCTGTGTGATCCGCGTTGGCGTACCTCCTTGAACCCAAGCCCTGCGAGGATCGCGATCACTTCGCGCGGCTTGAGTACGGGCGGCACGTGGTACTCAGGTTACGACGATGGTCCGGGTCCCGATGTACTCGGCCTCCATCCGGGGCTGACCGTCGTCGAGGAGCATGGCGATGACTTCCTTGAGGTTCTCGGACAGTTCCTCGATCGTTTCCCCCTGACTGTGTGCGCCCGGGAACCCGGGAACATGGCCAACGTAGAAGCCGGTGTCGGGACAGCGCTCGACGACGGCCGTATAGGTATGCGTGGGAGGACGCACGTCAGGCATGGGAACTCCGACGTGATCGTATGACTGCTGGCGACGACGGGCAACCGGCCCTTGGCGCCGCCGGCCCGCAATCCGCCTTCCATCCATGCAGTGCAATACTCTCGGGTGGAGGTGGTGTGATGTGTGCGAATCAGCGACTCCGGCCGAAAGGCACCCTTTCGACCCTGCTGCGCGCCGTGGAGGAACCCGACCCCCGGACGGTGCGGGAGATCCTGTCCCGGCACCCTGACCTGGCGCACGCCCGTCTCTACGACGAGAACGAGAATGGCGACACCCTCCTGCACCGCGCCGATGCCGGCATCGAGCTTCCGCGCGACGATCGCGGGTGGTCGCTCGAGGACGGCACGACCAACGCACACCTGGAGGTCGCTCGCCTCCTGATCCGGCATGGGGCGCCGGTCGACGCGATGGGCGGGTCCGGCAACACGGTAGGAGAGACGCCGCTGGGCGCCGCGGCCTGGGCCGGCAATCTGCGCATGTGCCGGCTGCTCCTGGAGCACGGGGCAGATCCCAACCACGTCACCGAGCGGGGATTCGACGCCCTGGGGACGGCTGCCGATCACCGCAAGACCGCCATCGTCGAGGCGATGATCGCCGCCGGCGCCCGCTGCGCGCCGCGCCACCTGCTGCAGTGCGGCCTGAAGGAGCGGCTCAGCCGCCTGCTCGACCGCGAGCCCCATCGGCTCCATGAACGCATCGACCTGGGCCACTTCAACGGCGAGTCCGGCACCCTTCTGCACGTGGCGGTCAACGAGGGCTTGGAGGAGATGGTGGCGCTGCTGCTCGCACGCGGCGCCGACGTCGAGGCTCGCGATGACAAGGGCAGGACCGTCGTCCAGTGCGCACTCGAGCCGAGCCACGCCGTTCGGTCCGCCACCATCATCGACCTGTTGCGGCGACACGGAGCCCGGATCGACTCCGATGAAGTCGCCGGCCCTCGGGATCACTGCTGAACGCTACGGCTGCGGCTCGGGGCGAACTCCCGGGAACATCCACCGAGTCAGGATCGGGTCGGCCTCCGCGCACGGCGTGAGGAGCAGACCGCGGCGCAGATGGCTGGGGCCTCCGGTCGGTTGGCCCTCGCCGGGCTCGACCGCCAGGCAGTACGCCGTTTCGGCCGCACGTCCCTCTGCCGCTTCGAGCCGAAGCTGCCCGTCGGCGGTGAGGATGAACCGCTGCAGCGGCTCGTCCGCACACGCTTCGAGATGCAGTTCCGCCCCTGCGGTGGCGCCGCCGGCCCGGACGCATCGGTCGTAGGCCGGCATGTACAGATGCCCTTCCTCCGGATGGCCGACGGTGAACAGCTCGTCGTCCGCGCGCGGCTTGCAGGTGTGAGCCGTCAGCGCGCCTTCCAGGTTGAGGTTCGCTCCGAACCCCGGCACGTCCACGCAGTAGAACTGCGGCTCGTCCAGCGGCTCGACCAGTCGGATCAGGGTCGGTGACGGCGGCGGCTCGGGCTCTTCCGCGCCGTCTTGCGTGGTCTGCGCCGCGCCGAGCACGGCCGTGAGCATCAGGACCGTGAGAACCGTTCGAGCGCGCGCACCGAGGATCGCGGTTCGGATCGTGTCCTTCACCATACTCGGATGGTACTACGCGCCGATGCCGGCAGGCGGACGTTCTTCACCGGAGAGTATCGGAGGCCGCATGCGCTCGGTCAAATACACTTGACACCATCGCCTGACACTACCCATGGTTCCGTCCATGTATCTGAGCGTTCTCAAAGCGGTTATGGCCAGGAGAGACCAGAGCCAGGCAGATATCGCGAGAGCAGCCGGGGTCAGCCGTCAGGCAGTGTCGCATTGGTTTGCGTCCGAGCGCGACTTTCAGAATGTTCACGTTGCCACGCTGCTGAAGCTGAGCGATTCGCTTGAAATCGATCCCGCCGAGCTCCTGGAGCCGCTTCCCGGCATGGACGATCCAGTGGCCGTGCGCCGGCTCACCACCGAGTTCTGCTGGGACCGGGCCTACCCGGACATCTATCGGTTTCTGGCGGCGCTGGCGGATGGCGAACCGCGCGCAACGGCTCGTCTCATCGAGAGTCGAGGGATCCATGCCGCGGCGTCAGTGCTCGGCCAACGGATATGGGACGACTACGCCGGCCTCAGGCCTCGCCTGCCGCCGGTCAGGCGTGTGGAAGTCGATGCGGTATGGCGGATTCATCGAGATTTGACCCGGAGTTAGCGGACCGCGTTCTGCCGGAACCGCTCCTGGCCGCACTGCGTCACGTCTTCGCGCAGAGGATCGGCGACTGCATGCTGGTGGGCGGGACTGCGCTCGCCGGGTTCTACGCGGGTCATCGGCGCTCCGACGACCTGGACCTGTTCACCGGCACGGCGACCGCGTTCCGGCAGGCCGTGCTGGCCGTGCGCAGCTTGACCACGCTCGGAACCGAGATGCAGGAGCGGAGTCACAGCAACCAGTTCTATCGGACTGTCTGCTCCATCCGGAAGGTGCACTTCACCGTCGACGTCGTCCTCGACCCGCATGCCCTCGACGTCGGCGGGACCAACCTGGCGGGCGACGTGATGGTGGCCGACCTGCCGACGCTGCTCTCGATGAAGGCCGCGACCCTGGTCTCGAGGTGCAGTGAGAAAGACCTGTATGACCTGCTGTGGCTGTTCGGCGCGTTTCCCGATCGGCGTTTCGCCGATCTCATCGAGCTCGGGCACGAATTCGACGCCGGCGTCAACGGCGAGACGCTGCTCTACAGCATCGGCAGCGCCGGTCCGGAGCGGGCAGCGTGTGGATTCGCGAGCGATTTCGGCACTCCCGCCACGGCGGTGTTCACCAGCATCAAGCAGCTCCAACGAGAGCTCCTGAAGGCGCTCGATCGCCACCTGACGACGCGCACGCGGGACACGCTCGGCGACGTCGTGCGACGGATACGCACGCTGTGACTGGTCCGGGGGCCGTCCCGGTGTAGAATGCGTGCCGTCATGGCACGCGACCTTCGCATAGGCATCATCGGGCTGGACTCCAGCCACACGGTCGAGTTCACGCGGCGCTTCCAGGCTCCCGACTGTCCCCCGGACCAACGCGTCGCCGGCGTCACGGTGACCCGCTGCATGCGCTTCGAGACCCCCTTTCAGGACCGCGCCGGTCTGGACGGCCGGCAGCAGGAGCTGGAGGGCTGGGGCGTGGAGGTGACCGAGGACTTCGACACCGCGGTCGCCGGCGCCGACGCGGTGCTGATCGAGATCAACGATCCGAGCCTGCACCTGGAGTACGTGCGGCGCTGCGCCGGCCTGGGCGTGCCCCTGTTTCTCGACAAGCCGCTGGCGCAGGACCTCGCCGCCGGGCTGGAAGTCGCCCGCATCGCGGCCGAGCACGGTCTGCGGCTGTGCTCGGCCTCGTCCCTGCGGTTCGCGTCCGGGCTCCAGGACGCCTGCGCCGCGCTGCCGGCGCCACGGCACGTGACCACCTTCGGACCCATCAACCGCGCGGCCGCCGGCAGCTCGATCGTGTGGTACGGCGTGCACGCCGTGGAGATGCTGGTCCGCGCCATCGGCCGCGGCGCGAGGACCGCCTCGACCCACCGCTTGGGCGAGGACGCGATCGTGGTCGTCGACTACGAGGACGGCCGCACCGGCGTGGTCGAGCTGTTCGCCGGCGGCGGCTACGGCGGCGTGCTGCGCAGCGGGGGGGAGGTCGTGCCGTACACCGTCGACCATGCCGCGATCTATCCGGCCCTGCTCAACGAGCTGGTGCCGTTCCTGGCCGGTGGCCCCTCGCCGGTGCCGCTGGAAGACGCGGTGGAAGTGATCGCCATCCTGGACGCCGCCGAGCGCTCCTCGCAGGCGGGAGGAGTCGCCGCGATGCCGGTCCGGCCCACGCCGGAGGGCCCGGCCTCGTAGGGGCGGGAGGGCGTCATCGACTACCCGCGCGTGTTCCGCGTCCGCCAGCGGTTCGACGCGCCACGGGTCGATGACGTCGCAGGCGCGGTCGAGCGGCAACTCGCGGAGTTGTCGCTGGACGAGGTGGTCCGGCCGGGGCAGACCGTGGCGGTCGCCGCCGGCAGCCGCGGCATCGCCGACATCGCCACGATCCTCCGCGCGATCGTGACCGCGCTTCGCCGGCTCGGCGCGCGGCCCTTCCTGGTACCAGCCATGGGCAGCCACGGCGGCGGCACCGCCGAGGGCCAGCGGGCGATCCTCGAGTCCTACGGCATCACCGAACGCTTCTGCGGCTGCCCCATCCGCGCCTCCATGGGCACCGTCGTCATCGGCCAGTCAGCGGAGGGCATACCCATTCACCTCGACCAGCACGCGTACGCCGCCGACCACGTGGTGGTGTGCAACCGCATCAAGACGCATACGCAGTTCTCGGGCCGGGTGGAGAGTGGGCTGTCGAAGATGCTCCTGATCGGGCTCGGCAAACACGCCGGCGCCCGCATCTACCATCGGGCGATCCAGGACTACAGCTTCGACCGCATCCTGCGCAGCGTCACCGCGGTGGTCACCGCCCATTGCTCGGTCATCGGCGTCGGAATCGTGGAGAACGCCTACGGCCGCACGGCCCGCGTCGCGGCCGCCATGGGGCCTCGCCTCGCGGACCTCGACGAGGAGCTGCTCGTGCAGTCGAAGCAGTGGGCGGCGCGGCTGCCGTTCGACCGGGCCGACGTGCTGCTGATCGACGAGATCGGCAAGAACATCTCCGGCACCGGGTTCGACGTGAGCGTCGCGGGCCGCAAGTACCTCGATCACGAGCCGGCCCCGGACGAGTACCCGAAGGTGCGGATCGTCGCGCTGCGCGGACTCACCGACCTGAGCGGCGGCAACGCCGAGGGCATGGGCCTGGCCGAGTTCTGCCGCAAGCGGCTGCTCGACCAGGCGGATCTCCGCATCACTCGCATCAACGCCCTGACCAGCGGCCACTACACGGGCGCAATGCTGCCGATCGACTTCGAGACGGACGCCGAGTTGCTGCAGGTGGCGCTGACCGAGATCGGCCTGACCGAGCCGCCCGACGCAAGGCTGATCTGGATCCGCAACACGCTTGATCTGGGCGAGGTCGAGTGCGCCGCCGCCTACTGGGACGAGGCGCGCAGCCGCGACGACCTGGACGTGCTCACCGACCCGCGGCCCCTGCCCTTCGACGCGGCCGGCAACCTGCCCGACGAAGTTGCGGCACGTGCGCCCGACGCCGCCGGTCGATCTTGACCCTCTCGCCACGACTTCTTAGGCTATCATTCCAGGTCGTGTCGGTGCGTGAGCGCGATAGCGTCAAACAGATGTGTGGGCAACCCCTGTAATGAACGTCACGGAGAAGCTCGATGCCCGATAGCAATGGTGAGATCATCAATCGGAACTTCGACGATATTTTCTCCGGCAGGATGCGCTATGTGATTCCGTTCTTCCAGCGCGGATACGTGTGGGGTTCCAGAAACTGGAACCAGCTCAAGCAGGACATCGAGGAGCAGATTCTCGATCCCGCACAGAACGGAGACCTTGCCGAGCAGGAGCACTTCTTCGGTCCGGTAGTGGTATCGGAGCAGTCCGGCAACCCCCGCTTCAAGGTGTTCGACATCATCGACGGCCAGCAGAGATTCACGACCGTGTATCTCATGCTCGCCTACTTCCGGAGACGCCTGGAGACGTTGCTGTCCAAAGCTCCGAAGGCGCGTGAGCACTACGAAGAAACAGGAAAGTGGCTGATCAACCCGACGGATGGCCGTCGACCGCGGGATGACTATTGGCGAATCAAGTTGTTCAGCGTCAAGGGAGACCGGCTCGCCACCTACTATTCGG
Source organism: Spirochaetia bacterium (assembly GCA_965215345.1). Lineage (GTDB taxonomy): Bacteria > Spirochaetota > Spirochaetia > SZUA-6 > Bin103 > CATQHW01. The sequence goes on along the minus strand of CBDCDL010000001.1, from coordinate 699,477 downwards.
TATTCGGAAACCGGAACCCCAGCACTTCCACACTCCAGGATGATCTATACCTGTATATGCCGAACGGCAACATATCCAGCAAATTCGAGCGTTGGATGGGACGTAATTTTGGTGACATGGGAGACGAGGATATCTGGCGATGGGTCAGGGCCCTGACCGAGTGCCTCAAGGTCGTCTGGATACCGCTTGGCAGTCGTGACGATCCGCAAGCGATTTTCGAGAGCCTGAACGACAAGGGGATACCGCTTACCGCGGCCGAGCTGATGTGCAATTATATATTCAGGCCGCTGATCACGAACGATGGCGACCACGAGTCGCTGCATCGTTCGCGCTGGGTCGACGTTCAACAGATCGACCGGTCGTCGCCGCTAGCCGATTCCTTCGATTTCGAGGAGTATCTGCGCCACCTCTTTTCCATCGGACAGAGCAAGATCGTCGGCAAGGGACGAAGGCTCTATGTGTTCTTCAAGCAGCACAACAAGAAGCTGGATGCGGATACCGCCAGGAAGCATCTGGACGACATCGCCCGCTCGGCACCGCTGTACAGGAGAATTCTGGGCGAGTCGAGAGATCGCATGAACGCCGTCGACGGCCTGCTGCAGAGAATCGGGGAGACCAACATGACCTCCTGTCGTCCCTTTCTGCTGGCCATCCTGAAAGAGGAGGAGCAGCATGCGATCACGTTGGAGGTAACGGAAAGCCTGTTCCGGCAGATATATGTACTTCTCGTGCGTCGGAAGGTGGCTGAACTGCCCGTAACCAGATATGACTCGTTCTTTCCTTCCCTCGCCGAAAGGATCAGGAAACCCGATCGTACGGAGGCGGTGGCGACACTCCTGGAAGCGATCAAGAAGGAGCAGCTATGGGTCGCGGATGAGGAGTTCAGAGAAGCGCTGGTGAAACGTCCCGTTTATCGCTCGCGAGAGATCGGATTCACGCGCCTCGTCCTCGAAGAAATCGATCGCCATATGGCATACGAAGGAGGCGGCGAGCTGCCGGACTACTCCACGCTCGACACGGTGGAACACGTCGCACCGCAAAACGTCGAAAGCAGCGACGCCTGGCAGAGCGAGCTGGGCGAAGATGCGCGCAGCGACGATTATTCGAGGATCGTCAATACGATCGGCAATCTCTGCCTGCGCAAGCGCGAGCTGAACTCCGAAATGGGGCGACGACCGTTCGACCGGAAGCGAGGATACCTTCGGCAATCTCCCAGTCGGCTGGCGCTCGACATCGCGGGGCGCTCAGGACCGTGGAACTTCGCCGCCATCGAGAAAAGATCCACGGAACTGGCCGGAATCGCCGCTGGCATATGGGCGTGGTCGGCGGCCTCATGACGCTCCCGCATCGACGCATGCCGGCACCTAAGCGTCGAAGGTGACCTTGGCGGTGGCGAGATCGAATTCGTCCGGTTTCCAGTCACCGACCCATTCGGCCAGATCTTCGTCATCGCCTCCGCCGGAAGCCGAGCCCGTGTCGACGAACTCCGCGTTCCGATAGTATCCCCAGACTCCGCCGCTGTCTTCCTGCGGACACGCGCGCTTGCCGGCAAGCAGGCGCCGGTGGAACCGTTCCGCGGTCGATACCCGCTGCCGCAACCTCACGTTGTGAACCCAGTTGTCCCCGAAGTCGTAGACGTACTGGCACGTCGCCGACGCGGGATCTTCCGTGAAGTACTCATCGAGCCGTACCGACCGCGCATCGGGTCTCTCCTCCCAATCGAACCCGAGCACTTCGTCGATCGGTACGCCGGCCAGCACGCGTCCGCGCCGGCCCGGGGTACGGAAATCCCACAGATGGCTATTGTCCCAGCCGAAACCGGCCTGGATTGCATCGTGCAGATCGGCAAAGGTGGCAGTTGCGTCGATCTGGAAGCGCCGCCAGATGCGCGGCTTGATGTCTTTCAAGGAGACCACGAACTCGAAGTACGTCGGCATGCCGGCAGCCTATCACGCGATCGGCTGCGAGGTCGCCGGATCGAGCCGGAGCGTCACGCACACCCGCCTGCTGTCAGCATCGTGCTCGATCTCCGGCTCAGCCTCGACGCGGCACACTCCACGAAGAAACTCCGTGTCTGCGGATACGCCTGCGGCTCCCTGCCGAAAGCCATCAGCCCGAAAAGCGTGGGATGCAACGCTCCGTCGCCAACGATGATCAGTCCGCCGTCCGTATTCGCAAAGGCGCAGATCGCCGTGCCGACGGCCCGGAGATCACCAGGACCACGCTTGAACTCGATGTTCCGGCCTTCGCCTGCCTCGATGCATGCGAGAACCTGCGGCCAATCCATTACAGCACCTCAGGAGATCTCCAGGCCGCGCAGCACTGCGTCGAGGACCCTCTCGGCGGTGCCGGGCTCGAAGTGGGCGGAGCCGGTCTGCGCCTCGTAGCCGCCGGCGGCGAGGTCGTGCCGGAACGGCAGGTAGCCCTCGTAGCCGTTCGCGTAGGAGATGACCATGGCGTCCGGAAAGCGCTTGGCCACGCGCAACCCGAGCTCGGCCAGCACCTCGAAGGGCAGGGCCACCAGCGGCAGATCGCCGATCCGCACCTGCTGAATGCGGACGGTGAACGAACCGTCCGGCCATCGGCGCGCCGCGTAGGCCAGGTGCAGCGCTTCCAGGTACTCGTCACGCATCGCCTCGTCCTGTCCCCCGGGAGCGGCCCGGAGCTGGTCCGCGGCAGCTTGCAGCCGGGCCTCCGGGTCGCCGGTCAGGTCGTGGCGCACCCGTGCACGAAGCTCGTCCCAGGTCACGTCCACCCGCTCGGCGGCGACGGGACGAAACGCCCGTTCGCCGAGCAGCACCGCGTGCGCGAGGGTCTCGCCGATCCAGCGCCGCGATTCGCCCAGGCGGCGCATCGGCACGACGTCGCCGGCCGCCGCCTGGGCGAAGAACACCGGGCAGCCGTACTCGCCCGACAGAGCGCTCCTCAGGTAATGAACGAAGTCGGACGAGACAAGCAGCGACGTCCCGTCCCCGTGCCGGTCGCCGGTGACCGTGTGGCAGCCGAAGTGGACGAGCATGGCGCCCACGTCGCCGGAGCCGGCGTCACGGAAGCGCAGCGCCGTCAGGCGGTCGTCGGTGGGCGACAGCGCGGGAGCCGGATCGGAGCCGTCCGGGTAGCGGAAGGTCGTGGCCACCGAGCCGTCCCGCCGGCGGATGCGGCGGCTGTAGTGGACCTGCGGGACGCGGGTGCGCAGCACCTCGACCGTGCCGGGCGCCAGGCGGCCCGCAGCCTCTGCGCATGCCTCGACCACCTGTGCGGTCATCTCGCCCACGTAGACGTCGTCCGCGTCGTTGATGCCGTTCCATCCCACGTGCGGGCGATAGATCCGCTGCAGTCCCGCCGCCGGCGCGTAGTGGGTGTGCGAACAGGCAAGCATGATGCGCTCCGTCGGCACGCCCGTCTGCTCGGCGATGCGCCCCGTCAGCGCGCGAGCTCCGGCGTCGTGCACGCCGACCAGGTCCAGGGTCACGATCAGCGCCGGCTCGCCTCCGGCGGCCTGCAAGGCGATGCAGCCGGCCAGGATCGGCTCGCTGACTCCGGTCGACGGCCCGTCGCGGTTGGCGTAGCCTCCCATCCAGACCGGCCGATCCGGCGTGATGTCCCGTGTTGCGTACCCGTACTTCAGCATGAGGCCATGGTAGCAGGCGGACGGCCATCGCCGCCGCGTACGGAGTGCGGTCAGTCGCCGCCGACCGGCGCGTCGCACCGGGTCGACGCTCGCTGGATGACCGTACGATGATGCCGCATGCGCAACGGCGATCTGCTGTCCACCGCCGGCAGCCAGTCGGCGACCAACGAGGGCGGCAACAAGATCGTCACCGTGGGCCGCCGCACGCACGTGACGTGGCAGGACGTGACCCCGGAGGGATACTTCAACCGCGCGCGCACGCTGGATCTCGACACCGGCGAATGGTCTCCCAGCTACACCCTGGGCAGCGCCTGCGACGACCATGCCCGCGCGGTGATGGTCGCCGACGCCGGCGGATTCCTGCACGCGGTCCTGAGCGGCCACAACACGGCCTGTACGTACCGGCATTCACGCGCGGCCAACGATGCGTCGGCATGGACCGATCCCGTGGAGATCGCCGACGGCACCTATCCCTGCCTGATCTGCGGGCCCGACGGGCACCTGTACCTGGCCATGCGCAACGGCGGGCAGAACGGCCTGGAGCTCTATCGCAGGCCGCCCGACGGGCCCTGGCGCCACGTCGCCAAGGTCATCGACCGACTGGCGGACTACCCGGGATACGCCTGTTTTGCAGGCGGTATCAGCTTCGACGGCGACGGCGTGCTGCACCTGGTGTGCGACATCTACGAAGGCACTCACGAACAGCGCGGCATCCACCAGGCGATCGTCTACCTGCAGTCACCGGACGGCGGACGGAGCTGGCGCACCTGCCGCGGCATGCCGGCTCCGATTCCGGCTCGCCCGTGCGGCATGGACGTACTCTGTCAGAGCACCGGCCTGCGGCACGAACCGATCCCTCCGCCGGTCATGGCCGCGCAGGGCAACATCGCGCTGGACCCGGCAGGCACGCCTCACGTCCTCTACGTCTACCACCTGAACCGGGCCGGTGAGTTGATCCTGGCCTCGCCGGACGAGTCGGGCATCTGGCGCCAGCGATCGATCGACGCTTCTCTTCGGTCGGCCTACCCCGAGCACCGCGCCATGTTCTGCCGCGGCACCCTCACCATCGACGCGGACGGCGTCTTTCGCGCGCTCGTCACGCTGGCGCCGGCCGGTCACTCGGGGTGGGACGGTCACCTGCCCACGCGGCCGGGACTGCGCGGAATTGCCGGCGGCCGAGTGCCGGCGCGCGACCCGGACGCCGACAACCCGGTCGCGTGGCTGATCTCAAGCGATCGCGGCGCCACCTTCACCGTCCAGGAAGCGTTTCCGGCCGCGACGGAGGCGCGATCGCCCAAGTACGAGCTTCCGGTGTCGGGCGTTCCGTGGCCGGGAGGCCGCGGGATCCTCTATTTCGACCGCACCTCACGGCCGGTGTCGGGCGCTCGGAAGGATCCCGGCTTCCAGAACCGCGTCTACTTCTGCCGGGAAACGGCGTGGGTAGCAGGTTGACGCCTGGCCGGGCCGAGCCCACCGTCGTCGAATGCCGCTCGAGCTGATCGCCGACCGCCCCGGTCACGCCGTCCTGCGCGAATACGAGGAGCCGCCGCTCGCGGCCGGCGAGGTACGGGTCGCCACGCAGTTCAGCGCGGTGAAGCACGGCACGGAGTTCCGCGACTTCCGGTTCGACTCCGCCGACGCGACCGACCGCTGGGATCCGGATCTCAGGCTGCACCGGCGCGGAGAGCCGGCGGCGCCCCCGCTTTCCCAAGAAGCTCGGCGAGGGATTCGTCGGCATCGTCACGGAGGTCGGCGAGGCGGTGCGGACCGTGCAGGTGGGCGACCGGGTGTACGCGCACGGCAGCGTGGCCGACACCCACGTCATCCCGGTGGAGCACTTCTCCCTGCGGACCGTGCCGGCAGAGGTTCCCAATCAGAACCTGGTCTACGACGAGGCGGCGATGTACGCCCTGGGCGGCATCCGCGACGGTCAGGTGCGGCTGGGGGAGCGGGATGGCGGTCTTCGGGCTCGGCGCCATCGGCCAGATGGCGGTGCAGATGGCGAAGCTGTCCGGAGCGCGGTGGGTGGCGGCCAGCGACCCGATCGAGCGCCGCCGCCGCCGCCGCCGCGGCCCGCCACGGCGCCGACGTCGTGTTCGATCCCGCGGAGGTCGACGTCGGCCTTGCGATCAAGCAGATGACCGGCAGCGTGGGGGCCGACGTGTCGATCGAGACCTCCAGCTCGCACGCCGCCCTGTACGACGCCCTCCGCTCGACGCGTTTCCAGGGCCGGGTCGTCTCGACCGCCTACTACACCGGCCCGGCGGAGGGCCTGCTGCTGTCAGGCGAGTGGCACCGCAACCAGCTCACGATCATCTCCAGCCGGGCCGCGGCTCCGCCCCCGCGCGAGTTCAGTTGGGACGAACGGATCAAGCCCGAGGTGGTGGCGCTGCTGGAGGAAGGCAGGCTGCGGGCCGAGGACCTGGTCGATCCGATCGTGCCGATGGCGCGTGCCGCCGAGACCTACCTGGAGCTGAACCGGCACCCCGAGCGCTCGATCAAGCTGGGGATCGACCACACCCTCGACTCCGCATGAGACGGATCACCCACAGCGGCCAGCCGCTCATAGAAGCGCGGCATCCGCTGGGGCCGAACGAGCTGCCGAGCACGCTCCGCTACCTGAACGACCGCTACTTCGACTTCGAGCGCGCGCTGCCCTACCCGCAGACCGGCGATCCCGCGGCGTGGCGCTCCTGGCGGGGCCGCCTGCGCCGCGCGCTGCGCCGCACGCTGGCCCTGCCGCGGCTTGGCCCGGTGCCATGCCCGCAGCCGCTGGTCCTGGAGACCGTCGAGTGCGACGGCTACCGGCGCCACAAGCTGGCGTACCAGACCCTGCCGGGCAACTGGGCGCGCGCCTACCTGCTGGTACCCGACGATGAACCTGCCGCCCCGCGGGCCGCGGTCCTGTGTCCGCATGGACACGTGAACGGGCAGAGCCGCGCGGTGGCGGACCCGGAGCAGGCGGCCCGCGCCAAACGTCGGCGTCGCGTACGCGCACGAGTTCGCCGTGCGCGGCCTGGTCGCCCTGGCGCCCGAGCACGCCGGCATGGGTGAGCGCGGCGGCGGTCCTGAGCACGACCCTGCGAAGAGCCCCGGTCCCTGTCAGGCGCTCTGGGTCCGGCTCAACCACGTGGGACTGGACCTCACCGGCCTGCGCGTATTCGACCTGATGGCGGCGCTCGACCTGCTGGCAGCGCGTCCCGACGTCGACTCCCGGCGTATCGGCTGCGCCGGCCTGTCGGGAGGTTGCTGGCTCTCACAGGTGCTCACCGCGCTTGACCGGCGCGTGCGGGCGGTGGTGCTCTCCGGCTTCTTCACCACCTTCGTGCAGACCGTCTGGCACAGCCACTGCATCTGCCACCACCCCTTCGGCATCGGCCGCCTGTGTGACATGCCGGACATCTCCGCCCTGATCGCGCCGCGGCCTCAGTTCGTCGAGTCAGGCGAGTCGGACACGGGCTATCCGTATCAGCCCGCCTTCGACATGGTCGCGGAGGCGTACACACTGCTCGGCGCCCGCGACCACCTCGCGGTCCACCGGTACGCCGGCGGGCACCTGTTCCACGGCGGCGAGTCGATCCCGTGGATGGTGCAGCAACTGCGTGGCTGAGGGCTGACAGCGAATGGGCGAAGGACGACCGCATCCGCTGCGCGGTGTGCGTGGGCTTCATGACCACGTGGGCGGGACTTCCTGCTCAACAAGTGCTTCGTGCACGCCTGGATGGCCTACGTGCCGCTGCTCCCGCGCGAGCTGGACTTCCCCGACATCCTGTCGCTGCGCGCGCCGCTGCCGACCATGGTGCTCAGCACGCGGCAGGACGAGCTGTACACCCTGCCCGAGATGCAGGCTGCCGATGAGATGCTGCGTGCCGTCTACCGCAAGGCGGGGACGCCCGAGCGCTACCGCTGCTCCTTCTACGATGGTCCCCACACGTTCGACCTGCCGATGCAGGACGAGGCGTTCGCCTGGTTCGACCGCTGGCTCAGGGCCTGAAGCGGTCCGTCGTCAATCGCCGCACGTCAGTCCGGGACGCGTGCGGCCCACACCTCGAACCAGTCGTCTTCGCTCGAAGACTGAAACACCACCCAGCGGCTGTCCGGGGTGACGCTGGCGTTGGCTTCGAGTCGGTGGCCGAGCACCTTGGGCGAGCGCATCATCGTCCGATACGTGCAGATCGGCGTCGTCGTGACCGTCTTGTCGGGCTCGCGCAGCAGGTCCGTGTCCAGCGCCTCGGGATCCAGGTGATAGCTTCGATACATCTGGTCGTAGTCCTGCCAGTACTTCTCATCGTCCAGCACGCTTTCTGAGGGCAGCACGTACTTCCAGATGGTCTCAGCGCCGTTCGAGATCGGCGCGGGCGGCACGGTGCCGGAGAGCACGGGCAGACCGGTGAGGAAGAACGCCGACCAGCGCGGTTCGACCCCCTCGTCCATCCGCTGCTGCAGCAGCGCTTTCAGCTCGGTCGGAAACGTGTGCTCGTCGAAGTCGTATCCCTCGCCGACGACGAATTGCTCGTTCGGAGCGACGTGGGCATGGACGGACAGACCGGTGTGTGGAGGGCACGCGAACCAGCGGTTCTCTCCCGTCTCCAGGTCGATGCGCGACAGGCACTGCACGTGCGGTGAGGCGAGCTGCTTCGTGTAGATCCGCTTGCCGTCGAGTGCCCAGTGGTAGTACCCCTGACCGTGCCATCGCGCGCTGACACCGTCGTCGCAGTGATCGAGCCACTCGCCGGAATCCAAGTCGATGATGTGCGCCCCCGATAGGAACATATTCGGCAGCACCGGATGCGGGTTGCTGTGCTCGAGATTGAAGCGCCTGCCGTCTGCAAGGACGTTCTCATGGGCGACGGAGACCTGACCGGTCTCCAGGTCGACCCGCAGCATCTCCTGGTGACCCGGGCCTTCGTTGTTGAAATCCTGGAACTGGTTCGGCGTCATCGTCCGCATCAGCTCGAAGTGTTCCTTGCGCGGGCAGTAGTAATACCGCTCGGAAGCGTCGAAGCTCGCGAAATAAGGGTAGCGGATCGGCTCCGACGGCACGATGCGGCGCCGCTCGCCGGTGTCGATATCCACCTGGATGATCGCCCACGCATCGGGGTCCGAGGGGTCCAGCACGTTCACCCGATGGGAGTAGCGGGCCGCCGCGAAGTGCACGCAGCAACCGCCGTGGTGTTGAAAGTATGCGATCAGCGACTCCGGCACGGCCGGGATGGGACCGAGGTCGCGAACCTCTCCGGTGATCATGTCGCGCGCCCACAGCGACCGCATGCCCGCGGCGATCCCGTCCTGGATCTCCTCGAAGCCCATGAAGACGGCGTACTTTCCGTCGAAGGTCATCAGGTTGTTGTAGAAGTAGTTGTTGCGGAAGTGCATCTTCCGGTCGGGTGAAAGGCGAACCACCCGCGTGCCGGTGAGCGGGTCCTGCCAACTCTTCTCCGCCCACTCGAAGGTGAGCTCGGGTGCGATGGGTACGTTCATGTGGAATTCTCCTTGGCCTTCCCCGGAAGGCCGGTCGAGTGCTATTTGTAGGGGTCCGCGGATCGACCAGAACGAGCACCAGGTCCGAGACGAACGTTCCGATCACGGTCAGCACCGTGAGGAACATCACCATGCTGGCCGCAAGCTGCTCATTGGCTTCATTGTACTTGGAACAGCGCAATATGCTCGCCATGCTCCGATCACGCGGCGCGGGAGGAACGGACATGAACGGTAGTTTGGCGTGGGTGGACGAGCCGCATCGCTTCAAGGTGCTTCACGAGGGACGATTGTTGACGGCGTACAACCAGGGGAATCCGCAGTACGGGGACTTCTTCAAGGCGTTCCCGAACATCGAGCCGGTTCACACCCTGTCAGGCCTGCCGGTCACCACCTCGGGAGCGGCCAACTTCAACCATCACAAATCGGTCTTCCTGGGGCTGGGCCGGCTGAACGGGCACAACTTCTATCACGACTGCTATCCGCCGTTCGCGGCGTACCGGCCGTTTCCGTCCGGGGATATCGTCCAGGTCGACGCGCAGGTGCGCGGCGCAGAGGACGCCGTCGTGCTGGCGGCGCGCAACGAGTGGGTCCCAAAGGTGGACGTGCCGGAGCCGTTGCGGGAGTTCTTCGCGCCGGCCGAGGGCACGGAGGGCAGCGAGCCGGAGCGCGTGTGCACGGAACGCCGCACCGTGCGCTTCGCCCTGGCACGCGGCTGCTACACCATCGACGTCGACTCGGAGTTCGAGGCCACCGACGGCGAGATCTACTTCGGACAGGATGGGCACAGCTACCTCGGCGTCCGCGTCGCCGATGCGATCGACGAGGAGGACGGCGGGCTGGTCACCGACTCGGCCGGCCGTTCCGGATGCGACGCCATCAACGAGCAGGTGGCCGACTGGGTCGACTACTCCGGCTCCCTCGGCGAGCACGCGCTGGGCATCGCGGTCATGAACCACCCGGCCAATCTCCCGACCCTGTTTCGGGCGCGCGCGTACGGGTTCTTCGGGCCGAGCCCGTTCTTCGCCGCCGATCACCGGTTGCCGGCGGGCGAGCGGCTCCTGTTCCGCTACCGGGTCGTCGTGCACGACGGCGACGCCTCGGCGGTCGACCTGCCGCGGCTGTTCGACGAGTTCCGGAGCGTGCCCCGGCTGTAAGGGGCGCTACTTCACGCGAGCGGCCCAGACCTCGTACAGCCCCTGTTCGCTCACCGACTGGAACACCGCCCAGCGGCTGTCGCGGGTGACGTGCACGTTGGGTGTTGTATCCCGAATTAAGTCGCCAGGAAAGCAGATGAATCGGTCGGAATGATCCGCTGACGGATCGAGCGGGACGACGGACGAATGCGGCGGTGTCTGCTCTGTTCAGCCGCTCACGGAGCCTCGACCACAGGTATCATGACACAGGCGGATCATCGTTGCAAGTCGATTTTCTTCAGTCCTTCAGTCGTCGTCGGTTTCTTTGGTTCCGCTGTTATCCGGTCCTGCGAGTCGCTGCTTGAGATCGTGCAGAGTGTCCCGGTCGATCCCGGTGGCCGTTTCGATGACCGACCACTGCACGCCGGCTCGCAGCAGGTTCTCGATGGTTCCTACTTGCCCTCGCAGCAGTCCGTGCTGTTCGCCCTCCCGGCGACCTTCCCGACGGCCCTCATGCCGCCCTCTCCGGCGCCCCTCACGCTGTCCTGCCCGGCGGCCCTTGCGCTCGCCCTCCTTGATCAACTCCTCGGCATAGGTCATCAGATCACCTCCCGGTCCCGACACCGCACCGCGCAACTCCTCTCCGAAGCCACGGGCCGTGTCGCGGTCTTGCGTCGCCAACAGATACAGTACGAACGTCCCGACTGCATCCCGACCGCCCCTCGGCAGCAACTCCGCAAGCAGTCCCGCCGCCCGCCGCAGCGCCTCACGCCGACGCCGAAACGGCGCCATCATCATGAGCTGCGCGATGCGTCCCTGCAACTCGCCGCGCACCGCCTCCGGCCTCACCCGCGACTGGTCGATCAGCAGGTGCGCGAACCGCGGCACCCACGGCCAGTCGCGCACGGACTCGGCGAACAGCAGGTCCGCCTCGCTGCCGCGCATCCGGTCGTCGACGAAGCTGGCGTTCTGCAGGGTCAGGCTGGACCACTGCAGGGCGGCGGCGAGAGACGACGGCAGATGGGCGCGCAGCAGGGCGGCGGTCTCTGCGGGGTTGGCGAATACGGTGCGGAACAGCTTGTCGTGCGGTCGTCTCACCGGCATCGTGACAATCAGCGCGCCCGCGGGCGCCAGCGCTTTACTGCCGGTCCCCGGCAGCCTCTACGATTCGGGAGCGCTTCCTGGTCACCCCGTCAGGACACGGGGCGTCTCCCGGAAGTATGCGTCCGGCAGACGCCCCCGTGGCCCGATGCCACGCATGTGCGCCGCTGCCACAGCATGGGGTCGCACCCCGGAGCCGACCCTCTGTGCCGCGCCGGCCTTGATGGCATGCGCGGCTGACACGCGCGACGAGGTGATATCCGGCCCCCGCCGCCCTCAATCGGAACCGGACCCGTGCTCCTGCTGCCGCTCCAGCAATGTCTGAAGCTCCGCCACTCGCGCCTCCGCCGCCTGCCGCGCCTCCGCTTCTTGTAGCCGGCCCCTATATACGGTTGCCACGAAACGGGGGCGATGAGCGCCCAGCGTGGCGGGATGCGGCCGTGGTGACGAATTGCGTCTCACTTCACGCGCGCGGCCCACACCTCGTACAATCCCTGTTCGCTTACCGACTGGAACACCGCCCAGCGGCTGTCGCGGGTGACGTGCACGTTGGTCTCGAAGCGGCCGGCCCGCATCTTCAGCCGCGGCATGCTGCGAAAGCGGCACACCGGGGTGGTGGTGACCACGTGATCGGGGTTCTCGGCGATCGCCTGGTGCGCCTCCGCCTCGGTCTGGAATTCCCGCACCTCCGGCCACAGCGTCCGCTCGGGCAGCTCGAACTTCCAGATGACCTCGGTGGCGGAGGCGCTGTTGTGCAGCCCGTCCCACGGATGGGTCGAGGTGGGACTCACGTCCTGCCCCAGGCTCTCGACGAGGCCGACGTCGACGACGCTGAAACTGCGCCCGTCGCCGGTCATGAACGACTCGTCGGGAGCCGGGGTCATGTGGATGGAATTGCCCACGTTCGGGCGGCCGATGTAGCGGGTCGCGCGCTCCCGCTCAAGGTCGTTCACGTAGATGGCGTGGCACGCGAACGGCCAGCCGTGCGAATAGACCCGCGTGCCGTCGGCGCTCCAGTGCTCGTGGGTGCCGCGCGAGCGCAGACGGCCCTGCAGGTCCAGCCACCTGCCGGTGGACAGGTCGATGATGCGCTGGCGCTGCATGTCGACCGGGCGCCGGTAGCGCTCGGTGAAGTAGTAGCCCTCCTGACAGCACATGAAGAGCGCCGGATCGACCGGATTGGGGTTGGGATGGCCGACCCAGAACTCGTCGGTCTCGACGATCGTGTCGACAGCCCCGGTCTCCAGGTCGATCCGGTACATCAGGTTGGGGCCGGGCTCGGAGCCCAGGATCGCCGTCCGCTCCAGCGACGTCGTGCCGGCAGGCAGGTCGCGGTCCTTCAGCGCCTCGTAGGCGAACGTGTAGCGGTCGTCGGCCGTGCACTCGACGAACGTGATGGCCGGCAGCGGGCGGTCAGGCTCGATGCGGGTCTTCGTGCCGCCGTCCAGGTCGATGCGCACGATCTCCGACCGGTCTCCCGAGCGCTCCGCCACGTGCAGCAGATGGGACTGAGGCGAGACCGCCCAGCCGGCCAGGCCTTCGCTGCCATCGTCGAAGACCCGGTACTCGTGGACGCGCTCGGCGTGGCCGCTCTGCAGGTCGATGGCCCAGAGGCACGACGGCCGCCGGCCCTCGGGGTCATCGCCGCGCAGCACCAGCATGGCCCCGTCGCGCGTGATCGCGGTGGACCGGAAGTAGCTGATGCGCACGTGGAGCCCCTCCTCGGGTACCAGGCGCACCACGTCGGTTCCGGTCCAGGAGTCCTGCCAGTGTTCATTCGCCCAGTCGAAGGTCGAAGGAATGGGTCGAGTGCCCTTCCCGGGCCGCGATCGTTGACTTCGCATCGTCGTCACCTGAGCAGATTCTCGACCGCGCGCCACATCTTGTCGAACGACGGCGCGCGCAAGCGCGCCTGCTGCACGTCCATTCGGGCGGTGAGCGCAGCCTGATCGCGTACCTCCCGATAGGATCGCCCGAGCGCCATGCGCTGCGTGAGCCACCCTTTCGCGTCTCGAATCGACTCGGGGTCATCGGGCGCCAGCGCGTCATCGCTTCAGTTTCTGCTGCGAAACGGATTGTCCTCGCGGGGGCCCGATCGCTCGGGATCCGGGCTCGTGTAGCCGATCCGAAGAAGCTCGCCGGCCGTGGAGATGCGATCACGAATGACCGAGCGCATTGCCGCGTCCAGTGGGCCGATATTCGTCCTGCCCTGCCTGAAACCGGCGGCCAGAATCGAGTCCTGATGAACCGCCTTCTCGTCCAGCAAATCAGCGCTGTGACTGCTGACCATCACCTGCACGCATTCGCTCGCCTCCCCAAGGGCATCCACGAGCATGGCCGCAGCTTCGGGATGGAGACCGGTCTCAGGCTCCTCGATACCGACCAGACTCGGACCCGTGCCGTCCCGGCCGTCATCCTGGAACAGCGCCACGAGCACACCCAGCATGCGCAGGATGCCGTCCGACATGTCACTGGCGAGAAAGCGCTCGGAGAGTTTCGAGGAACCGCCGCCCTGCAGGAACTCCACTGTCAGCCGGGGGCCCATTTCACGCGACTCGAAGTCCAGGATTTCAGGCACCGCCGCTGTCAGATACTCCTTGATGACTCTCTTCTGCTCCGCAGCGCGCACCTCCATGCCGGCAAGAATGCTCGCAAGGTTGCTGCCGTTTCTCTTCAGCCGAGGTCTCGGATCGTACCGTTGCCACTCGCTGAGCCGGTCGACCTCCAGATGGTAGATCTCGTCGTGATGAAGGTGTAGTGGCCCCGCGCGCCGCCGGCCAGTCGAAAGTCGAGACCAATGCCGAAGTCGGCCGTACGTTCGCCGAACCGATGCAGCACTTCGTCGATGCCTCCGCGCTCCAGAAGGGCGTCCCCGAACGACCCGCGCAGAGCGTCGGCGACGAACCGAATCGCATCAAGAAAGTTGCTCTTGCCGGAACCGTTCGGACCCACCAGAAACGAGAGGGGCGCGGGCCGCACGTCGCACGCGGCGATACTGCGGTAGTTTCTGATGGCGATCCGCGTGAGGAGTCGTCGGTCCGGCATGCGGACAAGGTAGCAGGTTGACGGACGGGCGGCCCGCTCCTACGGTCGTTTCCGATGAGGAACGCTGATTCACCCGAGGAGCGCTTCGCGGAGGACGGCTTCGTCCGCATCGAGCGCTTCTACTCGCCCAGCCAAGTCGCCGAGGTGCTGGCGGAGCTCGACCGTTACGTCGCCGAGGTGGTGCCGGCCATTCCCGACACCGACGCCTTCTACGAGGACAAGAGCCGGCCGGAGACCCTCAAGCAGCTCGTCCGCCTGGCCGACCACGACGGGTACTTCCATGACCTGCTGCACCGCGGCGCCATGCCGCAGATGGCGGCGTTGCTGCTCGGCGAGGAAGCCCGGCCCATCAACCAGCAGATCTTCATCAAGCCGCCCGGCGGCCTGAGCAAGGCGACTCCGCCGCACCAGGACGGCTTCTACTTCCATCTGGAGCCCTGCTCCGCGCTGACCCTGTGGCTGGCGCTCGACGACGTGGACGAGGAGAACGGCTGCCTGCACTTCGTGCGCGGCTCACACCTGCGCGGCGTGCGCGACCATCGGCGCACGCAGACCCTGGGCTTCTCGCAAGGGGTCCCGGACTTCGGCAGCGGCAGCGACCTGGCCGACGAGGTGGCCTGCCCCGCCGCGGCCGGCGACCTGATCGCCCACCACGCGCTCACCATCCACCGCGCCGGCGCCAACCGCGCCGCCGACCGGCAGCGCCGCGCGGTCGGCATGATCTACTACGGCGCGAGCGCGCGTGAGCGCACCGAGGAGCACGAAGCCTACCAGCGCCAGCTCGCCGACGACCTCCGCACGGCGGGCAAGATCTGATGGAAGGCCGCCGCAGCGACGACCCGGTCACCGCCGGCAGGGTCACCTACGTGGAGATCGCTCCGGCGACCGACGCCCATCCGCGCAACGACTCGGCGTCGATCGTGCAGCTCGACGACGGCAGCCTGTTCATGGTCTGGATCGAGATGCATGCCAGCGAGCTCGGCGGCCACGACGAGGCGCCTTCCAGCATCGCCTCCATGCGCTCGACGGACGGCGGGCTCACCTGGGGCGAGCACCGCGTCGAGCAGTCCCCCGGCGGCGACGTCCACAGCGTCTACAACCCCAGCCTGATCGTCCTGCCGGGAGGCGAGTTGCTGTTCTTCTACCTGCAGTACAACCAACTGGTGTGGAACCAGCCGCTGCAGGCATCGGGCTGCCTGCGGCGCTCCGCCGACGGCGGGAGAACGTGGGGCGCCCAGACGCGCATCTGGGACCACGAAGGCTACGGCTGCGCCAACCACACCTTCACGCGGCTGGCCGACGGGCGGCTGCTGAAGTCGATCGAGTACCTGCCGGTGTGGGGTTCCTACCCGGCGATGAGCTCCCGGTCGGGCTGCTTCGTGAGCGATGACGACGGCCACACGTGGCGGCCGCCGGCAAGCCTGGTCCAACTGCCGCTGCGCGGGACCATGGAGAACCACATCGTCGAGACCGCGGCGCAGGGCGACCTGCTGATGTGCATGCGCAACCAGCTCGGCTCCGTGTTCCTGAGCCGCTCGACGGATCGCGGCGAGACCTGGAGCCTGCCGCAGACCTCCGGGCTGTCCTGCTGCGAGTCGATGCCGAGCCTGACGCGCATCCCCACGACGGGCGACGTGCTGCTGATCTGGAACCACTCGGAGTTCGACCCCACCTACGACCACTCCGGCAGGCGCACGCCGCTGACCTGCGCGGTATCCACCGATGGCGGAACCACCTGGGGACCACCCAAGGACCTGGAAGACGATCCCGGCATCGAATTCACGAACGTCGCCTGCTCGTACACCCGTGAGGGGAAGGCGATCGTCACCTACCTGACCTCGCGGATGGCGGACCCGGGCCATCCCGGCAAGCTCGGGCGGTCGGCCATGTCGCTCAAGGGCGCCATCTTCGACATCGAGTGGCTGTATGCCTGAAAGGAGCTCGAACGATGACTGACACCACGACCGAGACGCCGAACGACGCCATCAACACCGACCCCGGCGAGGGGTACCGCCGCAACGGCTACGCGGTCGTGCGCGGAATCTTCGACGCCGACCGGGTCGCGCGGCTGCTGCCGATCTGCGAGCGCGTGCTCGCCCAGTGGCGGGAGCGCCCGTTGAGCGACAACCCGCCGGTCGATTCGCTCGCCAACTACATGCGCCACCTGAACAATCCCGCCTACCACCGCGGCCGGCCCGAGGATCTGGCCGCCGTCCTGGACGCCGCGGCTGCGCCCGCGGTGCTGGACGCCGTCGACCAAGCTCTGGGCGAGGCGTTCCTGTTCACCAGCACCAGCATGTACTTCAACCCAATCGGAGAGCCGCTCGACGGCTTCTGGCATAAGGACGCGATCGGCCCGGAGGCCGACGATCCGCGCGACCACGCCACCGGCAGCGGCCTGCAGGTGCAGGTCGCGCTGGTGCCGAGCGAGGACCTGCAGGTGGTGCCCGGCTCCCACGTGCGCGACTTCACCGACGCGGAGCGGCACATCTGCGTCGACGACGACGGCGCCAACCGGCGCTCCAACGACATGCCGGGCGCGGTCCGCCTCGCCCTGCAACCGGGCGACGCCGTGCTGTTCAACCAGATCGTCATCCACCGCGGCCGCTACCACCGGGAGCCGCCGCGCCGCACGTTCATGATCAGCTTCCGCAAGCGGCGCGTGACCGAGGCCACGCTGGCACGGCGCGGGCTGGACCAGTACAGCGATCAGCCCTGGTTCCTGGCCCCCGACTACCTGGACGGCACCGTGCCCACGACGCGGCGCCACTTCTCCGAGTACACCGCCTTCTACGCCGCGCAGTGGCGCAGCAAGCTCGCCGAGATGCTCAAGTACCAGCACCTGATCCAGCACCTGCACGACACCGGCAGCCCCTACCCGTTCGTCCCCCGCGAAGCGGCCGACCTGACCCGGTAGCCCCCGGACCGGCGGACCGTTGACCGCGTCACGCCGAAGACGACTGCGCTCATCGCTGGAGTACACGGCCCTCGCAGCTCCCGCTCTCATCTACCTGCTGCTCTTTCACTACCTGCCGATGGGCGGCATGGTCATGGCGTTCAAGAACTACAAGTTCAACCGCGGCATCTTCGGCAGTCCGTGGGTCGGATTCCGGAATTTCGACTATCTGTTCACGTCCCAGGACTTCACGCTGCTCATGCGCAACACGATCGGCTACAGCGTCGCGTTCGTGGTCACGACCACGGTGTTCGGCGTGCTCACGGCGGTGCTCCTCTACGAGGTCTCCAACCGTTCCGCGGTCAAGTATTACCAGACGACGATGTTCCTGCCGCGCTTCCTGTCCTGGGTCATCGTCGGCTTCTTCACGTGGCTGCTGCTCAACCCCGTGATCGGCGTCTTCAACAAGCTGCTCGCCATCGCCGGCATGGAGCCGGTGAGCTGGTACACGGAACGCCGCTATTGGCCGTCCATCCTGATCCTGGTGAACCTGTGGAAGTGGATCGGCGTCACCATGCTGTTCTACTACGCCGCGCTCACCGGCATCGACCGCGGCCTGTACGAGGCGGCCGACATGGACGGCGCCGGCCGCCTGCGCAAGATGACGGCCATCTCCCTGCCCCACCTGACCCCCCTGATCACCATCCTGGTCATCCTGTCGCTGGGCAATCTCATCAAGGGCGACTTCGGCCTGTTCTGGCAGATCCCGCGCCAGGTGGGCTACCTGTTTCCCGTGACCGACGTGATCGAGACCTACGTGTTCCGCGGCGTGGTCTCCGGCGACATGAACATCGCCGCCGCCGTGGGGCTGTTCCAATCGGCGGCCGGCTTCTTTCTGATCGTCGCCGCCAACCTGGTCGTCAGGCGCCTCGCCCCCGACAAGGCCCTGTTCTGAGTCCAACCCCCGTGCGCCAGCCGTTCCTGCACCTGCTGTTCATCTCGATGTCACTGCTGTTCGTGCTGCCGTTCCTGCTGATCGTCTCGGTGTCGCTTTCCAACGACCAGGACATCGCCGACTTCGGCTATCGATTGATACCGGCCCGCATCGACGTTTCGGCCTACACCTGGGTGTTCCGCGATCTCTCCGCGGTGCTGCGCGCCTACGGCGTCACCGCATTCCAGGCCGTTACCGGCACGTCGCTGGGCGTTCTGGTCATGGCGCTGGCCGGCTACGTCCTGTCCAGAACGGACTATGCCTGGCGCCGCACCATCGTCTTCATCGTGTTCTTCACGATGGTGTTCTCGGGCGGGCTGGTGCCGACGTACATCATCGTCACACGCTGGTACCAGTTGGGGAACACGCTCTGGGTCTATATCGTTCCGGTGCTGGTCAACGCGTTCTTCGTCATCATCATGCGTACCTTCTTCGCACAGTTGCCGGAGGAGGTGTTCGAGTCCGCGCGCATCGACGGTGCCCGCGAGATCACGATCTGCCTCAGGATCGCGCTGCCGCTGTCCACGCCCGCCCTGGCGGCCATCGCCTTCCTGTTCTTTCAGGGCAGGTGGGACGAATGGTACAATACGCTGCTCTACATCCGTGACAAGGAACTCTATACGCTGCAGTACCTGCTGCAGCGCATCCTGCTGGAGTTCGACTACGTGCGCGAGATCGCCGCGCAGTCGCCGGAGATGGAGTTCTATCTGCAGACCGAAGAGATGCCGCTGGAGTCGATGCGCTATGCGATGGCGATCGTGGCCGCCGGGCCCATCCTGCTGATATTCCCGTTCTTCCAGCGGTATTTCGTGCGAGGTTTGACCGTCGGTTCGTTGAAGGGGTAGCATCCAGGCAAACCGCGCCCCACAGGAGGGTTCCCATGAACCTGCGCAAGCTGATCGCGCTCTTCGCCACTCTCATCGTGATGACCGGCACCATGATGTCCGGCACCGCATTCGCAGCGCCGACGGACGAAGCGGCCCAAGCCCAGGAGGTGACGCTCAAGTGGCTGGGCATCGGGCCCGGCATTCAGCGCGACGCGGAGGAGGTGTGGGCGCTCTGGAACGAGGAGCTGCAGAGCCACCTGCCCGGCGTTACCGTGGAGTTCGAGTTGCATCCTCCGTACGAATACGCTGACCGGTTCAAGCTGGCGATGGCCGCCAACGAACAGATCGACGTCGCCAACCGCATGTGGATGATGAATTTCTTCCAGGAGATCGACCGCGGCGCACTGATGCCCCTGAACGATCTGCTGGAAGAATACGGTCAGGAAATCCTCGATGCCGTTCCCCAGTTCGCCATCGACACGGTCACGTTCGACGGCAACATCTACAACATCCCGACAAGCTGGGCCGCCGACTGGAGGCCGGGGTTCCGGTTCCACCAGGAGCTCGCCGACAAGACCGGCATGGAGGAGAAGAGCCGCAGCATCGCCGACTCCGAGCTCGGCACCCAGGAGGTCTACGACCTGCTGGAGACGTACCTGCAGCAGGCGCAGGAGGACGGGGTCCTCGGCACCGGGATCAGCCCCACCCTGTTGAGCTGGGTGTGGGGCAAGGGATACGAAGGCGTCGCGCGCGGCGTCTCGATCAGGCAGGACGGCAGCGACTTCGAGCTGGTCAACATCTACGAGACCGACAGCTTCCGCACGGTGATCGAGGTGGCGGCGGACTGGTTCGCCAAGGGCTACATCAGAAAGGACTACCTCGGCACCGACATCCAGGAGCTCCGCAAGGACGACGGCAAGCCGCTGGGCGAGGGGGCGGTCGTGTGGGTGCACCTCTACGATCCCACCAAGTCCGAGGAAGAGACGGCCCGATACGGGATCCCCATCGTCGTGTACTCGGGAGCCAGGCAGGCGTTCGTCGGCCACAACCCCGGGCCGAACAACCTGGCGATCCCGACCACCGCGAAGCATCCGGAGCAGGCGATGCAGGTCATCAACCTGCTGTTCACCGAACCGGAGATCTACTTCCGCCTGACCTACGGGATCGAGGACAAGCACTACAAGAACCGCACGGAGCACGACTTCGAGCCGATCGGCTACACCGGCATCCAGGGCTCGGAGGACAGTCCGTACGGGCTGTATCCGTGGGCGGTCGGGAACTTCCAGGACCTCATCCTGTGGCCTCCCGGCACCGACGGCAAGGCGTGGAAGGAGCGCCAGTACGCCATCACGGCCGACGCCCGCACCTCGCCGCTGGTCGGCTTTCCCAAGGACGTCTCCGAGCTGACGACCGAGATCGCTCAGATACAGGCCGTGGAGCGGGAGATGGTGGACTCGCTCCTGTCCGGCGCCTTGCCGGATTGGGAAGCTACCTACGAAACGTTCATCGAGAAGCTGCACGCCGCCGGAGTCGATCGAGTCCGGGAGGCCTTGCAGAGCCAGGTCGACGCCTGGAGGGCTTCGTAGGAAGAGGAAGCTGATTCGACCGGCGCATGAGGATCGCGCCGAACGTCACTCCGTATGATCCGCGACCCGACGCGGTCCCCCGCGACGGCGTACCGGACCTCCGGAGTGACCGGAGCGAACGTCACTCGAAGAGTGACGTTCGCTCCGACATCGCGATCGGCGACCTGACCCGAGCGCGACAGCCGGACCATCCCTGCCTGCTGGTGACCGCCGACCTCCTCGGCGAGATCGCCGAGAAATGCCGGCGACACCGGTGGGCCGGGGAGAACCTGCAGTCCATGGAGCGGCTGGCGCACCGATGGCAGCCGCCGGAATTGGGACGCTTCAAGATCGAGCGCAAGGGGTTCACGTGGTACGGCCTGACCCGCAGGCAGACCATCGAGGAGCTCTGGCAGACGGCGCTGGTCTGTAAGCTAACCGACAGCCGCGAGTTGCGCGACAAGGTGCTGACGTACCTGCGTCGCATCGCCGATCCGGACCACGGCTATCCGACGACCCGCTGGGCCACCGACTCGACCGCGTACGTGCACGAAGGCGAGTTCTTCACGTTCTACCCAGCCGTCTACGACCTCATGCACGACGACCTGGGCCAAGACGATCACGCGGCGATCACCGGAACCTTGCGGCTGTACCTGCGTACCTGCGAGGCGTGGCACGACGGTGGAACCGGCAACTGGTCGGTGACCGCCAACACCGGCGCGATCCTGTCGAGCCTGGCGCTTCGAGACACGGCGATGCTGGAGCGTTTCATCACCATTCCCAGCGGCTTCGTCGATCAGCTCTCGAAGGGTGTCATGGGAGACGGCTGGTGGCTGGAAGGGGCATCGAACTACGGCTATCTCGTCGCCCGCTATTTCGGGTACGCCGCCGAGGCCTGTCACAACCGGGGCGTGGATCTCTACCACCTGCGAGTCCCGGCCCGCACCGGCCACCTGAGCCACGACGACTGGCCGAACGGATGGATGGGGATGAACTTCGACGGGTGGGGACCGCCGGGGGGCGCGGACCGGGGACTGAAGGACCTCCACGACGGCCCGATCCCGATGATGGATCAGCACGGCTGCGTCGTGGCCAACAGCGATTCGCACAAGCTGGCCCCGGGCGACCTGTACGAGCTGGCCTACTACCGGTACCGCGATCCGGCGTACGCGTGGATCCTGGGGCGCACGGATCGGATGGGGTGGCAGTCGTTGGTCTGGGGCGTGCCGGAGCTCCCTGACGCGGCCGATCCGCGGGCTGGTTCCGCCCACGCCGACAACGCCGGCATCACCGCGCTGCGCTCGCGGACGCCGGGCCGCGATGCCGGGGAACAGATCCAGGCCTACGTCAAGTGGGGGATCCACGGGGGCTGGCACGGCCACTTCGACCGCACCGCGCTGCTCGCCCTGTCGCGCTACGGCACGGAGTTCTTCTCGCCCCTGGCGAGTTGGTTCGGCTACGAGAGCCCGCTCTACAAGGCATGGGTGCAGCCGTCGGCCAGCCACAGCATGGTGGTGGTCGACGGCCTGCAGCAGGAGCCGGCGCCATCGCAGCAGCTCCTGTTCCACGCGGGGCAGGCGCTGCAGGCGTGTGTCGTGGAGACACGTGCCCGCTGGGCGCAGAAGAAGCCCTGGGACATACGGAACCCCGGAGACCTGGATCCGCACAACCTGGAGAAGATGGTCGACTACGGCGACGCCGCCCCCGTGACCCAGCGCCGCCTGATGGCGGTCACGGAAGACTACGTCGTGATCGCCGATCACCTGCAGGCGCCGGCTTCCCACACCTACGACTGGCTCATCCATCCGGCAGGACTCGAGGAAGCGCATGCTGCAGCGATACGGATGGTCGGACACAGCGACCGCCTGCTCGACGATTCCGCCGGCAGCTACTACCACGTCACCGATTGCGATTGGTTCGAGGCGCGCGCACCGCTGGTGCATTCGTTCCGGGACGGATCGACCCGGCTCGCCGTCCACTCGGTCTGGCCCACCAGCCTGCACGGAGCGCTGGGCACCTTCCCGTTCCCCATGGCCGACGTGTCCTACCGAATCGACGGCGACGGCCGGTACCTGGCTGACGGCGGCTTCGTCGCCAACGCCTTCGACAGGCATGCGATCGACGTCGACGTGACCGGCGTGAGCGAACTGCGTCTCACCATCTCAGTCGACGTGAAGGCCGGAATCGCTCTGCGGGCGCATACGCTCGGCGACCCGCGTTTCGTGACGACCGACGGCGGCCCGGTTCGTCCGCCCGATCTGCCCGTCACGATCGCGGGTGGCGACGGACCGGCACCGGGCTTCGAGCCGACTCGACCCACTCCTGGAGCGCATGACCGGCAGATCGACCTGACGCCGGCCGGGCATCGCGTGGCCGTCACCTTCGACACGACATCGTTCGACTCGGCGAGATTCGTCACGGATCTCATGGTCGATGGCCGGATCCGGGACATGGCGACCATGCGCAGGACACTGCTGCTGCGCCGGCACGGGACCGAAGCCCGCTTCCTGAACGTGCTGGAGCCGTTCCGTACCTCGCCCGCCATACGCCAGGTACACGCGTCGGGACCGGATCACATCGAGGTCTCGCTCGCTGACGGACGGGTGCATACTATCGAGATCACCGGCCTGGAGGCCGGCACGGATCTGCGGGTGTCGCTCCGGGAGCACCGAAGCGGAGCCTTGGTCCGGGAGGAGACGACGGCATGAACGAACCGATCCCGCCGGGAATGAAGATCGCGGCGCAGATGAGCGCGGAGCCCACCGAGTCCGACTTCCGCTTCGTACGGCAGATGGGCATCGAGTACGCCGTGGCGTGGACGGGCCCCGAGCACGCCGGCTACGACTACTACGCGAGCCGGCGCGAGCTGTTCGGGAGCCATGGGCTCACGATCTACGGCTTCGGCAACTCCGGGGTCCACAACCAGGACGCGATCGTCCTGAACCTGGCCGACCGCGACGCCAAGATAGCGGAGTACCAGCGCCACCTGCGGGCGCTCGGCAAGGCCGGCATCCCCTACACCACCTACGCCCACATGGCCAACGGCATCTGGACCAGCGGCCGCGAGGAGACGCGCGGCGGCGCCTCGGCGCGCGCCCTGGACATGGAGGACGACCCGTGGGGCAGATGGCAGGACCGGCGCTACCACCTGCCGCTCTCACACGGACGCGAGTACTCGGAACAGGAGATCTGGGACAACTTCACCCACTTCATCCGCGAGGTGGCGCCGGTCGCCGAGGACGCGGGCGTCCTGATCGGGATCCATCCCGACGATCCGCCGCTGCCGATGCTGGCCGGCGTGCCGCGCTGCATCTTCGCAAGCTTCGACGGCTACCAGCGCGCCATGGAGATCGCCGACAGCCCCAACGTCGGCATCTGCTTCTGCGTGGGCTGCTGGCTGGAGGGCGGCGACCTGATGGGCAAGGGGGTAATCGAGTCCATCCGCCACTTCGGCGCGCAGGGCAAGATCCACAAGGTCCACTTCCGCACCGTGGACGCCCCGCTGCCGCACTTCGTGGAGACCTTCGTGGACGACGGCTACGCCGACCTGTACCCGGTGATGCGGGAGCTGCAGGCCGTGGGCTTCCGCGGCGTGCTGATCCCGGACCACATCCCGATCATGAGCGACGACGGCCGCGCCGAAACCGCCTACACGATCGGGTACATGAAGGCATTGCTGGCGCGCGCCGAGGCAGAGGCCCCCTCGACGCCCTGAGTCGCGCGGGCTCCGGGACGGGTCCCGGCCGTCACGCCGTGCGGATCCGGCTCAAGAGAACGGATCTTCTCTCCGATATACCTGGTATACATGGCAAAAGAGAGGATACGTGTTGCAGACGAAGTGTGGGTGGCCACGGCGCTCCTGCACAAACAGCATCCCGACCGCGATGACTTCACGGTCGCCGAGATCAGCCGGCGCGCGGCCACGGAGGCGAGCGGCGCGGAGCCGCTGCGCCCGGGCTTCGTGGTGCATGCCTCCCAGCACTGCGTCGCCAGCAAGGCGCCCAATCCCGGCCGCTACCGGATGCTGATCGAAACCGAACGCGGGCGCCGCCGACTGTTTCGGCCGGGCGACCCCTACCACCCCGACCGCCGGGGCGGCAAGACCGTCCCGCGCACCGAAGAGCTCCCCTGGGGATACCGCGGCCTGGTCGACTGGTACAACTCCGATTACCTGGGGACCGCCACCATCCCGATTCCGGTCGACCCGATCCTGTCCCTGCGCGACATCGGCAAGTCATTCCGCTCGACCGAAGCGGCCGACACGCTGGTGCGGCGCCTCCGCGAGTCGAGCCGATGAGCCGTATCTTCTGGGACACGAACCTGTTCCTGTACCTGCTGCAGAGCTTCGGCGAGCCGTCCCGGCGGGCTGCGGACCTTCGCCGGCGCATCCTGGAGCGGGGCGACGAGCTGCTTACCTCCGCGCTCACGCTCGGCGAGGTGCTCGTCCACCCCATCGAGCACAGGAACGAGACCGTCCTCGCCGAGATCGAGCGCGCGGTTCCGGCCGGCGCCATCGTGCTGCCCTTCGATGCGCGCGCGGCCCGGCGTTTCGCGGAGATCCGCGCCGCATGGCAGATCTCCGCCTCCGACGCCGTGCAGCTTGCCTGCGCATCGGTGGCCAACTGCGATCTGTTCGTCACCAACGACGACCGACTGAACCACGCGAACGTCGACGGGATACACTTCATCCAGTCGCTGCAGCGTACGGTCCTGTGATCCTCGATCTCGACGGGGCGCGCACGTGGTCCTGTGCCGGCGGCGAGTGGCGGGCCGGCGTCGATGGTCGGATTGCGCCCGTCGACGCCTTCGACTCCGACACCGGGCGCGGCATGCAGGGGTGCCGGTTCGCGTTCGCGGCCGACACGTCGTACCGTGACTTCCGGGCCACCTTCCAGGCACGCCATGACACCGCCCACAGCGACGTCGGCCTGATATTCCGCGCACGGAACCGGTCCGACTTCACCCTCCTGCACTTCCCCTGCTGTGGCCAGGGATACCGCGCGCAGCACTTCTGGACGGCGCTGTCGCGCATGGACGCAGGCGGCTGCCTGCGCGTCGGCCAGCTCGCCATGGTCAACCGGGTCGCCTCCAGCACCCGGATCTGGCACGACGTGGAGTTAGAGGTGCGCGGCGGCGAGCTGCGCGCCCGGATCGACGGCCGCGGCGTCTTCGAGCACCGCGGTCTGCCCGACGGGGCGGGTTGCGCAGGGCTGTTCATCTTCGGGCGCGCACGCGTCCGCGCCGTGCGCATCGACGGCGACCCGGCGCCGGGCGCACGCTGGGACGACTCGGTCGAGCAGCCGACCAACTGGTTCTACCCGGTCGAAGACGCCGGACACGGCGTCTGGCAGAAGCCGCAGACCCTGCTGCGAGCCGGTGACGGCGCGCTGGTGCTTACCTACCACGCCAGCCGGCCGGGACCGGCGGGCGCCACCAGCCACCTGATGACCCGCTCCGCCGACGACGGCAGGACCTGGAGCGCACCGGAGGTCACCGGCACGGTGGAAGGCGATCCGTGGACGGTGCGCGGCACGCTGCACCGGTTCCCCGACGGCCGGGTACGGCGGCTGTCCACGGACGCGGACGGCGCGTTCGCCCTGGCCGACGTGTCCGAAGACATCCGCACCATCGGCGCGCCGCGTGCGCTCGATCTGGGTCCCGTGCCTGACGGCATGGCCGGCCTGCACATGGGTCCCCAGGTGTTCGCCAACCTCGACGACGGCGCCGTCGTCATGTTCCTGTACGGCGGCCACGAGTCCGGGGCCGGTCACGAGCTCATCCATACCTGGGGCGCCGTCCACTGCCGCGCCTTCACCTGCCGCTCGACCGACAACGGCGCCACCTGGTCGCCACTCGTCAACATCGACCACGCGGTCAACGGCACGGGGGAGCCCGTTCCCGGCTCCCTGGACCTCACCGAGGTGTGCGGCGCGGAGACCGCCGACGGGACGATGGTCGCGCTGATTCGGCCGGTCTACTCGCCGTGGATGTGGGAGACGTGGTCCGAAGACGGCGGCCTCACGTGGACCCCGTGCATGCGCGGCCCGTTTCCGGGCTACGCCACGCCCAACATGCTCCGGACCAGCTCCGGGGTCCTGCTGGTCGCCCACCGGCTGCCGATGATGACCGTGCACGCCAGCTTCGACGCCGGCGCAACCTGGCAGGGGACGATCATCGACAGCTCGATCTGGGTCATGGGATCGATGCTCGAGGTGCGTCCCGACGTGGTGCTGTACGTGTACTACGACAGCTTCGAGTCCCGGATGCGCGCCCAGTACCTGAGCGTCGCGGACGGCGCGCTGACGCCGGTGCGGCGCGACGAAATCGACTGAGCGCACCTCCCGCACGGGGAAGGAGTAGCAGAGATGGACTCGGACACGGGGACGCTTCTCCGTGTTGCGGACGGCGCGGGATGGACGTTTCTGGGCGGCAGGTGGACGGAAGACGGGGACGGCGCGCTGTGCCCGCCCGACGGCACCGGCGTGGAGTACCTGGCGGTTCGCGACGACGCCGCGTACGGCGACTTCGAGGCGACCTTCCGCTTCCGTCTGCGCGCCAGCAACCCGGTCCGGTTCCTGTTCCGAGTGCACGACAGCCGCCGCTTCTACGCCTTCGACGTGCCGGTCGGCGGCCAGCAGTTCCGGTCGCGGGCGTGCTGGGCGGGCATGGTGATCGCGGACGGCACGCCGCTGCAGCGCTATCTCACCTTCGGGCTGGTGCCCGGGCTGTGCGCGGTGCTGGGGAGCTGGTACGAGGTCCGCGTGCGTGCAGCCGGAAGTCGCCTGCAGGCCTGGATCAACGACATCCCGGCCGCCGATGTCCACGACGACACCTACCGGACCGGCCGTATCGGCCTGGGCTCACTGCAGACTCCCTACCCCGAAGCGGCTCGATTCGACGCGCTGCGGATCCGGGGAGCTCCGGTCGCGCCCGGCGCCTGGGACGGACTGCAGCCGGCCCCCCGGCACTGGATCACCCCGTGCCCGGAGACCGATCCCGACACCTTCCAGAGCTACGCGACCCTGCTCAAGAGCGGCCCGGGCCGCGCGACGCTCTACCTGACCTTCGGCAATCCGAACGTCGGCGAGACCAGGCGGGCGGTCCTGATCCGTACCGAGGACGGCGGCAGGACGTGGGGTGAGCCGGAGCCGGCTCCCCGCGACGGAGGATTCGGCGGCGCGTTCGTCCGCCGCGACGGCACCTGGGTCAGCCTGCGCGTGGACCACGACGACGCGGCGGCGCCACTGCGCGCCTACGAGTCGGTCGACGAAGGACGCACGTGGCAGGGACCGGCGACGCCCGCGGTGACCGGCGGCTGGCCCGCCGAGTGGAAGGCCGGCGGGCCGTGGCCGCCGATACGCATGCACGACGGCTCCCTGGTCGTGCCGATGATGGTGAGCCCTCCCGAAGAGCCGGTCCTGCCGACGCAATGCCCGTACGTGGCGGCCATGGCCCTGCGCAGCGAGGACGACGGCCGCACCTGGTCGCCGCCGGTGCTCTGCGACGCGGATGCGCGCCAGCAGCACCTGCCGCCTGCGATGCTCCGCTACGCCGCGCGTTACTACGAGGTAGCCATGGACGAGGCCGCCCCCGGCGTGCTGGTCGGGATCGGACGCCCCGACCGCGACCCGTACATGTGGCAGCTTCGCAGCCAGGACGGCGGGCGCACGTGGCAGCCGGCCGCCATCGGTCACTTCCCCGGGTTCTGCCCGTCGCTGACCGCGACCAGATCCGGAGCCCTGGTCGCGACGACCCGCTATCCGCACTTCGCCGCGCACCTCAGCCGTGACGGCGGACGCACCTGGTCGCCGCCGGTCATCGTCGACTACGCGATCTGGGGCAACCAGCACGCGGTGGAAATCGAGCCCGACGTCGTGCTGGTGACCTACATGGGGCACATCATGGAGCACGGCCAGGCGGACAGCCGGATCGCCCGCCTGCGCATCACCGGCGAGGGACTGACCCTCGACCACTGAGGCCGGGATCACCGGTGGTCGGCAGAGAAAACGAAGGGCCGCCTGCTGACCAGAGGACAGCGGGCGGCCCGTGCGATTGCGTGCGGACGCCGGACCGGCGGCACGATGCCGCCGGCTCGGCTCCCGGCGCTTCTTAGCTGGAAGCGGTCTTGTACAACTCGATGAGCTCCTCGGCTCCGAGGTTCCTGATCTCGTCCTGGAACGCCGCGAACTCGCTCAGCGGGCGCTTGCCGGTGATGAACAGGATCGACTGCTCCTGGGCGTACGTGTCCAGGGCGGTCTTCAACTGCGCCTCGCGATCGGCCTGTTCCGGGGCGAAGTTCGTGATCGGCTCCGGCCGCTGCGGGGTCGATCCGTCCGCCACGTACTGGCGCGCCTCCACCTCGAACTGCGTGTAGTCCGGGTCGCTCTCGATCGTCATGTTCGCTTGCATGCGCGGGTTGTCGATGCCGACGATCTCGACGTTGGCCAGGCTGGTGCGTACGCCGAACTTCTGCAGGAACCACTCATGGTCGGCCAGCGTGCCCTCCGGGTTGTACGGCGTCTTGATCTCCGGCGTGAGCCATCGGTACTTGCCGTCGACGATGTCCCAGTACTCGCCGGGAGGTCCGAAGAAGACGCTGTAGCTGTTCTTCTCCACTCCCAGGAAGTTCATCAGCGCCATGATCTCCGGGATGTGCTCGGACTGCGACGAGATGAGCTTCACGTAGCCGTAGTTGCCGTACGGCATGGTATTGCGTGACCGTGCGCGAGGCTCGCCTTCGACCAGGCTGGGAATGCGCATCGCGCTGAACGTCCACTCCTTGCCGGGGCCGTAGTCCGGAAGCTGGAACTGCGTGACCGGGCTGAACCAGTTGCCCGAGGCCGACCACCACCACGTGAAGAACGACTCGTGGCTGGCCAGCGACTGGCTCCACTGATCGTAGCTCATGGTGAAGGTGTCGGGATGCAACAGCCCCTCTGCCCACAGGCGCGAGAAGTACTCCATGAAGTACTCGTACTCGGCATCCAGCGGGCCGTACTGCCACTCACGGTTGGTGTGGTTGAAGTAGATGCTCTCGTCGGTGTTGAAGTTCGCCCCGGCCATGAACAGCAGCACCGACCGGTCGCCGGTCTGCCACGCGTTGACCGGATAGGAGTCCGGGAACTCCGCCTTCAACGTCTTGAACGCTTCGTACAGCTCCTCCCACGTGTCGCGCGGAAGGTCCATCTGCTCCCACAGGTCTTCCCGGTAGGCCAGCGTCAGCGAGAACGGAATCGGATCCGCGTTGTAGATGGCGAAGCCGTACTTCTTGCCGTCCCCGGTGACCATGTTCGCGAGCGGCTCCACCTCGTCCATCAGCTTCATGTAGTTGGGAATGAGGTGAGCGTAATCCAGGATGTTGACGAACAGTCCCTTCTCACCGAAGGAGTCGAGGTCCGCCTTGGTCAGATTGGCGGCGCCGGGGTTGAAGATGTCGGGCAGGTCGCCGGTAGCCAGCATGACCTGGTACTTCGCTTCGATCTCACCCGGTGGAATCTGGATGTCGTTGATCTCGATGTTGGTCTGTTCTTCCAGCCAGATGAAGCCGGGATGGCCGTCGTCGGCGAAGGCGTAGTGGCCGATCGTGGTGTGCTCCGCCAGCGTGTAGTCGACGGTTATCTTCTCGGGAAGCGGCAGCGTGACCTGATCCGGGATGCCGCCGGCGCCGCTCCCCTCCTCCTGCCCGGCGCCCCAGGCGAAGGATGCGGCCAGCAGCACAACGCCGAGCGCAGCAAGCGTGCGCGTGATTCTCTTCATCGTGATCGTCCTCCTGTGGGGAGCGCCTGCGCGCTCCCGTTGACTGAACTGTCCTGCCAGTGTACCACAGCGGCATGGGAGTGTCGCGGTGACGGAGGCCCTTCACGTCGGTAGGGGGACGCTCCTTGGCGACTGACAGCCCGGTCGCGACCGGCACAGCGGGCCGTGGCCGGCTGGCACAGATCCTGCACGACCTGCCGCGCCAGAAGAGCCTGTACCTCATGACCGCCATCGGCCTGGGGATGGTCGTGCTGTTCCAGTACCTGCCGATCTACGGCATGCAGGTCGCCTTCAAGCGCTTCAGCCCGGTGCAGGGCATCTGGGGGAGCCCCTGGATCGGACTGGACAACTTCGAGGCGTTCCTGACCGGCCCGTACGCCGTGCGCCTGATCAGGAACACCATGTGGCTGGGGTTCCTGTCGATCGTCTGGGGATTCTGGCCGCCTATCGTGCTGGCGCTGCTGCTCAACGAGCTGCGCCTGACAAGCTACAAGCGGGTGGTGCAGACGATCAGCTACCTCCCCCACTTCATCGCCCTGGTGGTCATCATCGGCATGATGAAGGAGTTCTTCTCCTACGACGGCCTGGTCAACCGCCTCGTGGGAAGCCTGGGCGGGGAGCAGACCAACTTCTTCATGGAACCGGGCTGGTTCCGGCCGCTGTACATCGGATCGGCGGTGTGGCAGGGGATCGGCTTCGGATCGATCATCTACCTGGCGGTGCTGGCGGGTATCAATCCCGAGCTCTACGAGAACGCGACCTGCGAGGGCGCCAACCGGTGGCAGCTCGCTTGGCACATCACGCTGCCGGCGCTGCTGCCGACCATCATGATCCTGCTCATTTTCAACACGACCGGCATCGTCAACGTCGGTTTCGAGAAGGTGTTCCTGATGCAGAACCCGGGCATCTACGAGACCTCCGACGTCATTCAGACCTACGTGTATCGGGTGGGAATGGCCGGGGGACAGATCGGCTACGGCAGCGCCGTGGGACTGCTCAACTCCGCGGTCTCGCTCATCTTCATGGTCGTGGTGAACTACGTGGGCCGCAGGACCACGAGCTACAGCCTCTGGTAAGGGCGGCGTAGATGACGGGAAAGGCCAACTGGTTCGACGTCCTGAACGTGACCCTGCTGTTCGCGTTCGCGCTGCTGATGCTGTTTCCCTTCTACCACGTGTTCGCGCTCTCCACCAGCAGCGGACCCGGGTTGGCCAGCGGGCACGCCAACTACATCCCCGTCGGCTTCAATCTCGATGCGTACCGCATGGTGCTCGAACACCACGAACTGCTCACCTCCTACTACAACTCGGTGCGATACGCGGTCGTGGGCACGATAATCTACCTGTTGGCGACCTCGCTGGTCGCCTACCCGCTTTCCGTCCGCGGCTTCTGGCTGAACACGCCGGCCACGGTCGTGTACGTGCTCACGATGTTCGTCTCGGGCGGTCTGGTTCCCACCTATCTGCTGTACCGGGCGCTCGCACTGATCGACACGCTCTGGGTCATGGTGCTTCCCGGGGCGGTGACCGTGTTCGGCGTCATCGTGTTCCGGACCCAGTTTCGGAGCGTCAGCAGCGAGCTGCGCGAAGCCGCCTACATTGACGGGGCCGGCGACTTCCGGGTGCTGTTCCGGATCATCCTGCCGCTCTCCAAGCCGATCCTGGCCACCTTTGCGCTGTTCCGCATCGTGGCGATCTGGAATGACTTCTTCACGCCGTTCATCTACATGAACGACGACCGGCTGCAGCCGCTGACCGTGCTCATGCGCCGCCTGCTGATCACCCTGGAGATCACGGACGTCAGCCGCGACCGCAGCCTGCAGGACCTGCTGCTGGAGGTGGAGCGCGACCCGGTGCCGATCCAGGCGTTCCGGGCCGCGTCGATCATCGTCATGGTGCTGCCGATCATGTGCATCTACCCGTTCATCCAGCGCTACTTCGTCAAGGGCATCATGATCGGCTCCCTCAAGCAGTGAGCAGCGCGGTCTCACGCACTACACCGGGCAGCGGAGATACGGCCATGGGCGTCGATCCGGCGGATACGGTTGCCTTCCTGCGGCGGCGCGAAGCTGCCCGCCAGCGCGAACTGGACGCGCGCTTTGACGCAGCGTGGGCGGACTTCGACCGCATCGTGGAGATGATCGTACGCGAGTTCGCTCCGGAGCGCGTCTGGCAATGGGGTTCGCTGCTTCACCGGCGCCACTTCTCCCTGCGTTCCGACATCGACGTCGGCGTGGAGGGACTGGGGCGTGCGGAGCGGCTGTTCGAGCTCCATGCGCGCGCCGAGGCGCTGACCGCATTCCCGCTTCACATCGTGGAGCTGGAGCGCATCGAGCCGGAGTACGCGTGCCTGATCCGCACCTCGGGCCGGCTGGTGCATGGCGTCCCCTGACCGCATCGCGGCGCTGGCCGCCGAGCTGG
Organism: Spirochaetia bacterium; assembly: GCA_965215345.1. GTDB lineage: Bacteria > Spirochaetota > Spirochaetia > SZUA-6 > Bin103 > CATQHW01. The sequence goes on along the minus strand of CBDCDL010000001.1, from coordinate 666,628 downwards.
ACGCCGCGCTGCCGGTGCTCGACCGCATCAACTCGTTCTACGATCGGTTCCAACATCAGCGAGCCGGCGCCGCCCGGACCGTCGAGGACGCGATCATCGTCAGCGACGTGATGGTGTCGTTCTATACCTGCCTGGAGACCGCGTTTCTGCGCATCAGTCAGTTCTTCGAGAACGCGCTCGACGATACGCGCTGGCACGAGCACCTGTTGCGCGCGATGACCTGGACCGTTCCGGAGGTGCGTGAGCGGGTCATCTCCGACGCGACTTTCGCCGCACTCTCGGAGTTGCGGCGGTTCCGCCACTTCAAGCGCTACTACTTCTCGTTCGACTACGACTGGGATCGGCTGGAGCTGGTTCGCTCCAAGTACCTGGCGTGCCGCGATCCGGTACGCGGCGAGCTGGTCGCGTACTCGGGTTATCTCCAGCGCATCGCCAGGGACGCGCGCGAGTCTGAGCCGCAGTAGGGCGGTCTCCGGGCGGGACCGGCACTCTCGCCGCGCTTCACACCTCCGGCCGATCGGCGCATGATCGTCCTGATGGCTCCCAATCACCCCTCGATCTTTCTCGGTGCCGAGCCCGGACCCGGCCGGCGCTCCCTGGACCAGCTTCGCGACACGATCGCCAGCCCGTACGGAGCGCGCCTCTGGGACACGGTCCGGCAGGGCGCCAAGGAGTCCGCCGGGACCGATCCGCTACTGCCCGGCACGGCGCTTCCCGGCCGCCCCGCCGAACAGATCCGGCACGCCAACGCGGACAACACCATCTGCCAGGCAGTGGTGCGGCGGCTGCTGCGCGACTCCCTAGTGTACCTGGTCACGGGCGAGGAGCGCTACCGGCAGGACGCGCTGACACAGATCGAGGCGCTGTTCGACCCGAAACGCTGGCCGCAGTGGCTGGACTTCGCCCACGAGATGTTCCAGGCCGACCTGCGCACCGGGCAGCTCGGCGCCGCCGTGGCGCTGACCTACGACTGGCTGTACGAGCACGTGAGCGCCGCCGAGCGGGCGATGATCGTCGAAGGGCTCGACCGTTGCGCCATCCGGCCGTATCTGGCCACCGTGCCGACCGATCCGCACTGGCTGACCCGGCCCAGCAACTGGATGACCGTCGTGGTCGGCGGGCTGGGCATCGTCGGCATGGTGCTCGGCGCCGACCACGACCGATCCGATCTCTTGTTGGAGATGGCGCAGCCGCGCATGGAGCACTACCTGACCGTCCTGGGCCCGAAGGGCGAGTTCAACGAATCGGTGGGCTACTCAGGCTCCATGCAATACCCGGTCAGGTACTTCGCGGCGCGCCACTCGGTGACAGGCGGGCAGGACGACCGTCTTGCCGGCCATCCGTTTCCGCAGTTCTGCCGCTGGCTGATGCACGTGACGGTGCCGCCTGGCCACACGATCCCGTTCGGGGACTCCCACGCGCAGGGACCGCTGCTGATCGGTTATTTCGGGCCGATCGCGACGGCGACGCGCGACGGGCTGCTGCAGTGGTTCATGGAGACGTACGGGCTCGTGCACGATCCCGCGGCCGACCTGACCCAGGTCGACGTGGTGGACCTCCTGTGGTACGACCCCACGCTGGCCGCCACGCCGCCCGGCGGCGATGCATCGGACGCACGCGACCTCCCGCTCGGCGCCGCCTTTCCCGGCTGGGGAGGTCTGGTCGCCAGCCGCTCGAGCTGGGCCGATCCGGACGCCGTGGTCGTGCACGGCAAGGCCGGCCGCGAGCCTGTTCACGAGCACCAGGACGACGGGCAACTCATCATCCACGCCGGCGAGGCGCCGCTTATCGTCGACCTTGGCTCTCCCTCGTCCTACCCCGCCGACTTCTTCGGCGACAATCGCGCCCGCTACTACAACGCCAGCGTCAGAGGCCACAACCTGCTGCAGGTCGGCGGGCGAGAGATGCGGTTCGAAAAACCGATCGAAGGCACGTTCCTTCACTCGGCTTTCGACGAGCACGGAGCCGCGTGGTCGATCGACCTCACCGGCGCCTACCGTGACGTGGTGCGGGTGCACCGGCACGTGATCCACCTGCTCCCGGACCTGGTTGCGGTGCTGGACGAGTGCGAGCTGACACGCGCGGAGCCGGTGACGCTGCGGTGGCACACCGCCGACCGCGCATCGATCGACGCCGCCGGCAGCTTCCGGGTGCAGGCCGCCGGTCCGCGCGGCCCGGTCCATCTGCTCGGCCAGATCTGCGCGATCTCAGGCTGCACGGCCACGTTTCGGCGCGACGAGCATCAATACCACGCGCCCTACGATCGCACCCGGCTGGACGAGCCGCTGGAGCAGCGCAGGGAGAGCTTCGTGGCGGCCGAGACGAACGCCAGCCGCTGCCGGCTGCTGACCCTGTTCCTGGTCGTCCGCCCCGGCGGCACCCTGCCGGCGTGGCCGCCCGCGCGCGACGGCGACACCTGGCGGATGCCGCATGCCGGCGCCGACGCCACGGTCACCGTGTCCGCGGCGGACCTGACCGCCTCGGCGGCCGGCGGCAGCGTGCGGGTGCCGCTCGCGACGTGATGGCGGCCGCGATGACGATGGAGCGCTGCCTGTCGGAGCTGGGGGCCGATCCCGGCGTGCTCGACGAGCGCCGGCGGGAGGAGCTCTCCGGCAAGGGCTTCGCCCTCTTCACGGGTATCATCGACGCCACGTGGCTGGAGCTGCTCCGCACCAGGTTCGAGGAGCTCACCGCCGCGGAGGGCGAGCGCGCCGGTCTGGAGGTGCACCAGGAAGCCGGCACCCGCCGGCTGGCCGACCTGGTGAACAAGGGGCGGGCGCTCGACCGCGTCTGGTCGCATCCCGTGGTGCTGGCGGCGGTGCGCCACGTGATCGGCGCGCCGTTTCGGCTCTCCTCCCTCAACGCCCGCGACGCTCTGCCGGGCGAGGGCCGGCAGGCACTGCACCAGGACACGGATTGCCGCACCCTCCCGGTGACCGGCTGCAACTCGATCTGGATGCTCGACGACTTCACCGCCGACAACGGCTGCACGCGCCTGGTCCCCGGCTCCCACCGCTTGGGCCGGCCGCAGGACCTGCTGGACGACCCCGCCGCACCGCACGCGAAGCAGGAGCTGGTGGAGGCGCCGGCCGGCAGCGTGGCGGTGTTCAACTCGCTCACCTGGCACGGCGGCACGCTCAACCGCACGCGCGACACCCATCGGCGCGCCATGCACTGCTTCTTCGACGTGCGCGAGCGGCCGCAGCAGACCGACCAGCGCGCCTATCTGCGGCCCGACACCGCCGCGCGCCTGACCCCGGCGATGCGATACCTGCTCGACGTCGACTGAACCGGCGCCGCTACGCTCCGCCAATCGGCACGTGCCAGCCGGCTCCGTCCGCCCCGGTCACGCGCAGCGACCGCGGATCGTACGCGACGGTGACCCGCTCCGCCCCGGTGCCGATCGACCATCCGCCATCGCCGTCCTTCCAGCGGACCGGTGCGGCCGGCCGGCCGGCGACCACGGAGAACAGCGTCAGCAGCACCACCCGGTCGGCGTGCAAGCACGCCTCGACGTACGGGTGGCCGTCCTCGAACTTCGCGCCGTAGCAGTTGCGGTCGTACGGCGGATGGTAGCGGTGGCGCGCCGCGGCCACGGCTGCCTCGCCTGCCAGGCTCACCACCCGGCAGACCGCCGTCGCCTTCCGGCCGGCCACCGTGAAGCTGCCGTCCGCCTCCGGCGCGCACGCATGGGCCGTGTGCCACCGCAGCGACACGTCGCGTGGCTCGCCCAACGCCGCCTCGTCCAGCACGACCACCGTGCCGGGCAACAGGTGCACGAGCGTGCGCACGACGCTCGCCGCGCCATCGTAGATGCCGGTCAGATCGAATCGGCTCCAGGCACCGCGTGCCGGATCGCAGTCGGCCGCGATCATCTCAGGCACAGGATCACCCAGCTCGCGCGTGGTGGCGCCGTCGAGCATCAGCACGTTGTGGCCGGCGGTCCCCTTGCCGTAGTACCGCCCGCGCTCGCCCCAGGATGCGTAGCCGCCGCTCGAGCCCAGGTCGACGATCAGGTGCTCGCTCCCCGAGGCGATGCAGACCTGGCCGGCGTCGTAGTCCATGTGATACGAGGAGGTCTCGCCGCGCGCCCGCATCACCTCCCAGCCGTGCGCGGCCTTGGCGGACACCAGGCAGGCCGACCCCGTGGGGTCCCAATCGGAGCGGCTGATCACGCTCTTGCCCTAGGCGTCCCAGGACATCGCCAGCGGCCACCGCCCGGCCGGCTCGCGCACCTCGCCGGAGACCGCCAGGGTCAAGAGCTCCAGCGCCAGGTTCGGGTAGCCGTTGACCGGCTGCAGGCGGCGGTAGAACCAGCGCAGCACCGGGTCGTCGCGCAGCTCCGCGATCATCCCGATCTGCACCGCGTTGGGCCGCGCCTCCCGACCGCAGTCGCCGAACGGCACGATGTCCCGCGGCAACACCACGTGGTAGGCGTACCAGCGTCCGAAGCGCCCCAGCCGCTCGCGGAGCTCCGGCTCCAGGACCGCCTCGCCGCCGGCCGCACCCCGGCGGTGGTAGCGAAGCGCCTCGAAGAAACGGATCGCAGTGAGCACCGACGACGCGTAGAACGGTGATTCGTTGAACTCCCCGTCCGGCCCGAGCTTCTGCAGGTAGGTGCGCTGGTAGGCGGTCGCGGCATCGACCAGCTCGTCGGCATCCTCGATCTCTTCCGCGAGCGCCATGCCGGCGGCGCCCATGCCGCCGACGATGTCCCCCGTCCAGTTGTTGTAGTTGCCCCAGTGCGCGTCGCGCGTGCGGCTGTCCCGGACACGCTGCAGCGCCCGCTCCCCGATCCCGGCCAGCAGCCAGGCGCGCTGGTCAGGCCGGAGCGCCGGGTAGAGCCAGTCGTAGGCGATCGACAGGTGCCCGAGGTGCGATCCGATGCGGTGATCGGCGACCACCCCGCGCTCGGCGTTCACCGGATGCCTCCACTCCGGCCACGGCTCGGGGTCGAACATCCATTCGAGCTGCCGCAGCGCGTCGTCGCGGTACGCGGGGCTCTCTGTGATCAGCCAGGCCAGCGCCGCGTCGGTCACCCGCTGCAGGGCCGCCTCCGAGAGCACGTAGTCGTTCTCGTGGCGCTCGATCACCCCGGCCGACCGTCCCGGCATGGGCGTGCTCGGATCGTACGGGGGCAGCGCCGCCCGGCGCTCCACCTCGCCCTGCAGGGTGCGCCAAAGCTCGCGCCCCGGCCCCTCGGTCACGCCGCGTCGCAGCTCTTCCAGCGACAGCAGTCCCGGATACGAGCCGGCCGTCACGTGCAGCCGCGGGTGCTCGGGGCTCATCCGCTCACTCCACCGTGTCCGGATCAGGACCCGCGGGCGGTTCGCGGTACGCGCCAGCGGGCGCCGGCGCCGCCGGTGACGTCGAGCGTCTCCCGGCCGATCACCAAGCTGACCCGGTCCGGTCCCGCGCCGATCGACCACCCTTCGGCCTCCTGCCGCCACCGGAGCGTGTCTCCCGGACGGCCGTCGACCACGGAGAACAGCGTCAGCAGCACCACGCGATCGGCGTGCAGGGACGCCTCGACGTAGGGGTGGCCGTCCTGGAACTTCGTTCCGTAGTAGTCCCGGTCGTACGGCGGGCGGTACCGGTGGCGCGCCGTGGCGACGGCCGCCTCGCCTGCCAGACTCACCACCCGGCACACCGCCGTCGCCTTCTGGCCGGCCACCGTGAAGCTGCCGTCCGCCTCCGGCGTGCACGGGTGCGCGGTGTGCCAGCGAAGCGATACGTCGCGTTCTTCGTCAAGCACCGCTTCGTCCAGCACGACCACCGTGCCGGGCCACAGGTGCACGAGCGTGCGCACGACGCTGATGGCGCCTTCGTAGATGCCGGTCAGGTCGAACCGGCACCAGGCGCCGCGTGCCGGATCGCAGTCGGCCGCGGTCATTTCCGGCACCGGATCGCCCAGCTCCCTCGTCGTGGCGCCGTCGAGCATCAGCACGTTGTGGCCGGCGGTCCCCTTGCCGTAGTACCGCCCGCGCTCGCCCCAGGAGTAGCCGCCGCTGGAGCCCAGGTCGACGACCAAGTGCTCGCTCCCGGAGGCGATGCAGACCTGACCGGCGTCGTAGTCCATGTGATACGAGGAGGTGTCGCCGCGCGCCCGCATCGCCTCCCAGCCGTGGGCAGCCTTGGCGGACACCAGGCAGGCGGCACCTGCAGGGTCCCAGTCGGAGCGGCTGATCACGCTCTTGCCGTAGGCGTCCCAGGCCATCGCCAGCGGCCAGCGCCCGTCCGGCTCCTGCACCTCGCCGGAGCCGGCCAGGGTCAGGAGCTCCAGCGCCAGGTTCGGGTAGCCGTTGACCGGCTGCAGCCGGCGGTAGAACCAGCGCAGCACCGGGTCGTCGCACAGCTCGGCGATCACCCCGATCTGCACCGCGTTCGGCCGCGCGTCGGGGCTGCAGTCCCCGAACGGCACGATGCCGCGCGGCAGTATCACGTGGTAGGCGTACCAGCGGCCGAACCGGCCGACCCGCTCGCGCAGCTCGGGATCCAGGCCAGCTTCGGCGCCGGCAGCATCCCGTCCCCGATGGTAGCGCAGCGCCTCGAAGAAGCGGATCGCGGTGAGCACCGACGCGGCGTATCCCGGCGACTCGTTGAACTCGCCGTCCGGGCCGAGCGTGTTCAGGTAGGTGCGCTGGTAGGCGATAGCGGCCTCGATCAACTCGCCGGCCTCGTCGATCTCACCCTCCATGGCAAGGCCGGCCGTGCCCATGCCGGCGGCGATCACGCCGGTCCAGTTGTTGTAGTTGCCCCAGTGCGCGTCGCGCGTGCGGCTGTCCAGCACCGGCTGCAGCGCCCGCTCGCGGATGCCGGCGAGCAGCCAGCCGCGCTGAGCAGGCCGCAGCGCCGGATGGAGCCAGTCGTAGGCGACCGAGAGCTGGCGCAGGTGCGAACCGATGCGGTGGTCGGCGATCACGCCGCGCTCGGCATTCACCGGGTGGCGCCACTCCGGCCAGGGCTCCGGATCGAACATCCATTCGAGTTGCCGGAGGGCGTCGTCGCGGTATTCGGGGCGCTCGGCGACCAGCCAGGCCAGCGCCGCGTCGGTCACCCGCTGGAGCGCGGCTTCGGACAGAGGGTAGTCGTTCTCATGCCGCTCGACGGCCCCGGCCTGCCGTCCCGGGAGGGAGGTGCCCGGATCGTACGGAGGCAGCGCCGCCCGGCGCTCGACCTCGCCCTGCAGCGTAAGCCAGAGCTCCCGCCCCGGCCCTGCGGCCGCGCTGCGCCGCAACTCGTCGAGCGAAAGCAGTCCGGGGTAGGACCTCGCCGTCACGTGCAGCCGCGGGTGCTCGGGGCTCATCGGCTCAGCACACATCGGATCAGGCTACCGCGATCCGGTACACCATGTTGTCGGCCGTGAAGCTGTTGTCTCGCGCAAAGTAGCGCGGCAGGTAGAGCAGGAGGTCGCCGGAGCCGCGCTCCTCGCGCGCGTAGAAGTTCGACAGCGTCAGCCGCTCCAGCTCGCCCGCCTGACGGTCGTCGATGGTCGTGACCGTGTCGCGCATGACCAGGCCCGTGTCGCGCTCCACCTCCGCGATCACGATCGGGTAGCGCGGGCTGTTGCCGCGCGGGTTGCCTGCGCACAGGTTGCCCAACCAGAACAGCCGCCCGTCCGAGTGGTCGAGCAGTTGCGAGCAGGCGCTGGGCGAGTGCAGCGGCCGGCCTGCCGTGTCGGTCCACGGCTGCGCGTCGGTGAAGGTCCAGCCGCAGTCCTCGGATATCGTGTACCAACGGTAGCCGGGCAACTCGGGCCGCACGTCGTTGGAGCCGCGCATCACCATCAGCACGCGGCCGGGCGCGAGCTCGGCGATAGTCGCCTCCAGGAACCCGCGCGTGGATCGCTCCGGGTCGCCGATCACCCGCTCCGACAGCCGCCAGCGGAGGCGGGGACCGCCCTCGGCCCAGCGCCCGTGCAGCACCGCCGAGTCGTGGAACGTGAAGCCGCCTCCCTTGTTGAGGAAGGTGCCGGCCGGCCCCACCGGGCAGATCTGGCACGGCGCCAGGATGTCGCCGGCATCGCTTCCGCCGCGCAGCGTGAGCGGCAGACAGGTCAGGTCGCCCAGCATCACCCCGTTCCGGCCGCGCCATACTCCGGGGAGCGGGTGCTCGGCGTCGAACGGCACGCCGTCCTCGTCGCTGCCGTCGTGCACGACCGGCTCGTCGACCAGGTCGGTGACCCCGCCGTCCTCCGACACCGCGTAGTGGAGCTGCCACTGCCGCATCCCTTCCAGCGGCTCGTCGGTGGGAAGCACCCCCTCGACGCGCACGGTGACGTACCGGTCGGTGGCCGGGTCCACGTGGCCCGCGCGCGGATAGCGCCGCCACATGCCGCCGGCGCGCTGTTCGCCGGTCGCCACCTCGGTCACCGGTCCCCAAGTGGCGCCGCCGTCGGCGGAGCGGCGGTACAGGGCGATGTCCGCGGTGTCGGAGCGGGAGTGGTGGGTGTGGATGCTCACCAACTCATGGCCTGTGGCGCGCGTGTAGTACGCGCCGCCGGCCACCCCGACGCCGGGTCCGGGGGACGGAACGAACACCTCTTTCAAGATGACCCTCATGGGGTTGACTGTACGCGACCGCCCCGCGCACCGCCAGGGATCGCCCATCCACGCCGTGCGCCCACGGGACCTGCGTCTCGCACGTGACATGTAGTTCACATGGTGCCATGCTTATCGCATGCCAAAGATGATCCAGATCCGCAACGTACCGGAGCCCCTCCATCGCAAGCTCAAGGCACGGGCGGCGATGGCCGGCATGTCACTCTCCGCTTACCTGCTCGAACAGATTACGGCTCAGGCGTCGGTGCCGACACCACAAGAAATGACGGCACGGCTCGAGCGGCTGAAGCCGGTGACGCCGAGAGAAGGTGTCGTCGAGGCACTGCAGCGGACGCGTGACGAACGGTGATCAGCGATCGGATGATCGTCGTCGATGCCTCGGTGATCGTGGAGATGCTCCTGCACACCGAGGCGGGGATTCGGGTCACCCCGCACATCCACACCACGAGTGCGACCGTGCACAGCCCCCATCTGCTCGACGCAGAGGTACTGCACGTGGTCCGCAGGTATGCGCTGGCTGGGGACATCGACGCGGAACGTGGCGCGGAGATGGTGGACATCCTGCGTGACCTCGTCATCCATCGGCACGATCACCGGTCGCTTCTGGGACGGGCCTGGGAATTGCGCCACAGCGTCGGCGCGTACGACGCGCTCTACGTCGCGCTGGCCGAGGCGCTGGATGCGCCGCTGCTGACCGCCGATGGCCGTCTTGCCAAAGCGCACGGACATCGCGCCGACGTGCAGGCGATCTGACGGCCCGCCGCCGGACGCGGCTCAGACGTGTGGGTTGATCACCAAGCCGCCGTCGATCAGCAACGATTGTCCCGTTATCATGCGGGCGTCGGGTGAGGCCAGGAACGCGATCGCCTTGGCCACCTCGAACGGCTCGACGACGCCCCCGAGCGGCGTGATCGCCTTGATCTTGGCCTCATCCAGCACGCCCCTGGTCACCGCGTCATCCAGGATCGCGGTGCGCACCCAAGTTGGCGCGACCGCGTTGACGCGGATGCCGTGGGCTGCCCACTCCACCGCAAGCGAGCGCGTAAGCGCCTCGATGCCGCTCTTGGCCGCGCAATAGGAGGCGCGCAGCGGGAACCCCAAGTGGGCGCCGACCGAGGACATGTTGACGATCGCCGCAGTGGCGGAATCCCGCAGCGCCGGGAACGCGGCCCGGCAGCACCGGAATGTGCCCGACATGTGAACGTCCAACATTCGGGACCACGACGCATCGGTCATCTCCGCCGCGGGCGCCCGGTCGGTGATGCCGGCGCAGTTGACCAAAACGTCCAGTCCACCCATCTCCTTGACCGCCGAGGCGATGGCGGCGTCCACCGCGGCGCTGTCGCGCACGTCGGCGGGTGCCGGGACCACCTTCTGCGTTGCGTCGGCCATCGTGGCCCGCAACTCCTCCGCCTTCTTCCGTGCCGCGTCCGCGTCACGGTCCACGATCGCCACGGCCATGCCTCGACACAGGAATTCCCTGCAGGTCGCCAAGCCGATGCCGGCCGCGCCCCCGGTGACGGCCGCGGCGCGCCGTCTGTTGCTGTCGGTCGCCATGTCGGATACTCGCCTGCACGGTACCCTCCACGCCAGGGTCTCCGATGGCAAGCACCCACTTGGCCTTCGATCTGGGCGCCGGCAGCGGCCGCGCGGTCGCGGAGCGCACGCCGGCCAGCACCAGCCAGCTCCTGGATGTGCGGAGCGGCACTTGGTCGCTGGACGTCATCCAGCGGCTCGATCCGGCGCCGGGGACGTGGCCGCGGCGAGACCGTGCGGCTGATTCTGGAGCCTGGCGCAGGCGTACCGGCGCACGCTTGGGACGCTTCAGGAGACGGTGGGCGAACGGCTCCGCGTCCATGCCCCCTTCGGTCCCAAAGTGTCCCAGTGTTGCTGATTGACAACAGTGTTTCAGCACGAAAACGAGAACAACCTGGCACGATCGATGTCGAATCGAATCGACATGACTCGACCCGGCGTCCCTTCCAAGTACGCGGCGCCAATCATATCGTCCGGAAGCTGAGATTTTCCTCCCCAGCTCATGGTGTGGTCGAGGCTGTCGCCGCTAACCGGATCGCAATCGCCCATCGTGAAGCCTGGAACGGGTTTGTCTGCAACATCCAGAAGCTCGGCACGGATCGAACCGCCAGTGGCGTTGGCGTTGATACGAAGCTGACGATTGGCCCAACTGATCGGGTGGGTTTTCAACACCCCATGGATGTGAACCGGTTCGATCGCTGCCCAGCGATCGCGTTTGAGTGTGGCCAATCCGATCCCACGCTGCGTCTCGCCGCGACCCGCTTGATACAGAATGTAGATGTCGTCGCCGACCTGGATCGGGTTTGCCGGTGTGATGAGCAGTTCATCCCAGGTGCCCGGTTCGCCGACGGTCAACATGGACTGGCGACCGGCCGGCCGACTCCATGTGCGTGCATCCCGGCTGAAAGCCAGTTGGCAGTGGATGTGCCGAAAATCCCTCTGTTCGCGGCGATTGTACTCGGGAAACAGAGTGCGCACCAGCGCGACGTATCCGCCCGAAACCTTGATCGATGCGCAACGGTCAAACTCGGTGCCGGGCGCATCCCCGTCGTCGGGTACCAGCGCCATCTGCGGGTACGGGATTCTCTCAAGATCGCGTGCGATGCTGATGCCCATGGTTCGGAATTTAGGGCCAATGCGCGGACGCCACCACAGTATCCACGCGTTCAGGTCTTCGTCGAACCCGTGAACGGTAGGCCCGTCCATGCACAGCGCGTGGCTCATGATGGGTCGCGGCCGCCGGGTCCAGGTAAAGCCGTCTGGCGAGTCGCAGAGGTAAAAGCCGCGCCCGTTGGGATCGTCCTTCGGATCCGGACCGCCCGGCCACGTGATGGCTTTTTCACCCGGTTCTCGGGGGTGGCGTTCCGAACTCAAGGACATGTAGCGGCGGTTGGGATCGCCGTCCCCCGGATTCTTGAACACGTTGGCGTTCGGGCCGTCACCGCCGGCCGGAGGAAAGTCCACCAGGTTGTTGCGGGTGCTTCCCTGCCACTGTACAACACCCAGCTCCGGCTTTTCCCAGGTCCGCGCGTCTGCCGAAACCGCGTAGGCGCGGCGATAGTTCCACGCCAGGTCCGGGTATTCGTCGTAGAAGCTGGGGTCGTGACAGTGGTACCACAGCTTGAATACCCTTTCATCGCGGTCGTAGAGCCACCCGTTGTGCATCCACACGCCCTCTCCTTCCCAAGGCTTCTGGGCCTGGACGACAGGCTCTGGATGCTTCTGCGGCTCGCACAGCGCGCGCTGCACGCCCTCCATCCTGCGAATGTGCAGGTCGTCGATCAGAAGATAGGTCACCGGCGGATAGAATCCGGTCTCCACATGCAGTTCCTGCCACGCGCTCGTGCATGTTAACTTGGCCAACCGCACGTCGCCGGCGGCGGTGCCCGCGGGATTCACGTCAGCCAACGCGGCCAGACCGCCTCTGCCAGGAAGAGCTGAGACTGCCGGGCGCCGCCCGCGCCCCAGGCCGACCAGCGGTCGTCGGGCGAGAACACCGGGTGCGGATGGATGCAGCGCCACACCGTGTCGTGGCGCGCCAGCGGCCGCATCTCAATGAACGGTCCCCGCTTGCGGAACATGCCGATCCAGCGGTGCGCCTCCGGCCACCGGTAGCCTTCCGGCCCGATCGCCTGTGGATCGCGGCGCGCCGACGAGAGGGGTCCCTCGGCGGCCTCCCCTTCCCCTGCATCCGCGAAGCGCTCCAGGTCGCCGCGTCCCTCGAACCAGAAGGGGCCGGGGTCGGCGGCGTCGCCCACCCAGAGGTCGGCCTTCGAGTTGCACTTGAAGTGGATGGGCTCGCGGCCGGGGAAGACCCAGCGGCGGTCGACGCGGTTGACCAGGTCGACGTCGATCATCTCCGCGCGCCGCACGGGGCTCACCGGGACGCCGTCGCGGTCGTGCTGGGTGTAGGTGAACAACTGCGACTCGACGTGATTGTTCGGCGCCGGGTAGTAGTGGTTGACCATTTCGAACGGCTGCTGGGCGAAGATCGGCAACGGATCCTGCAGTGGCACCAGCCGCTCAAGGTCGACGCGCATGAACCACATGGTCTTCAGCCCGGTGGGCTGCGTGCGGGTGTAGCTGCCGAAGAACAGGTAGGACGGGTCGCCCCGGCAGATGAACAGGTGGCTGTCGGCCGCGGCGCGATTCTCCGCGCTCGGGCCGTGGTAGACGACCGCCTGCCGCCCCTCCTGCAGGTCGCACAGCACCACCAGCGTCTCGCTGCCGTGCCGGTAACGGTTCTCGTTCCGCGACGGCCACGTCGACGCGCCCTCCGGCCGGCAGCCCAGCACCAAGTAGCGCCCGCAGCCCGACAGGTCGGGACCGCCCAGGTCGCCGCACCCCGGCGGCGATTCGGCCACGACCTCCTCGCGCAGGGTCTCGATGTCCAGACAGCAGACGCGTTGCCCGCGGCTGTAGTAGATGCGCCCGCGCACCGGGTCGCAGGTGAGGCCGCCCGAGCCCGCTCCCCCTCCGGGCCGATTCTCGATGCCGGCCAGCACCGGAGGATCCTCGGAGTCGGTGAGCTGCACGATCTTGCCGGAGCCGGTCTCCACCGAGTAGATCTGCCCCTTGCCCGACCGGTTCGAGGAGAACACGTACCGTTCGGAGCCGCCGATGAACCCCTCCTGGTTGTAGTAGGGATGCACGTTGTGGCACGGCGCGTCGGTGAGCTGCACCGCCCTCACGCCGGTCGCCGGTTCTCGGTACTCCCGTTTCTCCGCCCGAAGGACGTCACCCTGTGCCATGCGTAGAACCCCTCGCCATCATACCGTGTCCGCGGCCGGGCGCGGCGCACCGACTCGCCGGTCGGATTTGGGTATCGGCTGCCGGCGTGCGTATGCTAGCGGTGGAGGTAGTGATCGATGCTGACTGACCAAGCGAACGTCACCCGAAGGCCGGCGCGATGCCCGCACTGCGGACGCGCCCTGACGACCCCGCGCGGGGTCCAAGCCAACTACGGCCCCGATCGCATCTGCAGCGCCTGTGCCCTGGTGCCGGCGACGACCTCTGCCGCGCCCAGCCACTCCGTACGAGCGCACGTCGAGGGGATGACCGAGCTGCAGAGAGCGGGCTGAGCGCCTGCGTAAGGGCGGGAGGGGAGAAGCCTCCCCTCCGCGCCGATAACGTCGACTACCCGCCGACGACCGCCTCCCACTGGGCGCGTGCCTCATCGGCCTTGTGCGCCCACTCGGCAAGGAGCTGGTCGCCGCCCCGCTCCTTGTACTCCTGTACGAACGCATCCCATTCGGTGGCTACGTCCTTGTTGCCGAGCAGGAAGTCGACAAACCACTTGGTCCTGACGTCGCTCAGCGCACCCTGGATCTGAGCGGCCTCATCGGACAGCGAGATGAAGTCCATCCACTGCGGCAGGGCTTCCCAGCCTTCGGCCACGAAGTTCTCCCAGACCTCGACCGCGTTTCCCTGTGCCGCATAGAAGTCCCGCGATCGCTCCCAGCGCACGTCGATGTAATTGAGATGCGCCTCATAGTAGCTGCCGTACGTCTCATACGGCACGATGCCGGCGTTGTAGTGAGTGGTGTTGTAGAACGGTTCGTACATCACCCGCATCGGATCGACATCGTCGACCGTCTTGCCCATGTAGAAGTAGCCCTTCATCGTATCGAACAGCTTGCCCAGGTCGAAGTCGCTGCGATCGTCCATGGTGTAATGGACGCCCTTGACGCCGAACCACCGCATGTACTGGAACTCTTCGGTGAGCGTGTAGTGCAGCACGTCGAGCGCCCGTTCGGGATGCTCGCTGTAGATCGGTATGAAGTTGCCGCGGCGCACGAAGAACGGGACCTCGTGGGTCGTCGTTTTGCCGCCGGGACCGCGCAGCGGATGCAGCATCTGCGGCATGTGCTGCTCCATGATCGCTTCCGGATGCGCCTGTTTGAACCTGTCCCAGAAGTAGAGGTACTGAGATGGACTGGGGCCCTTGAACGATCCGGCAAGGTGCTTTCCCGCGACCAGGTCATCCATGTAATCCCACAGCTCCCCGGTCAACCACCGCGCATGGAACAGACCCTCCTCGGCCAACGTCTGCACCTCTTCCCAGATCGCCTGGTTGCCAGGTGCGATGGCGGCGTCGAACCAGTTGCCGTCGGCGTCCGTCCAGAAGCCGTCGATCTCCGCTCCATGCGGCTGGAAAAAGTGACGGGCCATATACGAAAACTGCGTTCCACCGTACGTCGGCCAGCCGTATCCCGACACACCCAGTTCCTGCTTCGCACGCCGCATCGCGTGCACCAGCTCGTCATAGGTCTCCGGAACGTCCAGCCCGAGCTCGTCGAGCAGATAGCCGTTGAAGGCGATCGACCCCTGCGGCCTCCTGGTCGCCCAGCCCGGATGGATCAGGTAGTTGGCGTCAAGGTCGCCGTTCTGCTTGAGGTTGTAGAGTCGGTACACCGGATCGGCAAACAGGATCTCCAGCACCGGGTAGCGCCCCGGGTTCGCGTCCACGATCTCCTTCAGATCGACGATCAGCCCGTCCTTGATCCAATCGCGCCACTGCGCGACCGGAGTCGTCGGATGGCCGACCCAGGTATCGATGATGTCACCGATGTCGCCGGACGCCATCCCCGCGATGACCACCTGGTAGTCCCCCGCCGTGAACGGCATCTCGATCTTGACGTTGAACGTCTCCTCGATGTGCGCGAGTATGACATCGTTCTCCGCGACATAGTCCCAGTCGATCCGCGTTGTATCCCAACCGCGGTAGTTGCGCGTGATGGTGACAAGCGGCTGCTCGTCGGCACTCGCCGTGCCCTCTTCCGTCGTGCCGGCCGCGAACGCCGGTGCAGCGCCGATCACCACGAGCACGATACCGGCCGCGATAACCATGATATTCCTAGACATTTAGTCCTCCTGTAATGTCCTATCGCTCACGATGCGTCATCGAGTCCAAAATACAGGCATAGGGCCTATCCCTCCTCACTCCTTTACCGCGCCGATGAGAATGCCCTTCGCAAAGTGCCGCTGCAGGAACGGATACAGTATCATCACCGGCACCATCGCGAGCACGATCGTCGTCATGACCAACTGCTTGGGCGGGAGAAAGACACCTATATCCTCGACGAATCGCTGTCCGCTCGCCGTCGACATCACGTAGTACGAGAACTCCAGCACGCGGCGCAACAGGTATACGAACGGCATCAGCGAGGTGTCCTTCACGAAGATGAGAAAACTGTAGTAGTCGTTCCAGTGCCACACCGCTTCGAACAGGAAAATCGCCGCGAACATGGCTTTCGATATGGGGAAGATGATGGTGAAGAAGGTCCTGAACTCACTCGAGCCGTCGATCAGGGCCGCATCCTCCAGCTCCGTCGGCACGGTGTACGAGAAATAGTTGCGCATGATGATGAAGTGACCGGTATTGACGATCCACGGCAACACCATCACCCAGAACGTGTCGATGAGCCGCAACTGGATCATCAGAATGTAGGTAGGGATCAGTCCGCCTGAGAAGAACAGGGTGAACACCATCAGCACGTTCAGCGTCCTGGTCCCCAACACGTATCGCTTCGACACGCCGTACGCGAACATCGCCGTGACCAGCACGCTCACCGTCGAACCCACGAAGGTCTTCAGGAACGAGACCGACATGGTCTGAAGGAAGATGTCCCGCCCGCCGACGATGATCGAGTAGTAGTACAGGAAGGACGGGCTGCGCGGCGGCGCGAACACGAAGTCCTTCATGATGTACTCCGAGTATGGCGTGATCGACACGACGAAGACGTACCACATGGGATAGAAGCATATGAACGCAAAGAAACCCGCGAAGAGAACGGACGACACGTCCAGCAGATTGAATCCGAGCGCTCGCTTCAGCATGTCTCAACTCAGAAGATGCCCATGACGTTCATCCTTGAAATGAGCTTGTTGGTGACGATCACCGCGATCAGACCGAGCACGTTGAACACCAATCCCAGAGCCGTGGCCATTTCGAACTTCCCTTGCAGGAGGCCCGACCGATACAGGTAGGTGGACAGGACGTCGCCGGTCTCCCAGACCGCCGGATTGTACAGATTGAACACCTGGTCGAAGTTCGAAGCGAACAGGTTGGCCACGTTGAGGATGAGCAGCACCGCGATCGTGGGACTGATGCGAGGCAGATAGATGTACCACATGAGGTGTCCGCGGTGTGCTCCGTCGCAGATGGCGCTCTCCATGAGCGAGGGATTCACGCTCGACAGAGCTGCCAGGTAGATGATGGTGGCGAAGCCGGCCGTCTTGATGATGCCCGAGACCACCAGGATGAACCGAAAGTACTCGGGTACGGCCAACCAGTGCTGGGGCGCGACGCCGAACAGCCCCACGAACGCGTTGAACGCGCCGGTCGGTTCCGGATCCAGCATCTTGGCGACGATGGCCGCGAACACCACCCACGATACGAAGTGCGGGATGTATACGAGGGTCTGCACGGCGCGCTTGTACCATCCCGAGTGCAACTCGTTCAGTATCAGCGCAAGCAGGATGACGAACGGAAAGCCGACGGCGATATTGTAGACGTTGATGAGAACGGTATTGGCGATGACCTTGTAGAAGTATTCCTGCTGAAACAGCACGGCGAAGTTGTCCAGGCCGACCCATGGACTGGCCAGGATGCCGATCCGCATGTTCAGGTCCTTGAACGCGACCAGCATGCCGTACATGGGCACGTAGCGGAACACGACCATGAACACGATGCCCGGCAGCATCAGCAGGTAGATGAACCAGTGACGGCGGACGTGCTTGGTGACGTAGTCGCGACGGCCGGCGAGCCGTTGCCGCGTATCGGCGACGATCATCGGCGCGTGGAGCCGTGCGTCATCGGTGCGCACGCGGACCGAGGTGGTTCATCCTTGCCGCGGACGGGGATGGCTGGCGACGTGGGAGCAGAAACCAACGGCAGACCTCCTCGAACGACGCGATCGGATACGTTCTACTAAGCTGGTGAGCATGCCCCGACTGAACAGCCGTGTCAAGCTTGCGCTGCGCAGAACCATCCGACCATCCGTGTCAGCGGCGCGGGACTGCGTTCCCCTGATCCGTGCCGATGCCACAGGAATTGACAGCCCGGCTCGAGCGACTGGAGCCGGTTGTGCCGAGAGAGCGTGTCATCGACGCACTGCAGCGGACGCGCGACGAACGGTGATCAGCGATCGGATGATCGTCGTCGATGCCTCCGTGATCGTGGAGATGCTCGATGCGGAGGTCGCACACGTGGTCCGCAGGTATGCGTTGGCGGGAGACATCGACGCGGAGCGGGGCGCGGACATGGTGGGAATCCTGAGCGACCTCGGCATCCATCGGCACGATCATCGGCCGCTTCTGGCTCGCGTCTGGGAATTGCCCCACGCCGTCGGCGCGTACGACGCGCTCTACGTCGCGTTGGCCGAGGCGCTGGACGCGCCGCTCCTGACCGCAGACCAACGGCTTGCCGCGGCGCACGGACATCGCGCCGACGTGCAGGCCATCTGACGGTCCGCCGGCGCAGGCGGCTCAGACGTGCGGGTTGATCACGAAGCCGCCGTCGATCACCAGCGACTGCCCGGTGATCATGCGGGCCTCGGGCGAAGCCAGGAAGGCGATCGCCTTGGCCACCTCGAACGGCTCGATGACGCCGCCGAGCGGCGTGACCGCCTCGATCGTGGCCTCGTCCAGCACGCCCCTGGCCACCGCGTCCTCCAGGATGAAGGTGCGCACCCAGGTCGGCGCCCGGTCGGTGATGCCCGCGCAGTTGACCAGGACATCCAGTCCGCCCAGCTCGTCCACCGCCGCGGCGATGGCGGCGTCTACCGCGGCGCTGTCGCGCACGTCGGCGGGCGCCGGGACCACCTTCTGCGTTGCGTCGGCCATCGTGGCCCGCAACTCATCCGCGGTCTTCCGCGCCGCGTCCCCGTCGCGGTCCACGATCGCGACGGCCATGCCTCGACACAGGAACTCCCGGCAGGCCGCCAAGCCGATGCCGGCGGCGCCGCCGGTGACGGCCGCGGCACGGCGTCTGCTGCTGTCGGTCACCATGCCATTCATACTCCCCTGCACGGCACCCTCGACGCCAGCCTCTCCGATGCCAAGCAACCCAGCGGCCTTCGATGACCGCCTACTCATGCGGCTGCGCGGTGATGGCCGACCCCGCCCAGCCAACCGCGATCGGCAACCTGCTGGTGCAGGCAACCTCCGTCGGCGCACCGCCGGCCGGCGCCTCGATCCACGACGTGGTCCGAGCCAACACCCCGCGCGCCGCATACGTGCCGGTCGTCAATGAAGCCGGGAATGTCATGGACGAAGGACAGAGCTGAGCTTCGGGTATTCCCGACATGCCTCCCTTAGTGACTCGGGTGCGGATGGGCCAAGCCGTTGCTTCTCGTGGCACATGCGATACAACTCGTCAGCGAGAGGGTGGCAGTCTCTCTCGCGGCGGAACTTTGGATAGCGGCGCGTCTCATTCACGTTCGGCTCTCCTTTGAGATAGGCGAACCAGGTCTCGATATTCCTTCTCGGAATGATGACCATAACCGGGTCGGTTGGCCTTCGCGGTGGAACTCCTTCCTGTTGGCGCTGTCGATCCAGTCGAGCTCGCCTGGAAGCTGTGGACCCTGTGTCCGCATCAGTCACCACGATGAGTATAGCTCCCTGCTTGCCCCGGATAGCCTTCAGTTCACGAGGATAACGCTTACGAACCACCTGTTCACCAGACCCCTGCGTCATGGGCAAAGTGTGAATGTCGCGATCCCGGAAATTGCGTTTTTGCAAGAACTGACGGACGAAGCTGTCTGTTTGTTTATCTTCGCAGAGCAATACTATGGACGCGCTCATTCCTCCCATCCGCGGGCGATCGTCTCCGAGATCGACAGTCCGTCCACTCCGGACTTGGGCTTCTCGCTGACGCGTACGGGACCGTCGCCATCGCGAAAGAACCACCTGCCACTGGCTCCCGCCATGTAGTCGATGATGACCGGATGATGAGAGATCACCACAAGCTGCTCCAGCGACGTGCCGCAGCGTTCGTTGGTCTGCACCAGCCACGGCTGGATCTCCCTCAGCGCGACGTAGTTGTCAGGCTCGTCGATAAACAGCGAAGCCCGACGATCGCCCGTAAGCAGGATCAAGCTGTACAACGCGATCAAGGCTCGTTGCCCGTCGGAGAGCTGATCGAACCCATAGCCGATCGTCTCACCGGCTGTATCGTCGAACACGGCTTTGAGAGCACGTGAGGCCTCGCCCGACTTCGGTAAGCCGATAGAATGGAAGCCCGGAAGACAGCCCCGGAGTGACTCGAATAATTCGACTATCGAACCCATGTTTTCCTGAGAGTAATGACAATACCAGCCGACGAAGTTTCTCATCAGCGGCTCAAGGAATTCGTCTTCTGTCCTCGCCTCCGGTTCAAAGAAGGGCGGACATGGATGGACGATGATGAAATTCCGGACATTTCTCTTGAATTCGGTCAACTTCCGATTATCCCGTCGCTCATGCAACATGCCGATTCCAGAGAGAGTCCAGTCAAACGGAACCTTCGGTCCGGTTTCATAGTCGTCGTGAAACAGTTGTGCTTCACCCCGCAGGAATTCGAAGATCCGTCTGCCGTCGTGGTTGAGTGTCTCCGCGGCGATCCGCATTTTGTGGCGATCTGGTTCGTGCTCTATGGTCAGTCCGTAATCATAGGTCTGACCGTCAAAGCAGGATTGGATTTCAAACCGCTGTTCCTTTCGGTTTCCGCTCAAGGTGAGATCGCGCTCCGGAAACACTTCGTCGACTCTGACGCCACCAACGACCAGACGCTGGATCCTGCGCAAGGCGGTCAGCACCGACGTCTTGCCCGTGCCGTTAGCTCCCAAGAGAACATTGGCTTCATCCAGTTCGAGCTCGAAATTCGTCAGGCAGCGAAAGTTGTCGACGTAGAATCTCTTGATCATGCCTGGTTACCTTTCCGTCCGGTTGCGAACATCCTGTCGCGAGTACGCTCTCGAGCATCTTTCGAGTTTCGAGTCCTGAACTTGGATCCGCCCTGGTTCAAGGAGAGTTGGAAGTTCCAGAAGTCGACGAACACCCGAACGCGGACACGGTGTTCAGTCGAGGGATATTCCATGAGCGGAGTCTTCCGAAGTGGAGGTGAAGAAAGTGCAGGGACGCCTCGGAGGCGTCCCTGGGGCCGTATTGATCAAGCCGCCTCGTCCCCGTATGTGCCGGGGACAGCTTGATGGGTGCTAATGACGAAAGGATGCACAGGAGTGCGTCGTTCGTCAATCTCCTGCTCAGGCGCCGGGCGCCCTCGGAGGGCAGGCCGGCCTTCACCCAGGCGTCGTACCACATGCGGAAGGCACCGTCCGGCTCCCTGCGCGTCCCTACTCCTTGAGCGCCAGGTAGATCGTGAGCTTCACGCGGGGCGCCTCGCCGCGCACGTCGCAACGCAGCCGCAGCCAGCCGCCGAAGTGGCGGACCTCAAGGTGGTAGAGCCCCCGTGCGGGAACCGCCAGCGCGGCCCCCTCCTTGTCGCACCAGCCCAGGCCGTCCGGCGACACCTGCGCCCGCACCCGGAGCGTGGTGCCGGCATCCAGCTCCGCCACCCGCAAGAACCAGGTCGCCTCGCTCGCCCAGCCGCACTCCATGGGCTCGGTGTCGAACGCCTCCCCGTAGGTCTCGTTCTTCTCCAGGACCGCGGTGTGAAATCGGCGCAGCATCTCACCAGTCCACGCTGACCAGGACCGAGTCCAGGAACAGGAAGTTGCGCACCGGCAGGTGCGTGCGCACGTCGATGCAGAAATTCAGGAGCCGGTCGCAGCCGTGGTACTCGTGGTCGTACACGGGGACCGGCAGCTCGCGCAGGTCCATCGTCCGGTCGTTCACGCGCAGCTCGACGTTGCGGCGCGCGTCGGTGTCGAAGGTCCAGCTCAAGTAGTTCCAGTTGATCTTGGTGGGCACCTCGTTGTGGCAGAGGGAAAACGCGCCGCCGGGCACCTCCTCCCAGTCGTCGGGGTGCACGGTGTGGTAATCGGTCGGCGTCGGCATGCCGGCGAGCTGCATCCTGGTGGTCACCTGCAGGGAGGTCTTGTACATCCACTTGCGCACGAAGTTGCCCTCGAAATCGGTATTCACGTAGCGCAGCGCGCAGTGATGGCGCCTGCCGTCCGGGCCGTCGTTGACGTCGTTGCTGAAGCAGAAGTCGCCGAACATCGCCTCCACCGGGTGGTAGTTGCCGTCCCACTGCTTCGGCCCGGTGAGCGACGGGTCGAACACGGTCTCCGCCTTGCAGGTGAACCAGGTCTCCAACCGCACGAGCCCGCGTCTGACGTAGCTGACGCGCTTGATGAGCTGGTTCATGTGGTTGACGCGAGGCCGGGTGGCCAGCTTCAGCGAGTAGACTCCATCGAAGCTGCCGTGCGTGCCGATGTCGAAGAAGGTGCAGGTGGAAAGCTGCGCCGGCCGCAGGTCGCGCACCAGCGGGCGGATGTTGTCGAGGTTGTTGTCGTGGTTGCCGCACAGCTCGCACCAGCCGTTGATCCCCTCGTCGAAGTCGTCGAAGAACAGCACCCGTGGAAGCGGATCGAACTTGGCCAACCGCACGTCGCCGGCGGCGGTGCCCGCGGGATTCACGTCAGCCAACGCGGCCAGACCGCCTCTGCCAGGAAGAGCTGAGACTGCCGGGCGCCGCCCGCGCCCCAGGCCGACCAGCGGTCGTCGGGCGAGAACACCGGGTGCGGATGGATGCAGCGCCACACCGTGTCGTGGCGCGCCAGCGGCCGCATCTCAATGAACGGTCCCCGCTTGCGGAACATGCCGATCCAGCGGTGCGCCTCCGGCCACCGGTAGCCTTCCGGCCCGATCGCCTGTGGATCGCGGCGCGCCGACGAGAGAGGCCCCTCGGCTGCCTCCCCTTCCCCTTCATCCACGAAGCGCTCCAGGTCGCCCCGTCCCTCGAACCAGAAGGGGCCGGGGTCGGCGGCGTCACCCACCCAGAGGTCGGCCTTCGAGTTGCACTTGAAGTGGATGGGCTCGCGGCCGGGGAAGACCCAGCGGCGGTCGACGCGGTTGACCAGATCGACGTCGATCATCTCCGCGCGCCGCACGGGGCTTACCGGGACGCCGTCGCGGTCATGCTGCGTGTAGGTGAACAGCAACGATTCGACATGGTTGTTCGGCGCCGGGTAGTAGTGGTTGACCATCTCGAACGGTTGCTGCGCGAAGATCGGCAGCGGGTCGGCAAGCGGCACCAGCCGCTCAAGGTCGACGCGCATGAACCACATGGTCTTCAGCCCGGTGGGCTGCGTGCGGGTGTAGCTGCCGAAGAACAGGTAGGACGGGTCGCCCCGGCAGATGAACAGGTGGCTGTCGGCCGCGGCGCGATTCTCCGCGCTCGGGCCGTGGTAGACGACCGCCTGCCGCCCCTCCTGCAGGTCGCACAGCACCACCAGCGTCTCGCTGCCGTGCCGGTAACGGTTCTCGTTCCGCGACGGCCACGTCGACGCGCCCTCCGGCCGGCAGCCCAGCACCAGGTAGCGCCCGCAGCCCGACAGGTCGGGACCGCCCAGGTCGCCGCATCCGGGCGGCGATTCGGCCACGACCTCCTCGCGCAGGGTCTCGATGTCCAGGCGGCAGACGCGCTGCCCGCGGCTGTAGTAGATGCGCCCGCGCACCGGGTCGCAGGTGAGGCCGCCCGAGCCCGCTCCCCCTCCGGGCCGATTCTCGATGCCGGCCAGCACCGGAGGCTCCTCGGAGTCGGTGAGCTGCACGATCTTGCCGGAGCCGGTCTCCACCGAGTAGATCTGCCCCT
This sequence comes from Spirochaetia bacterium, assembly GCA_965215345.1. Classification (GTDB taxonomy): domain Bacteria; phylum Spirochaetota; class Spirochaetia; order SZUA-6; family Bin103; genus CATQHW01. Next base: position 643,270 of record CBDCDL010000001.1, on the reverse strand, counting down.
TGCCCGACCGGTTGGAGGAGAACACGAACCGTTCGGAGCCGCCCACGAACCCTTGCTGGTTGTAGTACGGGTGCACGTTGTGGGACGGCGCGTCGGTGAGCTGCACCACCTTCACGCCGGTCGCCGGCTCGCGGTATTCCCGCTTCTCGGAAGGAAGAACGTCACCCTTTGCCATCAACAGCCTCCCGCGTCACGACGGTCTGCCACCGTGCGCCTCTTGTGCGTATATTTCCGACGGAGGCAGCGAATCATGACTGACAAAGCGACCGGCACCGGCCCCCCCGCACGGTGTCCCCACTGCGGACGCGCCCTGACGATTCCGCCCGGCGTCGCAGCCAACCGTGGCCCCGATCGCCTCTGCAGCGCTTGCGCCGTGGTGCCGGTGACATCCGCCGCCGCGCCCAGCCATGCCGTACGCGCGCATGTGGAGAGCCTGACCGCCCTCAAGGAGCCCGCCTGATCAGGAGGCCCGTTTCCCGGCTCCGTCATCCCGTTGCGTAGTCGAACAGGGCGGTCACGGCCAGGGTCAAGCCATCCAACAGCGGCGAGGTCGCCGTGTCCCCGCGCGCGAACACACCATGTTCGACGTAGGCGCTTCCGGCGAGTGTGAGCACGGTGACGGTTTCGAAGCGAGGATCGACGATCCAGTACTCGGGGATGGCGACCTCGGCGTAATCGGCGCGCTTGACGACGAGATCCCGATCCGGGTCGTCCGGGCTGACGACCTCCACCACCAGATCCGCGCCCAGCCAGAAGCGGTCCTGGTTCCGGGGGTCGGAGCGGTCGCGGAGCGCCACCACGTCGGGTTCGCGGAACTTGCCCTCGCGCATGCGCACGCGCAACCCCGCGAACAGGACGAACCCGCCGCGAGGCCCGAGATACTGCTTGAAGAGGTCAAGAAGGAAGAGAATGATGGCTTGGTGCGTGGCGGTGGGCACAGGCAGTTCCTCGATGCGGCCGTCGGTGAACTCGACCAAGCGGCGGGTTCGATCCGTGAGCCACAGGTATTGCTCGTCGCTCCAAGAGCCCTGGGGCGGCATGGCGTTGCACAAGAGAGCGTTCAGCGCGTCCTGGGAGGTCGATGCGGATGTCGCTCGCGTCATCCCGGCTTATTCACGGAGGAGTAGAGAAAGAGTAGGCGCGTCCGCCGATTTGCAGTAGAGTCAAGGTGTTACGCCAAAACCTCCGCAAAGGACGGGACACGCCGTGGGTGAGACTCTACCGATCTTTTCGACGACCTTCAACGGCTCGGTGCAGGTCGAGGCGCGGGCGGAGCATCTGAGCGCCGACAGCGGCGCGTTGCTGCTGCGCGAGATCATGGAGCGCACCGGCATCGTCGAGTGGATGGACGAGCGGCTGCTGGATCCGCGCAATCCGCTGCTGATCACCTACCCGCTGGCCGACGTGCTGCGGACCAGCCTGTTGCTGCTGGGCCAGGGCTGGCGCGACCAGGACGACGCTGACCGGCTGCGGCACGACCCGAGCTTTCGCGTGGCCAACGACACGCGCCGCGGCACCGCGGCGTTGGAGCCCGACAGCGTGCTGCCCTCGCAGCCGACGTTGTCGCGGTTGGTGGGTCTGTTGAGCGCGCCGACCAACCAGGATGTGGTGCGTGAGGGGATCATCGAGCTGGCGGTGCGCCGGCTGTGGAAGGACAACGGGGAGCGGCGGTACAAGCGGTTGATGATCGACCTGGACGGCCTGCCGTTCGAGGTGCACGGGCAGCAGGCCGGCAGCCAGTACAACGGCCACTACGGGCAGCGGATGTTTCATGCGCTCATCGCCAGTTGCGCGGAGAGCGGCGACCTGCTCGACGGCACGCTGCGGCCTGGCGCGGTGGGCTCGGCCGACGGCGCGCTTGAGTTTATCCAGCGGGTGGTCGAGCGCTGCCGGCCGCGGGTGTGCGAGTCGGTGCTGGTGCGTATGGACGCCGGGTTTCCCGATGGAAAAACGCTCACGGGCCTGGAGTCATCAGGCATCGACTACGTGGCGCGCATCCGCAACAACGCGGTGCTGGACCGCATGGCGCAGCCGTATCTGCGCCGGCCGCCGGGGCGTCCGCCGCGCGAGGGGCGGGTGTGGTGCCACGAGCTGCGCTACCAGGCCGATTCCTGGGAGCACGCGCGGCGGGTGGTGCTGGTGGTGGTGGAGCGGCCCGGAGAGTTGTTCCTCGACTACTTCTGGCTGATCACCAACCTCAAACGCAACCGCTACAGCGGCGCGCGGCTGTTGGGGCTGTACCGCATGCGGGGCAAGGCCGAAGGGCACATGGGAGAGTTCATGGACGTGCTGGCGCCGGCGCTGTCCTCGGCGCCGCGTGCGAAGAGCCACTACCGGGGCCGCTGCCTGGAGGCGGCCACCGAGCCGCAAGAAGCAGGAGTGCGGGCCCAGAACGAGACGCTGTTGCTGTTGAATCTGCTGGCCTACGAGGTGCTGCACGCGGGGCGCTGTCTGATGCAGCGGGCGACCGGCGTCGGCTGGAGTTTGCGCCGGCTGCGCGAGCGGGTGCTGCGGGTGGCCAGCCGGGTGGTCCGCCACGGCCGGCGGGCGACCGTCGTGATCGCGCAGCATGCGGCGGCCGACTGGCTGCGGCTGTGGAACAAGCTCACCCTCCTGGACTGGGCGCCCAACGGCTGAGGCCGACAGGCCGGCACGTTCAGAACCTCTTCGTCGAGCACCTGGGCGCGGTCATCTGTGTCCTCGCCGGCGTGCTCGACGGCCGTCAGCCTTTCGGTCCCGACCAACCGCGCCCTTTCAACGCTGCACGCGCTCTTGGCCATCTGCTCCCAGCCGCGCCGTCACTCCTGCACGGCTGCGCCAGCACACCCATTTCTGGAATAATCGTTCTTCTATCTCCAGGCATGGCTTGTCAGACCGACGCGTGAATAAGCCGGGGTCATGGCAGTCATCGGGGACGGGTAGCAGTATAGTACAGGAGACCGGCGTGGAACGGGCTCACGACACGGGCGTCTACCCGCCGCGCACCTATCTCTTTCTCGACGACCTGCACGTCGGCCGACTGGACGGCCTGCGACGCGTGACCGGCGTCGTCGAGCACGTGGCCGACGGTCCGGTGCTGGAACCGGAGGAGCCGTGGGAAGGACTCGGGCTCATCGGCCGCAACTGCGTGCTCTGGGACGCGGAGGAGTCGCGGTTCAAGTGCTGGTATCCCGCCTACGATCCGGCGCTGCCCGACGTACCGGTCGGGGCGAAGCGGCGCTGGGCCTATGCCGAGAGCCGCGACGGGATGCGCTGGGAACGGCCCAACCTGGGACTGACCCGTTACGATGGCTCGACCGATAACAACTTGCTGCGCCTGGAGGGAGTCGGCGAGTCGGCCGCGGTGCTGTGGAGCGTCGCCAAGGATCCACACGATCCCGATCCCGCGCGGCGCTACAAGGCGATCGGCCTGGACCGCCATCCGCTACGGCCCGGCGAGCTGACCTGGACCGGCCCCGAGGGAGAGGACGAGTGGTACCGCACCCACGGCCGGCACCTGGCATGCGGGGTGTACGTCGCCTATTCGGCCGACGGGCTGACGTGGCGCCAGCGGCCGGGCTGGGCGGGATCGGGCGCCCTGATCACCGACAACACGATCCTGCACGGCTGGGATCCTGCGACCCGGCGGTGGGTGCTCTGGCAGCGGCCGCGCATCATGCCCAAGCACCGGGTCATCGGCGTCAGCTTCTCGGCCGACTTCGACGACTGGACCTTTCCGGAGTGCGTGCTGGCCCCGGACGAGGACGACCCGCCGGGCACGCAGTTCGACCAGCTCTCCACGGTCGCCGCATCCGACGGCACTTTCGTGGGGTTGCTCGGCGCCTCGGCCGTGCTGCGGCAGGACCGCGGCGTCATGTCGGTGGTGCCGCAACTCGTCTACTCCCGCGACGCGCGGCAGTGGACCCGGGTCGACCGCGAGCCGTTCATCCGCCCGCGGCGGCCGCTGGCCTGGGACGACGGCTGCATCATCCCGTTCAATCCGCAGGTCGTGGGCGACGACGTGTTCATCTTCTACTACGGCAAGAACGCCGGCCACATCTGGGGCGAGCCCACCACCGACGGCACGCGCGTTACCCGGTCGGCGTTCGGGCTGGTGAAGCTGCGCCGCGACCGCTGGCTGGCGCTGGCTCCTGCCGGCGGATCGGAAGGGACGCTGACCTCCTCGCTGATCGCCTTCGCCCGCCCCGAGCTGCGGATCAATGCCGACGCCCGCCGCGGCGCGATCGCCGTCGAGCTGGCGGACTGTCAAAGCGGGGACACGGTGCCGGGTTTCACCGTCGGCGAGTGCGACCCGATCTCCGGCGACGGCCTGGATCAGGTGGTGAGCTGGGGCGGACGAAGCGATGTGTCGGCGATCGTCGGCGCCGCCCGGCGCCAGCCGCGGGTAGGCCGGGCATTGCTGATCCGGGTGCGCCTGCGAGGCGACGCCCGGCTGTATGGGCTGTCCTGTTAGGATGGGCGAGGTGGCCAGGTATCGCGTCGGCATCATCGGCCCCGGCCACAAGGGGGTGGAGTACGCGGTTGCGTACCGATTCCATCCGCAGACCGAGGTGGTCGCGGCGGCCGACCCCGACGCGGAGACGCTGGGCCTGTTCTGCGACCGGTTCGGCGTGCCGGGTTACGCCGACTATCGCGAGATGCTGGCGCGCGAGCGACTCGATGTCGCCGCCGCGATCCTGCCGGTGGGCCCCAACCCCGATGTCGTGGTGGCATGCGCGCAGGCCGGCGTGCGGGCGGTGCAGTGCGAGAAGCCGATGGCGGCCAGCCTGGCGGACGCCGACCGCATGGTGGAGGCGTGCCGGGCGAACGGCGTCTCGTTGGCGGTCGGCGACCTGGACCGCAACCTGCCGGAGTACGGTACCGCGCACGCCCTCATCGAAGCGGGCGAGATCGGCGAGGTGAGCTCGATCACCGCCACCGGCGGCAGCGGCACCGAGCTGTCCGGCGGCGGCTGCCAAGTGCTGAGCCTGGTGCGGCTGTTCGCCGGCGACACCGACGTCGCCTGGGCGATCGGCTGGATGGCGAACGACGCGGAGAGCGACCACGACCAGGGAGGAGCCGGCTACTTCCGCTTCGTCACCGGCACGGAGGCGGTCCTGCACCGCAGCGCCGACGCCCGCGGCATGGGCATCGAGGTGGCCGGCAGCCGCGGGGTGATCCGCGTCAGCGCCGACGTGGTGCGAATGTGGCGCCGCCCGGACGATGGCCCCGGCGCACCGGCAGCCGAGCCCGACTCCTGGCAGCGGCTGCAGCCGGTCGACGGCGTGTTCCCTGAAGGGTCGATCCGCAACTGGGACAAGGGCAGCCGCGACGGCTGGCTAGTTCCCGCCAATCGTCAGGCGGCGACCGTGCAGGAGCTCGTGACCGCGCTCGACACGGGCGACGCCCCGCTGAGCGACGGCATCAACGGCCGCGCGGTGCTGGAGATGGCGATCGCCATCCGCGAATCGCACCGGCAGGGGCATGCGCCGGTGCGGCTGCCGCTGGCCGACCGGAGCCTCCGGCTGCTCCCGAAACGGTCGCGTCTGCATCACAAGAAACCACTCCGGGGCCGGGAGTGGTACCTGCGCGAGCTCCGCAAGCACCTCGGCACGGGATCTGATTCATCTATTGAGTAAAATTACTCAATAGCGTACATTGCCGCCATGGCGGCGTTCCAACGCGCTCAGGTGGCGACTCTGACCGAGCGCTTGCGTGAGCCTCCGGAACGGATCATCGCACTGTTCGGTCCCCGGCAGACCGGAAAGACCACGATCGTCGACACCGTACTGCGTTCGATCGACCACTATCTTCCCGTCGACGAACCCGACCCCGCCGGGCTCGGCCCCTTGGTGTCGGCAGAGGACAGCCTGACGGTGGGGGTTCAGGAGAAACGCGACACGCGGTGGTTGGTGCGCAATTGGGAAGCGGCACGGCTCGACGCGGAACGCCGGGCCGAGGGCTGCGTCCTGGCAATAGACGAGGTTCACAAGATCCCGGGGTGGTCAGAAACCGTCAAGGGACTCTGGGATGCCGACCGCGCCAGGGGCTGCCCGCTGCACGTCGTGATCCTGGGTTCCGCGCCGTTGCGCATGCAGTCGGGGCTGAGTGAGAGCCTCACCGGGCGTTTCGAGCCGATCGCTGTTCCCCACTGGTCGTTCGCGGAGATGGCGACGGCATTCGGATTCGACCTTCCCGCTTATCTCTACTTCGGGGGTTACCCGGGCGCCGCCGGCCTGGCGCGTGACGAGGCGCGCTGGCGCAACTACGTACGTGGCGCAATCATCGAGCCGACCGTCGAGCGCGACCTTCTCGCACTGACCCGGGTCGACAAGCCGGTGCTGCTGCAACGGCTTGTCGAATTGACCGCTGCCCATTCGGGGCAAGTGCTCTCCTACACGAAGATGCTGGGCCAGCTCCGGGACGCCGGCAATACGACCACGTTGGCACGCTACCTCGACCTGCTGGGCAGCGCCGGTCTGATCATTGGCCTGCAGAAGTACGCGGGGAGCGCCGTGACGCGCCGCGCATCCAGCCCCAAGCTCAACGTGCTCAACACGGCACTGATGACGGCAGACTCCGGTTACTCCTTCGCCGAAGCGCAGGCGGACCGGACGTACTGGGGGCGCATCGTGGAAAGCGCGGTGGGCGCCCACCTGTACAATACGGCCACTTCCGACATCCGCATACGCTACTGGAGGGACCGTACGCGCGAGGTCGACTTCGTTCTGCAGCGCGGCCCCAAGCTCGTCGCCATCGAAGTCAAGAGCGGCCCACCGCGGCGCTCGGATTCACGAGCATTGGAGGCGTTTGCGGAACGGTTCCGTAGGGCGACGACGTTGCTCGTGGGCGAAAACGGGATCCCACTCAACGAGTTTCTCACGGCACCCGCCGCTACATGGTTCGACGAAACATGAGCCTGACCGTCTCGCGCACCTGCACCGAGCTTAACGCTGCGGATGAGGACAGGCTCCGGGAGCGTGATTCACGTCCGTTGGCGTCGTATCGTGACGAACCGGCGTACGTCCTCCTCGGTGATCCCGGCGCCGGCAAGACCACTGCGTTCCGTACGGAATGCGAAGCGCTCGGCGCCGAAGCGCTCTCCATCACTGCGAGGGACTTCACGACATTCGACCCGGACGACCGTCCCGAGTGGCGGGGCAAGACTCTGTTCATCGACGGTCTCGATGAGATTCGTGTCGACGCCGTCAACGCGCGCACGCCGTTCGATGAGATTCGCGCCCGTCTCGACAAGCTCGGTAAGCCCCGCTTCCGGTTGTCATGCCGCCATGCTGACTGGCTGGGACGAAACGACCGCAGACACTTGGTGTCCGTATCACCGCAAGACTCGCACGTGACGGTCCTGGGGCTCGACCCACTATCGGAGACGCAGGTTGCGCAGATCGTCGATGCCCGAACGCGCATCGACGACGCGAACGAGTTCATCCTGAAGGCACGCGAAACGGGAATCGCCGACCTGCTCGAGAATCCGCAGACCCTGTTACTGCTGGCGGATGTGATAGATCGAGAAGGAGCGTGGCCGACGAGCCGGCTGGATCTGTTCGACAAGGCATGTGCGCTGACGATCAAAGAGACGAACGAGGAGCACTCGATAGCGTTGCATCGGCCACCAACGCCTGAACTCCTCGATGCTGCCGGACGGCTGTGCGCCGTACTCCTGGTCTCCGGCGCTGTCGGATACGCATGCGGACAGCGACATGCCCGCGACGATTACCTGGAACCGGAGCGGTGCGGATACCCAGATCCGGACCTCCTTGAACGGGCACTTGCCACGAAACTGTTCACGGCCGCGCACGACGGACATTTCATCCCGGTTCACCGCCACATCGCCGAGTTCCTTGGCGCCAAGCACCTGGCTGCACTCATCGGAAAGGGTCTCCCGGCGGGACGCGCCATAGCGCTCTTGACCGGGTACGACGGCGGCGTGGTCACCAACCTGCGCGGCCTGACCGCATGGCTTGCGACTCTGTGCGAGAGCGCGCGACGAGAACTCATCGGCAGGGATCCGATCGGCGTCGTTTCATATGGAGACGTCCTGCATTTCTCCGTCGAAGAGAAGCGACTTCTATTGGAGTCCTTGAGTAGCGAAGCGTCACAGATCTTCTCTCAGAAGTGGCCAGATTGGGCTGTAGCATCCGTCGCCACTCCTGGCATGGAACCCGTACTCAAGACCATCCTTGAGTCGCGTGAGAAGGCTGAGTCGGCTCTGACACAACTCGTACTTCTATCGCTCCAGTACGGAGCACCGCTCCCCGACATCGCCGACACTCTGCTGAAGATGGTGTACGACAAGAACTGCGCGCTGAACCACTCCTGGATGGCGTTGGAGGCGTATGTGCACAACTGTCTCGACGAAGCCGTCGTGACTCAACGGCTCATGCAACTCCTGAAGGAAATATCTGGCGGCAACGTCACCGACTATGGCAACAGCCTGACCGCGATCGCCTTGACGCATCTATATCCTCTTGCTCTCTCTCCGGCGAAGATCTGGAATCACCTCACGGAATCAGGGAGTCAACATACCGCATACTACCGCCGTTTCTGGTGCACCGATTTGATCGAGCGCTCGACCGACGAGGACGTCGCGGAACTTCTCGACGGTTTGTCATCCCGCGATTCCAGTCTAAGGGCTGCCCTGGAGAATCATCACCTGAAAGAGGCAGTAGTCAAGCTCTTGGCTCGGGGCATCGAATGCTGGGGAAGCACGATCTCGACCGAGCGATTGTTCGCCTGGTTGCGTGTGAGCACTCTCCCGCGGTCGAATCAGACCTCAAAAGAGGCAGCTCACCGGATTGGCGCTTGGTTCGAACATCGTCCGGAGATGCAGAAGGCGATCGTCTCGGAATACGTGACAAAATCGACCGGTGTGCTTCTGATCGCTGAAATCCGGGAACTCCTGCACATCACTGATCTCTTCTCCGACTTCGGCATCTGGTGCCTCGATCAGGCCAAGACAGCGAAGGATCGCAGAATAGCCGAGTTCTACCTCAGCCAGGCGCGGGATCGAGGCGTGCCCTGCGACGGCCTGCTGGAGCGCAGGAACGACAGCGACCCTCTTGAGAGACGTCTGGGCTGTTCCACCATTGGGAAAGATTATGTCGATAGCCTGCGGAGACGACAGAGTTATTGGGAAAGTCGCAAGCGAAAACGGCTCGAATTCGTGGAGGGCGTTCGGCCTCATGTCGAAGCTTTGATCGATAATCGGGGCGGCGTACAGCTACTTCATCACCTCGCAAAGGCGTATTTCGGTCTGTTCTCCGATATAGATGGCGAGAGTCCGCGTCAACGCATTTGCAGTCTCTTCGGTGGTGAGAGGGATCTGGTAGACGCAGCGTTTGCCGGGTTGCGACGCACACCCCTGCGAGCTGACGTCCCCGAGCCGCGCGCTATCGTGAGCTTGGCCACAACCGACGAGAATTACATGATTGCGCTGCCGTTCTTGGCGGCGCTCGACGAAATGGATGATCTCGGTCAATTGAACGACCGCCAACTGAAGCAAGCATGCGCATTTCAGTTCTGCACGCCGACCAACGGCACAGCCCTGGACCGGGAACGGCGATTGCTTCAGACTGCTCCGCGGATCGCCGCCGAAGTATTGGAGCAGCACGTACGAGCCAAGATGCGAGCCGGCGTGTACGGCGATCGAATCGTCGAACGACTAGCCGCCGACGAGTATGCAACGGTTGCCCGCCACGCAGCACTGCCGTTGTTGCACTCCTTCCCCGTGCGCTGCGGTCAACCGCAGGGTCTGGAAATGCTGGACGAGTTGCTACGCGCGGGCATGCTGTATGAGAGAACCGCGGCACTAAACCTGATCGACGTGAAGCTGAACCGAACGACGATGAGAGATCCTCAGCGGGTGCACTGGCTGGCGTCCGGCGCCGTTGCGGACCCCGGACGCTACCTCGGCCGCTTGCAGGAGTTCGTCGGCCGCCACGAGCGCCGCATCTCTATCGTTGAGAACTATGTATGCCGCTACAGAGCTCACCCCTCCGATCGACTGCCCACACCGATGCTCGAGTGGCTCATCAGGCTGTTAGGCAGTGCCGTCGCGATGCCTGAACCGGCCGCGTCGCCTCGTCCGTCGCTCCGTGATCCCGCGTCACGCGTCCACGACATGGTACGGGCCCTAGCCGACCGACCTGACCGCGAGGCAAGCGATGCGCTGGACAGGCTGGCATCCAGCGCAAACCTCCAACCCTGGCGGCGCTACTTGACTGACGCTCTGAAACGCCAGCGAGGGCTCCGTCGTGACGCCGAGTACCGCCACCCGACGCCCACAGCGGTGTGTACCACGTTGAGTGACGGCACTCCTGCCAATGCCGAAGACTTGGCAGCACTGCTGATCGACCGGTTGCTTGGACTTGCACGTGGGATCCGCGACGGCAACACGGATGACTGGCGGCAGTATTGGAATGTCGACCAATACGGAAAGGCGCTGCAACCGAGACCCGAGAACGTCTGCCGGGATGCGCTGTTGTCCGATCTGAAGCGGCTGCTCCCCGGGAACGTCACCGCACGAAGAGAAGGGTCATATGCCGATGACAACCGTGCCGACATCGTCGTTGGGTGTGGGAACGTTGAAGTACCGGTAGAGATCAAGAGGAACGGCCATAGAGACCTCTGGAGCGCCGCTCACGACCAGTTGATCGCCAAATATGCTCGCGACCCGGCGACCGGTGGATACGGCATCTACGTGGTGTTCTGGTTGGGGCAAGACGATACGCAGCCTCCGCCGACCGGCCCGCCTCCCACCGGCCCCCGCGAATTGCAGGCGCGTGTGGAAGGGTCGCTCTCGGACGCCGAACGACGGAAAATTTCCGTGGTAGTCCTCGACATCAGCCGGCCCGCGTGAACGGCGGCTATGCCTTGGCGAAACGGAACATGTTCGTCACGTCAAGGGCCAAGCCCTCCAGCAGCGGCGAGGTCGCTGCTTCTCCGCAGGAGAAAACGCCGTGTTCCACGTAAGCGCCGCCGGCGAGGGTCAGCACGGTGACGGTCTCCCCGTCCGGTTCCACGATCCAGTACTCGGGGATGTTCGCCTCCGCGTAGTCGGCGCGCTTGACCACGAGGTCGCGGTCCGGGTCGTCGGCACTGACGACCTCCACCACCAAGTCCGCGCCCAGCCAGTAGCGCTCCTGGTTGCGAGCGTCCGAGCGGTCGCAGAGCGCCGCCACGTCGGGCTCTCGGAACTTGCCCTCACGAACGCGCACGCGCAGGCCCGCGAACAGCACGAACCCGCCACGAGGTCCGAGGTACGCCTTGAACAGGTCGTGCAGGAACGAAAGGATGGCTTGATGCACGATGGTGGGCATGGGCAGTTCCTCGATCCGACCGTCGGTGAACTCGACCATGCGGCGGGTTCGGTCCGTGAGCCACAGGTACTGCTCTTCGGTCCAGTGTCCTTGCGGCGGCATCACGGCGCACAGGAGGGCGTTCAGCGCTTCCTGGGAGGTCGTTGCGGTCATGGTTTCGTCGATTTGCAGTCTTCCTTGATTGAACGGCGGCAGTAAAGTGCCGGTGAACCTCAGGTGAACGGCCCCAGGTCGGGGTCGCGGTCGCGGGTGAAGCGCTTGCCGATCAGGTAGTCGATCTTGAGCTCGACGTCGTGCAGCGCACGCGGCGTGGCCAGTTCGGGATCCGCTTCGTCGAGCGTGACCTCCAGCGCGTTGCGGCCGCGTCCTGGCCAGTGGTCGGCGGCAAGCGAAAACAGGTACCAGTAGCCGGCCACCCGGTAGCGGGTCCAGCTTGTGTTGGCCGTCAGGTTGATGAGGCGGCCAGCGGTCGACGGCAGCACCGCGCCGTTGAGGCGGATGGTCAGGCGGTCCCGCTCGCTGACGCCGGTGACCCGCACGCGCAGCAGGACTTGGTGGAGCCTGCCGGCGGCGTCATGGCGGGACAGGTCGTCGCTCACCAAAAACGTCACGCGGGCTGGCTGTCCGGACGTCAGCGGCGCCGGGAGCTGCCGGTCCACGCCGGGCTCCGTCTGCGGGTCGGGGAAGCGGCCGGTGGCCGTGGGGACGAAGTAGACCTTGTCCTTGGCGGCCATGACGTCGGGGTGCGGCAGCTCGCGCAGCATCTCGTAGAAGTCGGCGCCGTGCGGCCAAGCCGCGTGCCAGTAGGCCAGGTACAGGCCGTCCACCCCCTGGTCCCAGTAGTTGGCGGCGGCCGCCCGCACCATCTCGATCGGCGCCGCGGCCACGCGGTCCGAGTCGACCAGGCGGAGCAGGGCGGCATGCACCCTGCCCCGCGTGCCCTGCGCGGCGCCCACCAGCGGGCGAAGGTCCATGGTCGAGTCGAGGATCTCCGGGCCCCCGAAGGCCTCGGCCACGACCACGTCGACCAGTCCGAGACGCAGCCACTCCGCGACGTCGAGGCCGAAACTGCGGCACCCCTCGATGCTGGCCGGCACCCGCACGACCAGCTCCCGCTCGGCGCCGCCCGCCTTGACCGCCGCGTGCACCCGCTCGATCCACTCGGTCATGGTCCGCCGGCCGGCGTCGGCGGCGTCCGGATGGAAGTACCAGTGTCGATAGGCGAGCTGCAGCTCGAACCCGTCCACGGGGTAGCGGCCGAGGGTCTCCTCGATCAGAGCGAAGCGCTCGTCGCGCACCTCGGCATGGGCGAAGTCCAGGCAGCGCGCGCCGGGGTGGTCGGGCGGCAGCGCGCCGTCCGCCCCGATCTCGAGATGAGCGTTGGCGAACCGGAAGTCCGAGCAGCGCACGTCGTCGTCCCCGCCGCCGCGGCCGTTCTGCACCAGCAGCGTCGGGTAGAAGCGCATGCCCTTGGCGTGTGCGCGATCGCAGACGACGCGCAGCGGGTCGTGCCCGGATTCGATCACCCCCCTGGCGTTGCGGTGCGCGCGGTGAAAGATCGCGTGCGGCCAGCTCGCCACGTTGTGGCCCCAGAGCTCGCCGACCTCGGAGTCGTGCAGCACCGTGCGGCCGTCGCCCAGGCAGAACATCAACGCGTCGACCGGCGTGCCCGCCAGCTCGTCGACCGCGATCTCGAGCTCGTCCGTCCGGATCGGCGGCTCGAACTGGTAGATCAGGGGGTGGCGGCCGTCGTTGTAGAACATGAGGCGCGGCGCGCCTCGCGTTCCAGGCTCCGCCGCCTGCTCAGGCACGGCCGGCCGACCAGCGGCGCAGCGCCTCCAGGTACTCGCGGCGCGGCAGCACGCCGTAGCCGCCCGGCCCATCGGCCGGCCCGCCGATCGACTCACCGCCGGAGTCGATCGAGGTGTAGTGGTACAGCGAGTGCAGGAACGCCCCGCGGGCGCCCGCCTGCCGGGCCGCGTCCACCATGCCCACCACCTCCTCGACCGCGTACCGGTCCCAGTTGCCCAGGTGGAACGGCCCGTAGTCGCGGTTGATGAAGCGGGCGTTGTCCAGCCACAGGAACAGCGGGAAGCCGTCCGGCAGGGTGCGGCGGAACAGCTCCAGCGGCGGCGCGTCCAGGATCACCTCGTGCGGACAGGCGCGCTCGGAGCAGATGCCGTCCACAGCCCGGTCGGCAGCCCACCGTTCCCAGTCCTTGTACAGCAGCAGGTGCGGCCCACCCGCCATCCTGCCGTCGCCGAACGCCACGCACAGCTCGTGGCGGTCCGGCGACAGGCCGACCACGAACGGCGTGCCGGCGCCGTGCATCTGGCTGCCGGTGCGGGTGATCACCTCCGAGAAGTGCTCGCCCTTGATCCGGTAGAACTCCTCGGTGTCGTACGGTTCGTAGCGGATATCGACGCCGTGCCGCTCGCGGTAGTCGGCGACCACGCGGTCGGTGAAGCCGAACGGCTCCAGGTGCTCGTCCCAGCCGGGCGTGTCGAAGCAGGCGTACCAGCTATGCGAGCGGGTCGACAGGTACAGGCCGTCGATGCCGTAGCCCAGCAGCTCGCCGGTCATCGCCGCCAGCCGCTCCTGCACCTCCGCGTCGCCGTAGTCGGGGATGCCGTGATAGAAGCGCGATCCGTCGCGCGAGCACCAGTACTTGCGCGGCGCGGCGTACCAGACCGGGTCCACCAGGGAGACGTAGTCGCGGCGCACGCACTGGAACTCGTTCCAGTTGACCCAGCCCCAGATCGGCACGCCGTGCCGGCGCGCCGCCTCCACGGCGCTCGCCAGCGGGTCGCCGATGTCCAGGATGTCGGCCACGCGGTGCCAGTACTGCGCCGCCGGGTTGTGCGGATCGACGCAGGCGTGGTCGAACGGCGCCATCGTCTGCGACGGGTAGTAGGCGCGGCCGGCGGTGTTGCACCGGTACAGGAAGGTCAGCCCGGTGCCGGCCAGCATCTCGAACAGCCAGTCGAAGTAGTCGCGGTCGATCGGCCCGTCGTGGAACCGCGGCGGATCGGTGGGATCGTAGTTGTAGAAGACCAGGAACCGCTCAGGAAGCATGGACCGATGGTACATCAAAGATCGGACTCTTCGACGCCGGCCAGCCTCATCAGGCGTCGCTGAAGCCCAACCTTCAGAGCGCTGTTCCCATGGACGGGGACGGAGATACGAACTGGAACCCCAGCCTTGGGATCTCGTCGACATCGACCGACAGGCAACCTTCGACCGCTTCATACAGGTTCTTCAAGAGCTCTTCGAAGGACTCTCCCTGCGTTGCACAGCCGGGAATGGAGGGCACCTCCGCCCAATACCCGCCTTCCTCTGCTTGATGAATCACGACTTTGATCTTCATCTCGTCACTGCCTGCGTTCTGTCGGAAGGACCATCCCAGATCCGTCGGAGATGGTCAACGCTCCATGGAGAGAAGTCCTTGGCGCTCACAATGCGAGAGAGGGCGGCAATCGATGTACCGCCCTCTCCCTGTTCGAGTTCCCGTGCGGGAACCGCGATGCGTACCGGCTAACCTTCGATCCAGTACTGCTCCACGTTGGTGTAGCCGGGGCTCTTCAGGCGCCAGCTCTGGATGACGTCCTCCGGCACGTTGCGGAAGTTGTTCTTGACGATCGCCACCGCCGGGTAGCGGACCGTGCCGATCATCCACACGTTGTCGACGTGCGACTGGATGATGTTCCTGCCGATCGCGATGCGCTCATCCGGATCGGCGGTGGTCTGCATCTGCCCGTACCACTCCTGGAGCTGCTTGATCTCGGGCGTCGGCTCCTCGCCGGCTTCGCCGTTGGTGGCATACCAGCGGGCGGACTCGGGCGCCCAGCCGTGCTGCGAGCCGCTCACAGGCACGTACCAGTTGGGGTCGATCGACCAGTGAATGCCGACGGTCAGGTAGGCGTTCACCATGAATTCACCGGACGCGCGGCGTTGAGACCACAGGCTGCGGTCCTCGATCGAGATCGATGTGCGGATGCCCACCGCCTCCCAGTGGTCCTTGATCAGCTCCAGCATGTCGGCTCCGCCGCCGGCTTCCTCGGCACCATAGGAGGAGATGATGAGCTGCAACTGGTCGCCGTCCGGGCGCAGGCGGAAGCCGTCGCCGTCGCGAGCCGTCAGGCCGATGCCGTCGAGCAGCCGATTGGCGCCGTCAGGATCGTAGTCGGTGTGCACCGGCGGCACGAAGAACGGATCGGCCTCGACCGGGACCGCCTGCCACGGAATGGCGACGCCCAGGTAGACCAGATCGCCGATCTCCTGGCGGTCGATGGCCTTGGACATGGCGATGCGGAAGTCACGCTCGTTGAACAGCTCGCGCAGGACCGCGTCCTCGTAGGTCAGGTTGAACTTCAGCGCGTCCGGGATCGGGTTGATCCACTGCCGCACCTGGTAGTCCTCCGCCTGCTCGTTCTCCACGAACAGGGTGAAGTTGCCGAAGCTCATGTAGCGCGACTGCATGTCGATCTCGCCCGCCATCGCCTTGAAGTTGGCGGCCTCGCCGCTTTCCACCACGTCGATCGCCATGCGGTCGATGTAGGGGAGCTGTTGGCCGACCGTGTCCACCTTCCAGTAGAAGGCGTTGCGCTCGGCGATCTGGCGCGTCACGCCGGTCGCCTCGGTGGCAAGCTTCCACGGGCGGATGGTCGGGAGGTCCTGGTTGAGGGTCACGTTGGCCAACTGGCCGTACCGCTGGTGCCACAGCTCGAAGCCCTCGGCCTGGGCAGCTTCGTTCAGCTTGTCCTTGTCGGTGAAGTCGGCGTGGAACTGCTCCAGGTAGTGCTTGGGAGCGAAGATGCCGTCGCCGCGGAAGGTCAGCACCTCCTCGAACAGACCGTTGGTGTCCGAGAACGTCAAGACGATCGTCTGATCGTCAACCTTGGTGAGGGTGGGCGCCACAGTCTTCACGGTCAGCCAGTCTGGAAAGACCGGGGTGATCTCCTCGTTCCCGTAGACATTCTCGAACTGGAAGACGATGTCGTCAGCCGTGAACGGCGCGCCGTCGGACCACTTCATGCCCTCGCGCAGGTGGAAGGTGAACTGGGTGCCATCCGGGCTCGCCTCCCAGCGGTGGGCGATGTTGGCGACGACCGCCGTGCCGTCGCGGGCGCGGCGCAGCAGGGGCTCGTACCCCATCCGGTCGGCCAGGCGGTTGTCCGTGGGCCGCGTGGCTACGCGCCGCCAGGTGCCGCCGTATTGACCCACCGCCTCGGCGGGGGCTACCACCGCCGGCTCCAGGGGCAGGCGATCGGCGACGGCGGGCAGCGTGCCGTCCGACACCATGGCCTGCAGGACCGGGGCTTCGCTGTACTCCGTGATCGTGGCGCCGGTGTCGCGCTCGAAGGCGGCGACCGTCGCCCACTGGCCCAGCGGATACCCCACGCCGGCTTGGGCTACGCTCAGGACGGCCGCCGCGGTCAGCAGGACAGCCGCTACGAAAAAACGAACATGGGACACGTCGAGTCTCCTTGTGGTTGGTGATGCCGTCTCGTGTGGTTCACGAGTCGATCGCGGGAGGTTAGCCCGTGCGCGCCCTTCGTTCAAGCCTTGGCCGCCGCTCAAGCCTTGTAGGGGTCCGCGGCATCGCGCAGGCCGTCGCCGACGAAGTTGAACGCCAGCACGGTCAGCACGATCGGGACCGCCGGCAGCAGCAGCCAGGGGTTCAGCCCCACCGCGGTGATGTTCTGCGCCTCCTTGAGCAGCACGCCCCAGCTTATCTCCGGTGGGCGCAGCCCCAGGCCCAGGAAGCTCAGCCCGGTCTCCGCCAGGATCATGCCCGGGATGCTCAGGGTGATGGAGACGATGATGTGGCTCATGAACGACGGCAGCAGGTGACGCCGGATGACCCTGCCCTCGCGCTCCCCCGCCACCAGCGCCGCGGTGACGAACTCCTCCTCGCGCAGGGCCAGCAACTTGCCGCGTACCACGCGCGCCAGTCCCGTCCAGCCCAGCACCGACAGGATCACGGTGATGGCGAAGTACCGCTGCACGGGCGTCCACGTCTCCGGAATCGCGGCGCTCAGCGCCAGCCACAGCGGAATGGTCGGGAACGAGCGCAACAACTCGATGATGCGCTGCACCACCGTGTCGGTGAGGCCTCCATAATACCCGGACACGCCCCCGAGCAGCAGTCCCAGCAGCAGGCTGATCGCCACGCCGACCAAGCCGATCGACAGCGAGATGCGCGCCCCGTACAGGATGCGCGACAGCATGTCCCGGCCAAGCCGGTCAGTGCCCAGCAGGAAGATCGTCGCCTCATCGTCCACGCCGAACAGGTGTACGTCGGCGTCGAACAGCCCCCACCACCGGTACTCCTGGCCGCGGTGGAGCAGCTTGACGTAGTGACGCTGCGATCGGTCTTCCGTGTAGGTGCGGCGCAGCGAGCGCGGGTCGATGTGCCGCTCCAGCTTGTACACGAACGGCCGCAGCGAAAAGCCGCCCTCGCTGTCGTAGAAGTGTATGGCCTGCGGCGGCACGAACGTGTGGCGGCCGTGGCGGTGCCGCGGGTCGTAGGGTGCGACCACCTCGCAGAAGGCGGCCAGCAGGTAGAAGAGCACGGTCACCGCGACGCCGACCAGGGCGACCTTGTGCCGGCGGAACTTCAACCACATGAGCCGCCACTGAGAGGCGACGAACAGCCGTTCCTCCGCGGAGTCCGATCTCTCCGGCCTCCGACTGGGGAGTTCGGCTGCGGACCGTGCGGTCGGCGGGAGACCCGTCGAAGCCTCGCTCATGCCATCGTCACTCCGTTCAGGCCCCGCGCTGCTCGAAGCGGATACGCGGATCGATCGCGGCCAGAAGGAGGTCGGACACCAGGGTACCCACCACGGTCAGGAACGCCATGAACATCACGATAGTGCCGGCCAGGAACATGTCCTGGGCCAGCAGCGAGGACAGCAGCAGCGGACCCACGGTCGCAAGGCTGAGCACGACCGCGGTGATCGTCTCTCCGGAGATGATCTCCGGCAGCAGCCACGCGACGCTCGACACCAGCGGGTTGACGGCCAGCCGCACCGGGTACTTGAACAGCAACCGCCGTTCCCCGAGGCCCTTGGCGCGCGCGGTGATCACGTATTGGCGCGAGATCTCGTCGAGCAGGTTGCCGCGCATGACACGGATGAGCCCGGCCGTGCCGGAAGTCCCGATCACAACCACGGGGATGATCAGGTGCTTGAGCAGGTCGAAGCCCTTGGCGAGGCTCCACGGCGCTTCGATGAACGCGTCGGAGAACAGGCCGATGCCGACGATGTCGAAGTTTCGGTAGAGGACGAACAACAGCACGAGCGCCAGCATGAAGTTGGGGATCGACAGGCCCAGGAACCCGACGCCCGTGAACAGGTGGTCGGCGGGGGAGTATTGACGGACCGCCGAGTAGATGCCGATCGGGATCGACATCACGTAGGTGAAGACGATGGAGGCCAGCGAGATCACCACCGTGAAGAGCAGCCGCTCGCCGATCAGCGTCCGCACCGGCTTCTCATGCTGGAACGACTGGCCGAAGTCGCCGCGCACGAATCCCCACAACCAGCGCAGGAACTGGGCCGGCAGCGGCTTGTTCAGGCCGTACCGGGCCTCGAGGGCGGCGATCTCATCCTCGGTCGCGGTCTCGCCGGTGGCGGCGAGATTGGCGATGTACGTGTCCAGGTAGTTGCCCGGCGGCAGGTGAATGATGCCGAACGACACGACGGCGATGACGAACAGCGTGGGAAAGAGCAGCAGGAGCCGCTTGACGATGTACTGGGCCATGTGCGAGCGGGCGGGGCGGCCGGACGCACCGGCCGTGATAGAGTGAACCGGCCATGGGCCTTCCCTGTCAAGATCCGCCCGGAGGCGCGACCGTCCGCACCGCCGCCGAGTTGCACCGCCATTGGGACGGTCCCCGCAACGTGCTGCTGGGCGGCGAGTGCGTGCCGTTCAGCTACGAGCCTCCCCCGGTCGCTGACATCGTCGATCGATTGCGGCGCGACGACGACGTGCGCCTGCGCGACCTGGCGCCGGAGCGGCCGGACAGTCCCTACTACCGGGACGAGGACGACTTCATCGACGAGTTCCGCGCCCTGCCGCTGGAGCGGGTCATGGAGATGCCGTTCGGGCTGTCGCACTTCAAGCTCACCAACTTCACCAGCCGCGGCGACCTGTTCGCCGGTCTATGGAAGGACGTGATGGATCCGTGGCAGGCGTTCATGGGACGCGCCGGCTTTACCTGGTACCGGTGCTACCCGATCGTCTTCATCTCGGGCGCGCACGTACCCGGCCGCTACCACATGGACGTGTCGCACGTGGTCGCCTGGCAGATCCACGGCACCAAGGTGTTCAACGGCCTGACCGACCCGTACCGGTGGGCGCCGCTGGAGCGCGCCGTGGACCCGGAGTGGCGCACGGGCATGGTCAGGCCGGAGGGGCTGACCTCCGGGGACGTGCTGAGCTACACCATGCCGCCGGGCACGCTCCTGTGGAACCAACTCCTGACCCCGCACTGGGTGGACGCCGTCGACACGGTCGCGGGTGAGACGGACGAGGTCGCCGGAACCGCGGCGGTTGCGGCCAGCATCAACCTGTCACACGGCGGGCTGCGCCTGGAAGGCGAGCTGTCGCCGGCCGGGAAGGCGCTGGAACGCTTCTACCGCGAACGGCCCGAGCGGCGGTTCTGACAAGAAGGGCTTAAGCGAAAGCGGCGCACCCCTGACGGATGCGCCGCTCGATCAAGGGTAGCGCCCGCGAGCGAGCGCTCACCCCGATGGTCCGGATGCGACTACTGGACGCTGTCCCAGGTTGCCTTGGCGTCGGTGACCTTGGCGTTCCAGGCGTCGAACAGCATCTGGCCGCCGGCCTCGTTGTACTCGGCGACGTAGGAGTCCCAGTCGGCCTCCACGTCCTTGTTGCCCAGCACGAACGCGACCCACCACTTGTTCTTGATGTCCGTCAGCGCGGCCTGGACCTGCTGTTCCTCTTCGCTGAGGGCTACCAGGTCCACGTACTGCGGCCAGCCTTCCCAGCCCTCGGCCAGGAAGCTGTGCCAGAGCTCGTTCCCGGCCTGGAACTGGCACCACTTCGGCGGATTGGGTCCCGTGCACGCCGCACAGCCGCCGCCTTGCCAGACGGCCGTGAACGGCGCCGAGCACTCGACACCGTCGGGGACCGCCAGCGCCGCGTTCGTGCGCTCGGTGCGGACGTCCCTGAGGTGCTTGTAGGCCTCGAACCAGCTCCCGGTCTCCGCGAACGGGACGATGCCGTTGTCGTAGTTGGAGGTGGCGGCGCCCGGCAGGAACATCAGGTCCCCGGGGCGTTCCACCATGACCTCGGCGAGCGTCTTCCCCGCGACATCGGGGTTCCACGATTGGTCCTTGAGGAACTCCTCCGCGTCGAAGTCGCTGAAGTCATCCTGGGTGAAGTGGATGCCCCTGATCCCGAACCAGCGCGCGACCTGCCCTTCCTCGCTGACCCACCATTCGAGCAGGTCCAGCGCCCGGTCGGGGTTGTCGGAGAACGCCGGAATGGCGGTGGCCCGGTAGACGCCCAGCGGCACCGCGTCGTCGTGCGCGCGGCCGCCGGGTCCGCTGATCGGGTGCAGCCCCTGCGGGAAGTCCGCCAGCGTGGCTCCCGGGTTGGCGGTCACGAACTTCTCGAAGTGCGCCATGTAGCCGTCGGGCCGCGGGCCCTTGTACAGGCCGGACAGGTGCTTGCCGGCAACGATCTGATCGATGTATTCGAACAACTCGCCGGTCAGCCACCCCGGATAGAGGAGCTGCTCGCCGGCATGCTCCGCCACCGTCGCCCAGATCGCCTTGTTGCCCGGATCGACCGCCGCGTCATACCAGTTGCCGTCCTCGTCCAGGTGGTAGCCGTCCACCTCCTGTCCGTGCGTCTGGAAGTACAGGTAGTTCAGGCCCTTCCAGTGGGTGCCCTTGTAGGTCGGCCAGCCGAAGCCGGTGGCGCCGAGCTGGTCACGCGCCATGCGCATGGCCGTGATCTGCTCGTCGTACGTCGCCGGAACCTCCAGGCCGAGATCGTCCAGCATGAAGCCGTTGTAGACGATCGCGCTGTCCGTGATCGGCTTGAAGCGATTGCCGGTCATGAGCGCGTGGTAGTTGTCGACACCCCCGTTCTGCACCAGGTTGTACAGCCGGTACACGGGATCCTGGAAGATCGTGTTGATGATCGGATAGCGCTCCGGATCGGCGGAGACCAGGTCGTTCAGGTTGGTGAGCAACCCGTCGTTGATCCAGCTCTGCCAGGTCGGAATCCCCAGCCACGGATGACCGGGCCACATCATCACGATGTCCGGCGCGGTGCCGGCGGCCATCGATGCGACGATGATGTCTCCGCTGCCGCCGTACTCGATCCTGAAGTCGATGTTGAACTTCTCCTCGATGTACCCCCAGACCCGATCCTGCGCTATCAGATCCGAGTCCCAGGCGGACGAGTCCCAGCCCCGGTACATCATGCCGATGGATACCCGTTCCATCTCGCCGGCGGCCCCTTCGTCCTGGGCGGCGGCGAAGACGTGGGTACCTGCAAGTGCGAACGCCGCTATCAGCAGGAGAGACAGCAGCTTGCGTGCATTAGCCATGCGTTACCTCCGAACCGGAACGGTACGCGTTCGACCGGAGGCCGTCCAGCGTATGTCCTCGCCGACTCCGCGCGCCAAGGTAGCAACCATGGTAGCATGAGGGTATGAAGGTCAGTATCAGCCTCCCGGAGAAGGAAGTGGACTTCCTTGACGAGTACGCCCGCACACAACGTATGAAGTCCCGGTCAGCGGTCGTAAGAAAGGCCGTCAAACTATTGCAAACGGAGAAATTAGGGGACGACTACGCATCCGCGTGGGCGGAGTGGGAGGCTGACGATGACAGCGTCGGCTGGGAGCGGACGACGGATCACGGCCTTGACGATGAACGAATCGGCGATGCGCCGCAGTGAGATCTGGATGGTCGACTTCAGCGTCCCGCGCGGGGCTGAGGCGGCCTTCCGTCGGCCCGCCGTTGTCGTAAGCAACGACGGCGCCAATCGCGTCGCGTCCAGCTTGGGCCGCGGTGTGGTAACGGTGGTGCCGATCACGAGTAACGTGGTCCGCGTCTATCCGTTTCAGGTCGAACTGCCGGCTCACGTCTGTGGACTGCCGCGGGACTCCAAGGCTCAGGCGGAACAGGTTCGGGCGGTCGCGGTCCAGTGTCTCGATACTCGGGTCGGTCGTGTACCGGCAACGTACATGGATCAGATCGACGATGCGCTGCGCCTGCACTTCGATCTCTGATCGCCCTATAGTCACGCCCACATGAGTCACTCCCACATGAGTCACTCCCACATGCACTCTCACATGAAGGAACGCTTCGAGTCCGATCACACCGAAAGTCACGTGCTGCGTTACCGCCGGCTGCGGGTCGAGCGGCAGGAAGTGCTGTTCGGCGACGCCGATCCGCTGCTCTGCCGGCAGGGGGATGCCCTCGTGCTCGCGGGCCGCGGCGGGTCACTGGCGCACAGCGACGACGGCGGCGTGACCTGGTCACAGGTTGCCGACCTGGCAACGCCCGAGGCGCCGGGCGGAGTGGTGCTTGCACTGACCGCCGGCCGGGACGGGACGCTCTTCGCGACAGTCCAACGCAGCGGATCCGTGGTTGTATTGGGCGCCGACGACCCCGCGGGACCGTGGCAGGTGCTCGCCACTCTGGACGTGGACCCTCCCGACTCGCTGCGCGCGTGCCTGACCGCACTGGGCGACGGCGCGCTGCTGCTCTGCCTGCCGGGACGCATCCTGTGCTCGACCGACGGCGGCGCGTGGGAGCCTGCGGCCGAGCTTCCGGCAGGATGCGGGACGCTCCACCCGCTGCAGCTCGGCTCCGGCCGGCTGGTCGCCCCGGTCGCTGGCGCTGCCGGGGACATCGCGCTGGCCGCGTCCGAGGACCGCGGCGCCACCTGGAACATCCCGGACGGATTCGCACCGCTGGGCGCCGAGCTCGCGGAGCTTGACGACGGTCGCCTGGTGCTGAGCTACGGCATGCCGCACTTCCCGTACGGCGCCCGCGCTTTGCTAGGCGCTCCCTCGGAGGGCACCTCGGTAACCTGGGCCGAGGACGTGCACGTCCTCGGCCTGTGCCGGTACGCCATCCGCGAGAAGGCGCGCCCGGTGCTGGCCGGCGCCGGCGTGAGCGCGGCCACCGCGGTGGCCACGGACGGCGCGATCGTGTCCGCCTTCCACCGCGGCGCGGCGCTGGGCTCGTACGCGCCCACCATCTACGGCCCCGGCATGGACGAGTGGGGCCGCCGGCCGGCGATCGGCGTGGTGCGCTGGACCCCGGAAGGCCTCGAGAAACCGCCGCTGGTGTACCCCAACCTGTGGAGCGACCGGGTGGACGCCCGCGGCTACCTGGACAACGGCATGGTGCGCATGCGCCCCGACGACCGCTACGAGGGCGGCGACTACGTCGAGAACTTCGAGATGGTGGCCTGCCGGCGCGTGGCGGCCGAGCACCGATACTTCGCCGGCGCCGGCGGCAAGGGAGCGGTCGTCTGCCGCCATCCCGACGGCAGCTTGGTCTACTCGAGCCGCGACTGCCGCATCCACCGCTCCACCGACGAGGGGCGCACGTGGAGCTTCCTGGCCGAGATCCCGCTGTCGGGACGCGATCCGGCGGTGTTCGGGTTCGGCGTGACCGGCGCCGGCACCTTCCTCGCGAGCTATGCCGCGCTGATCGAGGAGGCCGACCCGGCGCGCGGCACGTTCCCCACGCGCGAGCCCCGCGTGGCACGCAGCGACGACGGCGGGCGCACGTGGACGGATTCCGAGCTGGCGCCGCGGCCGACGCGTTACTGCGGTCAGGGCGACGGCAGCCGCATCGTGCAGCTCGCCTGTGGCACCGTGATCTGCTTCTGCGGCAACGCCTGGAACGATGCCGCGCGCCGGGCCGGATACGAGGGGGACGTCCTGCTGCGCTCGCAGGACGACGGCAGAACCTGGGGCGACTGGACGGTGCTGCCGCCCGGCTCCTGCGAGTCGAACCTCCTGGAGCTGCCGTCGGGCGAGCTGCTCTGCGCGACGCGCTTCCAGCGGGAGTACCTGCACCCGGACCTGTTCGACGCGCCCGCCGAGCAGGGCGGCGGCCACGCGACCTGGCCGGCGCCCTCGCTCAACCGGGTCGGACCGGGCCGCTACAAGAACGAGGCGATCATGTTCTCCGCCAACGGCGGCTACGACTGGACCACCCCGTTCCTGGTCACCCGTCTGCACATGGTGTCCGCGGATGCCGTCGGCCTGCCGGACGGCCGCGTCGTGCTGACCTACGACCACAAGGACGCCGTCGGCGGCCCCCGCGCGCTGGTGAGCCCCGACGGCGGACGGACCTGGGACCCCGACCCCTACATCCTGGCCTACCACCCCATGGACGCGCGCACCAGCTCGGTGCTGCTGCGCGACGGCCGCGTGCTGACCCTGTGGGCCGGAGCCCGCGACGAGGGCGTCCACGCGACCACCTGGTCGCCCGAGTAGCAGGGTCGCCGGAGTGACGACGATGCCCTCTGCCACGCCCCCCGACACCAGGCCGCCGCGCGACTGGGAGCTGGTCTACGTCAGCGATCCGTCCAACGTGGCCAACTACGACTTCGACCCGGGCGACGCCCGGCCGCTGATCACCTCGCATCCTGCCACGCCGGAAGAGCTCCGCAGGTTCATCGACCACGTGGCCACCAGCGACGCCGACGTGTTCGTGCAGGAGGTCTACAACGCCGGCTGGACCATGTACTTCCGCTCCGAGCGCTTCGAGTACGACGCGCGCCCGCAGCACCGGCGGTTCCTGCCGATGATGGACGACGGCATCATGCCGCTGCAGGTGATGCTGGAGCGCTGCCGGGAGCGCGGCATGCGCTGCCTGGCCGGGTTCCGGGTCAACGACAACCACGGCGCGCCCGACCAGGGCGGCATGTTCCTGCACCGCAACCCGCAGTGGAAGATCACGGACGTGCCGCCCGGCGGCGCCTTCCTGCCGGGCAACCGGATGGACTTCACGGTCCCCGAGGTGCGCGATTACCTGTACGGCGTCGTCGCCGAGGTGGTGACGCGCTTCGACGTGGACGGCGTCCTGCTCACCATGCGCGACGGCCTCTACTTCCCCGCGCCCGGCGGCGACCGGAGCCCGGCCCGCGAGCGGCAGCCGCTGATGACCGGCCTGATCGAGCGGCTGCGCGCGATGCTCGACGAGCGCGGCGCCGCGCGCGGGCGGCGGCTGGAGCTGGGCGTGCTGGCGCCGGAGACCCTGGAGGACTGTCATGCGGTGGGACTGGACGTGCCGGCGTGGATCGGCGGTGCGTTGGTCGACTTCGTCGCTCCGATGGACTCGTCGTTCACGAACTTCAACGCCGCCTGCGAGGAGTTCCGTGCTCTCACCGCCGGGACGCCGTGCCGGCTCTACCCCGGCGTGCAGCCGTACTGCTGCTCGCGCGAGAGCTTCGGCCCGCCGGCGACGGCGGAGCACTACCGCGCGCTGGCGCACGCGCTGCGCCACCAGGGCGCCGACGGCATGTCCGTCTACAACTTCCAGAAGCACTGGGGCGGGTTCCGTTCCGGCAGGCGCGGCGCGGAGACCGGCTGGCCTGCGGCCTTCCGCCTGTTGCGCGAGGCGCGCGACCCGAAGCGGGTGGCCGACGGCGTCCGTCACTACACCTACCGCTCGATGTGGGGCGGCTACCACGGCATCAGCCCGTCCGGCGCCAACGTGTGCGGCACGATGAAGGACCGGAAGCTGGTCCTGCCGCGCGAGCCGGGCAGCCCGTCGGCGAGCTACCGATTCCGGCTGTTCGAGGAGGTCGGGAAGACCGCCAGCGCCACGCTGTTCCTGCGCGCCGTCGGGCTGGGATCGGCCGACCGGATCGCCGTGGACCTCAACGGCACCGAGGTTCCGGCCGGGCAACTTCGCCGCGTGTACCACCGCGAAGGGCGCCCGGCGCAGGCGGGCCGGCCGTTGCCGCCGCACACCACCTGCGTCATCGACCTGACTCCCGACTTGGTGGTGCGCGGCGACAACGACCTCACCCTGACACTGCTGTTCTCCGGGATGGTGGACGTCGGCGCGGTGCCGGACCCGGAGCCGATCGTCGTCGACGAGGTGGACGTGACGATCGTGCCGGCCTGAGCGGTGCCCTGCCCTCTACTCCTTGACGGCGCCGATCAGGATGCCCTTGGCGAAGTACCGCTGCAGGAACGGGTACAGCATCAGGATCGGCAGCATGGCGAGCACGATGGTCGCCATCACGAGCTGCCTCGGAGGAATCCAGCCCTCGTCCTCGATGAAGCGCTGCCCGGCCGCCGAGTCGAAGAAGACCGTCGGCCGTTCCAGCACCCTGAGGAGCAGGATCGCGAACGGCGCGACCGTTGCGTCGCCCACGAAATACAGCCAACTGACGTAGTCGTTCCAGTGGTAGACCGCCAGAAACAGCAGGATCGCCGTGATCATCGGCTTGGAGATCGGCAGGATGATGCGAAAGAACGTCGTCGCCTCGTTGGCGCCGTCGATCGAGCAGGCATCCTCGAGATCTTTGGGCACCGTGTAGGAGAAGAAATTGCGCATGATGATGAAGTAGGCGGTGTTGATGAACGCCGTGACCAGGATCAGCGCCAGGGCCGAGCGGTACAACCCGAGCTTGACCACCAGCAGGAAAAGCGGGATCAGGCCGCCGGAGAAGAACAGGGTGAGGACGATCAGGACGTTGATGAGCCGCGTTCCGGGCACGTGGCGCTTGGTCACGGCGTAGGCGAGCATGGCGGTGACCACGACGCCGCCGCCTGCCCCGACCGTGGTCTTGACGATGGAGACGGACATGGCGCGCAGGAAGAGCTGCGGAGCGCCGATCATGATGCCGTGGTAGTAGGTCAGGTCCGGGTTCAGCGACGGCAGCAGGATGAAGTCGGCCCGGATGAATTCGGCGTACGGCATGAGCGACACGACCAGCACGTACCACATCGGGTAGGCGGCGAGCACGGCGAACACGCCGACGAATGCGACTGCGAACACGTCGAACACGTTGAAGCCCAGGCGGCCGCGGAGTGTGCCCCCGGTCATCACTCGAAGATGCCCATCACGTTCATGCGCCTGATGCCGCGGTTGGCGCTCAGCAGCAGAACCAGCCCGAGCACGTTGAAGACCAGCCCGAGCGCGGTCGCCTGCTCGAACTTGCTGTTCAAGAGCCCGGTCCGGTACAGGTAGGTGGAGAGCACGTCCCCGACGTCGTACACGGCCGGGTTGTACAGGTTGTACATCAGGTCGAAGTTGGAGCTGAACAGGCCGGAAAGCTGCAGGATGAACAGCACCGCGATGGTCGGCGCGATGCGCGGCAGGTAGATGTGCCGCATCAGGTGGCCGCGGTGCGCGCCGTCGCAATGGGCGCTCTCCACTAGGTCGGGATTTACGCTGGACAGCGCCGCCAGGTAGATGATGGTGGCGAAGCCCGCATCCTTGATGGTGTTGACGACCACGACGATGCCGCGGAAGTACGCGGGGTCCGTCAGCCAGTGGCGCGGCTGCACCCCGAACAGGCCGACCAGGACGTTGAACGGGCTGTCGGGCTCGGGATAGAGCATGCGCGACACCAGAGCGCCCATCACCACCCAGGAGACGAAGTGCGGGACGTAGACCATCGTCTGCACCGTGCGCTTGTACCAGGAGACCCGCACCTCGTTGAGCATCAGCGCCAGGAACACCGTGAAGGTGAAGCCGAAGGCCAGGTTGTAGAGGTTGATGATCAGCGTATTGCGCAGCGCGATGTAGAACGGCGGTGTCTGGAACAGGATCCGGAAGTTCTCCAGGCCCACCCACGGGCTGAGCATGATGCCCTTGACGATGTTGAAGTCCTTGAAGGCGACCAGCAGGCCGTACATCGGCGCGTACTGGAACACCGCGATCCAGGCCAGACCGGGAAACATCAGCAGGTAGACGAACCAGTAGCGCCGCAGCGTGAAGAACACCCGCTCCGGCACGGAGCGAGCGGTGCTCGGCAGGCGAACCTGGACCTCTGCCACGAGTGCTCGCAGGGACCTACGTGTGCGCCAACGCGCGAACCCTGTCGGGTCGAGTCGTCGTCATTTTCGTGCGGACTCCTGCATTATCTCGAGTTGCCCTGCAACGTTCGATTGGGCGATCTCGATGGCTCGGATACGCGACTCCAGCTCTGCCACGCTCTCGTTGATGCTCCCTTGGAGATCTCCGAGAAGGCTCCTGTATTCCTGCCGCACGGTCTCCAAACGATCTTCGCGATACATGCTCAGGTTATCCAAGCGGTTGGTGAGAGAATTATGCGTCGCCAGAATGGAGAGGAGAATAGTGACTGCAATACCGGCTCCGGTGCCGATGATGGCAATAGTCTCGCCGCTCCATCGTCTCCGCCAGCCTCTACCGGCTTCGACCTGAGATGGATGCGTCGCGTCATCGACTTCGCTATCGTCCGTGCTCATATCATCTGAGCCTTTGATAGGCTTGGTCATTCTTCAGACTATCATTTACGTAATCCCAGGGTTTCTTGTCGTCCCAATCCAACGTGGTCGCGTCGGCTCCGGCTTCGAGCAGCGCTGTGATGGCGTCGGGATTCTCGCCTACGACCGCCAGATGCAGCGGAGTCCAGCCACTGGTAAAGTCCTGCGACTCTACATCAGCCCCGGCCTCCGTCAGCGCCTCGATGACCGCGGGCTTCGGATTGTTCTTGGCGGCCCAGTGAAGCGGGGTAAGGTCGTACGCGTCGCGCGCCTCGACCTCGGCACCCTCTTGCGCCAGCAAAGTGATGACCCTCGCGTCATTGCTGCCGTACGCCGCCCAGTGCAATGGAGTCCACCGGTTCACGTCGCGCGCGCGTACGTCAGCTCCGACACGCGTCAACTCGGTGATCGTCCGGGGCTCGGGATTATGGAAGGCTGCCAGATGCAGCGGAGTCAAGGCGTCCAGATCGCGCACTTCGACCTTGGCTCCAGCGCTCTCCAGTGCGGTAATTACGTTGGGGTTCTCGTTGCCATAAGCCGCCAGATGCATCGGGGTCCTGCCTTTCTCATCCCGTACCGACACATCGGCGCCGTGTGCCACCAACCTCGAGATGATGTCCTCGTTGGCATTCCGCGCTGCCGCGAAGTGCAGCGGCGTCCAGCTATTGTTATCGCGCGCCGACACGTCGGCACCATGTGCCACCAACCTCGAGATGATGTCCTCATCGGCATTCAGTGCTGCCGCGAAGTGCAGCGGCGTCCAGCCACTGCCATCGCGCGCCGACACGTCGGCGCCCTGACTCAGACACGCCTCCACGGGCGGCTGTGCCCCCGCGAAGAAAGCTCGCGTATTCCACTCGCTACAATCCTGAGCCGGCAGCCGCAGCGCCATGGTGCCGAGCAGCACCGCCACGCTCAGCGTGCGGCTCCAGTGCCGAGTCATGGGTGCTTCATCGTAGCACGTCGGAATGAGTGGTGCACGCGAGGCGCGGTGCGGCGGTGCGGTCCGCGCGCGGTCTTGCGACCGGTGGGCTATGATCCGCCCGTCATGAGTACGTCCGTCCCTCCCGTGCGCGCCGCCATCGCCGGCCTGGGCCGCAGCGGCTGGAACATCCACGCGCGCCTGCTCGCCGAGCAGCCCGAGCGATTCACCGTGGTCGCGGTCCAGGACCACCTGGCCGAGCGCCGCGCCGAGGCCGAGCAGCGCTTCGGCTGCCGCTCCTGCGTCGAGTTCGACGACCTGCTGGCCGACGCCGAGGTCGAGCTGGTCGTGGTCGCGGTGCCGAGCCACCTGCACGCCCCGTACGCGATCGCCGCGCTGGAGTCCGGCCGCCACGTGGTCGGCGAGAAGCCGATGGCCACCTCGCTCGAGGAGGCCGAGCGCATGGTGGCGGTCCGGGACGCCACCGGCCGGCTGCTGTCCGTGTTCCAGAACTGGCGCTTCCGGCCCGAGCTGCAGAAACTGCTCGCCATCGCGGGCGCAGGCGAGCTCGGGCGCCTCGTTCAGGTGCGGCTGGTCGACCACGGCTTCGGCAGACGCTGGGACTGGCAGACCCTGCGGCGCTTCGGCGGCGGATCGCTCAACAACACCGGCGCCCACCTGATCGACGCCGCCCTGACGCTGTTCGGCCCGGGCGAGCCGCGCGTGCTGTACGTGAGCGACTGCGTGCAGACCCTCGGCGACGCGGAGGACCATCTCAAGATCGTCCTCGCCCCTGATCCCGCGGATCCGGACTCTGCCGCGGCGCCGACGATCGACATCGAGATCACCTCCACCTGCGCCTACGAGCAGCCGATGCTCCACGTCATGGGCTCGGAAGGCGGGCTGGTGGGCGGCAACGGCGAGCTGACCTGGCGCTGCGTGCGGCCCGGCAGCCGCCCCGAGCGCCACCTGTCCACCGAGCCGACCGGAGACCGCAGCTACAACCGGGAGCAGGTCGAATGGGTCGAACGACGCTGGAGGCTCGACGAGGCCAAGGCCGCCGGCGTCCCTGAGGCCGAGGGCGAGGCCCGTTACTATCGGGAGCTGTTCGACGCCATCCGCCGCGGCGGACCGCTGCCGGTCACCGCCGAGCAGGTGCTGCGGCAGATGCGCATCATGGAAGAATGCCGCCGGCAGTCCACGCTGGACTGAATGGTGGCGAAACCCGGCATGGCGGCGAAACCCGGCGACACCCTGGCGGTCACGCTCGGGGTCGAGGAGGAGTTCTTCCTGATCGACCCGGACACGCGCGATCTGCTGGCCGATCCGGACCCCGGCATCTTCGCCGCCTGCGAGCGGGACAGCGGGCCGCACAAGGTGGTCCCGGAGTTCCTCCGCTCCCAGATCGAGACCAATACGCGCATCTGCAGCACGGTGGCCGACGTGCGCGAGGCCCTGGTGGAGACCCGCGCCCTGGTGCTGACGGCGGCTGCCGGCCACGGCGCCGCGGTGCTGGCCTCCTCCACCCATCCGTTCGCCCGGTGGACCGAACAGGCGCCCACCCGCACGAAGCGCTACGAACGGTTCGCCGCTCTCTTCCAGGACGCGGTGCGGCGCATGCTATTCGGCGGCATGCACATCCATGCCGGCTTCGGCGACGAGGACGAGCGCATTCGGGTCATGACCGCCCTGCGACGCTACCTGCCGTTCCTGCACGCGCTGTCCGGGTCGTCGCCGTTCAGCGGCGGCCGCATGACCGGCTACAAGTCGTATCGCCTGAATCTGTTCGGCGCACTCCCGCGCACCAGCACTCCCGCTCCGCTGCGGTCGCGCGCGGAGTACGACCGGCTCGTGGACGAGTACCGGCGCCTGGATTTCATCCAGGACGGCAGCGAGCTGTGGTGGGACATCCGGCCGGCCGCACTGCATCCGACGGTGGAGCTGCGCATCTGCGACATCTGCCCGCGCGTCGACGAGGCGGTGGCCATCGCCGCGCTCCATGCGTCGCTCATCCGCATGCTGCTGCGGCAGGCGCGGTCGGACGAGCTGCCGGCCGAGCCGCGCACGGAGATCATCCTGGAGAACCGGTGGCTGGCGCAGCGCTTCGGGGTGTTCGCGTTCCTTGGCGATGACGGCACCGGCGGGCGCATGGACATCGACGAGTACGCCAAGGCGCTGATCGACACGCTGGCCGGCGATGCCGCCGCACTCGGCTGCGAAGAGGAACTGCACCGCGTGCGCGACATCATCCGCGACGGCACGAGCGCAGACCGGCAACTGGACCTGTTCCGGCTCCGCCGCGTCGAGGGAGCGACCGAGCAGGAGGCGCTCCGCGCGGTCGTCGACCAGGTGGTCGCGGAGACGCAGGAAGGCGTTCCGGCCCGTGCCGGATCCTCGTCAGTGTAACCCGCTGACGGTCTCTGAGCCCTGCGCGCTTCCCGGCCGGCGCGCGGCGCGGTCGACGCGGGCCAGCGCCGCCGCGATCTTCGCCGCCTCCGCTTCGCCCCACGACTCGCGCACCGGCAGCGTGAAGTGCTCGGCGACCGCCGCGTGGGCGTTCGGACACGGGAAGACGCGATCCGGATCGCCCCGGTATTCGGCCGCCGTCCACGGAAAGCCGCTCCGCCTCCCGAACACCTGCCGCTCGCGGAACCAGGTGCTGGTGGCCGGCAGCGCGGCGTAGGTGGGGGTGACCGGCACGCCTTCGGCGGCGAGGGCCGCGCAGAACCGCTCCTTGTCCCAGCCGCCCATCGGGCGGTAGCGCAGCCGCAGGAACCACCAGGACGGCTCGGCGCCGCCGGGCAGCTCCGGGACCTGCACCGACGGCACGTCGGAGAGACGCTCCGCCAGCGCGCGTACGAACGCGCGGCGACGCTCCACCGCCGGCGGCAGCTTGACGAGCTGCGCGCGGCCGATCGCAGCGCTCAGCTCGTCCTGGTTGAAGTTGAGAGACGCCAGGTAGTTGCGGCCCGCCGGCAGGGTGTCCCCGAACGGCTTGCCGCGGTCGGCGGCGCCGCGGATCGTCCGGTACAGCTCCCCGTCGCGGGTGAACAGCACGCCGCCCTGCCCGCCGGTCGAGTGGTGCTTGCCCCACATCGTCGAGAAGGTTGCGACGGTGCCGAAGCTCCCGACCGGCGCGCCGCCGATGGCGGCGCCGTGCGCCTGCGCGCAGTCCTCGATCAGCGGCACGCCGTGGCGCTCGGCAAGACGGGCGACGGCCTCGATCCGCACCGGCTCGCCGGCGATGTGGGCGACCACGATGGCGCTGGTCAGCGGCCCGATCACGTCCTCGATCTGCTCGGGGCCGCAGTTGAAGGAGCCCGGTGCGGTGTCGGCCACCACCGGGATGCAGCCCAGCAGCGGCACCGGCATCATGCCGCCGGGGTCGGTGATCGCCGGCACCACCACCTCCGTGAACGGCTCCACGCCGAGCGCCCGCAGCGCGACGTACAGCGCCGCGGTGCCCGAGTTGACCGCGTCCGCGTACCCGCCGCCCAGGGTCTCCGCGAACTCGGCGCAGTACGCCTCCTCCTCCGGCCCCCCGTACTCGATGGCGCCGCCGGCGGCGATCGCCCGATCGACGACCCCCAGCACGGCGGCGCGTTCCTCCGCGCCGATCAGGCCGCGCTCGGGCAGCTCCGTCACCAGCGGCGTGCCGCCGTCGATCGCCAGCCGGTCGGTGTCGTTACTGGTCGCATGCATATGCCGATCAGTCTACCGCTTCACGGCCGCTTGGCGGAGACCCGCGGCCGGTAGCACATTCGCGGCTACCGCATGGATCACATCCGCAACGCCCACATTCGCAACGCCCGCATCCGCAACACCCGCATCCGCAACGCCGCAATCATCGCCCACGTCGACCACGGCAAGACCACTCTCGTCGACGCCCTGTTCCGCCGCTGCGGCATGTTCCGCAAGGGGCAGATCGTCGCCGAACGGGTGATGGACCGCATGGACCTGGAACGGGAGCGCGGCATCACCATCACCGCCAAGAACTGTGCCGTCCGCTGGCGCGACACGAAGATCAACATCATAGACACGCCCGGGCACGCCGACTTCGGCGGCGAGGTGGAGCGCGCGCTGTCCATGGTGGATGGCGCCGTCGTGCTGGTGGACGCGGCCGAGGGCCCCCTGCCGCAGACCCGCTTCGTCCTGGGCAAGGCGCTCAAGCTCGGCCTCCATCTCATTCTGGTCATCAACAAGATCGACCGGACGGACGCGCGGCCGGCGGAGGTCGTGGACGAGGTCCTGGCGCTGCTCATCGACCTCGACGCTCACGAGGACCAGCTCGACCTGCCGATCCTGTACGCCGTCGGCCGCGACGGCATAGCCAGGGCCACCGTCGATGGGCCGGAGCAGGACCTGGACGCGCTGCTCGACACCATCGTACGGGAAATCCCGCCGCCGGTTGCCGATGCCACGCAGCCGTTCCGGATGCTGGTCTCCGATCTGGGGTACGCCGAACACCTGGGGCGACTTGCGGTCGGCAAGATCTACACCGGGCAGGTAGCGTCGCGCGATCGTCTCACCCGCATCGGCGCTGCCGCCGAACAGTCGCTGCGCGTTACCCGCATCCAGGTCTACGAAGGGGTGTCGCTGGTCAGCGCCGAGTCAGCGGAGGCCGGCGACATCGCCGTGCTGTCCGGGATCGAGGAGATCCACATCGGCGATACCATCTGCACGGCCGAAGCGCCCAGGGCGCTGCCGCGCATCATGGTAGACGAGCCGACCGTGTCGATGCGCTTCGCCAAGAACACCTCACCGTTGGCGGGCACGGAGGGCAGCATCGTGCAGATGAGCAGGATTCGCGACCGCCTGCGCCGCGAGACGCTGCAGAACGTCTCCATCGAGATGGAAGACGTCGAGCATGACGACAGTGTTCTGGTAAAGGGACGAGGCGAGTTTCAGCTCGCCATCCTCATCGAGACGATGCGCCGCGAGGGGTTCGAGCTGTGCGTCGGCCGGCCACAGGTGATCTTTCGCATGGAGAGCGGCACGCGCCTGGAGCCGATCGAGCATCTCACCGTCGACTGTGGCGACGCCTACACCGGCATCGTTACCGAGAAGCTGGTGCGCAGGAAGGGGAACCTCATGGGTATGTCCAATCACGCGACCGGAAGGGTTCAACTGCAGTTCCGCATCCCGACCCGTGGGCTGATCGGCTATCGCCCCGAGTTCCTCACCGACACCCGCGGCACCGGCATCATGAACGCGTACCTGGCCGGATACGAGCCGTATCAGGGCGACTTCAGCGCGCGGCCCACCGGCTCATTGATCTCTGATCGCCCGGGCGTGGCGGTGCCGTACGCAATCTTCAACCTGGAGCCGCGCGGCAGGATGTTCGTCCGTCCG
The DNA here is from genome assembly GCA_965215345.1 of Spirochaetia bacterium. GTDB lineage: Bacteria > Spirochaetota > Spirochaetia > SZUA-6 > Bin103 > CATQHW01. The sequence goes on along the minus strand of CBDCDL010000001.1, from coordinate 608,208 downwards.
GGCGACCCGGTCTACGCGGGAATGATCGCCGGCGAGCACAATCGCTCCAACGACCTGGAGGTGAACCTGTGCAAGACCAAGAAGCTCACCAACATGCGTGCGGCGGGCAGGGACGACGCGGTAACGGTCACCCCGGTTACGCCCCTCTCCCTGGAGGCCGGGCTGCAGTTCATTCGCGACGACGAGATGGTCGAGGCCACGCCGAAGTCGCTGCGGATGCGCAAGGTCACGCTCGACGCGCATCAGCGCCGGGCCATGGACCGCCGGTAGCGGCGAAGCCCCGCGCGAGTGTTGCCCTTCCGGTTGATTCGACACCAATGCAGGCGGAGCCCACCATGAATCCCGCCCGGCGCGTGCGCGGTCGACACGTCTGCTCACAGCGTCCGCCGAGCAACGTGCGCCTTCAAGCAGGACAGGACAGACGATCGACGATCCGGGGGTGTCGATCCGCAACGTCGTGACGCTCGGCGGCATCGTTCCACAGGTCGTAGAGCTCCGCGGTCGCCGCACGGCGCTCGACCAGCTTCCAGCGCCCGTCCGTGCGCAGGCGCCAGTCGCCGAATGCCGACTCGGTGACCGGCCGGGTGCGCCGCGTTCGGCCGCTCAGCAGTGGCCACAGCGAGCACGCCTCCCAGCCGGTCGGCGGCTCCGCACCTGCGGCTTCGACGAACGTGGCGGCCAGATCGATCATCTCCACCGGCGCATCGCTCCAGCGTCCCGCATCGACGCCGGGCCCGGAAACCGCCAGCGGCACACGCACGGACCCCTCGTGCGGTTGCCCCTTGTCCCAGAGCCCACCCGCGCCGAGCATTTCGCCGTGGTCGGCCGAGAAGGCGAACAGCGTGTCGTCCGCCTCGCCGCGACGCTCGACGGCGTCCCGGATCCAGCCGATCCAGTCGTCGATGCCTTCGATCTTGGCCGCGTAGCTGCGTCTGATCGCCTGGTGGTCGTGCGAATCGGGCAGTGTGTCGGCCGGTTCCGGGAACGCGACGCCCTCGTAGCGGTCGAGCAACTCCCGGCAGGCATCGAAATAGGGGTGCGGGCCGGAGAAGTTCACCTGCAGGAACCACGGCTCCCCGGCCGGCAGTCGGTCGAGCAGGCCGAGCGCCGCCCGTCCCGTGAAGTCGTCGATCTGGAAGAAGCGGCCGTGCGGGCAGGGCCATGCGGAGATCCCCTTCCCGTCCTCGTCGTGCTGCCGGCGCCGCTCCCAGTCGTCCAGCACCGTCGCCGCCAAGCCGTGCTCGTGCAGGAACGCCAGGTAGGGCTCGATGGGCTCGGTCCGGCCGGCGACGGCGGCGCTGTCGCGATGGCCGGCGTGATCGAGGGTGTCGGTGAATCCCATCCGCCCCAGGAAGCTGGACCAGCCGTAGCGGCCGTGCAGGTGCGAGCGCTTGTGCAGGTCGCTCTTGCCGCACATCGCCACCCGGTAGCCGGCCGCGCGCAGGGACCGCATGAAGGTCGGCAGCGCCGGATCGGCGTCGGCGCGGTTGTCGGCGACGCGGCAGCGGCCGTAGCGCACGCCGGCGGCCAGGCAGGCACGGCTGGGCGCGCACATCGGGCTTGCCACCCGGCAGCCGCTGAAGGCCACGCCGCGCGCGGCGAGCCGGTCCAGGTTGGGGGTGCGCACCGGCACCCGCCCCTCGTACCCGACCCAGTCCCAGCGGTGCTGGTCGGTGAAGACGAACAGGATGTTCGGGGGTGACGGCATCCTCACGCGTCGTCGACGACGATGAACCGCGCGAGTCTCTGCGCCCGCGCCGGCAGCGTCCGGTACAGCGACCGGGGCACCACGCCCCCCATCCTCGCCTGCCGGAACCAGGGCGCGTAGTAACCGATGCCGAGCATGATGCGCACCTGGTCGCTGCTGTTGCGCGTGCCGCCGTGCCAGCAGCGCACGTCGCGGACGATGGCCGTGCCGGGCGGAGCGCACACGAACGACCGCCGCATGCGCTCCGGTTCTTCCTCCAGCGTGGGAGGCTTCTGGCGCGTACGGTGCGTGCTGGGCACGAAGCGGGTCGCTCCCGTTCGCTCGCTGAACTCGGTCATCACGTAGTTGACGACGATGAACGGGCTCGGCAGATCGAAGATGGTGACCTGCTGCAGCGGGTCTGCGATGTCGTCGCGCACGTCGGCGTGCAGGTGCTGAATCTCCGCTCCGGGCGCGGAGTAGTCGCCGCCGCCGAGCCCGCAGATGTAGTCCTCGGAGCCCCAGATCTCATCGAGCACCGGCAGGATCGTCGGCACCGCGATCAACTGCGCCCACTCGGGGTGGTGGAGCTGCAACCCGTAGGAATAGCGCGCATAGCCGCGGTTCGCCTCCTCGAACGGGATCGCCGCCATCTGTTCGGCCGCCACGCGCCGCGCCCCGGCCTGCGCGAGCGCGAGTTGCTCCGGGGTGAGCGCGTCGCGGATGACGACCAGGCCGTCCCGGTGGAACACCGCCGCGGCGCCGGCCGGATCGCCGGGCGCGAAGGTCTGCAGATCCAGCACGACGATCTCCCTCAGGCGCCCCCGCTGTCGCCGTCCCCCTCATCCTCGGCGTACAGCGCCTGGCCGCGATGCAGTCGCCGGGCGATCAGGGCGGTGCTCAGACCGCCGCGCCGGGTCGGACACTGCGCGGCCAGGTTGCGGGTCACGCCGATCATCAGGTGCTCCCGCTCGGGGCCGTCCCCCCAGGTCCGGCCCTGCGCGACCGCCGCCTCGAGGACCTGCAGGCTGTGGAAGTCCAGGTCCTCGCGCACCGTCGCATGGGCCAGCGTATCGATCAGCCGCTCCAGGGAGCCGCCGGTGCGCAGGTATCGGGCAGTCAGCGCGTCCGCTTCGCCCGGGGTGCTGCGGCGATCCATGGTGTCGAGCAGCCGTTCGAGCAGCTCGTCGTGGTCCTCGGGCAACGCGTCCAGGCCGTCCCGCTCGCCCGGCAGCCGGGCCGGCGGCACGTTCAGGAACCGGTCGGCGTGCACGGACAGGGCCGCCTGCACGATCGCCGCCACCGCGCCCGTCGTCGGGTTGCGCCGCACCGCCCGGTCCACGGCGTTGGCGAAGATGAAGGTGTGCTGGGCGCTGAACCAGTCGCCCACGTCGTTGGACGCCGAGAAGCGCGCCAGGCGCAGCCCCGCCGCATGGGCGACCACGGCCGACAGGATGCGAGGGGCGGTTCCGCCGGCCAGCTCGGCGCCGATCGCCTCCAGCACCGCGCGGCCGTCATCGCCGAGCAAGACCGGAAGCAGGCGCCTGGAAACCTCCCGCGCCTGCGCCGCTTCTGCGGTCCCGTTCGCGCGCGCCGCATCCTCGCCCGCCGCCAGCAACTCCGGGAGCCGCGACTCCAGATCGCGGGCGGCGCTCACCAGGTCGACCGGGTGCCGCCAGGCGCTCCCCTCTTCCTCACCGCGCGCCGCGGCGATGCGGCCGGCCAGCAGCGCCACGTGCGTCTCCGCGTCGTCCGTGCCGATGTGGTCCATCAGCTCGAACACCTTGTTGCAGGAGTCCAGCAGGTGCCCGCCCTCGGCATAGAGACGCTGCGCCGCCGCGTCGGACAGCAGGCCGGCGGCGGCGCGCCCGCTCAGCGTGCGCAGCGCCGTGGCCAGCGTGCGCTCGACCCCGTCCGCGTGGCGGGCGCCGACGAACGTCTTCAGCCAGCCGGCGAGATCCTCGAGCCGGCGGCCGTCGCCGTCCAGCGCCCCGCGCAGGCGGTGCGGCACCGCCCCTGACGCCTCGGCGGCGATCTGCCGGGTCGCGTAGTAGAGCGCCAGGTAGCGGGTGTCGTCGCTCAGGTACGGCGCCAGGTTGGCCACGCAGGCAAGGCGCACCAGCCCCTCGCCCCAGCTCGCCAGCCGGCGCGCGGCGAACTCGGAGACCGTGGCGATCACACCGGACGGGTCCGGGTCTTCGTCCAGCAGCCCGAGCAGCGCCTTGGCCTGGATCAGGCCCACGCCGATGTCCAGCCCCCGCTGCAGGCGCCGGCCATAGAACGCGGCGCCGGCGTGCTCGCGCGGACGGCGCGCGACCAGCACCTGCCCGTCGACGACGCGCACCTCGCAGGACGGCACATCGTCGGCGAACAGGTCGAACGCGCAGCCGGAAACGACGTCGAAGCGGGCGTGATGCCAATGGCAGGTCAGGATGCCGTCGTCGAGGGATCCGCGGTGCAGCGGGAAGCCCATGTGCGGGCAGCGATTGTCCACCGCGGCGATGCGGTCGCCGTCGGCGAACACGGCGATGGTGACCCCGTCGCCCTGGACCAGGACGACCCCCTTGGCGCGCACGTCCTCGACCGTCCCCGCCGCCACGTAGCGGCCCTTGTCGACCAGCGTTTGCTCTGCCATGCGGAGAGTGTACGCCTTAAACCAGCTCGACGCTTACCTCGCGCAGCGAGGGCGTGCTGCAGCCGTCGAGCGAGGTGAGGGTGGCCTGATACTGCAGCCAGCGCTGCGCTCCCGCAAACCCCACCACGCGGCCGGGATGCCCGAAGGTCGTGCCCGCGCCTTCCGCGCCACGCCACGGGGCCCGCTCCAGCTCCGAGCGCGACCCGGCCCAGCGGAGCTGCAGCTCGACCGACGTGCGCGGCGGCGTGTCCGCGGTCCAGTCCACCCCCACCGGCCGCCTGCCCGCCAGCTCGTACGGCGGCGAGCGGTAGCGCTCGCACGGCTCGCGCGTGAAGGCGTTGCCGAAGTCGCGCGGCGTGCTCAGGTGCGGGCCCATCCCCGGCAGCCGCACCGGGTGGTCGAGGTCCAGGCCGTCGGGCCCGTTGTGGAACAGCATCGAGTCGACCCGGTGGCCGAGGTCGGTGCGGTGGCAGATGGTCAGCACGTCGCGGTAGCCGTTGCCGGTCAGGTCCACCACCTGGAAGGCGCAGGAGGAGTCGCACGGGATCACGGTGGGCTGCTCGTAGTCGATGCCGTGCGCCGTGCCCCAGTAGATGTGCGCCGGCAGCACGCGGCTGAACTGCGTGGAATAGGCCGGCACCAGCAGGTCGAGGTGACCGTCGCCGTTCACGTCGGCGACGGTCAGCAGGATGCTGGAGGCGTCGGTGCGGTGGTACTCGCTGCGATCCTGCGAGTAGCCAGCCGGCCCGCCGTGCAGGATGTGGAATCCGGACTCCATGCGCGTGTAGTGGCCCATGACCACGACGATCAGATCCAGCCAGCCGTTGCCGGTCAGGTCGGCGCAGTTGATCGCCGCGACGTTGCCGTCGCCGCCCAGGTCCAGCGGAATGCGGCTCATCCGCTCGGTGGAGAAGCCGTGCGGGCCGCCGTGATACACGGCCAGGTAGCCGCGCGGGTTGTAGAACACCACGTCCAGCCAGCCGTCGCCGGACAGGTCGGCCACGCGCGCGTTGCCCTTGCAGCAGGTGGGCAGCACCGTGGAGCGTTCCGCGGAGAAACCGTCGGGCGAGCCGTGGAAGATCACGGAGGAGGCCGCCATCGTCTCCGGCTTGTCGTCGTAGGTGTAGGCCACGCCCAGCAGGTCCAGCCAGCCGTCACGGTCGAAGTCCCCGACCTGCACGTAGTGGAAGAACTGCCCCAGGCCGGGGAGGAACGTGCAGCGGTCGGGACGCAGGCCGTCCGGGCCGCCGTGGAATACCCGCAGTCCGTCCCGCCCCGTGCACACCAGGTCGGCATGGCCGTCCAGGTCGAGGTCGGCCAGGACGTAGGTGTTGGTGCCTCCCGTCGGCAGCTCCAGCCGCCGCCGCGGGTCGAAGCTGCCGCCGGGGCCGCCCGGGTAGACGTACAGCGGGAAGTCGGGATCGTTCTGCGACGGCCCGGCCATCGTGTTGTTGAACACGATCTCCGGCCGGCCGTCGCCGTCCAGATCGGCGGCCGTGCAGCCCATCGCGCCCCTCGTGGGCAACGTGGTGACCCGTCCTGCGGACAATCCTTCCGGTCCGTTCCAGAACACGACCGACTCGGTCTCGTAGGAGCGTCCGTCCTCAAGCCGCGAGGCGATCAGGTCGATGCGCCCGTCGCCGTCCAGGTCGGCGGCGGAAAGCCAACTGCAATTCGGCAGCGGCAGCGTCCGGCGCACCCGGTCCAGCGCGGCTGCCGACCGGATCTGCACCCCGTCGCGGGTCACCACGAGCAGCTCGTCGCGGCCGTCGCCGTCGACGTCGGCCGCGGCCACGCGCACGGCGCCCTGCGTGAACAGCGTCCAGTTGCCCTCGACCGGCAGGATCGTGCGGTCGTCCGGTGAGAAGCGGCCGCCGCGGTTCCAGTAGATCTGCACCTGGTCGCCGCCGGCGAAGATCACTTCACTCGCGCCGTCGCCGTTCAGGTCGGCCAGCTCCACCTGCATCGCGTAGTGGGTGGGCAGCCGCAGCGGACGGTCCACGGCGAACCCGTCGCCACTCCGGCGATAGATGAAGGAGTCGGTGTCGTACTCGAACCCGGCACGGTAGTTGGCCACCACCAGCTCCAGCTCGCCGTCGCCATCCAGGTCCGCGCAGGCGACCGCGAGCGCGGCGACGCCGGGGATGCCGAACCGCTCGGTGGCGTCCTCGAACACGCGCGGGGCGGTCTGCAGGAACACGTGCAACGGCCGCGGCTCGCCGGCGTTGTGGTGGTCCACCCACGCCGACGGGACGATCAGGTCGGGCAGTCCGTTGCCGGTCAGGTCGGCGGTGGCGACGTCGTAGGCGCCGGCGGTGGGCAGCTCGACGCGCTCGCCGGTCAGGCCGCCGGGGCCGCCCCAGTAGACGTAGGAGTCCAGCTCGGAGGTGACGCCGTTCTCGGCGTTGATGACGATCAGGTCCAGGCGCCCGTCGCCGTCCAGGTCGACCGCCCGGCTCATCCAGCCGCTGTCGTTGGGGAGCGCCTGCCTGCCCCACTCCCCGCCGGCGGCACGCGGCCGGCGGTAGATCCAGGTCGGCCCGCGCTCGTCGTAGCCGTGCGAGTTGGGGAACACCAGGTCGACGTGGCCGTCGCCGTTCGTGTCCGTGCGATGGATCCACTCGATGGCGCCGGCCGCGGTGACGTACAGATTGTCGCCGCCATTGTCGAATTCGCCTTGCCGGAAGGCATTGAACCCCCGATGGATCCACCGGGACCGGTCGTCCGCCATCCGCTTCCCCACGCCGTCGCTCAGCGGCCGCTCCGCAGGTTGCTCGGATCCGCGGGGTTGCGAATGGTAACGGTGACGTTTGTCGCTCCCATCTCCCTGTTCCTCCCGGAGTGACGGACATCATGCCCGCTTCGCCGCTGTCGGTCTCGGGGTCCGTTCGGCGCCTGCTGTTCGCTGCGTTCCAGCCGTCTCTCCAAGTCGATCAGCGTTCGCGGCGGGCAGCCAGCAGGGCGCCGATGGTAGCCAGAATAACACCGACGACGGCCGGTCCCCCGACCCGGTCGCCCCGGATCACGACGCCCAGGACCAGTGCCACCACCGGGATCAGGTAGGTGATGAACGAGGCCCGGACCGAGCCCGCGCGGCCGACCAGCGTGCCCATGATCCAGTAGGCGATCCCGGTGCCGATGATCCCGACGGCGAGCACCGCGAACAGCGCGGACCAGCCGAACGCGGAGCCTCCCAGCCCGTACAGGCCGTACGGCGCCGTCCACAGCGCCCCGAGCGCCGTGACCCGCGCCATCACCGGCGCCGCGCCGTAGCGCTGCTGCAGGGGAACGGCCAGGTTGACCGCCACTCCGTAGCACAGCGTCGCGCACAGGATCAGCGCGACGCCGGTGGCGCTGGAGGCTCCCGGTGCGGCAGTCGACCAGGCGATGGCCGTGACGCCCACGGAGCCGACCAGCAGCCCGCCGAGCCGAGCCGGCCGCGGCATGCGCCGCAGCAGCGCGGTGGACAGCAGCGCGGCGAAGATCGGCATCGCCCCGTTGAGCATGCCGGTCAGGGCCGAGTTCACCCATTGCTGAGCTACCGGGAAGATCGTGAACGGCACGGCCACCCAGACGAACGACAGCACGACCACCCGCAGACGGTCCTCGGGCGCCAGCGGCCGGCGCGCCGCGGGAACCAGCCAGAGCGTCGCCGCCCCGCCGGCCACCCGCAGAAAGGTGACCAGTCCGGGCCGGAACGCATCCAGGGCGATGTCGATGAGCAGGAACGACGCGCCCCAGATCGCCGATATGGAGCAGAACAGCGCCCAGTCGGTCGCGGTGAAGGCTCCGGGGTTGGTGCTGTCCGCGGTGCTGAAGAGCCGGCTACGGGCTCCCATGCGCCGGGCTCACCGGAGCCCCAGCTCCTCCAGCAGCGGCGGAAGCTGCGCCTGCGCCGCGTCGTCCAGGGGCCGGAACGGAGCGGACACCATGTCGTGCTCGATGACTCCCATCACCTTCAACGCCGACTTCAGCGCCGCATAGCCGGTCCCGTTGCTGCCGCTCGCGAGTTGCGTCACGCGCGTGGCGGCGAGCGTCTCGTGGTGGCAACGAGCGGCGGTCTCCTCATCGCCGCGCTGGCCGGCCTCCCAGGCGCCGGACACGCTGCGCGGCGCCAGGTTGGCGATGCCGGGGACGATGCCGTGAGCCCCGATGCCGGCCATGGTGGCGCGCCACACCGAGCCGACGAACCGGTACAGCGAGAGGCCGCGCGTCCGGCAGAGCATGACGAGTTGCGCGAAGGTCTCGCCCCCGCCCGAGCTGTCCTTGACCCCGGCCACGGTGCCGTCGGCGGCCAGCGCGGCGATGGTGTCGGGCTCGACCGTCACCTTTACGGTGCTCGGGATGTTGTAGACCCACAGCGGCTGTACCGACCGGTCGGCGATAGCCCGGAAGTGGCTCAGAAGCTCATCCTGGGTGTTGCGGTAGTAGTACGGCGGCGTCGCGGCGATGCCCGCGACGGGACAGTCGCGGAGCGCCTCCGCGGCGGCGATGGCGGCCCGGGTCGCGGGTGCGGACACGTTGCCGATCACCGGCACGCGGCCGGCCGCCTCTTCGGCCACCGTCTCGATCACCAGCCGCCGGGCCGGCTCGTCCAGCGCGGCGAACTCGCCCGTGGTGCCCGCTGCCCAGATGCCGTGGACGCCGTTGTCGATCACATGGTTCGTCAGCCGCCGCAGGGACGCCGCGTCGACCGTTTCGTCCGGCGTGAGCGGGGTGAGAATCGGCACGACCACGCCGCGGATACCTTGGCCCTGGTCCGTCTGTGTCATCGCTGCTGCTCCTTGTCTCTGCTTTGTGCGCAGGACTACAGGCCACTCATGCCGCTGATCCGCGTCATGCCGATCTCGTCGGCAAGTGAGTCGAGGAGCTCGACGGTGGACTCGTCGAGCGGGACCCCGTCGCGCAGGCGCTCCACGGCGTTGCGCGACTCCGGTTCGCCGGGCATGAGGACCTTGTCGAAGCCGGGCTGGGTCGCCGAGCTCTTCAGCCACTGCGAGTACTCGTCGACGACGGCGCGCATCGCCTCGGCACCGCCGAGCGCGTCGGGATCGATGGCGGTCAGCAGGAAGTGGTTGCGGAAGCTGCCGGCCAGCACGCCGACGCGGGAGCCGGACAGAGACCCGCCGAGCAGGTCCGCCATCACCGCAAGGCAGTAGCCCTTGTGACCATTCACACCGCCGAACGGGAGGATGCCGCCGCCTCGATACACGTCGTTGGGGTCGGTGCTCGGGTGTCCGCTGGCGTCGATGATCAGCCCCTCCGGCATGGCCCGCCCGGCGTTGCGGTACACCTGCACCTTGCCCTCGGCGGTCGCGCTGGTCGCGATGTCCATGACCACCGGCCCGTCGCCGCCGGGAATGGCGATCGCGATCGGGTTGGTGCCGAAACGCGCCTCGCGGCCACCCCAGGGCACGACGAACGCGGCATGCACCAGGCCGCAGAAGAGCTGTGCCACCAGACCGTCCTCGGCGAGCCGCAGCACGTACGAGCCGGAACGCCCGATGTGGGCGGCGTTCCTGACGCTGACGGCGGCGACGCCGACGGCCCTCGCCTTGCGCTCGGCCAGCTCCACGGCCAGGTACCCGGCCGGCGCGCCCCAGCCCGCGCGGGCGTCGACCACGGCCGTGCCGGCGGTCTCCGATTCGACTTTCGGCAGCACGGCGGGGTCGATCTGGCCCGCCTGGACGGCGTCGTAGTACTGGCGCAGCCGCATCACCCCATGTGACTCGAGCCCCGCCAGGTTGCCCTCGACGAGGTGGCTCGCCACCACCGCTGCCTGCTCCGGCGCGGTGCCGGTGAACCTGATCACCTCCTCGGCGAAGCGCTGCAGCTCGTCGGCGTGGTACATGGATGGTGTGTGGCTGGTGTCCGGCATGGCGTCCCCCGCGAGGTGTGCGGTTCAGTCGAAGATCAGCACGCCGCGCTTGTGGCCGCCGGCGAGCATGTCGGCGTACCCCTCGTTGATCCGGTCGAGGGAGTAGCGCCTGGAGATGAGCTCGTCCACGAGCAGCCGGCCGTTGCGGTAGAGGCCGTGCAGGCGGCCGAACTCGCGGCTCGGATCGGTCGATCCGAAGAAGGAGCCGAGGATGCGGCGCTGATTGACGTGCAGGTCGAGGCCGGGGAACGAGGTCCTGCTCCCCACCGGCGCCACGCCGACGATGACCAGGGCGCCGCCGCGGCGCATCGCCTGGTACGCCGCCTCCTGCACCGCGGGCGGTCCCACGGCTTCGAAGGCGTATTCGACGCCCCGGCCGCCGGTCAGCTCCCTGACCTTCTCGTGCGCGGCGTCGCCGGCCGGCACGAAGTGGGTGGCGCCGAACTGCCGGGCGATCGCCTCCTTGGCCGGGTCGGTGTCCACGGCGATGATCGGCCAGGCGTTGCTCAGCCGGGCGCCCTGCACGACGCTGAGTCCCACGCCCCCGCAGCCGTAGACGGCCACGCTGTCTCCCGGCCGGATGTCGACGGTGTTGAGCGCGGCGCCGACGCCGGTGGTGACGCAGCAGCCGACCAGCGCGGCCACCTCGAAGGAGATGTCGTCGGCGAGCGGCACGCAGCTCTCGACCGGCGCGATGGTCTGCTCCGTGAACGTGGACAGCACGCTGAACTGACGCGCGGGTTCGCCGGCGATGCGAAAGCGGGTCGAGCCATCCGGCATGGTGCCGTTGCGCCAGGGCCAGAAGGTCTCGCACAGGCCGGTCTCTCCCCGCAGGCAGAAGTAGCAGTGGCGGCAGGCGGGCGCCCAGTTGAGCGCCACGCGCTGTCCCCTGCGCAGGGTGGTGACCCCCTCACCGACCTCCTCGATGACACCCGCGCCCTCGTGGCCGAGTATGACCGGGAACGGGCGCTCCAGGAGGCCCTGCACGAAGTGCCAGTCGCTGTGACACAGGCCGGCAGCCTTCAGCCTGACGCGAACCTCGCCCGTGCGGGGTGGCAGCACCTCCACCTCCTCGATCGCGAAGGGTCCGCCGACCCGGTGCAACACCGCTGACTTCATCGCCGGGAACCTATCCCCGCCAGCCGCGCCACGCAACCGCGGCAGTCACCGGGACGACGCCGCCGCCTACTCGGGCAGCCAGGCCGGCGGCGCGATGCCGTCCACGTGGCTCTTGACGTCCATGACCACCGGTCGGTTCGCCGAGAACGCCTTGTCCAGCGCGCCCTGCAGGTCGCCCGGCTTGCGGACCGTCAGCCCCATCGCGCCCATCGACTCGGCGATGGCGGCGAAATCGGCATCAGGGAACAGCCACTGCCGGTCGGAGGCCGGCGAGCGGCCCTCGTAGCTCTCCACGCCGTGCTTCTCCTGGTTCAGCGAGTGGTTGTTGTTCACCAGGACGACGACGTGCAGGTTCTCCCTGACCGCCGTCTCGATCTCGGCAATGTGGTACCAGATGCCGCCGTCTCCGGTGAAGCACAGGACCGGCCGGCCGGGAGCCGCGCACTTGGCGCCCAGCGCCGCCGGCAGCCCCCACCCCAGCGAACCCGCACAGCGGATGTAGCTCTGGGTGGGGTGCTTGAAGTCCAGCATGGTGCCCGTCCACACGCCCGAATGGCCGGTGTCGGACACCAGGATGGCGTCGGCCGGCAGGTGCCTGCTCAGCTCGCGGCAGATGCGCTCGGGCCGCGCCGGCGCGGCGTCCGAGCCCCGGTGCTCCTCGACGCTCTCCTTCCAGTCCTGGACGAGCTTTTGAGTCTCGGCCAGCCATGCGCCGCGGTCGGGGCCGGGGCGCGCCGCTTCGACCATCGCCGCGAGCGACGCCTTGGCGTCCCCTTGCAGCCCCACCTTCACCGGGTAATTGCGGCCGATCTCGGCAGGATCGATGTCGAGCTGGATGACCGGCGTGCCCTGCGGCGGAATGCGGAAGTCGAGCGTGAGCTGCCCGCCGGTGTGGCTGCCGATGAAGAACACCAGGTCGGCCCGGCACAGGATGCGATTGGCGCACTCGCGGGAGTAGTTGCCCGGCGTCCCCACCGCCAGCGGGTGATCGGACGGAAACATCGCCTTGGCGTTGAGCGCCGTGGCCACCGGAATGGACAGCTTCTCGGCCAATGCGACCAGTTCGTCGCGTGCGCCGGAGGCGGTCACGCCGCCGCCGGCAACGATCACCGGCCGGCCGGCGCCGTTCAGCAGGCGGAGCGCCTCGGCGATCGCCGCCGGGTCGGCCACGGGCCGGAACGGCGGCACGCGGGTGAACTGCCGCTCCACGATCACCTCGGCATCGAGCCGGCCTTCGGCGATCACCAGCCCGCTGATCTGCTCCAGGTCGAGGTGGGTCGGCCCGGGCGTGCCGCTCACCGCGCTGCGGAACGCCTGGCGCAGGTACGCCGGCAGCATATCGGCGGCATGCACGCAGGCGCTGTACTTGGTGACGGCCGCGAACGGCGTGACGTGATCGACCTCCTGGTACGAGTGGCGCTGCTGATGGAACTGGCGCTCGCGGCCGGTCAGCGCCACGACGGGCGAGCAGGCCAGGCAGGCGTCCTGCAGGCCGGCGGCCAGGTTGGCGGCCCCGACCGACTGGGCCATCACCAGCGACGGGCCGCGCCGGACGCGGGCGTAGCCGTCGGCCATGTAGGCGGCCGCCTTCTCGCCGTGCGGCTGGATGGCGGTCACGCCCAGCCTGCCCATCTCCAGGATGGCGGGAGGCATGATGTAGGGCATGTAGAAGACGTGCGTGAGGCCGTATCCGCGGACGGTCTCGGCGACGAAGCGGGCGCCGCTCATCGTGGGCATTGCGGTGTGATGGGACCCGTGGCAGGCTGATCTGTCAAGTTTGACCAACATCCTGCTCATCGTCGCCGACGAGCTGCGTGCCGACGCACTGTCCTGCTACGGCAACCCGATCTGCGCGACGCCTCATCTCGATCGGCTGGCGGCTGCCGGCACGCGGTACTCCGACTGCGTCGTCACCCAGCCCACCTGCACGCCCAGTCGAGCCTCCCTGCTCAGCGGCTGCTTCCCTTCCGTGCTGAAGTCCCGGATGGTGGGCTGCCACACCCCGGACGATCCACGATTCCTGGGACACGTGCTGCAAGCCGCCGGATACCGGAGCGTGTCGATCGGCAAGATCCATTTGCGGCCGCAACGGGCCGAGCCCCAGGCGGTGGCGGCGGCCATGGCTCACGAAGCGGGCGACGGGTACTTCGGCTTCGCGGAGGTGGATCTGGTCAACGGTCACGGCGACCTCTGTTTCGGCCGCGACTACGAGGCGCGCGCGGCCGATCTCGGCGTCGAGTTGACCGCTGGTCGGCGAAACCGGCGCGCGCACGACCGGCAGGTGTCGCCGGGGCTTGGGCCGTATCGGTTTCGCCTGCCCGCCGAGTTGCACTCGTCGCAGTACATCGCCGACCGCGCCATCGAGATGCTGAAGGCCGCCCGTCACGATGAGGCGCCGTTCTTCGCTCACGTCAGCTTTCCCGATCCGCACCACCCCTTCACGGTGCCGGAGCCGTGGGATGCGGCGTACGACCCGGCCTCCGTTCCGGCGCCGATCCCGCATGGCGGCACCGACATGCCGTCGTGGTACGACGTGATCTACCGGGGTGAAGGGACCGAAACCAACCGCTTCACGGGTACTCCTCCGTTGGACTACTCGCGCATCGACGAAGCCACCTGGCGGGCGGCTCGCGCCTCGTACTACGGCATGACGGCGTGCCTGGACCGTCACGTCGGGCGCATACTCGATCAGCTCGAAGAGAGCGGGCTCGCCGAGTCGACGATCGTGTGCTTCGTGGCCGACCACGGCGACTACCTGGGCGACCACGGCTTCGTCGGCAAGGGCATGCACTTCGACTCGGCGCTGCGCGTCCCGTTGCTGATCAGAGGGCCGGGGATCGACGCGGGGCTGCTCATCGACGCACCGGCCTCGACGCTCGACATCGCGCCGACCCTGCTGGACCTTGCCGGCGTCCCCGAGCCGGAGGGAGTGCAGGGCATCTCGTCCGCGGGCGCCCTCCGCGGCACGGGGGCCTACACGCGCAGCGCCGCGCTGACCGAGAACGACGACGACCGGTTGCCGGTGCGGATGCGCACCCTGACCACCGCGGACTGGCGCCTGACCGCCTACGCCGGCGGCGCGGACGGCGAGCTGTACGATCGCAACGCCGATCCGGAGGAGACCCACAACCGCTGCGGTGACGCCGCGTTCGCGCCGATCAGGCGCGAGCTGGAGGCGATGCTGTTCGAGGAGGTGCTCTGCGCGTGCGACCACGGGAACGGCTCTCGCCAACATCCGGCGCCGGCCGCCACGCACTGGGTCCCCCGCCACAACCGGGCTCGTTAGCTCGCGACCGCCGGCGGCTGCGCCCCCGGCGCCGACCTTGTCCCGTACGTCGCGGCGGAATAGCGTTGGGTCCGTGGAATCGCCGCTGATCGCGAAAGGGTCCGCTACAACCTGTTTCGAGGCAGGGACTTTGCTGTGGCAGCTCAATCACCCGAAGACCGGCGAAAACCCGTGGTTCCATCCCTTGGCGACCCCGTGCGGAGTCGAGATCACCCGCAACCGTCCCTGGGACCATCCATGGCATCGCGGGCTGTGGTTCTCCTGGAAATACATCAACTCATCGAGCAGGCGGTCGCCGCCGGATGCCACCTCCTGAGCCAGAAGCCGTTCGCGACCGACCAGGCGACGACCCGCCGCCTAGTCGCCTCCGCGGAGGCTCAAGGAGTGAAGCTCGCGGTGCAGGCCATCGCGGCAGCGTCGCAGGCAGACCCGCCCTGATGGAAGACCCCGCGGCGACCGGCCGGCTGGCCGGCAAGGTCGCGATCGTCACCGGCGGCGGCACCCGCAGCGACACCGAGGAGCTCGGCATCGGGCGCGCCACGGCGCTGCTGTTCGCCCGAGCCGGCGCCAAGGTGGCCGTGGCCGACCTGTCGCCCGGGAATGCAGAGCGCACCTGCGACGACATCATCGCCGAAGGAGGCACGGCGACGGTGGTAACGGCCGAAGTCAGCAATGCGGCCGCGTGCGAGTCGCTGGTCGCCGCGACGGTGGAGCGGTTCGGCGCGCTGCACGTGCTGTTCAACAACGCCGCCGTCGTCGGCGAGGGTACCGTCCTGACCTTCGAGGAGGAAAACTTCGACCGGAACGTGGCGGTGAACCTCAAGGGACCGGCGCTGGCCAGCAAGTACGCCATTCCCGCGATGGAGAAATCCGGCGGCGGATCCATCATCTACGTCTCCTCCATCGACGGCATCGCCGCGCCCTACTCGCAGACCGTGCCCTATTCCCTCACCAAGGGCGCGCTGCACATGCTCACCAGGACTACGGCATCCAATCACGGACGCCAGGGCATCCGCGCCAACTGCATCGCGCCGGGCCATGTACACGGTGCCTTCCCCAGCCGGCTGATGAGGCCGGGAGCGCGCGAGCTCCGCAGGAAGGCATCACCCCTCGGAACCGAGGGCACGCCCTGGGACGTGGCATGGCTGGCCGTGTTCCTGGCCAGCGACGAGTCGCGCTGGATCTCCGGCGTGACGATACCGGTCGATGGCGGCCTGCTCGCGGTGGCTCCGCTCCGAGCCTACTCCTATCTGACCGACACGACGGTGTAGATCCAACCGGCTGGAGTGTTGGAGCATGGGGAGCAAGGCGCGTTCCTTGGACCTGCGCAACCCGCCTGGGAACCGTTTCGAGCGTCTCAAGGGTGAGAGAACCGGCGAGTGCTCGATCCGCATCAATCGGCAGTGGCGAATCTGCTTTCGGTTCCAGGATGGACATGCCTGGGATGTCGGAATCGAAGACTACCATTAGAGAGGTGTGAACGATGGCTGCACGCTCCGAGCCCACGATACCCGGGAGGATCCCGACACCGACCGTGGGGGAGATTCTCCGGGAGGAGTTCCTGGAGCCGCTTGGGATGACCCCCTATCGTCTCGCTATGGAACTGCGGGTGGCCGCCAGTTCGGTGCTCGACCTAGTTCACGGGCGTCGCGGTGTGTCGGTCGACATGGCGCTGCGCTTGGCTCGCCTGTTCGGCACCACCGAACGATTCTGGCTGAACCTTCAGAACGAGATCGACGTACGCAATCGCAAAGGCCAGTTGAGTCACGAACTCGACGCGATCCAACCGGTCGCCCAGGCCGGATGACCGCCGAGGACCTGAATCTCGCCAATCCAACCCCGCTGCCCCGCCGTCGCGGCGATATTCTTCCATCCAGCGTCGCGGAGCTCACCGATCGGTGCTTGGCGACGGCCCGCTCCGTCGGCGGTGAGCCCAACGGGCCACGGTGCGGTAGACAAGCAACCACTTTCGGCGGGGCGCGCCGGAAGCCGTGCGAACGGTGACACGGGCGCCATGGGTGCGTCCCGGTCATCGTACTGGGCGAGCTCCGCGTCGGATTTCGACTCGGCAGCCGAACCATCGAGAACGAGGAGCGGCTTGGCGAGTTCATCGCGGAACCGGTGGTAACGGTCCTGGACGTGGATGACGAGGCGGCCGCGCACTATGCCGACATCGTCGTGGAACTCCGGCGCGGGGGAACGCCGCTCCCCACGAACGACATCCGGATCGCCGCGCTGGCGGCGCGAGAGGGAGCCACCGTCGTCACCACTGACGGCCACTTTTCCAAGACAGGCCGTATCGGATCGCTGATTCTGGCCGAGCCGTAGGCGCCAAGGGAATGAGCCGCGACGGATTCGAACCGTCGACCCACAGCTTAAAAGGCTGTTGCTCTACCACCTGAGCTAGCGGCCCCGTACAACATATGACCCGTGGCAGCGGCCACGGTCAACGCCTTCCTGCCCTGCTACGTGGCCTCCGACGGACGTGCGGCATCTCCGGTACCCGGTCCCTGGTCGCCGCCCATCACACAGCGTCCGTTGAGCTTGCTGCCGCTCTCCATCACCAGCTCCGGGGTAGCCACGTCGCCCGTGACGTTCGCGGTCGAGTACAACTCGACACCGCGGCGCGCGATCACGTCGCCCTCGACCCTGCCCTTGCAGCGAAGCCGCTCCACCTCCATGCGTGCCGACACCGTGGCGAGCTCGTCGACGTACAGCGTGCCGGACACGGTGATCTTGCCGTTCAGGTCGCCCTTGACGATCAGCGACCGTTCGAAGCTCAACTCCCCGGTGAACTGCGCGTCCTCGCCCAGAATCGTATCGATCGTGCTCTCGTCGAATTCGGCGAGGCGCCGGTCCGACATCGCGCTTGCCACCCGGTCAGTCTGGCGCGTTGCCAAGTCCGCGACAAGGGCGGCCTGCGCTCCCGACGGGGCCGGCGCTCGCCGCCCCGATGGCCGGGTGTGCGCGGCTACCTGTCATCCGACGGGTCGTCCAGCCGCCTGGCGATGGTGCGGAACGCCTCCTCCAGCCGGGCGCGCATCTCCACGGTGTGGCGATTGAAGCGCTGCAGATCGGCGAAGAGCTGCCACGGATCGTTGCACGTCTGCTCCACGATGGACAGCAGCCGCTGGTAGCCAAGCGGCGCGATGCCGGACTCGCGCAGACGCATATCGGCAAGAACGCGCCCGACGTAGTGGGTTACGCCCTGCGTGAACGCCGCCTCGCGATCGTGAGCGTCCGCGTCCATCACGACCACGTGGAGTTCGAGCCCGGCGAAGAAGCGCTCCCACCGGGCCAGGGGTTCCCGGTCGATGCGGACCGGACAGAGCACCATCGGCAGGCCGGCGGTCGTTTCACGGCCCGAATCCGGGCCGAACATCGGATGCGTGCCCAGGACCCGCGCGTCGTCCGGCAGCAACTCGGCCATCAGCCTGGTCGGGTAGACCTTTACCGAGCAGGTGTCCATGACCGTGACGCCCGCCGGCAATCGGTTGCGGATCCGGCCGAGCACCTGTTCCATCGCCGAGATCGCGACGCACAGGATCAGCACCGGGCACTCCAGCAGGCGCTCCTCGGAGACCAACTCCACGCCGGCCGGGGCGGACCTGCTGCGCCGGGAGTACGCCTTCACCTCCGCATGGTGCGCCAGGCGTTCCGCCCAGAAGGTCCCGAACCTGCCGAGGCCGTAGATGCCGAGCTCCGGGCCGTTCACGATTCGCTCGATCGGCGCTCGACCAGCACCGAGATCTGGTTGCTGACCGCGACCAGCTCGTCCGCGCCGAGCGTCTCCGCACGAACGCCGGCTTCCACGCCCATGTGCTGCACGATCGCCAGCAGGTCGCGCTTGCTCAGCGGGAACGGTGACTCCCGCAAGAGATTGTTGCGCAGCGTCTTGCGGCGGGCCGCAAACGCCGAACGGACCAACGCGAAGAACACGGCCCGGTCACGGACTCGATCGGCGTCCGCGCGCAGGTCCATGGTCACCACGCCGGACTGCACCTCCGGCGCCGGAAAGAACGACCCGGGCTGCAGCTCGCCCCGATTGACGACGGTATGGAACGCTTGGCAGATGGCGGAGAACGACGAGTAGGCGCGCGACCCCGCCGGCGCGCACATCCGGTCGACCACCTCTTTCTGCAGCGTGAACACCATGCGGTCGACCTGTGGCCCATGCTCCACCAGCGCGGCCACGATCGCAGCCCCGCTGCTGTACGGAAGATTGCCGGCAACCCGCCGCGGCGCGCCGTGTGCCGCGACGGCATGTTCGCGGGTGTCAAGGAAATCCCCGGCCACGACCCGCACGCTCGATCCCGAGAACTCGGACTCGAGGTGCCGCACCAGGCCATGATCGCTCTCGAACGCCACGGTGGCGCCGGCCTGCGGCGCGATCATCTCGGTCAATGCGCCCAGTCCCGCTCCGATCTCCCAGATCAGCTCGTCAGGCCGGGCGTCGAGCAACTCCACGATCTTGCGCCGCGCCCCGCGATTGATCATGAAGTTCTGTCCCCAGCGCTTCTTCAGGGCGATGCCGGCGGCTTCCATCGCCTGCCTGATGTCGGTGGGCGAGTCGTGATTCACGGGTCGTCGTTCATAGGGAGAGCCCCGGGATGGCGGCGCTGAGCGAAACCCCGGTGTCGAGGATGATAAACGCCAGATTGAGGAGCGCGCCAGCGGCCCCCGACGGAAACGGCACCGTGAGCTGACCGGCGACACCCATGCCGAGCGCGGCCACCAGGAAGACCGTCACGGCGGGCATCAGCAGGGGCGCGAGCAGCACGGACCCCGGGTAGAGAGCGCCAAACGTCGTCAGAACGAGCGGCGCCGTGGCGACCTGGGCGCCGACCGAGCAGAGCACGGCCCCGCCGATCCAGCGGACCGGCCCCGGCGGCAGGCGGGCGGCGATCCGAGCACCGGCCAGCACGCCCAGCAGAGCCAGAAACGAGAGCTGGAACGAGAGCTGCGCAGCGGCGCCGGGCTCGATTGCCAGCAGCATGAGCGCGGCCAGCGCGATGATCGGCACGGGACGCCGTTCACGGTCGGTCACCGCCAGCAGCGATCCGACCGAAGCCATCATCGCCGCGCGGGCCAGCGCCGGGCCGCCCGTTGCGATCAGCGCGTACGCCGCGGCCACCGCGGCGGCCGCCAGCGGCCCGGCGCGCCGCGGCGCCAGCCGCATGAGCACGAGCACGCAGCCGTAGACGATGCCCACGTGGAGGCCGGAGAGCGCCAGCAGGTGAGACGCACCGGCCCGCCTGAACCGCTCGATCACGGCCTGGTCCAGGTACCGCCGATCACCGATCAGCACCGCCGTGGCCAGCCCGGAGGCCGGACCGGCCCGCGCGAGCGCCGCCACGACCCGCTCCCGGATCGACGCCCGCAGACGCCAGAAGCGCGATCGAAACCCGTGTCGCTCCAGGTGCGACGGCCGCCCGACCAGCCGCCCCCGCCAGCGCTCCGGCGGCGCTGCCAGCGCCACCGACAGCACCTCTCCCCGGTGCACGGACTCCGCCTCCCTCAGAAAGAGCTCCATTCGCTGGCGCGCCGTGGCCCGCAGAGCGCCGTCCGGACGGGAGACCGAGGAAACCTGGACCGAGAGCGCCGTGCCGCCTCGCGCCACGGGACGGCTGTCGTCCACCACCGTGCCGTGCAGTACCAGCGGCCCGGATGCGGCGAGCCCGAGGTAGGCCGATCGTTCCTCCATCCGCATCCTCAGGACCCCGTTTGCCGCCAGCATCGCCCCGACAAGGGCAGCCGCGCCGCAGGCGCGAAGCGACGGATGCGCCCGTACCGTCCCCAACGCCCAGAGAAGGCCGCCGGCCGCCGCCGCACCGGCGATGATCCCGATCGCCAGCGGCACCACGGCCGGCGCCACGCTCAACGCACCCGCCGCGACTGCCGCGGCGACGAAGGACGGTCCCACCTCACCTACCGCAACAGCCGATCCGAACGTGCCGCTTCAGGCGGCCGGCATCGTCCGGCGGTTTCCGGCGAAGGGGGGCGTTCGTATCATGTGCCCATGGGGGGAGCCGGAACGCGGGCGGCGGCGATCCTGGCCGCGGTGCTTTCGCTGGCGTTTTTCGGCTGTTCGGAGCGGGGCGACCCGTCCGGACCGGCCCTGGCGGTCGAACCGGCGGATGCGGCCGCAGGCGACTCCGCACCGGCCGGGGCCCCCGCGGACACCGGGAAAACCGTCCTGGAGACGATGGCGGACCTGGGATTCGAGCCGGCTCGCAAGGAGGCGCGGGTCGACTTCGAACTGTCGGCGATGGACGGCACCACCCGCACCCTGGACGACTACGCGGGCAGCTACGTGCTGCTCAACTTCTGGGCGACCTGGTGCGCGCCGTGCCGGATCGAAATGCCGGCCCTGGAGCGGTTGCACCAGGAGCTCGCCGACCGCGGCCTCCGGATCGTCGGGGTCGACATCGGCGAGGAGACCGGCGACGTCCGGCGCTTCGTGGAGGAAACCGGCATCACCTTCGAGATCGTGATCGACCACGACCTGTCGACCGGACGCGTGTACGCAGCTCGATCGCTGCCGATGACCTACATTCTCGATCCGGAAGGGACGATCGTCGCGCGGGCGATCGGCGTGCGCGACTGGGACTCCGAACCGATGCGCAGCATGTTCGCCGCCCTGGTCGGGGACGGTTGATGCCGGGGCGGGTTCCATAGTATCAGTAGCCGTCGAGGTCATGGGCCGTTGCTCCGTTGATCCGCCGCCTGACCTCGCCTGATCCATGACCTCAAGCGACGCTGACGGCCACACACCCACCGCCACGCCCGCACAAGCCGACCTGTTCCAGAAGTGCCGCGCCTATCAGAGGTGGCTCGACGATCAGGTCAGCCAGATCGGCTTCTACCCGTACTTCGCTGCGATCCAGGAGATCCGCGGCACCACCGCGGTGATCGATGGCCGCGACCTGCTGATGATCGGCTCCAACAACTACCTCGGACTGTCGTGGGACCCGCGCGTCAGGGAGGCGGCGATCGCGGCCGTCAAGCGCTACGGCACGAGTTGCTCGGGATCACGGTATCTGAACGGCACGCTCACGCTGCACGAGGAGCTGGAGGAGGACCTGGCCGATTACGTCCGGAAGCAGGCGGCCCTCTGCTTCACGACCGGATACCAGACCAACCTCGGCGCGATCTCCGCGCTGCTTGGCAAGAACGACCACGTCTTTTCCGACCGGTTCAACCATGCCTCGGTGACGGACGGGATCTTTCATGGATCCGGGAGACGCATGGGCACGATCAAGGTTCACCGGTATGCGCACAACAGCGCCGAGGATCTGGATCGCGCCCTGAGCTCGGCGCCCGCGGAAGCCGGCAAGCTGGTCGTCACCGACGGCGTGTTCAGCATGGAGGGCGATATCGTCCGCCTCGACGAGATAGTACAGGTCTCGCGCCGGCACGGCGCACGTGTCTACCTGGATGAGGCTCATGCCATGGGCGTCATCGGTTCGACGGGTCGAGGAACGGAAGAGCACTTCGGGCAGCCTCTTGCCGACCTGGTGATGTGCACGTTCTCGAAGTCGTTCGGTTCCATCGGCGGCTTCGTCGCAGGCGACCGGGAGGTCGTCAACTACATCAAGCATGAGGGACGGCCGCTGATTTTCAGCGCGAGCATGCCGCCGGCCAACCTGGCGGCGGCCGCCGCGGCGCTGAAGATCATGCGCGAAGAGCCCGAGCACGCGCAGCGCCTGCAGCGGATCTCGGCCCGCATGATTCACGAATACAAGGCCCTGGGCTTCAACGTCGACGTGGCCGAGACGGCGATCGTGCCGCTGATCATCGGCGACGACCACCTGACGTTCCGGTTCTGGCGGGAATTGTTCCAGGCCGGCATCTATGCCAACCCCGTGGTCACCCCCGGCGTGCCTCCGGGCAGGGCGCTGATCAGAACCTCGTACATGGCGATCCACACCGATGAGGAACTGGATCGGGTGCTTGAGATCACCTCCACGGTGGGACGCCGCCTGGGCATCATCTGAAAACGTGAGCCTTCCGACCGCCGCGGAGCTGATCCCGCACCGTCCGCCGTTCCTGTTCCTGGACCGGCTGGAGCGGGCCGACGCCGACCTGATCGTCGGCTACAAGAGGTTCGCGCCCGATGAGCCGTTTTTCGCCGGCCACTTCCCGTCGTATCCGGTCGTGCCGGGGGTGCTGCTGGTCGAGTGTCTGGCCCAGTGTGGCGGCGCCGGCATCGCCGCGCAGAGCGACGGCGGCGGCTCGATCCTGTTCCTGGCGTCGATCGAAAAGGCCAGGTTCCGGCGGCAGGTGCGACCCGGCGACGAGGTACGGCTGGAGGTCGCCACCACGCGCAGCTCTCCCGCGATGATCCGCCAGAGCGGCAAGGCGTTCGTGGACGAGAAGCTGGCCGCGGAGGCGACGTGGCTCTGCCTGCGCGGATCCGCGCAAACCGGAGCGTAGCCCCGAGACCAGCGTAGCCCCGAGACCAGCGTAGTCCTGAGACCAGCGTAGCTCCGAGACCGGCGCCCGAGGCTCCGGCTACGATCAGCCGAGGGTCAACTCGATGCTCTTGAAGAACCGGTGCACGGGCCGCACCGAGTCACGGGTGCCGTACGCCATGATCATCGGGAACATGCCCGTCTCGTCGGCGCTGTCGCGGACGAAGGCCGCCGGCAGCGCCACCTCCAGCGTGGTGGATCCGTCGGCCTCGCTCACCGCGTGGGCGGTCGCGACCGTGTCGGTAACGTCGTGGTGCCTGTGACCCTTCCCCTCCTGCTCGGCGAAGAACACCGTCCCGTCCGCTTCGACGTAGGCGAACAGGATCCGCGCCCCGTCCATGACGTCGGAACCGAATCCGACGGCTACCCAGCCGGTGGTGGCCGCGACGGCCGCCGCGTGCAGCGTGTCGCCCACCAGCGCCAGGCTGATCACGATGCCGTCGTACTGCAGACTGACCCCGTACTCGCCCTCCGTGACGGCGCCGTCGACGACCGGCCCGGCCTCCTGCGGCCCGGCCTCCTGCGCTACCGGGACGCCTGCATCCTCCGCCGCCGCACCGCCGTTATCGTCGTCGTGCGCGCCCGCAGCCCAGGCGAGGGCTGCCAGCAGCGACACTGCCATCCAGCGCATGGCGCCATGCTGACGGCAACCGGTGGCCGCACGCAACCGCCGGCGCTGCAGGGTACCGAACCGTGGCTCCGGTAATCGTCTACCTCACCGGCTACCGGCAGCACGCCGGCAAGACCGTCACCAGCCTGGGCATCATCTCCCAGCTCCGCCGCGTGCTGGACCCCGGGACGATCGGCTACATCAAGCCGGTGGGCCAGGAGGTGTCGACGCTCCGCGACGGCATGCACGTGGACAAGGACGTGCAGCTCCTGTCGGTGTTCAGCTCCCTGCCCGGATTCGAGCCCCGCCACCTTTCGCCGGTCCGGTTCACGTCGGGATTCACCCGCACCTACCTCGAGTCGGGAGACCGGGAGGCGCTGACCCGAACCCTGGAGCGGCGCATCCTCGAATCCGTGGCATCGCTCGCCGACAAGAAGGTGATCATCGCCGAGGGCTCCGGACATCCGGGCGTCGGCGCCGTAGCCGGGCTGTCCAACGCCGACGTGGGAAGGCTGCTCGATGCGGAGGTCGTGTTCCTGTCGGAGGGAGGCATCGGCCGCGCCATCGACACGCTGGAAGTCTACCTGTCGTACTTTCTGCACAAGGGATGCCGGGTGCGCGGCGTGATCTTCAACAAGCTGATCCCGGAGAAGATCCCCACCCTGCAGCGATACCTCACCGACGAAGCGCTCAACAGCCGGTTCCCGGGCTTCGGCGGCACGTTGCGCATCCTGGGGTTCATTCCGACCGTCCAGGACCTGCCGCAGCCGTCGATCGATCTGGTGCGAACCTCGCTGCGCCATGCCGAGCCGATCGGCGATCCGCGCCATCCCACCTGGCAGCGTCCCTGCCGGACGATCCGCGTCATCTCGCTCCCCGCACAGTTCCTGCGGCCCGCGCAGGCGATCCGCAGGCGCGACCTTGTGGTCATCAGCGCCAACTCCACGCCGCGGATCCGCAGCATCATCGCCTACCACCGGCAACTCGGCGCCACGCGCGGGATCGGGGGGCTGGTGCTGACCTGCGACGAAGGCGAGTCGCTGGCCCCCGACCTGCGCGCCGAGATCATCGCCGCCGGTCTGCCCACCCTGTTGATCCGCGGCGATTCCGCGGCCATCGAGGCGCGCCTGTTCGCCCTCTACGAGAGCACCAAGCTGCAGGTGTATGACGTGGACAAGGTGCGCGAGGTCGAAGAGCTGTTCAGCGCCTCCTTCGACGTGTACCGCTTCCTGGAGGTCTTCGGCATCGAGTAGGCCTCCCGGTCTATTATGTCGGCGAGGACAGGGATCTCCGTCTCGTCCCGGTCAGGAATCATCTTGCCTCTGCCGACCATCTTCAGCCGGCGCCTGTCCGATCGTATTGGCGACCGTTGACCGATTCTTCTGATCACGCTGAAGGAGCACATTCCGGTTGCTGCCATCGACCGAAAGAGCTCCGGAAGACATCTCTCTTCGGTCTCTCCTGTGACGATCAGGCCGACGTGAATGAATCGCCAATCCGGCCCGGCGCCTGAACCGGAGGACCTCATCCTTCGCTCTCCTCGGCGACGACTGGTCCCTGCCGCGCGACCGCTTCCGACATGTACAGCGAACCGGCCGCGTAGTCCTCAAGCAGATCTCGAATCTCGCTGATTTCGGACAGGCGATCGAACCGCGCACGACCATCCTCGACTCCTGCGACCAGGGTGTCCCGCGGTTCGAACTGGCTGATGAGAACCGGCGAATGCGTCGCGAGAAAAACCTGCTTGTTCAATTGCTCGGCGGCAAGCTTGACGGCCCGCGCGAACACGACCAGTGCCCACGGATGCAACGACGTTTCCGGTTCGTCGAACAGGAGAATCGACTCACGGGCGCCTTCCGAGAACAGCGCGATCAACAGAAGCAGCAATTGTAGGATCCCATCGGAAGCGCCGGATGCGAGTATCCCGCTACGGCGACCGTTTTCCATGAAAGTGGCGTACACCGACGACGGCCCTGTCTGTTCCAGCACGATGTCGTCGAACATGGGGAATGCCTCAGCCATGTGCCGCATGATCGTGTCGTAACGTAGGTCGACATTTCGTTTGTCCTGCAGATTCCTGAGCACGGACCAGGCGTTTCTACCGGAATCCCATAGTCTCGTTTGCGAGCTACTCTCGGATCCGAATCGCTTGAGGCGCCACAGGTGAAAAGACCGTGAATGATACAGACGAACATAGTGGAGCAACTGATTGAGATGTCCGGCCTCCTCATCGCCGCGATTGAAGTCCAGAAAGAGTCCCAGGGTGAGCTCTTCCGGTTCGCGCAATTCGATCAGCGGAGCCTGCCCGATCTCCCCGTGGAAAAGAGTCGCTTTGTCCGACCCCGGACTCCTCTCGATGAGAGCGATCCCGCGAGAAGATGACAACAGCCGCTCACCTGGAAACGGGTCGATTCTGCCCGCCGAGAGGGTAAACGAAAGGCCATACGTGATGTCACCGTCGGCCAGCTCGACTTTGATGCGATGGTTCTCGACGGGCTCCATCCCAGAG
This sequence comes from Spirochaetia bacterium, assembly GCA_965215345.1. GTDB lineage: Bacteria > Spirochaetota > Spirochaetia > SZUA-6 > Bin103 > CATQHW01. The sequence continues at coordinate 582,010 of CBDCDL010000001.1, read as the reverse complement.
TATCCCGATCCCGTGATCGCGCTCCGTAGACGCCACTTCAACACCGCGGATCGCGCAATCCCGAAAGAAATAGAGCGAGTCGAGCAGCGTGGACTTGCCGGCTCCGTTCGGGCCGAATACGACGTTGATCGGACCCGCCTCGATCTCGACATCGGCCAGAGCGCGATAGTTCTGCACGTGAATTCTTGTCAGTCCGCCCAAGAGGTCACCTCCCTCGTCCTCGATCCGTGATGGCAGAGGGTCGCTGCTACCCGGCCGCGACCAGCCGGCCGTGCGGATCATGGTGCGCCGGGTGCTCGGCGCCCGCCCTGCGGCGCGCTTCGCCCTGCTCGTAGCGGTTCGGCATCTCCACGGCCCGCCAGCGCAGAAACGCTGCCTCGTGCCGGTCCCGGTTGGCAACCGAAGGCGCCGCCGGCACGTCGATCTCACCCACCGTCAGCGCATCCACCCGGCGCTCGCACGCGACCACCTCGCCCTTGCTGACGATCAGCGTCACGCCGACGTTCGCTTCCACGATCGGGACGCCGTTCTCCCTGGCGCGCGCGAGCACGGCCCTGTCCTGACTCCGCGAGCGCGATCCGAAGGACGGGATCAGCAGATAGCGGGCTCCGTCCAGCACCGGAATGCGGGCGATGTCAGGGTTCCAGCGGTCGTTGCAGATCAGCACCCCGCACTTCCCGAACGGCGTCTGAAACGCGCGCGAGCGCGTGCCGAGGCGGTTGAACCACCAGTCGTCGTGGTAGCCCTCGGCGAGCTGCATCTTGTGGTACGTGCCGCGGATCTCGCCCGCCGCGTCGATGAAGACCGCACAGTTGTAGACGTCGCCGCCTGCGCGCTCGGCCAGGCCGAACGCCAGGCACATGCGCAGCTCGCGGGCGAGTGCCCGGAACCGGCCGATCTCCGGTCCCTGCAGGCTCACCGCCGCCTCGTGCATCCGTTCGGCCGGCTGGACGCCCTCGATGATCGGCATGACCACGTAGCCGTCGAGCGCCCCTTCCGGGGCGACGGCGAGCTCGGCGCCGGACGCCGCGGATCGGCGGAACAGGTCCTCCAGGCGATCGGCGTTGGCGGCCACGTCGAACTTGCGGGGCTTGAACGAACATGCGGCGACGCGGACCTGCGTGAACATGCAGACCACGCTACGCACCGGCATGCACGGAATCAAGCGCGGCGTCGGCCCCTTGCGCCCGACGCCGCATGCTTCCAGAGTTGCGGCATGCGCCAGCGAACGGAATTCGACCCACTCAGGCTGCTGGACGCCCTCCACGCCGCAGCGGAGCGCGACTGCGCCTTCACCGCCACGGCCGCCGAAGCCGCACGCGAATGGCAGGCGCGCGCCCGTCGGGTGCTCACCCGGCACCTGGGCTTCCTGGACCGGCCGGCCCCGCCCGTGGAAGCCCACATCGAGCAGGCGGTCGACCGCGGCTCATATGTCCGGGAGCGGGTGGTGCTGCGCACGTGGCCGGATGCGACGATGCCGGTCTACGTGCTGGTGCCGAAGGGCCTCACGGGGCCGGCGCCATGCGTGCTGGCCCTGCACGGGCACGGCTACGGCGTGCGCGACATCGTCGGTCTTTGGGAAGACGGCTCCGAGCGGTGGGAGCCCGACGGCTACCACAAGGACTTCGGGTGCGCCCTGGCCGAGCGCGGCTTCGTGGTCGCGGCGCCCGAGATAAGCTGTTTCGGCGAGCGGCGCGCCGACTACTCGGCCCTGGCCGACGATCTCACCGGCCCCGAGCCGTCGACCTGCCACAACGCCAGCACCTACGCGATCATGCTGGGCGGCTCGGTGATGGGCCTGCGCGTCCGGGACGGCATGCGCGCGGTCGACTACCTGGCCACCCGTCCGGAGGCGGACATCGCCCGCCTGGGGGCGATGGGGATCTCCGGCGGCGGCGCGCACACCTATTTCTCCACCGCGTGCGACGACCGCATCCGCGCCTGCGTGATCTCCGGCTACTTCTGCGACTGGCGGCAGAGCATCCTGACATTCGCTCACTGCACGTGCAACTTCGTGCCCGGTCTGCTGGGCCACGGTGAGCTCAGCGACTTCGCAGGGCTGATCGCGCCCCGCCCCTGCCTGATCGAAGCGGGCCGGCGCGACACGATCTTTCCGATCGACGGCGTGCGCGCGGCGGTGGACCGCGCGCGGGCGGCGTGGCGGGCCTTCGGCGCCGGGGACGCGCTGGTCACCGACGACTTCGACGGCCGGCACCAGATCAGCGGCCGTCTGGCCTACGACTTCCTGGCGCGCCACCTCTGACCGAGCGTGGCCAGAAACGGCCTTCAGAGCCGGTCCTTCAGAGCCGGTAGAGCTCGCCGAACTTGGCGTTCAGGTAGTCGGTGAAGTAGCGCGCGTCGAGTGGCTCTCCGGTCACCCGCCGGCAGATCTCCGCGGCCGGGTACACGCGGCCGTGGCGGTGGATCCGCTCCCGCAGCCAGCTCAGGATCTCGTCGAACCGGCCGCCGCGCACCTGAGCTTCCCAGTCGGGGAGGTCGCGCGCCATCGCCGCGTGGAACTGCGCGCTGTACAGGTTGCCCAGCGTGTAGGTGGGGAAGTAGCCGATGGCGAACATCGACCAGTGGATGTCCTGCAGCACACCGTCGGCGTCGCGCTCCGGGACGATGCCGAGCAGCGCCCGCGACTCCTCGCGCCAGACGTCGGGCAGGTCGTCCACCTGCAGGTCGCCGTCGACCATGCGGCGCTCAAGCGAGAAGCGCAGCAGGATGTGCAGGTTGTAGGTCACCTCGTCGGCCTCCACGCGGATGAAGGACGGCTGCACGGCGTTGATCGAGCGGTAGAACCGGTCCAGGTCCACGTCGGCCAGGGCTCCGAAGCGCGGCTGAAGCTGCGGGTAGAAGTGCTCCCAGAACGACCGCCGGCGGCCGATCAGGTTCTCCCAGAAACGCGACTGCGACTCGCAGATGCCGAGCGAGGTGCCCGAGCCCAGCGCGCTGGTGGCAAGCGCCGGCGCCACGCCCAGCCCGTGCAGGCCGTGGCCGCACTCGTGGATGGTCCCGAACACGCTGGCGGAGAGCAGATTGGCATGGAAGCGGGTGGTGAGCCGGCCGTCGGCGGCGCCGAGCGTGGTGGAGAAGGGATGCGCCGACACGTCCAGGCGGCCTGTGCGGGAGGAGAAGCCCAGCGCGGCCAGCAGGTGGTCGCTGAACGCGCGCTGCGCGCCCACGTCGTAGTCGCGCCGCAGCACCGCGTCGTCGTTCGTGACCGGCGACCCGGCGATCCGTTCCAGCAGATCGACCAGCGGGCCGCGCAGCGCGTCGAGCACGGCGGTGAGCTTGGCGGTGCGCATCCACGGCTCGAACGCGTCGAGCAGCGGGTCGTAACGGGTGTCGCCGAATCCCAGGTGGTCGGCCTTCTCGCGGGTCAGACGCAGCGTCTCCTGCAGGTCGTCCCGGAATACGCCGAAATCCGACGCCTTGCGCGCAGCGACCCAGCTTGCGTGGTTGACGCTGGCCTGACGGGCGATCGCCGTCACCAGGTCCGTGGGCAGCCTAGTCTCCCGGTCATAGGTCCGCCGCAGCTCGCGCAGGAACGCCCGGTCGATCTCGTCCAGGTCGGAGCGCGCTTCGCCGGCGGCGATCAGGTCGCCCATCTCCGGTGCGGTCTGGCGCTCGTGGACCTGTCCCTCCAGCAACGCGAGCTGATCCGACCGCTCCGCGACCGCCCCTTCGGGCATGCAGGTCTCCTGGTCCCACTGCAGCAACCCGATGACGTGCTGCATCAGGTGGATCTCCCGATCGAGCTTGCGGAGGCGGTCCAGCGCCGGCGCGCGGCGTTCGTTCACGAGCCCCAGGTTCAGTTGGCGCTGTCCACCCGCACGTAGCGGGCATAGCCGGTGGGCAGGGAGATCTCCGGCCCCGTGTCGTCCTTGCGGAACACCACCTCGGCTTCGGAGATGCTGGACACCGTGATCGGGGTCCCGGGCACGAGCTGGTCCTGGTCGAGGCGGCGCATGAGATCCTCGTTCTCCTCGGCTTCCTCGGTGATGCGCAGGATCGAGGTCCGTTCGCCCGCGTGCACGGTGGTCAGCCGCGGCGCGTCGAGCAGGCGCCGCTCATCGGGCGAGCCCGGAAACGGATTGCCGTGCGGGCAGGTCGTCGGACGCCCGAGCCGCTCGAAGAGGTGTTCCTCCAGGCGCGCCGACAGCGAGTGCTCCAGCTTGTCGGCCTCTTCATCCACGTCCACCCAGTCGAAGCCGAGCTCGTCGACCAGGAGGCGTTCCAGCAGATAGTGGCGGCGGATGGTGCGCTCGGCCTGCCTGGTGCCGCGCCGGGTAAGTTGCACGCCGTCGTCCGGATCGAGGACGAGGAGCTTGCGCTGCTCGAGACGCTTGAGAGCCTGCGACACCGCGGCGGCCGATACCCCGATCCGCTCGGCGATGCGCGCGCCGACGACCGGGCGCCGCTCGCGCAGCATCAGATAGGTCTGAATGAGGTATTCGTTCGCCGTGGCCGACGAAGTGCGTTGGGCTTTTGCCATGGTCTGCGGGGTACCGCCGGCACGGAACCGTGCCTACAGGGTAGCCCGGAGCCCCCACCCGGTCAAACCGCGGCCGGGTGCCGGCCGTTTTCCCGGCGGTGCGCGACCTCCCCGGCCTTGATCGCGATGCGCGAGCGCGCAGGTCGCGGAGATCCGCCGGCGGTTCGCCGTCGAGCAACAGCAGGTCGGCGCGCTGGCCGCGCACCTCTGCGCACGAGTCAACCTCGATGCCCCCAGCGCGGCAGTGCCCGTCGGGCAATCATTCGACGATGGTATCGGCCCACAACCGCTCCAGGAACCGTTCCCAGGGAAGTATCCAGATTCCGTCCGGCGTGCGGCGTGGGGCGCTCGCGGTGCAGACGACGATCGCGTGACGCGGATGATGCTCCTCGATGTATGCCCGCAGCGGTGTGAGGTCCCGCGGTCCCGGGTCGGCGCCGCCCTTGACCTCGATCGCTACTTCTCCCCTTCGGCCGACGACGAAGTCGCATTCGAGTCCCGTCTTGGTGCGCCAGAAGTGAACCGGGACGTCGCGCTCGTGGTAGGTGCGGTACGCGAGCAGCTCCATCAGCACGAAGTGCTCCAGCGCGCGCCCGAAGTCCTGACCCGCGGGGCGTTCGATGCGGCGGCCGGTCAGGTAGCCGGCCACGCCGACGTCGAACAGATAGAACTTCGGGGCACGGGTGATCACGGCGCGGGAGCGCCGGCCGCCGAACGGCTCCACGAAGACGCCCAGCAACGTGTCGACGAGAATCTGGAAGTACTCGCGCACCGTCTTGGAGTCGACCCCGCAATCCCGCGCGACGTTGCTGTAGTTCACCAGCTCGCCGTGGCAGAAGGGCAAGGCGTCGAAGAACCGCGAGAACGCGGCGACGTTGCGGGTCAGCCCCTCGTCGAACACCTCCTCCTTCAGGTAGTCGTCGACGTAGCCGGCGAGGGCACGCCGATACTGGGCCGCGTCGTAGTGCTTGGGCACCAGTCCCCGGTTCAGCGCCCGCAGCAGGTCGAACTCCGCGATCTCCGGCCACGTCAGGGGATGGAGGGCAAAGCGCCACGCGCGGCCGCCCAGCAGGTTCGCGCGCCCGCGCTTCAGCTTCCTGGCGCTCGATCCACACAGCACGAAGCGGACGCCCTCGTCCTCGATCATGCGGTGCACCTCGTCGAGCAGGGCCGGCACGCGCTGCACCTCGTCGATGATCACGGGAGCGGCGCGGGTGGCGTCGTCCAGCGCCAGCACGCGCTCCGCCAGCGTCCAGGGTGCCCGCGTCAGCTCCAGCATCAGTCGCGTGTCCAGGAGGTCGAAGCGGACGGATCGGGGAAACCGCATACGCAACAGGGTCGACTTGCCGGTCTTGCGGGGGCCCCACAGGAACGCCGACTGTCCCGCGGGAAGATCGATGCGAAGGGTGCGCGGATAGAGCTCCATTGTGCAGTACAATCCGAACTGGTCTGACCAATTCGGATTGTACTCCGAAACAGGTCGATCCGTCAGCCCAGGCGGTCGAGGATGTTGCGCGTGATCCGGTCCACCGTGGGATCGCCGCCACGCAGGCCATTGCTCCATTCGGTGCAGCCGGCCGTCACCACCGTGCCGTCGCGGGTATAGGTCCCCATCACGGCCAGCCCCGGCTGCGGGAGCGTGCCGCCGTCCTCGCCCAGGATGGCGCGGCTTGCCTGCTCCAGCGACGCGTCCACCCGGCCGAGCGCAGCCGGCGCCGTTGCCAGGATGCGGAACGTATCGGGCGTGCCGTCCCGATGGGTGGGAACCGGCAGCCCGTCGCGCCACTCGACCTGGCAGCCGTCGCATTCGTAGCCGACGATGCGGTCGTGCGCGCCGAAGCTCTGCCCGCGCGCAAGCCCCGTGCCCTGAAACACCCAGTGCCCGGGCCGGTGCACGGTATAGGCGTCCGGCCCGTCGTCCATCATGCCGAAGAAGCGGTGGTAGCCTCCGTAGGCGAAGCTCACGCCGGTGAGCCGGTTCTCCGGCCGTCCTATCAGCCGGTGACACCACATGGTGGTGAGGGTTTCATGTCGGCCGCTCGCGAAGTGCGGGTCGCGGGTGTGGTCCTTGAAGCAGACCAGCGCGCGGCCCTCCTCCTCGCTGCGCACCTGCCACCAGGCGCAGTTGCCGGAAAGGAAGGCGACGTTGCCGCCACGGCCGATGTAGTCCTCAAGGTGGTCGCGCATCGGCTTCGACCAGTACTCGTCGTGGCCGACCGAGAGCACCAGCCGGTACCGGTCGAGGATCTCCGGGTGGAACTCCAGGTCGCCGTTGACCGCGTAGTCGATCCGGTAGCCGGCCCGCTCGGCCCAGGCCACGAACGGCTGCTCCCAGTTGTGCCAGCAGCTCGCCCAGGAGCTGAACGAGTCGTAGACGTCGACCCGGCCGGGTTGCCGGTGCAGGCCCAGGGTGACCTCGGCCTGCTGCAGATTCCAGCAGTCCTCGACGCGGGCGGGCCGCAGGAAGGTGGGGCGGTCGGTGTCCACGCCCCGCTCGGTCAGCGCGGCCGCCATCTCATCCGTCAGGGTCCGGCCGTCCCGCGTGATCTCCAGTTCCTCCGGGATGGAGTAGCGGTAGTCGCCTGCGGATGCGAACCCCGCGAACGGGCGCTCGAACGACACCCGCGTCGCCGGGCCGTCCGGCCCGTAATACAGCGTGGACCCGCCGTAGCGGTTGTAGGCGTTGTCGGTGTTGGTGGTGCGCTGCAGCAGGATGCGGGCCGTCTGTCCCGGCTCGGCCGAACGGACCACGAATGCCATCGCGCCGTGCACGGGCTGCCCGTCGGGAGCCTCCCCTCGCATCGACACCCGGTAGTAGCCGGACGGCCACTTGCGTCCCACCGTCAGTCCCAGTGCCGGCGGCCAGCGGCAGCCGTGCGAGGAGGCGTCGGCCGGCACCGGGTGCTCGCTGCCGGCGATCCGCTCCCGTCGCCAGACCTCCACCTCGCCTGCCGCTACCCGCGCGACTGCCAGCGAGTAGCCGATCAGGCTGGTCGACACGTGCAGCTCGACCCGCTCCCCCGGCGCGACGCTCTGCCGCGACGGGTAGCCGTGCAGGTAGTGGCGGCTCGGCCCGGCGGGTGTCACGTCATCGACGACATGAGCTCGCGCAGCTCCCTGGCCGCCGGGTACAGCAGGTGCCAGTCGCCGCCCGAGCAGAGCCAGGAGACGCCGCCGTCGATCCAGTGGCGAAGCGCCTCGGGATCGGGGCCGATCGACTGTCCCATCGGCACGCCCGCGGCGCGCGCCGCGTCCAGCATCCGCTGGATGGCGGCGACCACGTCGGGATGCCCCGGCTGTCCCAGCAGGCCCATCGTGCCGGACAGGTCCATGGGGCCGGGGACGATGCTGTCCACGCCGGGGATCCGCAGGATCTCGTCGATCTGGTTCACGGCGTCGATGTGCTCGATCTGCAGGATGACCAGGATCTCGGCGTCGACGTTGGCCAGGTAGTCCCCGGTATCGCGCGCGCCGAAGCGCACGCCGCGGATCGGGCCGAAGCCGCGCACGCCGCGCGGCGGATAGCGGCACGTCCGCACCGCCTGCTCGGCGTCCGCCACGTTGGAGATGCGCGGCATGATGATGCCGGCCGGGTGCATCTCCAGGAACGGCTTGACCACCACCGGGTCGTTGGACGGCACGCGGATGAACGGCGCCAGGCCCACGCCGCGGCAGGTGCGGACGTGATTCAGGCAGTGATCGAGCGTCATCGCGGAGTGCTCCATGTCGATCCAGACGATGTCGAAGCCGACCTCGCCCAGCAGCTCGATCACCGTCGAGTCGGTGAGAGTCACGTTGGTGCCCAGGCACACCTCGCCACGGGCCCATGTGTCGCGGATCTTTTCCAGTTGGTTCACGGTGGCGGAGCATACCGGCTCGGCGCCGGCTTGATCGACACGTGCGGCGCTGCCACGCTCGATGGGCGACGTGAAGCTGGTCAACGGAATCGAGGTGCTCACCACCCGCGCCGAGTTCCCGGCGCCGACCGATGCGCCCTGCTGGTGATCGACATGCAGAAGGAATGGGACGAGGCGTGACCGCTTCCGCAGGCTGGTGCCGCGCTGCGCTGGCCGGCGCCGCGGCCTTGCTGCTGGCGGCGTGCGGCGGCCTGGAAGACGGTCTGTACGCGCGCCTTGTCACCGACAATGGGCGCATCCTGGTGCGCCTCCACGAAGAGCGGGCGCCGCTCCCGGTCGCCGCGTTCGTGGGACTCGCCGAGGGCGTGCTCTGGCCTGATCGGTTCTACGACGGATCGATCGTGGAGATCGCCACCGAACAGCTCGTCATGGCCGGCGATGCACGCCGGCGCGGTCTGCTCGACTGGGATGTTCCCGATCAGTTCCACCCGGAGCTGCGCCACGACCGGCCCGGCGTCGTGTCGCTCCTCACCGAGGGGCCGCACACCGGCAGCAGCCGCTTCGTGATCACCAGACGCGCGGCCCCGGAGCTGGACAACGTGTATCCGGTGTTCGGGGAGGTGGTGGACGGGCAGGACGTGCTCGACACGCTGCGGCGCGGCCAGACCCTGAAGCGGGTCCGCATCGTGCGTGTGGGGTCCGAAGCGCGCGCCTACCGCATGGACGGCCAGCGGTTCTCCGAGTTGCGCTCGCAGGTGGCCGAGGAGTTGCTGCGCCGGGTCCTGCAGCGCGACGAGGAGATGCGCGCGGAGTTCCGCCGGCGCTATCCCGACGCGATCGCCACGGAGTCCGGGCTGCAGTACGTGGTGCATGACCAGGGCGAAGGGCCGACGCCGGACTTCGGGGCCAAGGTGCTGCTGCGCTACACCGGCAGCCTGATGGACGGCACGCAGTTCGGGACGTCCGGCCTCGAGCCGATGGAGTTCACGATCGGCGCGGTGGTGCAGGGCCTCGAGGAGATGCTCCTGGAGATGCGCCGCGGCGGGCGACGCACCGTGCTGATCCCGCCCGACCTGGGCTACGGCGCGATGGGCGTACCCGGCACCGTGCCGCCGCGCGCCTTCCTGATCTTCGACGTGGAGATGGTCGACTTCAGCAACTGATGATCGGTTGCAGGAGCGCCTATCGTTCCAAGCGACGACGAAGTCGATCGTAGACATCGCTACGCTGGGCGAACCTCACTGACAGGCAAGGCATCGGACATGACAGCCTCCGTTTCTGAATGATTGGTAAAAAATAACCTGTCTGTACGAATATGGGATGGCAAGCTGCCGTCTCCATTCAGATGCCGGACCCGGCACGCGCCCGGTACAGCCGGCCGGTGCCCCGTGCTTCGTACGCCGCCACCGACGCGGGGACGAACACCGCGTCGCCGCGCCGCAGCGTGAGCGTCCCACCCGGCCAGCGCAGGTGCGCGTCGTCGCCCAGCAGCAGCAGGATCTCCGGTCCCTGTGGCGTGAATCGGCCGCCGGCCGCCAGGTCGACGACCGATAGCTGGAACTCCTCGGCCGGCGTCGGATAGACGCGCTCGGCCCGCCCCGCCGTCCGCGCGACGACACGCGTGGGCGCCGTCGGCCGCAGGTCGCTCGCGGCCAGCAGCTCGTCGGCGTCCACGTGCTTGCTGGTGAGCCCGGCGCGCAGCACGTTGTCGGAGTTGGCCATCAGCTCGATGCCGGCGCCGCTGACAAGGGCATGGAGTCGTCCCGGCGGGGTGTACAGCGCCTCGCCCGGCTCGAGCTCGACACGGTTGAGCAGCAGCGCTGCGATCACCGTCGGGTCGCCCGGGTAGTGCTCGGCCAGCTCTGCGAGGAGCGCACCTTCGGCCGTGTCCCGCGCCGCGCCGTCGACCAGACGGCGATGCAGGCGGGCCCCCGCCGCTCCATCGAGCGTCAGGGTGGCGCGAAGCAGCCGCCGGAGCGCCCCGGCCGCGTCCTGACCTGCGGCCGGCGCCGCCAGCGCTGCCAGTTCCCCAGCCCCGGCCGCGGTCAGGGCAGCTTCGATCTCCTGAAGCGGCCGGATGCCCGACAGGGCCACCATCGGCTCCAGCGCCACCATGACCTCCGGCTTGTGTCCGCTGTCCCGGTAGGCGCGGCGCGGCGCGTCGAGCGGAATGCCCGCCCGCTGCTCGGCTTCGAAACCGCGTACGACCCGCGCCCGGGTAGGGTGCGCCTGCACCGAAACGGGCTTTCCCAGCGCCAGGACCTTGAAAAGAAACGGCAGCGTCGCGTTTTGCCCGTCCAGCGCGGCGCGGCCGAGCGTTTCGGTCGGATGTTCGGCGATCAGACGGTCCAGCGCCACCCGACGGGCGCCGACCCGCGCCACCGACGGAGCCGTGGGGTGCGCCCCCATCCACAGCTCCGCCTCCGGCCGGCCGCTCGCGGGCCGGCTCAACAGGCGGCCGAGCGCCGAGCGGGAGCCCCAGTCGTAGTGCCGGACCGGGCACTCCAGGGGAAGGATGCCGAGCATGCGGGAGTGTACGAAGGCGCCGCCTCCGGAGGCCACCGGCGTCTTGTCGCCGTCCGGGGATTGCGCCACCCTCACCGTCGCCCGCATGGATTCAGACCGTGCCCAGGCCATCGACCAGGCCGTGATCGACGCCCTCTCGTCCCGGTCGGCGGATGACGCCGGCGCCGGCGGACGCCGGCCCCTGTCCGACGACTATCTCGTAGACAGGCGTTCGGGGCTGAGGCGCGTCGACTATCTGGACGTTCTGGAGTCCCAGTACCAAGCGCGCCATCTCGACCTGGAGGCGCGCCGGCTGCGCAGCCGCGGCGCCGGCTTCTATACGATCGGCAGCGCCGGCCACGAGGGCAACGCGGCGCTCGCCGCGGCCCTGCGCCCCGACGACCCGGCGTTCGTCCACTATCGATCGGGCGGCTTCTTCGCGCAGCGTGCCAAGCAGGCCGCCGGCCACACCCCGGTGTTCGACGTGCTGCTGTCCCTGTGCGCCAGCTCCGAGGATCCGATCGCCGGCGGCCGTCACAAGGTATTCGGCAGCACGGCCCTGTGGATGCCGCCGCAGACCAGCACGATCGCCTCGCACGTGCCCAAGGCCATGGGGACCGCCTTCGCCATCGAGCGCGCCAAGCGGCTCGGGCTCGGACGGTCCCTGCCGTTCCCGGAGGACGCCATCGTGGTCTGCACCTTCGGCGACGGCACCCTGAACCACGCCTCCGCGCTGGCCGGCATGAACGCCGGCGCCTGGGCGGCCTACCAGAACCTGCCGGTCCCGATCCTGTTCGTGTGCGAGGACAACGGCGTCGGCATCTCGGTGCAGACGCCGCCCGGCTGGGTTGAGCGGGTCTGGCGCTCCTACCCGCGCATCACCTACCTGAAGGCGGACGGCTGCGACATCATCGACACCTTCCGGCAGGCGCGGGCGGCGGTGGAGGTGTGCCGGCGCCAGCGCGCGCCGGTCTTCCTGCACCTGGAGCTGGTGCGCCTGCTGGGCCACGCCGGGGCGGATCTGGAGCTCGCCTACCACTCGCGCGAACGGATTCGGGCGGCCGAGGCACGCGACCCCGTGCTCGGCAACAGCCTGCGCGCGGTCGAGCTGGGCCTCGCTCCGGCGCGGGCGCTGCTGCGGTCGTACCTGGAGATCGGCGACCGGGTGCGCGCGGCGGCGCGGGAGGCCGAGCGGCGGCCGCACCTGTCGAGCGCTGCCGAGGTGGCAGAGCCCATCGCCGTGCATCGTCCGTTGCAGGTGATGCGGGAGGCCGCGCGCGCCGAGCACGCGAAGGAGCGCGTCGCGCTGTTCGGATCGGAACGGCGACTGCCGGAGCGGCAGGGACCGCACCACTTCGGCCGTCTGTTGAACTGGGGCCTGCTCGACCTGATGGCCAAGTACCCGCAGATGGTCCTGTTCGGCGAGGACGTGGGCCGCCGCGGCGGCGTCTACGGGGTCACCACCAAGCTGGCCGAGCGGGCCGGCTCGGCGCGCGTGTTCAACACCCTGCTCGACGAGCAGTCGATCCTGGGGCTGGCCATGGGCGCCGCCCACGTCGGCCTGCTGCCGGTCCCGGAGATCCAGTATCTGGCCTACTACCAGAACGCACAGGATCAGATCAGGGGCGAGGCGGCGACGCTCTCGTTCTTTTCGCAGGGCGGTTTCCGCAACCCGCTGGTGGTCAGGATCGCGAGCTGGGCGTACCAGCGGGGATTCGGCGGACACTTCCACAACGACAACAGCATCGCCGCGCTGCGCGATCTGCCGGGCGTGATCATCGCCAGCCCGTCGCGCGGCGACGACGCCGTGGGCATGCTGCGCACTGCCACGGCGGCGGCGGTCACCGACGGACGCGTGGTGCTGTTCCTGGAGCCGATCGCCCTGTACCAGACCCGCCACCTGCACGAGGAAGGCGACGATCTCTGGCGGTTCCGGTATCCGCCGCCGGGCGATGCGGTCGAGATCGGGCGGGCGCGCGTCCACGCCGCGGACGATCCGGATCTGACCATCGTGAGCTGGAGCAACGGCCTCTGGCGATCGCTGCAGGCGGCGCGCATCCTGTCCGAGCGGCACGGCATCGCCGCGGAGGTGATCGACCTGCGCTGGCTGGCGCCGATCGACGTGGATGCCGTGGTCACGCACGGGATCAGCAGCGGACGCATCCTGATCGTCGACGAGGGCCGCGCCACCGGCGGCGTGAGCGAAGGGCTGGTGGCCGCCGTCGTCGATGCGACCGCCGACGCCCCGGCCCGGCCGGCGATCCGGCGCTACTGCGGGGAGGATTCCTTCATTCCCCTGGGACCGGCCGCCGAGCACGTCCTGCCGTCCACGGACGGGATCGTCGCCCGCGCGGTCGACCTGGTCCGCCCGGAACGGCGGCAGGCGTCGGCGCCCGAGGCAGCCGAGTCGGCGACCGGCCGGGGCGAGACCGCGGCGACGGCAGCCCGGTGACGACCGGCGCCGGCACGCGCAGGCGGGTCGTCGTGATCTGCCCCGGCCGCGGCAGTTACGGACCCGCCGACCTGGGCTCCCTGTCCCGGCCGCTGCCGGACGCATCTCGGGAAGCGCTCCAGGCGGTCCTGCGGGCGACCGACGCCCGCCGCGGCGACGCCGGCGATCCGACGCTGTCGGCGCTCGACGGCGCCGAGCGGCTGACCGCCGCCCACAGCGCGGGCGAGCACGTGTCGCCGCTGATCCTTGCCTGCACCGCCGCCGACTTCCTGCGCGTGGAGCGGGAGCGCTGCCACGTGGTGGCCGTGGCCGGCAACAGCCTGGGCTGGTACTCGGCGCTGTTCTGCGCCGGCGCGCTGACGCTGGCGGACACCATGCGCGTGGTGGAGACGATGAGCGGCATGGGCCGTGACGGGCTGATCGGCGGTCAGATCGTGTACCCGGTCACCGACGATCGGTGGCTGGCCGACGAAGCTCTCGTCCGGCGAGTCGACGCCGCGCTCCGCGACGCGCGGGCGGCCGGGCACCGGGCAGGAGATTCCATCCGCTATGGCGGCTACCGCGTCCTCTGGGGCGACGACGCCGGTATCCGCGCGTTGCGCTCCGCGCTGCCGCGCCACGAGTCCGGCGAGCGCACCTACCCGCTGCATCTGCACGGCCATGCGGCCTTTCATTCGCCGCTCCTTGCGGACAACGCACGCCGCGCGGTGGAAGCCCTCGCCGACACGGTCGACTGGCGCGCGCCCGAGGTCCCGCTGATCGACGGGCGCGGCCGCCAATGGTCGCCGCTCGCCACCGACACCGGCGCTCTTGCGGAGTACACGCTGCGCACGCAGGTCACATCGACCTTCGACTTCACCGCCTGCGTGCGGGTCGCGCTCCGGGAGTACGCTCCCGACCTGCTGGTATGCCTGGGCCCCGGCGACGCGCTCGGCGCCCCGGTCGCGCAGGTCATCATCCGGGAGCGCTGGCAGGGGATCGGCGACCGGGAGGCGTTCCTGCAACGACAGAAGGCCGACCCGCTGATCGTGTCGTTCGCCCGCGCCGCGCAGCGCCGCCTGGTCACGGACGAATAGTCGAAGTCGGTACTCACCAAGGGCGTGTCGATCGGATCGATCAAGGAGTGACCGGCGCGTCCTCCGGATTCGCCGCGATCGGAAACAGACGGTCGGCGTTTCCCCAGAAGATGTCCTCGACCTCGGCGTCGCCGAGCCCCAGGCCCCAGCACGCCCACTTCAGCGAGCGCAGGTGCTCCAGCCCGACCAGCGCCGGCACCACCGCGCCGTCGCGCGCCCCCCAGATCGGGTTGTCGGCCTCAAGCACCGCGAAGGAGCTGCCCGCGGCCACGTAGCGGCCCGGCACGTGGCTGCATGGGTAGTCGCTGCCGTACAGCAGGCGGTCGTGGCCCATGATGCGGATGATCGCCTGGTGCGCGGTCGGCTCGCAGTTGACGCTGGTGTCGAAGAACAGGTTGTCCAGGTCGGTCAGCTCGGGGAGACCGGCCAGGTTGTTCTCCGGCTGGAACCCGCGCGCGGAGTGCGATAACACCAGCCGGATGCCGGGATACGTCGTGCAGTAGTGGCGGATCCAGTGAATGTTGGACGGATGGCCCACCGCGCGCTCCTTCACCAGGTGCATGTTGATGATCCAGCCCTCCTCGTCGGCGACCTTGACCAGCGGCTCCGGCAGGTACTCGGGAATGTCCGCCTCCCAGGTCGGCTTGCGCGCCGCGTAGGTGTGGTAGGACTTCAGCCCGATCGCGCCGAGCCGGCGCACTTCGGACCGCACCCATTCCGGATCGTCGTCCGGCCTGGCGAAGAAGTAGCTGCAGCAGGTGCCGCCCGAGCGGCGCGCCTGTTCGGACGACCAGGCATTGGCCGAAGCGACAAGGTCGGAAGTGAACGAGAACGGGATGAACGCCGCCTTCACCTGCCGCCCGGGGTGCAGCAGCTCGCACCCGGGCGCCACGTCTTCGAACCGGGTGGGGATGGTGACTCCGACGCCGCCGGCGATGGTCGCCTGCGCGTCCCAGATCTCGAAATGGGCGTCGAACACGCGGTCCGGCACGAAGGAGTGCAGCTCGCGGTCGAACAACTCGCGCGAGCGCTCGACGATCTCCTGCTCGGTGGTGGCCATACGCAAAGCAAGGCCGAGCCACCGCTTCGCTGTCAACGAACCGCGACGGCAGGCAGGTTTGCCACTGGGCCCGTTCGACTCGTATGGTTGATTCATATGGGCATTCCTGCCGCTGACGTCGCCTCCGTGCTCGGCGGGCGACGGATCCTCGGCCGCCGCGTACAGGACGGCCGGGATCTCGACGCGCTGGTTCGCCCCGAGACATGGTCTGCATCCGAGCGACGATTCCCGGGGCGTCGCGCAGGAGTGGGCACGCGGCGTCGCCCCGGCGGCGCTGACTTCTGACCACTATCGCGCGACGCGTCGCATGCATCGGCGACGACTGGCACCTCTCACGGATCATGGTGGAGAATCCTGTCCCCGCTCACCAGGATGCTCGGCTGCCGCGCCGCGCGTGACGCACGGACGGCTGCTGCAGGACCAGAGTGTCGGTAGACTCGTTCGGCGCGGACCCGTTACCTTCCCCCACATGAGGACAGCGACGGCGGTCCGATCGCCATCGTCCAGGTCTCGCTCCTTCCTTTCCGGAGCCTGCTTGATCATCACATCCCTCGGACCCACGCCGGTTCGCTCGCCGCCGGCAAGAAGCGATCGGGAGGAGCCTTGGGTCGCCGTCGGCAGCCTCCTGTCCGACGCGCTGCGACACGTGGTGGCGACCGAACCCTCGTTGCCACCGTTGCCCGAAGACCTGTATTCGATGCCGACGAGCGGGGCATACCCGACGTTCGATTGAGCACTCCTCCGCCTGAACCCCAGGAGAGCCACTCTCAGGAGCCAGCGACAGCGACTCCTGAGGGTGAGGCTGAGAGCACGAGTCGATCGCTCGTACGTGTCTCGGAGACGTACAGCGGGCCACTTCCACACCCGGCGATTCTTCAGCAATACGAAGCGATCCAGCCAGGGTTCGCAGAGCGGCTGCTCAGAATGGCGGAGCGCGAACAGGACCATCAGCACGAGATGGAGAAGGCCTCCGCCGAAGCCGCGGCCACGAGCGAGAGACGAGGCACATGGTCGGCTCTGATCGTCGCTCTGTGCGCATTTGTCCTTGCCGGTTATCTGATTGCCAACGGCCATACCCTCACAGGTTTGGCACCTCTGCTCGTCCCTCTGGCGCCCCTGGTCGGCGTGTTCTTCGCCAGGCGCAGCCGGGGGGAGCGCGACAAAGGGAACGGAGACAACTGAGTCATTGTCGCGTTGCGGCCGCCGGGCCGTGGTTCGGCAGCTTGCGATCCTCGTCCCAACGCACCAGGCCAAGAGACGTAGCACTTCGAAGAACGAGCGCGTCTTGTAGATGTGAAGGTTCCGCTCCCGGTCGGCCCAGCGGAACAGCCACTTCGTGTGCTGAAAGGTGCGCGGCGGCGAGGTCGTGGCGGCGGTAGATGAAGAAGTAGTGCCAGCCGTCCGCGGCGCGCACGATGCAGTGACCGTTGACGCCGCCGTCGGCCGGGGCGCAGGCCGTCAGCCGGACGTCGCCGTTCACTTCTTCGGCAGGTCCTCGGCGTCGGCGTCGGCGGCGGCGCGGCGGATGACGATGCCGTCATCCGCCAGGTCCACGCGCACACGGTCGCGCCCGGAGATCGACAGCGCCTGCAGGTGGTCGCGGGGGATCTGCAGCCGGCCCACGCGGTCGACGACGACGTACTCCCGGTGCGAGTCCGCCTCCTCCATGTGCAGGGCCGGCCGCGCGACCTGCGGGTCGCCGCCGTCCTCGCCCGCGGCATCGCGCTGGCGGATGAACTCGCTGGAGGTCCTTCCGTCACGGATGGCCACCACGCGGCTCACCGACTGCGCCACCGCGCGGTCGTGGGTGACGATGACCACGGTCACACCCAGGTCGCGGTTCACCTCCCGGAAGGTCGCGAGCAGGTGGCGGGCGGTCTGCGAATCGACGTTGCCGGTCGGCTCGTCGGCCAGCAGCAGCGGCGGTTCGTTGGCCAGCGCCACCGCGATCGCCACCCGTTGCTGCTCGCCGCCGGAGAGCTCCATGAGCCGGTTGCCGGCCCGGTGGTCCACGCCGACCTGCCGCAGCAGCTCCAGCGCCCGCCGCCGCCGCCGCCGCCCGCGGCGGCGCGCCAGCAGCATCGGCACCTCCACGTTCTCCGCCGCGGTCAGGTACGGCACCAGGTTGCGGGCGCTGTTCTGCCAGACGAAGCCGACCGTCTCGCGCCGATAGCGCACCAGGTCCTGGGGGTCGAGCTTGAGCAGGTCGGCGCCGCCGACCTCCACCGTCCCCGCCGAGGGACGGTCCAGCCCGCCCAGGATGTTGAGCAGGGTCGACTTGCCGCTGCCGCTGGAGCCGATGATCGCCATCACCTCGCCCGCTTCGATCTCCAGGTCCAGTCCCTGCAGCGCGACGACCTCGACCTCGTCCGTCTTGAAGATGCGCACCAGGTTCTCGCACCGGATGGCCGCGCCGCGCGGCCGCGTCGCGCTGGCGCTGCTCACGGAGCATCCCCCCGCGTCCCCGCAGGTTCGACGACGCGGCCGTCGCGCAGCGACACCCGCTGGTCGGCCATGTCGACGATGGCCGGGTCGTGGCTGCTCATCACCACGGTGACCCCCTGGTCGCCGGTGAGCTCGCGCAGGATGCCGACCACCTGCAGGCCGGTGTGCGTGTCCAGCTCCGCGGTCGGCTCGTCCGCGAACAGCACCTGCGGGCGGTGGGCGAACCCGCGTGCGATCGCCACGCGCTGCTGCTCGCCGCCGGACAGCTCGCCCGGCCGGTGGTTCATCCGCGAGCGCAGCCCGACCATCGCCAGGCACTCCCTGGCGCGCTGCTCCCGGCCGTTGCGGTCGGCGCCGGCAATGCGGAGCGCGAACTCGACGTTCTCCAGGGCGGACATGGCGGCGATCAGCGCCACCGACTGGAACACGAACCCCATGCGCAGACGCCGGAGTTCGTCGCGCTCGGGCTCGCTGAGCGTGGTGATGTCGGAGCCGTCCAGCAGCACCGCGCCGCTGGTCGGGCGGTCCAGCGCGCCCAGAATGTTGATCAGGGTGGTCTTGCCCGACCCGGACGGCCCGTGCAGCACGGTGAGCGTCCGCGGCTCGACCGCAATGCTCACCGTGTCCAGCGCCGTGACGAGGCCGCTGCCGGCCCGGTAGCTGCGGGTGACATCGACCGCCGTGATCATCGCCGGCCGCCGGAGGTTTCCCCCGCTCCGTCGTTCAGGCCGTATGCGTCCCAGGTTTCGGTCAGGTCGACCACGGCTCCGGTCGAGCGCGCTTCGTCGATCCCGAGGGCCGTGACGCAGGCGACCAGTCCCTCGCGGCCGCCGGACATCATGGGCCGTCCTTCGCGCAGGCGCCGGAGGCAGTCGCCGAACTGCGAATCGTCGCCGCCGCCGTGCTGGCCCGCGCGCACCACCTCCGTCCGCTCCCACGGCAGCCCCTCCCAGTCGCCGGTGTAGCGGATCGGCGCGTACTGGAAGAACCCCCAGTAGATGTCGCCTTCGATGCAGCCGCGCTCGCCGACCAGGTACATGCGCCGGCTGGGGCTTGCCGCGTTCTGGTTGCTGTGGAAGGTGGCGCGGATGCCGTTGGCGAACTCGATGATCACCACCTGGTTGTCGACGATGTCCTGCGCCGAGTTGAAGCAGCACAGGTCCAGGTCCTTGCCGCGCGTCAACTCCGGCTCCGACTCCGGCTTCGGCGGCAGCGGGTCGAGCTCCAGGCGGTGGGCGCACTCCAGGTCGCAGTCACGGCAGTACAGCGGCGCATCGGACCGCGGCGTGAAGAACGACCGGCCGCCGAACGACGCTACCCGGCGCGGCAGCGAGTCGGCGAACCAGCACAGGATGTCCAGATCGTGGCAGCACTTCTCCAGCAGGTAGGTGCCCGTGAAGCGGCGGAACCGTCGCCAGTCGCGGCGGAAGAACGCTCCCTGCGCGAACGGCAGGTTCTCGTTCGCCTCGATAGACATGATCGGACCCAGGTCGCCGTGGTCGATGCGCTGCTTGATCCCCTGGTAGAACGGCGCGTAGCGCAGCACGAAGCCGACGATCAACTCGCGGCCGGCCGCCTGCGCGGCGTTCCAGATCGCCCGGCAGTCCTCCGCCGTAGTGGCCAGCGGCTTCTCGCAGAACACGTGCTTGCCGTGCTCGAACGCCGCCACCGCCGGCTCGCGGTGGGCGTGGTCGGGCGAGCCGACGATCACCAGGTCGACGTCGTCACGGCTCACCACCTGCGCGATGCCGTCCACGATCGCCGCGTCCGGGGCGTGCTCGCGCTGCGCCTGCAGCGCCGCCTGAGGGTTCGGGTCGTACAGCGCGGTGATCTCGACCTCGTCGGCGGCCGCCGCATGTCGGAGCATCGAGCGGCCGCGGGCGCCGCAGCCGATGGCGCCCACGCGAAACGGAGAATCAGCCATCGTCGAGGGCACATCGTGCCATGTGCCGGTCGCCGGTGACCATGCGCTGCAGCGCCGTTCGGCGGCGCTCGGGATCAGGGAGCGAGCGATTGCATCGACGCGCACTCCACCACGCACGCGCCGCAGTCGTCGCCGTGCAGGACCTCAAGCGCGGCCAGAGCGTCGGCCCATGCCGGCGCCGGCGCCGGCAGCGCAGGCATGCGCAGCACGTCCACGCGCCACGCGTCCGGGAACGACCCCAGCTCGCCGTCCTCGAACCAAGGCGTTCCAGGGACCGTGACCGTCATGCCGCTTCTCGGACCGTCGGGACTGCTCCGTCGCGCTTCATCTCCGTCAGGGTGTCCTCCATCACGTTCAACGCCTCGTCCAGATCGGCGGTGGTGTGCTGCACGGAGAAGCCGTGGTGGATCGGGCCGCCGCCGTAGTCGTGCAGGTAGACGCCGCGGTCGTAGCACCCCTTGATGAACCGCAGCATCACCCGCTTGTCGTGGCAGAGGCAGTCCTCGTACCGGGACGGCGGCGTGGTGCGCCCGAAGATGACGGTGAACCGCCCGCCGGACACGGGCGCGATCATGTTCAGCCCATGGTCGGCGATGACGCGCTTGAGGCCGCGGTCGAAGTGGTCCTCCAACGCCTCCAGCGTGTCGTAGAAGTACGGCTTGCCGGTCTCCCGCACGAACGCCAGGGCCGCCAGGATCGGCACCGGGTGGGCGTTGAAGGTCCCGGAGTGCTGCACCGGTCCGACCGGCTGAAAGAGGTCCATGATCCGGGCGTCGCCGGAGAACGCGGACACCGGCAGCCCTCCGCCCAGCGACTTGCCCATGGTGGTGACGTCGGGGGTGACGCCGTACTCGGCCTGCGCGGTCAGGTGGCGCGTCTTGAACGCCGACTGGATCTCGTCGAAGAACAGCACGATGCCGGCCTCGGCAGTGAGTTCCCGCATGCGCTTCAGGTACGCGGGTTCGGGCCTGATCGCCCCCCAGTTCCAGTTCACGGGCTCCAGCATGAGCGCGGCCGTCTCCTTGCCGTGGCGCTCGACCGCCTGCTCCAGGGCGTCCACGTCGTTGTGCGGGATGGGGACGATCAGGCGCGCGAACTCGCGCGGGATGCCCGGGGATTCCAGGTACGGCTGCGTGCGATTGCGCGCCAGCCGGTCGGCCGGCGGATGGCCGCCGATGTAGATCAGCTCGTGATAGCCGTGGAAGTGACCCTCGATGCGGATGATCCTGTCGCGGCCGGTATGAGCTCGGCAGGCGCGGATGAGGTGCAGCGTCGCCTCCGATCCGGAGGAGCAGAACCGCACCCGGTCCGCCGACGGCACCGCCTGGCACACCAGCCGCGCCAGCTCCTCGTGGTGGGTCGTCTCGTAGACGGAAGGGAAGCCGATCCGGGCCGCGGTCGCCAGCGCGTTCGCGATCGCCGGATGGCCGTGGCCGAGCAGTGCCGCGCCGTGGCCGCAACACAGGTCGATGAAGGTGCGGCCATCGATATCGGTGATGCGGCTGCCCTCGGCACGCGCGACGTACATGGGAGTGCCGAGCGCCTTGTTGACCCGGGTGGAGGAGTTGACCCCGCCGGGCATCACCTCGGAGGCGGCGCGGAAGTGCTCGGCGATCGAGGAGCGATCGGCGATCGAGCCGGATGGGCTTCGGGCGTTCATGGATGGTACCGATGCCGCGTGACCTGATGGTCACCGCGAAGCATGCAGCGTAGCATCCACTCCCCCGAGCGTTCCACGGCATGCCACGCAACCACGCGTCCACGCATCGAGCACCACGACCCGCAGGAGCTGGATCAACCGGAGTAGAGTAGAGCGACCATGGACAACGGACACACCGGCACGACGATTCCCCTGAGCGACGAGCAGGTTCGGCAGTTCATCGCCGACGGTTACCTGATCCTGCAGCCGTCGCTGCCGCGCGAGCTGCACGAGTCCATCCGGCGGCGGCTCGACGAGTCGATCCCCGATCGGGCGGGCAACCCCGGCAACAACATCCTCCCGCTGGTGCCGGAGATGCGGCACGTGCTGAAGTCCCCGGAAGTGCACAGCGCCCTCCGGACCCTGCTGGGACCGGACTACCTGGAGCACCCGCACCGCTTCTGTCACGTGGAGGAGCCGCCGGAAGGTCCCGGACTGGATCGCGCCGCAAGGCTCGCGGCCAACTGCCACCAGGACTCCTACACGCCGCTCGCGCGGCCGCGTCACCATCACATCCGCTATGCGCGGGTCATGTACTACCCGCAGGACACGCCCGAATCCCTGGGTCCCACGCACGTGATACCGGGGACGCACCTGAACACCACCCTCAACGAAGCCGAGCGCGCGCGGCCGCTGGCGGTTTCCGGGCCGGCCGGCACGGTTTCCATCACCCACTTCGACGTCGGCCACGCGGCCGGCATCAACCTGAGCGGACAAAGGCGGTTCATGGTCAAGTTCATCTATCAGCGTGCGTGGCTGCCGCAGGCAGACGGCCGGGCGGGACCCGATCACCTGTGGAGCGACCCGGAGCGCTACGGTGGCGACCGGATGTCGCTCGCCTGGTCGCATCTCTGGGACTGGCTGCGCGGCGCCGGCGACCGCTACGCGAGCCTTCACAACGGCGCATTGCCGCACCGCCAGCCTCGCGTCGGCGCGAGCGCGCTGGTGTCCGCGTTGGAGCACGACCGCCCGGACGCGGACCGGGTGGCCGCAGCCGAAACGCTGGCGACCCTGGCAGGAGATGCGGCGCCGGCGGTCTCCGCGCTGATGAGCTGCCTGAATCGCCGTCCCGACCCCGTGCGGGTGGCGGCCGTCTACGCGCTGGGAGCGATCGGCCAGCCGGCGGTCTCCGCGCTGATCGAGTCGCTGCGCGGCCGCGGCGACGCCGCTGCGATGCTGCGGACACGGATGGCCGAGCAGCATCGCCGTCACGGCTCGATCGAGAACGCGCTGCGGCTCGACGACGCCGCCTATGCCCTGTCCGCAATCGGCGCCGCGGCGGTCCCTTCCCTGCTGGACCTGCTGGAAGGCGGGGACGGCTGGGCGCGGATGAACGCCGCGTTCGCGCTGGGCGAGATGGACCGGCAGGCGCAGCCGGCCGTGCCGGCGCTGATCGACGCGCTGGACGACCCTTCCCATCTCGTGGTGCGGACGGTGGCGGATGCGCTGGGCGCCATCGGTGCATCTGAAGCGGCAGCACCGCTGGGAGCGCTGTTCCGTCTGAAGAGGCCCGCCTGGGACAAGGAGGAGATGAGAACCTGGAGCGTCCGCGATCAGGTGCGCGTGAACGCGGCCACGGCGCTCGCTCGCCTGGGTCCCGCCGCGTCTGCCGCGCAGGACGACCTGATCCACGCGCTCGACGACCGCTGCGGTCAGGTCGCGACCTACGCGGTGGAGGCGCTGCGGCGCATCGGATCCCCGGCGGCGCTGGCCGCGGCGATCGGCCTGTTGACCGCAGAACGGTGGGACCCGTCGATCACGCCGGCCAACGAGTACTGAAGGGAGGCGACAGGATGCGACTGAGGGACAAGGTGGCGGTCGTGAGCGGTGCAGCGAGCGGCATCGGCCGTGCCTCGGCGCGGCTGTTCGCCGCCGAAGGGGCAGCCGTGGTGGCGATCGACATCGACTCGGCCGGCCTCGATGAGACCGCGAGCGCCGGGGACGGCCGCATCGTTCCGATCACCGCGGACGTGGGCGCCGCCGACCAGGTGGAGGCGGTCGTCGAGCGGACGCTGGGCGAGCATGGCGCCCTGCACGTCGTGTTCAGCAACGCGGCGATTCTCCGGGACGGCTCCGTCGTCGATCTTCCGGAGGAGGACTGGGACCGCATGTTCGCCGTGAACGTGAAGGGCGCGTTCCTGCTCGGCAAGTTCGGCATTCCGGCCATGGTCCGCTCCGGCGGCGGCTCGTTCATCATCACCGCCTCCGCGAACAGCTTCTACGCCGAATCCGACATCGCCGGGTACTGCGCCACCAAGGGAGCCGCGATGCAGCTCACCCGCGCCATGGCGCTCGATCACGGCCCCGAGGGCGTGCGCGTCAACT
The DNA here is from genome assembly GCA_965215345.1 of Spirochaetia bacterium. Taxonomy (GTDB): domain Bacteria; phylum Spirochaetota; class Spirochaetia; order SZUA-6; family Bin103; genus CATQHW01. The sequence continues at coordinate 558,166 of CBDCDL010000001.1, read as the reverse complement.
GCATCTGCCCGGGGTGGATCGATACGCCGATGTCGGCGCCGTTTCTCAACGAACGGCCGGAGAGCCGGCGGTTCGGAGAGCAGATCGCGCCGCTGGGCCGTATCGGCGTCCCCGAGGACATCGCCCGGGTGGCGCTGTTCCTGGCCGGTGACGAGTCGGGCTTCGTCACCGGGGCCGCGTACAACGCCGACGGCGGCTGGACCGCCGGACTGGCGAAGGCCGTCGCCCTTGTCTGACGGGCGCGTCATGGATGCCGCCAACCCCTCTTCGGGACGACCGCCATCGATCCGGTAGCGCTCCCCGCCCTGCTCGGCGCCGGCGTGTCGCTCGTCGCCAGCGTGCTCATCGTGGTGACCAGACGCTGGCACGGCGGCCTCAGCCTGGACAGCCTGAGCGGGCCGCAGAAGGTACAGCGGACGGTGGTCCCGCGGATCGGCGGGGTCGCCGTGTTCGCCGGCTTCTGGGCGGCCACACTCGCCGCTCCGCCAACGATTCGGGGCGAGATGGCGATCATGGGCGCCTGCGGCCTGCCGGCCTTCGGAGCCGGCCTCGCCGAAGATCTGACGAAGAAGGTGTCCGGCACCATGCGCATGTTCGCGACCCTGCTGTCGGGCCTTGCGTTCTGCCTGGTCACCGGCCACGTGGTCGCCCGCGTGGAGATCGGCTTCGTCGATCTCCACGCGCTCACCTACCCGTGGATCGCGATTCCGTTCACGGCGTTCGCGATGGCCGGCATCGCCCACTCGGTGAACATCATCGACGGCTTCAACGGGCTCTCGGCAGGCGGCGTGATCATCATGCTGGCCGCCTTCGGGGTGGTGGCCGCAGACGCCGGCGACTCGGAGCTGGCGTCGCTGGCGTTGCTCATCGGGGCCGCCGTGGCCGGGTTCCTGCTCGTGAACTTCCCCGGCGGACCGGTGATCATGGGCGACGGCGGCGCGTACGTGGTCGGCTTCCTGCTCGCCGCCGTGGGCGTGATGCTGCCCCAGCGCAATCCGGCCGTCTCGCCATGGATCGTGCTGGTGGTGCTGGGCTATCCGGTGCTCGAAACCCTGTACTCCATCGTTCGGAAGACGCTGCGCAAGGGCGACGGCCCGGGCCGGGCGGACAAGCAGCACCTGCATCACCTGATCTACCGCTACCTGCGCCGTGCATTGCGCGGGACCGCAGCCGCCCGGCACGCCAACCCGGGTGTCGGCGCGCTGCTATGGGGAGCGATGGCCGCCAGCCTGATCTTCGTGAGCGCGGCGCCGCATACCCGTGGTTGGGCGCTGCCGGCGCTCGGCGTGCAGGCGGCGCTGTACCTGGGAGCGTATCGCATGGCGGTTCGGTCGCTGCGGATCCCGTATCGGCGGGAGAAGAGAGCATGATGCTGCGCAGGATCGGACGCTGCATCGCAGCCTGCGCGCCACTCCATCCAGGCCCGTCCATCCAGGGCCCGGCGCGAGCCGATCGCGCCGTCGGAGTCAGCGAGCGAGGGGAATCGAACCCCCGTCACGAGCTTGGGAAGCTCGGGTAATAACCATTATACGACGCTCGCGCCGGTAGACCCGGAAGCGTACCATGGCCGCGGGAGCTTAGTCGATCGTGAAGAGGGCTGCCTCCCTGCGATCCACCTGCTGCCCCAGGACGTTCAGAGCCAGACGGGCGTCCCGGTGCGCGACGAACGGGACGGAGATCGGCCCGCCCTGGGAGCGGGTCTCCAGCAGCACCACCGGCTCCGGCTGCTCCGGGATCTCCGCGGTCAGCGTCACTCCGACCAGGATCGGATAGTCCTCCACCTCGTACTCGTACATGCCGAACACCTGATCGTCGCTCTCCGGCGCGGGGCGGGTGATGCCCACCTGCAGGAAGGTGCTGTGCGGCACCTCGCTGCCGCCGTCCGGGGACTGGAAGACCACCGTCCCCGGCGGGTCCTCGGCAGATCCCGTACGGACCGTGAACACGAAGGCGTGGTTGCGCTGCCCCAGCTCGGCCAGCGCATCGAGATATGTCATGCCGACGAAGTGGGGCACCTTCACCAGATCACCCCTGGGTCCGCGGCTCACCGTCACCACGATCGTGAGCCCCTCGGCGACCTCCGCGCCCGGCTCCGGGCTCTGTGCCAGAATCGTTCCGGCCCGCAGGGGATCCGCGACGCGAGGACCCGCCTCGGAGATCCTGATCGGGGACTCGCCGGTGGCCGACAGCGTCTGCAGCTCCAGGCGCACCTCGTCGATGTCCCTGCCCACGTAGTCCCCTACCCGCGGCACGGCGCGACCCCGGCTGACCACCACCGTGACCGGCCGACCGGCCTTGACCAGGGAGCCGGCCTCCGGGGTCTGCGCGATCACGTGCCAGATCGGCACCTCCGACGTGAAGCGCCCCTCCACGCTGGGGACCAATCCCTTTTCCTGGAGCTGCTCCATCGCCGCCAGCAGGTCCTCCCCGACAATCGCCGGCACCTGCGTCTCCTCCTCCCCGCGGACCATGGCGAAGAACGTGACGGCGGCCATCGCGATCAGGACGGCCACCGTCAACAGCGCCAGCGGGAACGTCACGACGGTGGCGCCACGCGGGGTATCGCTCACGTGAACCGTACTCCTGCAAGTCCGCCGCAACCGTTGGCGAACGACTTCCAGTCCATCGCGCGCCGGCCTTCGAGCTGCAGCTCGGTGATGCCCAGGGCGCCCCGCGCCGTGTGCACCAGGATCCCCTGACGGCCATCCACGCGAGCGACCTGCCCCGGCACGCCCGGCGGCAGATCGGCGCTCAGGTGCGCGGCCAGCAGATTGAGGCGCCGCTTGCCCAGCCGGCAGTGGGCGCGCGGCCAGGGATCATAGGCGCGGACCATTCGCTCGATGACGGCTGCGTCGTGGGCGTTCCAGTCGATCCGGGCGTCGGCGGCTGCCACTTTCGCGCAATAGGTGGCCTGTTCCTCGACCTGTGCCCGCTCCGAAACCGTTCCCCGTTCAAGGCCGGCCAGCACTTCGACCAGCAAGTCGGCGCCCGTCTCCGCCAGCGCCTCCGTCAACTGTCCGGAGGTTTCGGTGCCGTCCAGGGGATGGATTCGCGCCGCCATGATCGGCCCGGAGTCCAGGCGCCGCACCACTCGCTGAATGGTGACGCCGGTCTCCCGGTCGCCGGCAAGGATGGCCGCGGGAATCGGCGCGGCGCCGCGAAACCGAGGCAGCAGCGACGGATGCACGTTCACGGCGCCGCGCCGAAACCGGTCGAGAAACCGCTGAGTGAAGATCATGCCGTACGCGGCCACCGCCAGGACGTCGGCGCGCAGGCCGGCCAGTTCATGCATCGCGTCGTCATCGAGCCGCTCGGGAGCGATCACCGGCAACCCCAGGCGGTCGGCCTCTTGCCGGACCGGTGCGGGCGTCAGTCGGCGGCCGCGCCCCGCCGGCCGGTCCGGAGCCGTCAGCACCGCGCAGACCTCGAACCGTTCGGCCACCGCAACCAGCGCCGGCACCGCAAACCGAGGCGTACCGGCGAACAGCACGCGCATGATCACGCCGCTACGTTGTGGCCAGAGGCTCCGCCGCATGCGTCGGACAGACGTCCGCCAGCGAGCCGAGCCGGGGGATTCGCTCCGTGCGGCCCAGGATCCGCAGCATGTGCCAACCGGTCACCCGGTTGGCGCTCAGCACCGGCTTCCGGCCGGACGGCCGCCATGGCCATCTCCTCCATCACCTGCGGCGGCACGATCGCGCAAGGCGGTCTCGACATACCGCGGCATGCGCCGGCTCATTGCTGACGGCGCGACGACCCGATATAGTCGGCGAGCAACGCCACACGCTCCCGCTCGTCCAGATGGTCGATGAACAGCCGGCCGTTCAGGTGGTCCAGCTCATGCTGGACCACCCGCGCCAGCAACCCCTGGGCGTTCAGGCGAAAGGTGCGGCCCTTGAGATTGGTGGCCTGCACCGACACCCGCGCCGGCCGGGTGACGTCGGCACGTGTGTCGGGGATGCTCAGGCAGCCTTCCTCGGCGGTGACCTCCTCGATCGAGGTCTCGACGATCTCCGGATTGATGTAGACGCGCTCGCGGTCGTCCCGGACCTTGGTGATGAACACGCGCAACGGCCGGCCGACCTGCACCGCCGCCAGACCGATCCCCTCCTCGGCGTACATCGTCTCGAACATCGCCGGGACCAGATCGCGCACTTCGTCCGGGTCGGTCGGCTCCGACCGCACGCGGAGGCGAGGGTCGTCGTACGTGACCAACTCCAGCATCTTCCTCGATTCTACAGCACGGCCACGGGGTCCGGATCGAGCTCCAGGTGCACTCCCGGCTCCAGCCGCAGCGCGCCCACGATGCGCCGCACCGCGACGAGGATCGGGCGCATCGCCGGTGCGCGCACCAGCAGGTGGTGGCGGTGGTTGCGCGCCACCTTGGCGATCGGGCAGGGCGCCGGCCCCAGAACGTCCACGCCGGCGGCGGCCATCGCAGGCTCCGCCGCCAGCGCCTCGGCCAGCCGATCGATCGCATCGGCGACCCGTCGTTCGTCCCGGCCCCGCACGACCAGCCGGACCAGCCGCACGAACGGCGGAAAGCGCTGATCGCGGCGCGCGGCGAGCTCGCCGGCCATGAACTCCGCGACGCGCCCGGCGGCCGCATGGGCGATCGGCGCAGCGTCCGGGTGCGCGCTCTGGATGTACACCTCCCCGTCGGCGGCGGCCCGGCCGGCGCGGCCGGCCACCTGCACCAGCAGCGCGAAGGTGCGTTCCGCGGCGCGAAAGTCGGGCAGGCGCAGTGACGTGTCCGCATCGACCACGCCCACCAGCTTGACCCCGGGCAGGTCCAGCCCCTTGGCGACCATCTGCGTGCCCACCAGCACGTCGATGGAGCCGTCGCGAAGCCCTTCCAGCAGCTCCGCGAACCTGCCACGGCCGCGAACCGAGTCCGCATCCGCACGCTCGATCCGCGCATCGGGCAGCACCCGCCGCAGCTCGACCTCCACCCGCTGGGTCCCGAAACCGGCGTAGCGGACATCCAGCGAACGGCATTCCGGGCACGAGCGCAGCGGCCTGGTCCGGTAGCCGCAGTAGTGGCAGACCAGCGCCCCCGACGGCCGGTGCAGGGTCAGCGTGACCGAGCAGCGCTCGCAGGTCATCGCGTAGTCGCAGGAACGGCAATGGAAGAAGTGGGAGAACCCGCGCCGGTTCAGGAACAGGATGCTCTGCCGGCCCTCGGCGTGCACGCGGCGCAACGCGTCGGTGAGCTCCGGGCCCAGGACGCCGCGGTTCGGCAGGCGCTGCACGACGTGGATACGCGGCGGCGCGCCGCCGCCCACTCGCCGCTCCAGGTCGTAGCGCTCGATCGCACCGGACCGCATGCGCAGAAACGCCTCCGCGGAGGGGGTGGCGCTCCCCATCACCAGGCGAGCCCCCTCCACGCGGCAGCGGTGCGCTGCCACCTGGCGCGCGTGATAGCGCGGGCTGGCGGACGCCTTGTAGGAACCGTCGTGCTCCTCGTCGATGATGATCAGGCCAAGCGCGCGCACCGGCGCGAACACCGCACTGCGTGCCCCGACAGCGATGCGGGCGCGGCCGTGCTGCAGGCGCCGCCACTCCCTGAGCCGCTGCGACGGCGTCAGACCGGAGTGGATCACGGCGACCAGGTCTCCGAAGGCGGCGGTGAAGGCGGCGACCACCTGGTGGGTCAGACCGATCTCGGGAACCAGGTAGATCACCGAACGGCCTTCGGACAGGGTGCTGCGCGCCGCCTCCAGGAACACCGCCGTCTTGCCGGAGCCGGTCACCCCGAACAGGTAGGAGGTGCCGGTCGCCCGCCCCCGAATGCCGGCGAGCGCGGCGCGCTGCGCCGGCGTCAGCCGATGCGAACGGGCGACCGCCGGCTGCACGGCGTCCTGCAGCAGCGACTCGCGCCGGCCGCCCGGGACGATCGCGGCCAGCGCCTCGCCGAGCGAGGACAGGTAGGTGTCCGCTATCCAGCGCGCCAGCGTCAGCATGCGGCCATCGACCAGCGGCTCCCCGTCGACGATTCGTGACAGCGGGCGGACCTCCACCCCGGCCGGCGGCCGGTCCCGCGCCGCCACCACGAATCCGGTCAAGGTGCGGCCACCGAACGGCGCGGTGGCGCGGGCGCCGAACGGCGCGCCGTCGCCGTCCTCGGGAAGCCGGTAGGTGAACGTCCTGTCTATCGGGAGGTTGAAGGCCAGATCCACGAATCCGGACACGCTCAGGCTCTCCACATCTACGTTTGCCACATCTACGTTTGCCACATCTACGTTTGGTCGAGATAGGCGCGCAGCCTCTGCAAGTCCTCCCAGACCGGCGCACGGAGCGACGAATCGCGCAGCACGGCGCTGGGATGGTAGGTCACGAACAGGGGGAGGCCGCGGTGCTCGTACCGCCCGGACCGATGCTCGGCCAGGGTACGGGTCACGCCCAGCAGATGGTTGGCGGCCACCCGGCCCACGGCGAGCAACGCCCGCGGACGCAGCACGTCGATCTGGCGCGCCAGGTACGGCATGCAGGCGGCGACCTCGTCCGAGCCGGGATCGCGGTTGCCGGGCGGCCGGCACTTGACCACGTTGGCGATGAAGCAGTTCCTGCGGCGGTCGAGCTCGATCGCGGCCAGCCACCTGTCCAGGTACTGGCCGGCCGGCCCCACGAACGGCCGGCCGCTGCGGTCCTCGGCCACGCCGGGCCCCTCGCCGATCACCATCACCTCCGGGTTCGGCGCGCCCTCGCCCGGGGACGGTGGTGGTCCGGCGCTGGCACAGCCTGCAGAGCCGGCACCGGGACACCTCGTCGCCGATGGCAGCCAGCGCCTCCGCATTCGACACCGGCAGCTCCCGCGGGGGCTGCGCGGACGCGGCATCGCCGCCAGGCTCCCGAGCCGTCTCCTCCGCCGGTGTGCGGGATCGGAGCTCGGGGACCGTGTACTCCCGCTCGCTGCGCGTCTGGCCGTCGAAGTAGTCCTCCGCAAGCCGCAGCAGTCTCCAGTACTCGGCCGTCGCGTCACTCATCCGTGGGACCCCGTTCGCGATCATACGGCAGCGCGCCGGCCAGCGTCGGATCGCCGGCGTAGCACACCCGTTCGAGGAACAGCCCCCAGGCCGGCGCGGTCTGCCCCACCCGCTCCCGGCCCGGCGCGGCGAGCAACTCCGCCATTCGCGCCCGCGGCGCCGCGCGGTCGGCCCCGCACTCGGCTTCCAGCGCCAGCATCGTCCCCACCAGGCTGCGCACCATCTTCCAGAGATACGACCCGGCGGCGATGCGGAACACGATCAGGGGTCCATCGGCAAAGAAGGACGCCTGCACGACCCGCCGGAGAGACGATCCGGACGCACCGGCGGCCGCGAAGGTCGTGAAGTCATGCTCGCCGACGATCGCCGACGCCATCCGGTTGAGCGCCTCCAGCCGCAGCGGCCGGCGCACCCAGAGCGTGTACCGCCGCAGGTGAGGAAGCTGCCGGCCCGGCAGAAGCTGGTAGCGATACACCCGCAACCGCGCGGAGCGCCGGGCGTCGAACCCGTCCTCCTCTTCCCGCGCGTCGACCACCCGCACGTCGTCGGGAAGGTAGGAATTGAGCGCGCGCGGCAGGACCTCCGGTGTCAGGCTGTCGATCCCGGTGCGGAAGCTCACGACCTGGCCGAGCGCGTGAACGCCGGCATCGGTGCGGCCGGCGGCCCTGACGGGCACGCGTTCGCCGTGCATGCGCGCGAGGGACTGCTCGAAAACGCCCTGCACGGTCCGCTGCCGGTCCTGGATCTGCCAACCGGCAAAGTCGGTCCCGTCGTAGGCGACCGTTGCTCGAATGGTACGCGTCAAGCGATGCGGCCGGTCAATCGCCGGCTTGCGGTGGGTTGCCCTGGATGATCACGACCGCGATGGCTGCTTCGTCTTCGTGCGACAGCGACACCATCACGTCCGCCCCGCCGGCGGCCGCAAGCGCCCTGCGAGCGGTACCGATCACGCGCAGCACGGGCCGGCCGCGGGGCTCGTTGGTCACGATGATGTCGCGCAGCGCCATGCCGCGCAGCCCCGATCCCAGCGCCTTGCCGAATGCTTCCTTGGCCGCGAACCTCGCCGCCAGCGACAGCAGCCCGCCATCCGCCCTCTTCCGGCATTCCGCCAGCTCATCGGGATGGTAGAAGCGCTCGAACAGGCCGGGCCATTCCTGCCAGCGCCGCAGGCGCCGAGGATGGACCACGTCGATTCCCAGCCCCAGGATCACCGCACGGTCCCTCCGTTCACCGCTTCCAGCACGCGGACGGTATCGACGGCGGCAGCCACGTCATGTACGCGAATGATATCGGCCCCCCCGGCGAGGGCAAGACAGCCGCCGACGATCGACGCGGTATGCCGACCATCCACCGGCCGGTCCCCCAGAACCTTGCCGAGAAAGGACTTGTGAGACAGTCCGACCAGCACGGGCCGGCCCAGCCGGCGGAACGCGCCGACCCTGCGGAGGATTGCCAGGTTGTCCTGGACCCGTTTGCCGAAGCCGATGCCGGGATCGACGATGATCCGGTCTTCGCGTACGCCGGCCGCAAGCGCACGGTCGATCGCGGCCTGCAACTCGGCCGTGACCTCCTCGATGACCGCGTCGTAGCGGGGAGCACGCTGCATGGTGCGGGGCGTACCGCGCATGTGCATGAGCACCACGGGCACGTCCCGCTCGGCCGCCAGCGACCGCATGCGCGGGTCGGCCAGTGCGGACACGTCGTTGATCAGGTCCGCGCCGGCATCGAGGGCGCGTTCGGCCACGACCGGCTTCTGCGTGTCGATCGAGATGGCGACGTCACAGACGGCACGGAGGCGCTCGATGACCGGCACCACTCGCCCGCATTCGTCGTCCGCAGAAACGGGATCGGATCCCGGCCGGGTGGACTCGCCGCCGACGTCGATGATGGCGGCGCCGCGAGCGGCCATCGCCTGCGCCTGCCGGCACGCCTCTCCGGCGGAAGCATGCCGGCTTGCCGGAAAGAACGAATCGGGCGTGCGATTGATCACGCCCATCACCGCCTTGCGGCGCAGATCCAGGACACGTTCGCCCTTCCCCGGCCTGGCGCCTCTACTCCAGAGGATCTGCATGGAACGGCCCCGCATCGGCGACCGCGGCCGGCCCCCATCGACAGGTTCGGCCGCACGGAGACGGTCGGCACCCGCGGCAGCCTCACCCCACATGCGAAACAGGGCTTCCGTCGGAAAGGCTGCCGACGCGCCAATCCGACAGAAATCCTATCCCTTCTTGTGACGATTCTTCCGCAGTTTCTTCTTTCGTTTATGCGTAGCGATCTTGTGCCGCTTGCGTTTACGACCGCAAGGCATCAGCGCTCCTGTTGGGGGGTGTCGATGGGATGGTGCGGAGTATCGGCAGAACGCCGGCCGCTGTCAACAGAACGCGACCACCGATCAACGGTCGCCGATCAACGGTCGCCGATCAGGGATCGCAGGGCCACCCGGTCGTCGGCGTCGATCCAGGTCACGCCGGGAAGCGACCGAAAGAACGTCATCTGGCGCTTTGCGTAGCGTCGCGTGCTGCGCTTGATCGCCTCCCACACGTCCGTCGATCCCGTTCCCCCGGCCGCCGCGAGCTCCCGGTAGCCGATGCCGCGCAGCCCCGGGCACGTGGCGTCGTAGCCGCGCGCCAGCAGCGTGCGGACTTCCTCCGCGAAGCCCGCGGCGCGCATCGCCTGCACCCGCGCGTCGATGCGGACGACCAGCTCCTCGCGCGGGCGCTGGAGTCCGATCAGGCGGAAGCGGCCCGGATCGGCCGGTCGATCGGGCACCCGGAACGACGAGAGCGGCCGGCCCGTGGCGGCCAGGACCTCGAGCGCCCGGACGATCCGGTAGGTGTCGTTGGCATGAATGCGGCGCGCGGACTGCGGGTCGGCGTCCTGCAACTCGCGACGCAGCGCCTCCCTGCCTTCCCTGTCCAGCCTCAGGGTCAGCCGCGCGCGGATGTCCGGATCCCCGCGCGGCGACTCCGGCAGTCCGCACACCAGGGTCCGCAGGTAGTACGCGCACCCGCCGGCGACGATCGCGCGGCGTCCGCGGGCGGCGATGTCGCTCAGCGCGGCATCCGCGCAGCGGACGAAGCGGCCGGCGTCGAATTGCTCGTGGGGCTCGGCGACGTCGATCAGGTGGTGGCGGAACCGTTCGCGCTCGTCGCGCGTCGGTTTTGCGGTGCCGATGTCAAGATGGCGGTACACCTGCAGGGCATCGGCACTGACGAGCTCGTCCTGCTCCCCGGCCACCGCGCCGATCGCCGCCGACTTGCCCACGGCAGTCGGACCGAAGATCACCGGCACCGGCCGGCGCATGTCCGAGGAGATACGCGGGCCGAGGAGATTACGCGGGCCGAGGAGGATGAGCGGCCGAGAAGGCTGAGCGTCGCCTACAGGCTTGTGCGCTCTATCTCGTAGCGGACCTTCCTGGTGAGGATCTGCTTGACGGCGGTGGACACCACCTTGCCGCCGTTGGCCTCCACGTCCTCGTCGGCGGCAAGGCTGAGCTGGTTGGCCCGGCGCATGGCCGCCGAGCACAGCTCGTAGCGGTTCGAGTCGTCGGCTATCAACAGGTCAAGAGGCAGAATCATCGCCGCGTAGCGTACGCCATCGAGCGCGCCGCCGGCAAATCACCAGCGCCGGCACGCCGGCTCAGTCGAACAGGCTGCGGGCGCGCAGCGCCTCGATGATCTTGCCTGCCACGGCGTGCTCGTCGAGCTCCTCGGTGTCCACGACCAGGTCGGCCTGCGACGCGTCATCGATGTCGATGTCGTACAGCCGCAGATAGCGGTTGCGATCGCGGCGATCACGCTGATCGGTGGCCGTGAGCGCGGCCCCATAGGACATGACTTCCCGAGACGCGATGCGCGCCGCCCGCGTCTGCTGGGTCGCCTCCAGGTAGACCGACAGGTCCCGGTCCTCGATCAACCAGATCGCCAGCCGTGTGCCGAGCACGCATCCCCCGTCGGCGGCGAGCTCCATGAGCCTGCGGTCAAGGTCGTGATCGACCGACTGGTCGTAATCGGCGCGTTCCCACAGTTGCTCGAAGCTCACACCGCGCTCGCGTGCCAGGTCGCGCAGGGTGAAGTTGATGTGCCGCAGGCCCAGACGCTCCGCGACCATACGGGAGACGGTCGAGTTGCCGCATCCCGACTTGCCCGAGATCGTGATCACCAGGTCACCGCTGCACTCATTCGACATTGCGTAACTGCTCGCGCATGCGCTCGACATTCTCCTTGACCGTCAGAACGTGCCCGTCGACCTCCGCCGCTGACGCCTTCGCGCCGATCGTGTTGGTCTCGCGGAGCAACTCCTGGCAATAGAATTCGAGCTTCTTGCCGTGCGGGCCGTCGGCGGCGGCCATCCCCGTGCGCATGCCGGCGAGGTGCGCGCGCAGGCGGCTGAGCTCCTCGTTGACGTCGGAACGAGCCAGCAGCAGCGCGACCGCGGGCACCACCCGGTCGGCGACGTCATCGGCGGACAGTAGCCGCTCCATGCGCGCCTGCACGTCCCGCTCCAACCGTTCCTGCCACTCCGCCGCCAGGCCGGAGAGGGCCTCCGTCTCCTCCTCCACCCGGTCCAGGCATGTGGACAGATCGGCCTCGAGCTCCGCTCCCTCCCGGTCGCGTTCGGCGTCCAGGCGCTCCAGACAGCACTGCGCGGCCTCCAGCACGCCGGCGGAGACTTCCGGGTCCGGTCCGCTGCCGTCGGGTCCTGCCTCGACCACGCCCAGGCCGAGCCGGCGGTCGGCGTCAAGGACGTCCCGCACGGTGATCTCTTCAGGTGCGCCCGCCGCGCGCGCGATCGCGCGCAGCAGATCGGCGGCTGCCCGCGCCCCCTCGGGGCTCACCCGCGGCCGGGCCGCCGCTCCGGTCATCCGGACCTGCAGCTCCACGCGCCCGCGCGACATCCGCCCGGAGACCAGCGCCCGCAGCGCCGACTCCACGACGCCGAGCTCCTGCGGCACCGACACGCTCACGTCGAGAAACCGGTTGTTGTAGCTGCGCGCCTCGGCGGTGACGTCGACCCCGTCCACGTGTCGTTCCGCACGCCCGAAGCCGGTCATGCTCTTCATCGCGGCCGGTCTGCCCGCAGCAGGCGCTCGCGCAGACGTGCGCCCAGCTTCCAGTTGTCGCCGGCTCCCATGGTCACGAACACGTCGCCGGGACCCACGGAACGCTGCGCGAGGCGCACGGCATCGCCGTCGTCAACGCCCGGCGTGTACGCGACGGCGGGATGGCGGCGGCTGACCGCCCGGAACAGGTCCTCACCGGAGATCCCGGAATCGTTGCGCTCGCGGGCCGATGCATAGATGTCGTGCAATATGACCCGCTCGGCGTCGCCGAAGACAGTGGCGAAGTCCTCGAGCAGCCGGTCGGTACGGGAGAAGGTGTGGGGCATGAAGTCGACGACCAGCGGTCGGTGTCCGAAGAAACGGCGCAAGCCGCTCAGGGTCACGCGAATCTCGGTCGGATGGTGCCCGTAGTCCTCGACGAAGGTCACGCCGCCCGCCTCGCCGACCACCTCGCTGCGCCGGCGCGTACCCAGGAACCGGGACAGCGCCTGCGCCAGGGCAGCCGGTTCGGGCGAGCCGCCGCGGTGACGGCCGTGCACGGAGGTCGCCGCCGCCACGGCCAAGGCGGCGTTCTTGGCCGAGTGCGCGCCCGGCACGCGCAGGGCGAGCTCTCCCGGCACCGCGGCGAGCCGGAACACGGTCCGCCCCGCTGCCAGGGTGACGCCGTCCATCCGGTAGGCGCCCCGAGCCGTGCGGCCGACCGGGGTGCGCACCACGTCGGCGCGCTCGCTGGCGACGGCCGTGGCTACCGCGGCCCCGCCGGCGTCGTCGGCGTCGTAGACCAACTCACCGCCGGGCGGGAGCCGCCGGCAGAACTCCACGAACGCAGCCACCGTGTCGTGGTAGTCGGCGAAGTAGTCGACGTGCTCCCACTCGACGCCGGAGAGCACGATGCTGTCAGGGTGGTAGTGCAGGAAGTGGCGCCGGTACTCGCAGGTCTCCGCCGCCAGGAGCTCGGTGCCTCGGTTGAGCGTGCTGCGGTCGCCGAAGCTTGCTACCGAGCTGCCCACCAGCACCGTCGCCGGCAGTTTCAGTCCGTCCAGCAGCGTCCCCAGCATGGCGGTGATCGTGGTCTTGCCGTGCGTGCCGCACACCGCGATCGCTTCGCAGTGCGCGGACAGCGCGCCCAGCGCCTGCGGATAGTTGACGAGCGGCAGGCCGGCTTCCCGCGCCGCGCGCAACTCCGGATGGCGGTCGGGATCGTAGGCTGCCGAGAAGACGACGAGATCCGCACGGCGCACGTTGTCGGGGTCGAACGGGAGCACCGGCACGCCGATCCGCTCCAGGACCGGCGTGGTGAAGAACGGTTCGTCGACATCGGAACCGGTGACGACCGCGCCACGCGCCTGCAGCACTTCGGCAAGCGCCGACATTCCCTGTCCGGCAACGCCGACCAGATGCACCGCGAGCCCACGGACACGGCCGAACCGGGAGGCGATGGCTTCGTCCGGGGCCGTTCCGCCCCGCTGTCCGGACTCGGGCCGCTGCAACTTATCTCCTAGGGGAGTCGAACCCCTGTTGCCGGGATGAAAACCCGGTGTCCTGACCGCTAGACGAAGGAGACAGAAAGAATTAGCCGAGGCGCTCATCAGCGCGCCGACGGTGCAAATGTGCAGCCGGCGCTCATGTTCTGTCAAGCTCACCCGTTTCCCGCTCTCCCGCTCGGAGCAGGCGGCAGGGCCCCTGGCCGCGATGGATCTCCATCCGGGTCATCCGCGGCTTTCCGAACTCGGCGAGCGACCGATAGCCCACCGTGCAGGAAGGGACCTCGCGTCGCAGCCGCGCCTCGAACAGGGCGGCGTTGAACCACTCGACCGCCGAGCCGTCGTATTTCACGGTCGTCCGAAAACGGCCGGCATACTGCCGCGCGTCGGGCACCATGATGTCCACGATCTCCAGCATGCCGCGCTCGTGCAGCAGTCCCAGCAGGGTCAGTCCGCTGTCTATCGCGTCGCCGGACAGCGCCATCCGGCCGTCGGCCGGGAACGGGACGAGGCTGTCGGGCACGGCGCCCGGCGGAGGGGGGACCAGTCGTTCGGCGATGTGCAGCGCTTGGTAGACATCCGCCCAGAGCCGATACATCCCCGTCGCTCCGGCGACCGCCTGCATACGTTCCGGCAAGGATGCGACAGGCCCCTGCAGCACTTCGCGCAGGAGCCCGATCTCGACCCTGTATCGGGCCGCGAGCCCGTCCGCCGCGGAGGCCGCAAGGAACAGCAGCCCCTCGACCAGGTAGCACCTGCCGTCCAGCCACTCGACGTGGTCGGCCGGCAGGTTGTCGAACAGGCTGCCGACGTGAGCGTGCAGGATGCGGGCCCGCCATGGCGCCAGCGCCGGCGCCGGCGAGCGCAGGTCGAGCTCGACATAGCCGACGCGGAGCGCGTCGAACCGATCGCCGAGCGCGGCACGCACGGCCGCCAGCACCCGCGGGGACCGATCGGCGACCAGGTAGCAGATTCCCTCCAGGCCGACGCGCCCGGCCACCGCCGCCCGCGTCAGCTCCTCGGCGAACAGTCGGGGCCCCTCGGCTCCGGAGGCGCCGATGCTCAGGTACGCCAACTCGTCGCGGGTGCCGGATGTACCGGCACGCAGGCGGCGAATCGACCCGCAGAAACGCTCCGCCCGGTCGCGGACCAGCGTCCTGATCAGATCGGGTGACCCGCCCACGGCATCGCGGTAGTCGTCGCCGTGGGCGGCCATGTACCGGTCCGCGTGCCCCCAGAAGGCTGCGTTCAGCCCCCAGACCGGGCTGTGCCGCAACGGCGCGAAGCCGCCGATCGGCAGATCCCCGGCCCGCCGGCCGGGGATTCCGCCGGCCAGCACGGCACGGAACGAGTCGGCCAGCTCGTCGCCGCCGGCAGCCTGCGACAGGTCGACGACCACCTCGATCCGTTCCCCCGGAAGGTATCGGCGCACCGCCGCCGCCGGCCGGAACGGACCGCCGGCGCCAGATGCCACCCAGAGCGAGCGCGGCTCCTCGATCCCCAGCGCCCGGCATGCGCTGCGCAGCGCCGACCGGCCCGCGCGCACCTCGGCGGCACGCCGCTCCAGGCCACGCTCGACGCGTATCAGCCCGATCGCTCGCTCGCGGCCCGATCCGCCAGCGCGATCAGCGCGTCCCATCGATGAAGGCTGGACTGCGCCGCATTCCTGGCGTTGATCATGTCGTGCTGGCGGCGGACCGAATCGGGCCACCGGCTCTTGATGTACGACATGACGGCGATGATCTGATCGTCCGTCAGCGTCTTCTGATAGGCGGGCATGGCGGAACGGTAGGAGGGCCCGGCGAACCGCTGCATGCCGTACTTGGTCATCTCGAACAGCGCCTGATCGGGGTGGTGCCACGTGTGCCCAGTCGCGTCGTGGGGAGGAGCCGGCATCAGTCCGTCGGCGCCCCGCCGCTGCCAGTTCGGCTGTCCTTCCAGGTTGGCACCGTGACACTCCGCACATGCTGCCTGATACAGGTATCTTCCCTCGTCGATGACCCGGCGGTCGTCGGGCCGGAACAGGGCTCCCGCCGCGTTCGGCGATGGATCCCGCTCGGGCCAGAAAAGCACGAACGCGCCCACTCCCGCACCGGCCAGCACCACCAGGGCGCCGGCCAGGACAATGGGTCGCTTCATGTTCCCGTTCCGCTTACCGGCGTTCCGACCCCGCTTCATCGCCTTGTCCCCGGCGCGCTCGCCAGGTCGTCCAGGATCGGACACTCCGGGCGCTCATCGCCCTGACAGCGCTCCACCAAATGGTTGAGCGTGTCGCGCATGCCCTGGAGCTCCGCGATCTTGCGATCGATGCCGCGGGCATGGCTCCGCACGATCTCCCGGACGTCGCTGCTCGCGCGGTGAGGATCGTCGTACAGCGCGAGCAGCGCGCGGCAATCCTCGATCGAGAAGCCGAGCGATCGCGCCCGCGCCACGAAGGCGAGCTTGTGCCCCTCCGCCTCCGGAAAATCGCGATAGCCGTTTGCCTTCCGGTCCGGGGTGACCAGGCCGATCTCCTCGTAGTACCGAATCGTCTTGGCGGGCAGACCGCACGCCTCCGCGACTTCGCCGATGTTCACGACTGCACCCTCCGGGATCGAAAGAACACATTCCAGTGACTGGAAGGTCAACCCCCTGCCTGAACCGGGCGGATGGCCGGCCACGATTTGCGGGTGGCACGCGTCGGTCGTAGAGTCTGGGGCAACCATGACCGAGCCGACCCGGACCGTGGTCGACCTCCTGCGGCGCGCGGCACCGGGAGATCTGGCCGACAGGCTGCGGAACGGACCGGGCTTCGGCGTGAGGGTCGCCGAGCGCCTCCTCTCCTGGCACTCACTCGAGGAGGCAGACGAGGCCGGCGATCGCACGCTGCTCAGGCTCGCGTCGGACCGCGGGCTCGAAGCGGCCGTGCATGTTCGCGTCGAGCCCGAGGCCGGCTTCGCCGTCTATCGGACGACGCTCACCAACACCGGTGGCGCCGCTCTCCAGCCGGTCACCGCCCTCTTCCCGCTGTTGCTGTCGATCGGCGACATCCGCACCCCGCCGCGCGTGATGAGCTCCGCCGGCGGTGGCGACCCCGGCGGCGGCTTTCCGCCGCGCGGCGCCTACTGGACGCGACGCGACCTCCTGCAGTTCCCCCACTCACGCCACGGTGTCGAGCTGTCGGCGGAGGGCGACCAGTCCTCCACAAAGGATCTGCCCATCGTCTTCGTCAGCCCCGACATCGAGCCGGATGGCGCAGGCTTCATCATCGGGCTGGAGTGGTCCGCCGGCTGGACGATGAGCGTCCGTTACGAGCCGGATGACCAGGTCCTGGTTGCCGAGGCGGGACCGGCGGTGCGCGACCTGGTGCTGGCGCCCGGCGAATCCCTCGATCTGCCGCCGGCCCACGTGATCTTCTTCGAGGAGGGTTTCGAGCAGGCGACCAACCGGAGCCGCGCCTACATCAGGGAGCACGTAACGCCCCGCTACGAAGGGCGCCAGGTGGTGCCGCCGGTGGCCTACACCATCTGGCCCGGCATCCAGGCGCCGTACACGAACCGCGACATCTACCCCCAGATCGACACCGCCGCCGAGCTGGGGGTCGAGGTGTTCATCGTCGACGACGCCTGGTACGAGGGCCGGTTCCCCGGCGGATGCGGCAACTGGTACCCCGACCCCGCCAAGTTTCCCGACGGGTTGGAGCGGGTGGTCGGCCGGGTCGAGGAACAGGGCATGCGCTTCGGGCTCTTCATCGACGCGGAGGCCGAGCCCGGCACCTGGATCCTGCGGGAGCACCCCGAGTTCTTCTACGAGCCGGAGCTCGGCAGCGCCTGGACCCCGCACCGCCGGCTCTACAACTTCAGTCTCCCGGAGGCCTGCGACCACTACCTGGAGCTCCTGGGCGGCCTCATCGAGCGCTACCGCGTGCGCTACTTACGCTGGGACTACAACATGGACGGGCACCCCATCTTCCGGAGCGTGGACCCGACGCTCAAGGTGAAGTTCGCGCACCTGGCGGGGCTCTACCGGGTATGGGAGACGCTTGCCGAGCGCCACCCGTCGTTGATGCTCGAGTGCTGCGCCGGAGGCGGCCAGCGGCTGGACTTCGGCACCATGCGGCGACACCATGCCTGCTGGTGCAGCGACAGCAACGCCGATCCGCACACCTACCACGCGATGCAGGCCGGCGGTAACGCGTTCTTCCCCGCCAACTACCTCGGCAGCTCCCTGGGATGGCCGCCGAGCAAGGGCCTGCGCGACCGGCCCGGCATGACGCTCCACCCCGACGCGAAGCTCACCGATCTCTCGTTTCTGAGCCGCATGGCGGGAGAGCTCTTCCTGCACGGCACGATTTCCGAATGGCCGGCCGAGGCCAGGGAGCGCGCACGCCACTGGATCGACGTCTACAAGCGGGTACGCCATCTGTTGATGCTCGACTACTACCGGCTGCTGCCGCAGCCCCAGTCGGAGGCAGACTGGAACGTCATGCAGTTTGCCGCGGGATCCGAGGAGGGCATCATCTTCGCCTTTCGTGTCGCGGGGGACAGGGACGAACAGCGGATTGCCCTTCGAGCCGTGGACCCGGCGGCCCGCTACTTGGTGACAGACGAGAGCTCCGGTGTCGGGGAGAGCCTGACCGGTGAGCAGCTAGCCCGCGGGCTGTCGGTCGCGCTGCAGCCGGAGTCGGCCAAGCTGCTTTCATATCGAGTGGATTCACGTCGCTCTGCCCCTTGACCTTCCGGTCCCTGGAAGGTTGACGGTATGACCCCATGACAGCGACCGATCCGGTCTGCGGCATGACCGTCGACACGAAGCCGGGCGCCCCCTCGCTGGAGCATGCCGGGCAGCGGTACTACTTCTGCTGCGAGCACTGCATGCACCGCTTCGCGGAGGCTCCTGAGCAGTGGCTGGACGGCCGTCCGGAGCCGGCAACCGCGGCCCCGGCGACGCACGGAAGCGGCTACACCTGCCCCATGCATCCCGAGGTCGTCCAGGACGAGCCGGGAACCTGCCCGCACTGCGGCATGGCGCTGGAGCCGATCGCGCCGCAGGCGGACAGCAGCCCCAACCCGGAGCTTGTCGACTTCCGCCGGCGGCTGCGCATCGGCGTACCGCTCGCGCTCGCCGTCTTCGTGCTGGAGATGGGCGCGCACCTGGGCGTGCCGCTCGTGGACTGGCTCGGCGCCCGCCTGCACGCATGGCTCCAGCTCGTGCTCGCAACGCCGATCGTCGTCTGGCTGGCGCGCCCGGTGTTCGAGCGCGGGTGGGCGTCGGGCAGGAACCGCAGCCCGAACATGTGGACGCTGATCTCCCTGGGAACGGGAGCGGCCTACCTGTTCAGCCTCGCGGCGGTGGTGGCGCCGGGCCTGTTCCCGGCATCGATCCGGGACGCGCACGGACTGCCGCCGGTCTACTTCGAGGCCGCGGCGGTCATCCTGGTCCTGGTCCTGACCGGCCAGGTGCTGGAGCTGTCGGCCCGAGAGCGCACCGGGGACGCGCTGCGCTCACTGCTCGACCTGGCCCCGGCCAGTGCCAGACGCGTGCACGACGACGGGGAGGAGGACGTGCCCCTGGAGCAGGTCCGGCCGGGCGAGCGGCTCCGCGTCCGGCCCGGCGAGCGCATTCCGGTCGACGGCGTGGTGCTCACCGGTCACAGCTCCGTGGACGAGAGCATGCTCACGGGCGAGCCGATGCCGGTGGAGAAGACGGCCGACCACGCGGTGACCGGCGGCACGCTCAACGGGTCCGGCTCCTTCGTGATGCGCGCCGAGCGGGTCGGCGCCGACACCCTGCTCGCCCGCATCATCGACCTGGTCGCGCGCGCCCAGCGCAGCCGCGCGCCGATCCAGGCGCTGGCGGACCGGGTCGCCCGCTGGCTGGTGCCCGTGGTCGTCGCCGTCGCCGCGGTCGCGTGCGCCGCGTGGCTGCTGCTCGGACCGCCGCCGGCGCTGTCCTTTGCGGGAACCGCGGCGGTCAGCGTCCTCATCATCGCCTGCCCGTGCGCGCTCGGTCTGGCCACGCCGATGTCGATCATGGTGGCGACCGGCCGGGGCGCCCGTTCCGGGGTGCTCGTGCGCGACGCGGAAGCCCTGGAACGGCTCGCGGAGGTGGACGTGCTGATCGTCGACAAGACCGGGACCCTGACCGCCGGCCGACCGTCGCTGACCGACGTGGTCCCCTCCACGGGTTTCGAGGCCGACCGGGTCCTGGCGCTGGCCGCCGCGCTGGAGCGGGGGTCGGAGCATCCGCTTGCCGACGCCGTCGTGGCAGGCGCCGCCGACCGCGGTATCGAGCGCCTCGACGCCGATCCCGATCACTTTGCCGCGGTCGCGGGAAAGGGGGTCCGCGGCCGGGTCGGCGGACGCGAGGTCTCGCTCGGCAACGCCGCGATGCTGCGGGACGCCGGGGTCGATCCCGCGCCGCTGGAGCAGGTCTCGCAACCGCTGTCGGCAGCCGGGAAGTCCATCCTGTTCGTCGCCGTCGACGGGGCGCCCGCCGGCCTCATCGCGGTCGCCGACCGGGTGAAGAAGACGACGGCGGGCGCCATCGCCGCGCTGCGCGCCGGCGGGCTGCGGATCGTCATGGCTTCCGGCGACAACCGGCGCGCCGCCGAGGCGGTCGGGCGTACGATCGGCATCGACGAGGTGCACGCCGAGCTCGGACCGGAGGACAAGGGTGCGCTGCTCGATTCCCTGCGCGCCCGCGGCCTCAAGGTCGCGATGGCCGGCGACGGCGTGAACGACGCGCCTGCGCTGGCCGCGGCGGACGTCGGCATCGCCATGGGCACCGGCACCGACGTGGCGATCGAAAGCGCCGGGATTACCCTCGTGAAAGGAGACCTCGACGGCCTCGTTCGCGCTCGCCGCCTCGCCCAGGCTACCATGCGCAACATCCGCCAGAACCTGTTCTTCGCCTTCGTCTACAACGCGGTCGGCGTACCGGTGGCCGCCGGTGTGCTCTATCCGCTCCTCGGCGTGCTGCTGTCGCCGGTCATCGCCGCCGTGGCGATGAGCCTGTCGTCGGTGTCGGTGATCACCAATGCTCTGCGCCTGAGGTCGGCAGAGTGAGCGGAGGGAACCTCACTCGAAGAGTGATGCTCCGTGCCGCCCGCCCGTTGCGGCTCGCTCTTGCGCTCCTGTTCGCCAGCGCTCTGACCGTGTGGGCGGACGGCGACGTGGTGGCGACCATCGGTGAGGAGTCCGTGCAGCGCGCCGAGCTCCTGACGGTGGCGTCGTTCTCCCTGGAGGAGACCGAGCTCGAACGCCTGCGCTGCCAGGTCGAAGCGGACCAGAGTCACGCCGAGGTGCTGCAGACGTTCCTCCGTCAGCTCGTGCACGAGCGCCTGCTCGACCTGGAGGCCGCCCGTACCGGCATGACCGGGCAGGCGATACTGGCGTCGGTCTACGAGTCGGTGCCGCCGATCAAGGACGCCGCGGTCGAGGCGTTCTACAAGGAGAACCAGAGCCGCATCCCGTACGCGCTGGGGGCCGTGGCGGGTCAGATTCGCGACTTCCTCAGGCAGCAGGCGGAGCAACAGGCCGAGGCGGAGTTTCTCGGCGTGCTGGAACAGCGGTTCGCCGTCGACTACCGGCTCGAACCCTTCCGCGTGGAGATCGCCGCCGACGGCTTCGCGACCCTGGGACCGCAGGACGCGCCGGTGACCATCGTCGAGTTCTCGGACTTCGAGTGCCCGTTCTGCGCGAGGGTTCAGCCGGCCCTGCAGCGCGCCAAGCGCGAGTACGGGGACAGGCTGCGGCTCGTCTACCGCCACTACCCGCTGGCTAACATCCACGCCAACGCGCAGAAGGCCGCCGAGGCGTCGCTCTGCGCCGGCGAGCAGGGCCTGTTCTGGGAGATGCACGACCTGATGTTTGCCGAGCAGGCCGCGTTGTCGGTGCCCGATCTCAAGGACAAGGCCGGCCGCATCGGGCTGGACCGCGCGGCGTTCGACGCCTGTCTCGACTCCGGCCGCCACGACGAGACGGTGCGGGACGACATCCGCGCGGCCGCCGCGGCGGGGGTCTCGGGAACGCCCGCGCTGTTCGTGAACGGACGCCCGCTGACCGGAGCGGCCCCTTTCGAGACGATCGCCGCCACCATCGACGACGAGCTAGAACGCCTGGGCGCACGCTGATCCTCTCGGTCCACGCCGCGAGGATGACAGGCACGCCACGCGCCACGACAATGGCGCCGGCGTGCGCACGTTCAACACCACAGGCCCGATCGATACGCAGGACCACTACCACATCCCGCCGCTGGAACGGATCGATCTGGACGAGATGCTCGGCCTCGTGCGGGACAAGAAGTACTTCGTGCTGCACGCGCCGCGGCAGACCGGCAAGACCTCGGCGCTGCTCGCGCTGCGCGACCTCCTGAACGAGGGAACCGCGGGGGACTACCGGTGCGTGTACGCCAACGTCGAGGATGGCCAGGCGATGCGCGAGAACGTGGCGGAGGGCATGCGCACCGTGCTTGCCGAGCTGGCGCTGCAGGCAAGCGTGACCCTGGGCGACGAGACGCTGGAGGACCTCTGGCCCGGAGTGCTGGAGCGAGTGGGGCCGGGTCAGGCACTGCGGCACGCGTTGCTGCGTTGGAGCATGGCCGACCCGCGCCCGCTGGTGTTGCTGATCGACGAGATCGACGCGCTGGTGGGCGACACCCTGCTGGCCGTGCTGCGGCAGTTGCGCACCGGCTACGTCGACCGCCCAGCGCGCTTCCCGCACAGCATCGTCCTGTGCGGGGTGCGCGACGTGCGCGACTATCGCATCCACTCGTCCACCGAAGACCGGCTCGTGCTCGGCGGCAGTGCCTTCAACATCAAGTCGGAGTCGCTGCGGCTGGGGCGATTTCTCCGATCAGGAGATCCGGGCACTGCTGGCGCAGCACACGGCCGAGACCGGGCAGGCGTTCACGGAGGAGGCGCAGGAGTTGATCGGCGCGCGCACTGCCGGGGCCAGCCGTGGCTGGTGAACGCGCTGTGCTACGACGCCTGCTTCCGCCACAAGCCCGAGCGCGACCGCGCGCTCCCGATCACGGCGGACGCCGTCGTCGCGGCGCAGGAGCGGCTGATCCTGCGCCGTGACACCCACATCGACGACCTGGCGAACAAGCTCCGCGAGGAGCGCGTGCGCCGCGTGATCGAGCCGATCCTGGCCGGCGCCGGCCAGCAGGCGTGGTCGGACGAAGACCTCGCCTACGTCCACGACCTGGGCCTGGTCACGCAGGACGTGGGCGGGCCGGCCGCGCATCTCCAACCCGATCTACGCCGAGGTGGTGCCGCGCCACCTGAACTACGCCGTCCAGGCCGGGCTGCCGCAGGAGATGGCGTGGTACGTCGACGCCGCCGGCAGCCTGGACGTGCCGGGCTTGATAGCGGCGTTCCAGGCGTTCTTCCGGGAGCACTCCGAGCACTGGGTGCAGCGCTTCGAGCAGTACCACGAGGCGGGCCCCCAGTTGCTGCTGCAGGCGCATCTGCAGCGCATCGTCAACGGCGGCGGGCGGATCGAGCGGGAGTACGCGCTGGGGAGCGGTCGCACGGACCTGCTGATCGTGTGGCCGCAGGGCGAGCGCGAACGGCGCTGGGTGGTGGAGTGCAAGGTGCGGCACGGGGACCTGGAGCGGACGATCGAAGAGGGGTTGGTTCAGACGCGTGCCTACATCGACCGGTGCGCGGCGGAGGCCGGCCACCTCATCGTGTTCGACCGGTCGGCGGAGCGGAGTTGGGAGGAGAAGATCTTCCGCCGTGATGCGCGACCCGGAGCGGGCGCACCGGTCACGGTGTGGGGCATGTGAACCCGGGGGACCTCTCGGACCGCGATGGTCGCTGTTTCGGCGAGGTCGGATACCTCCAACCGATGACCCGCCGGGAGTTCAGCGGCTGCTCCATGGGCGTCGGCTTCCGCGTCGCCAAAGGGCGTCCATGTCCGGCCAAGTCACCCGAACTCTCCACCAGTCGACACCATTACTATGCTGTTGGAGCATAATGTCTGTGCAGCATACTTATGCTGGTGTGCCTTCCTGAACCGAACGGGCGACCTTTCCCGGAAACTCGGTTCACGCCGAACATGCCTGACGACCATCCGCAGACGGCGGCCCTGTAGAGCTTCGGTAACCCAGCCAGCATTTCAGTTCGCGCTTGCGCTTGCCCTTGGCTGGCCGTCGACTCGGTTCGCACCGCCGGCCGTGTCTGGTTCAACTCTCCCTGTTCACCACTCAGAACGTCGTTCGTTACGATTGTGTTGAACGTTCGTTGCACGGGCACCGGTAGCGAAGAACTCGGAATACCGAGTCCCAATTTGCTGTCGCCTGTTCGCGCCCTCGACCGCGGGAATGCCGAACGCCGTGGCTATTGACTCAAACGCCAGGACGGCTTGAACAGCGGCATACTTACTATCTATATCCTCGGGCCGATCTTCTCCAATCATCGCAAAGGAGTCGGGTTCATAGCCTTCCGGCACCGTGACCGTACTGTCCATGATCATCGGCAATCCATGCTGACGAAACTCGTTCAGGATCGTCTCAGCGTCGATGAAAGGCACTATTCGCCAAGCGTTGATCACTCGTGCCTTCACATAGAGCTGTCGTTTCTCTCCAGCCAAATCCAGCAGACGTCGGTACTGCGATACCCCGCCGATGAGCGTGTTCATCAGGAAATTTAGGTCGGCCACTCGGGGCTGAACATGCCCTTGCCTCCTCAGAATATCCATAAAGAGCTCCGCGTGCTGATAGCCTTCAAGTTCTATACGTAGCTCATCAAGAGAGTCTGTCGCGTAGAACGGCAGTGGCAAGACGATTTCGCACCGGAGGTCACGCCCCATCCTCCACGTCATTGTGTAGTTGTGAGGATTGTTGTTATTGACTTGCCGGGCAACGACTCCTCCTGCCATGGGGTAGACCGTGTCGAAGGGCACCGAAGGAAGGCCTGCCTCCTGATCACCACTCATGATGTCCCTGATCTGAGCGAGTGGACTGTCGAGAATAGTCTCACCCTGACGCCAAGGATCCACACAGAATAGCAGGCGTACATACGGCAGCTCGCCTTCGGCCTCGGAGAATTCGGGATCGCGCTCCACCCATTCGCGGGTCATCTTGCGAATAGGTTCAGCGCGGCGCGAAAGCTGATCGAGGAGGAACCGGTCCGTCTCGGGCTTGGGTTCCGACCCATCCGCGACACGCCTATAAATGCGACCGTCTTTATGTATATGAGGTGCAATCTGACTTTGCGGAACTTCGACTACGACTACCGATGCCTCGTCGTCGAGCCCGATCTCAACACAGGGACCTCGCAAGACCCTGACCTGGAAGAATGGAGTCGGGTTTAAGTGGTCAGCGGCCGACTGGCGCAAGCGCTGCTGCGCGACATCTACCTCTCTTTCGCAAAGACCCGGAAAGTCACCCGCTACTGGATCGTCCTTGCTGTGTTCGCGAACGCCGAGAAACAGCCAACCTCCATAGGTGTTCGCGAACGCGGACACGGCCTTTGCCATGGCGCCAGCGTTTATCAAATCCCTCTTGTAATCCACGTACCAGCCCTCGCTTACGGACCGGAGGACTGCAAGGTCATGAGGCCGCAATTCGTGGAAGGGTTTGTCGAATGGTGAATACTGCTGCATTGAGTTAGCGTTCCAGAATATCCTTGAGAGTTCGATCGGGCGGCAACTGATCGGCAGGCGGCAGGAACTCGGGGGGCGCGAACAACGGACTGCCGGGCGACCACAACTCGACGCTCTCGGCGTTCTCCTCGTAGTAGGCGGGATCGGTCGTGACCCGTAGCGGCTCGGACATGCCGGGGAGCGTCAGGCCGTATTCGCGGCGTCCCAGGGGTTGTACGTCGGCTCCAGGTGGCATCAGGTCGGCTGAGGCGATGACCCGGTCGAGGTCGTCCATGTTGACCGGCGACGGTGCCTGCTCCGGCATCGTGAGGTCGTCGCCCAAAGCGGCGTCGATCTCGAAGCCGCCGGTTTCGGCTTCGAGAGCGCGACGCTCGATCGTATCCGCCAGGTTGGCTCGGCCCTCGGCGTCCCGCGCGCTGTCCGGGAGGACCGCGTTGGCGATGGCTTGAGGCAACTCGGCCAGGATCGGTTGCAGGCGGCCGACCACCGTCTCGAACAGACCGATGCGGTCTCTGAGAGCGCGGTATACGTCGGTCTCGACCGTGCCTTCGTAGTGCAGGTTGACAATGCGGATCGTGGCATGGGCCTGGCCAACGCGATCGATGCGGCCGATGCGCTGCTCGACCCGCATCGGGTTCCAGGGCATGTCGTAGTTGACGATCGCCCCGCAGAACTGGAAGTTCAGACCTTCGGCGGCCGCGTCGGTGCAGAGCAGAATGTCAGCCTCGCGGTCTCGGAAGCGGCGCTTGGCGTCGTCTCTGCCGATTTCCCGCCATGAGCCGTCCGCGGACGGGACCTCTCCACCGCGCCCCGAGAAGCACATCAGCCGCCAGTCGCCGGCGTTGCTCAGTTCATCGCGCAGGAAGTCCATGGTGTCGGCGTACTGAGTAAAGACCATCGCTTGGCGGTATCCGTCGCGACGGAGCCGAGCCAGGACTTCCACCAAGTGCGAGCATTTGCTGTCCGGCGGCAACAGCCGCACGCGGCTCAGCAGGTGCTCGATGTCGGCCCGTTCCTCGGCGTCGAGCGCCTGCCGTTCGCGCTCCGCGATTTCTTCCGCCTCCAACCATTCGTCGGCCGTTTCGTCGTCGGGCGCGTCTTCGTCGAGGCCGGACAGGTGCGCCCGGTCCCCGCTCGCGATCGCCTCCAGATGCCGCTCCAGGGTGGCGCACAGCGCCCGGAAGCTGCTGGCAAGCCGCCGACGGTAGATCGTCATCACAAACCCGACCGCTGATCGCTCGGCGGCGGCCGCCTGGTTGTAGGTGCTCGCGATGTACGCTTCGACCGCCGCGTACAGGTTCCGCTCCTCCTCCGTCAGCTCGATGAAGCGATCATCGACCTTCCGTTGCGCAATCGGGGTCGTGAGCATCCCGGCTTCGAAGTAGCGGCGCAGAAGCGCGCGAGTGTGCCGCGAGACCAAGTGGCGAATCGGCGTGTGCGCGCGCAGGATGGCCAGAGCAGCGCGCCGTTCGGCGGTTTCCAGACGCCGCCGCGGAGTGTTGGCCTCGTCGCGCAGGGCGCGGAGCACCTTGTTGGTCTTCAACCGCGACAGACCAGTCAGATGAGCCACGTCCGCGGCACGGGCCGCTCCATACGAGCTCTCGACCGACCGGAACAGCCGCGCCATGCGATCCAGCCCCTCCGGCGCCGGATTCGCGGACCGGCGAATTCCAACTCGAATGATCCGCCGTCGCGGGTTTCGTAGCCTCCGGTGAACCGAACCTCCTTGCTGGCGCCGGACACCGCGCCGACGGCGCCGAGCAACCGGAACGCATCGCCGGCATCGAACATGCGGATCGACAGCGTCCCGACCTTCTCCATGCGCTGCGCGCGAGCCTGCTCCCAAAGCTGCACCAGCGCGTCCCGGAGCACCCCCTCGGCAGTAACCGACGCCGGAGCCTCGCGCGGCGATTCTCCTTCATCATCCCGGTGTGACGGTTCGGGATCACGGATAGGCGAACCCTCGCCGCCGCCCTGCCTGGCCTCGTGTCCGTGGTCGTCAGGCCCCGAGTCGGGCGTAGGACGCGGCCAGATGCCGCGATTGCGGGCGTATGCCATGGTCAGCACCAATTCCTGCTCGTCGATCAGGATGCTGACCGCCGGGTCGCCGGGACCGCACAACAACTCGCCACGGCGGTAGACGTAGTCGCCCTGCTCGACACCGCGCCGGATCCCCCGGACGAACAGGTCGTCGCCGGACAGGATCGGCAGCGCCGGGTCGCGGCGGAACTCTTCGCGCAGCGCAAGCGTGGTGATCTGGCCGTGCCTGAGCGGCGTGCGGTCGCGGACGTACGTCGGCGAGTCCGGTTCGTCCTCGGACATCCGCAGTTTGCCGAGTTCGCGCAGCGCGCGCAGCACCTGCTGTTGCCCGGCGCCAGGCTGATCGGACGTGGCCGGCAGCTCGATTGCCGAGTGGGCCAGATCGGCGCCGCTCACCCCTACCCGGTTGCGCGAGGGATAGAAGATGTGCCGGTAGCACTGCTGTATGGCGATCGCCAGTACGTGTTCGGAGCCGGCCTCCAACTCGCGAATCTGTTCCTGCTGATGCTCGGCCAAGTCCGCCAGTCGATCCGCCCGCTTCAACGCCAGCAGGGCCAACCGCCGCACCGAGGCGCGCCGCATCTCCTCCTTGCGGGCGTCGTCCGCCACCACGAACACCAGGTTGTTCCGCAGCGCTCGGAGTTGGGCGCCGTCCGAACCACGCCTGGTATGGATTCGCTCGACCAAGTCCGGCACGCTGTCGACCGATGTCCCGATCGCCACGCCGTCGTAGGCGAGCACAATCAGGCGAGGTCGCCCATCGCCAACCTCGTCGGGCACGTCGAATGGGCCGCCCGGGAACGGAATCGCCTCGAATGTCTTGCCAGCGAATACCCGCCGGATGCGGTCGTTGAGTTCGGCGCGCGCGTCGGCGGCTTCAACGTGCTGCTCTTCGCGGCGAATGATCTGGCGCAGGTTTGCCTCGGCCAGAAACCGCATCGGGGCGCCCGGGCGGTCGTCGAGATAGGCCGAATCGGTCACGAACCGCGTACGCGCCTGGTCGATGAAACTGATGTCGGCCGCCGGCCCGAGCACCGAATAACGGAGGCGTTCCGCGGACACACCCTTCAACGGTTCGTTGAATGCAAGGGTGTGCATGAAGATCGTACGCGCCACGTAGGCCGCGAAGGGCGGCATGCCGCCGTGGTGGGCCGCATCGATTTCCTGTGCGAGCGCCCGCGCATCCGACCCGCCGGCGGCAACGTCGTTGGCGATCGCCGGCAGGTATGCGGTCTGCCCCAGGCGGGTGACGATCTCCTGCCGAATCGGCTCGTAGCCGGGGTCGATATGGTGGAGATGCACGGCGGTCGCGTCCGCCGGCTTCACCTGCCACAGGTGCGCGATGGTGCGCGCCAGCAGCCGCAGCATGCCGCGCACCCGCTGGAAGTTGCCCAGGGTCGCCGTCTTGCCGGTGAGGGTTTCCAGTACCTCGGGATGCAACGGATAGCTCGCGCGGAACGTCTCGGCAGTCTGCGGGTGAACGGCCTCGCCGACCAGCGTGTTGCCATGGGCGGCCCACAGTTCCTGGTAGCCGGCTACCACGGACACGGCCACATCGTCGTCGATCCGTTCGAACAGGCGCCGGAGCAGGACCTGGATGGTCTCGTCCTCCTCGGTCGGGTTGAGCAGCGTTGCCTTGCGCGCCGACACGCTCTCCGCCTCCGCCATCCGATCGCCGATGAACTGATTCTCCTCGCTGTAGGCATCGGCGGCGCGGCCGTCCTTGCCGATCGCCAGCGTGTACACCAACGCCGCCCTGGGCTCACTCTCCACCGCCTTGAACAGCGAGGTCAGGAACGCCGTCAACTGGTCTCGGGCGTGGTCGACGCGCTGGACCTTGCGCAGGTAGACCGACAGTTCGTCGAGCAGAATCAGGGTGGGCCGGCCACCGAACAGTTCGCGCAGGGTCTCCGCTCCCGGCGCGATGCCCTGTTCGTCGCTGTTGCGGAACCGTTCGTAGCCGGCCTTGTCGGCAAGCGCGAAGGCGATCTCGCCCCAGGGAGTGTGGGCGAGCACGCCGTCGCCCATCGCGCGCCCATTGGCCGGGTCCGCGTTCTCGCCGTCGAACGCGGCGACCCTCACCGGAGCCGCTGGCAGCAGGGTCGGATCGACGAACTCGCCGATCCCAGCCACGTCCGACGCGCCGGACACGGCATGCGCCAAGGCGATCAGGCCGTGGGTCTTGCCACCGCCGTACGAGGTGTCGAGCCGGAAGATCGCAGCCGCCCTCGCCACCGGCGCCGCTGAGCCGCCGGCACACGTTGGCGAGCAGGTTCCTCAGCCCGCGCGTCGGCCACGTCCGGGCGAAGAAGCGGACCGGCTCGCCATACTCCTCGCTCGCGCGGCCGGCGATGACCTGCGCCAAGTCCGCTGCGAAGTCCGCCTCGGAAACGCTGCCCGTGAGCACGTCGGCGCGCGGGCGGCAGGTTCGGAATATCATCGGAATCGTCATGGCTTGCCCGCCGCATTATGCCTGTCTGCGGCCAAGCGGTCCGCCGGTGCCAAACCGGCGGCCGTGAGGACCCGCTCCAGCCGCCGCCAGGCGAAGATCGGCATCATGTGCACGCCTGCTACGCCGGGGGTGGCGCGCAGCCGCTTCAGCAGCTCGACCGTGTAGCGCATCCCCTCCTCGGCCGCCTTGCCGCGCGCATCCGCTTTCCGCAGACGGTCGAGCAGGGCGTCGGTCTCCGCGTGCGAGCCGGTGAATCCGACCAGGAACAGCCACGTACGCAGGGACAGCGGCGAAGTGATGACCGGCACGCCGCAGACGATCGGCGCCGTCACGCCGAGCCGTTCGACCTCGGCCAGCCAGCGGGTGAAGCGGCCCCACAGGAAGGGCGGCTGCGTGAGGATCACCTGCGCGCCGGCGTCTACCTTGCGCTGCATGCGGCGCGCGCGAGCCGCCGGCCCCGGCAGGATCGGGTTCTCCACCGCCCAGAGCGGCTGATCCGGAAACGCGCGCCGGATCGCGCGCAGGATGCGGAACGAGTTCTGCGGCAGCAGCCATCCCAGTTTGACGATCCCGAACAGCCGCCGGACCAGCCCGCCGCCCGACAGCACCAGCAGCGCCACCGCGCCGCCGGCACGGGCCGCCGCCACGCGACGCGCCACCATGCCGGCGGTCCGCAGGCTGGCCGAAACGGTGAACACCGGCTCCGCACTCTTCGACAGCGCCGTGGCGATGCGCCGCTCCAGCGACACGCGCGGGCCGCGCGCCGCCGGCTTGCGCCGCGCCAGCAGTTCGCGGAAGCGGCCGACCAGCGGCAGGTCCGGCAGCGTCACCGCATCCACCAGTCCCTTGTCGAGCATGCGCCGGTATGCGCGCGCCTGGCTGGCCTGCGTCTGTTCAACGGTGATCACGAAGCGGGCCGTGGCGAGCCGCTCCAGCGCCGTGCCGAGGCGTGCGCGGTTGTCGTCCGTCGCCTTGTCGTCCGTTGCCATCCGACGCTCAGAAGTACGGATTGAAGAACCCGCCCGCCAATCGCTTCCGTCGCCGCGCACCGCCCCGACTCGTGTTGTTCCACCTATCGTCGCCAGCGAGACCCTTCCTCACTACGCGCTGCCTCCATCCATCTTTGCGGATAAGGACTCCCACCGCTCGAACACATGGCATATCGAGCTAAGCGAGGTCACGACTGCGTGCATAAGACAAAGTCCTTGTACCACAAAGGGTTTCCCACCATCCACCTCCACGAGATCCAACGCTTCCTCGTACTTGCTCTTCGGAAGGTGTGCATCAGCGAGCCGCAATTCGTACGTCCCGAAGAGGGGACGCATGACTCGTTGTACGTCCTCCTCGTCGATCAATGTTGCCAACAACCCCTCTAACGACTTGAGGGATCTCCACCTTATCCCGCTCGGTGGCGACACCGCGCGTTGCAACACGTGCTCGTCGACCCTGTCCGCCGTCAACCTCGTCAGGTCCTTCGCCAACGCAAGCAACCCTTCCTTGCTTGTCGACCTGAACCGGTGAGTCTTCGAAAGAATCTCAGGGACGTGCTCGTGTTCTCTGATAAGCGACTCACCCAGGCGCTTCTTCGCAAGATCGTTCATAAGAACAAGAGTCCTCTCCAGGAAACCCTCCGGTGCCTTTGTATTCGCCGGACGACCCCTCGCCTGAGCCGCCAGCAACTCCTCAGAAACACCACCGTCGGGTGCGACGTTGTATCCGCCCCAAATCCGCTGTTCCCAATCATCCAACAGCGCGATGTCCTTCGCATATACATTGATCAATCCCAGCGAGTTGACTCCAAAATGAACATTACTCTCGGCCGAGCCGCCCACAGATCCCGTGTCTCTGGTATACCATCCGAGAGAGCCGCCTCGGCGATGTGCAAGCGCACACATAACCTCCGGACGGAACCACAGCCAACGCCCACCCTCTTTCAGCGTCACGCTGTTCTCGCGTGTCCCTGCTGCGTCCGTTACGAAGAAAACAGTCGAAGGCACCTCATCGCCCCGCACAATCGGACTCTTGACGGCAGGTTCAATCCATTCGGTCCGCCACAGTTCTCCTTCCACCCGATATACCACATCTCCGCTACTTCCGGAACGCCATGATTTTGAAGTCACTTTGTCCTCCGTCGGCGGGCCCTCAAACGACGGAACATCTTCGTCTTCATCGACATCAGTACGCTCTACATGGACTACCAGTCTCTCTCCACCAAAAGGCATGCCTCCTTCGTGGATCTTCGTGACGCGTCCTTCCCACCGAGACCGGTCATCGATCTCGACCGCCGGGTTATTCTCCCAATCGATGTGGCTAGCGTCCTTGACAACTACCACCCGCTCTCTATAGGAGGATACATACAGCGCCATTGCCCGAGCGCAAAGATAATCCCTCAGATGCGATGCTCGCATCTCAAGAAGGCAAGGAACACCATCTGGAGTTCTATGTAACTTGGCAACCTCGATGTATCCCTCTCGGGGACGGATCCAGAAATCGCCTTCTCTCTGCAAGCCGAGCGTGACGACGAGATCCTGATGCAGGTGCCAAACTGCATCCATTTCGCCGTACCCATGCTGATCAAGAACCAAGTTAATACCGGACACATCGCTGTTGTGTTGTTCGAATACGTCTGCCTGAATGTATCTATTCTGCTCGACGTAGCCGGAATGATCGTGACTGATTCCAACCTCGGACCAACCCATGTCACTCGCCTGTCGCATCTTAACCACAGGTATTGCCACAGTCCCTGCACCGTAGAACTCGGACTTGAATCCTAAGCGTGAGATGCGACCTATCT
Source organism: Spirochaetia bacterium (assembly GCA_965215345.1). Classification (GTDB taxonomy): domain Bacteria; phylum Spirochaetota; class Spirochaetia; order SZUA-6; family Bin103; genus CATQHW01. Next base: position 525,757 of record CBDCDL010000001.1, on the reverse strand, counting down.
TTTCTATCTCATGTATCGCCCTCAATGGTATCCAGACTGCGCCTGATAGATTGCGCCGACGAACGTCTTTCATCTCAAACCAATCTTGGTTCAACTTATCCGTCCCATGCTGAATTGCTTTCGCGACGCGTGCCGAGCGCCAATCATGTCACTCATCTGTCGGCAACAACGGTGATCACGAAGCGGCCCGTGGCGAGCCTCTCCAGCGCCGTGCCGAGCCGTTCCCGATGGTCGTCCGCCGGTTTCTCGTCCTTTGCCATCAAACGCTCAGAGGTACGGATAGAGCCGCGTGGGGTCGTAGCCGGGGATGAACAGGTCGTGCGGTCGGCCGGTGACGAGCTCGGCCGTCCTTGAACGAACCCTTCCGGCCGGTCGCGCAGCACGTCGACCAAGCGTGACCGCCACCGCGTAAGCTCCGCGCCGCCGGCCGGCGCCAGAGTCGTGCAACTCCTGTCGGATCCTCGTCCAGGTCGAAGAGCTGCTCCCGGCCGGTCTGCGAGTACCAGACGTACTTGCGGTGGCCGTCGGTCAGGTAGTGCTGACCCAGCTCGTAGGCGTACTGCCCGGCGTGCTCGCCGTGCAGGTACTCGCGCACGGTCTGCGCCTCTCCGCGCATGATCGACAGCAGGCTCCTGCCGGTCACCGAGTCCGGGATCGGCGCGCCGGCTATGTCCAGGACCGTCGGCATCAGGTCCTGCAGGCCGACCGCCGCCTGCGACACCACGCCCGAGCAGAGCGGATCGCGCTGCGGGCCGCTGACCAGGAACGGCACACGCGCCGAGCCCTCGTACGGCCAGCACTTGCGGAACATGTGGTGGTCGCCGAGCATCTCGCCGTGGTCGGCGGTGAACAGGAACACCGTGTCGGCCAGCTCCGCCTTCATCACCTGCAGCAGCCGGCCGATCTGGTCGTCGATGAAGTTGATCATCCCGTAGTAGGCCGCCTGGCTGCAGCGGCGGTCGTGCTCGTCCAGATCGATATACCAGGCGTTGGGATTGACGCCCTTGCGCGGCACCGGCCCGCCCGGCAGATCGAGCGCCCAGTCGCCGACCGGCGGCACCGGCAGGTCGCGATCGATGTAGCGGTCGTAGTAGTGGCGCGGCGGCGTGAGCGGCGGGTGCGGGTCGATGAACGACAGGTTGAGGAAGAACGGCTGCGAATCGTCGCGGTGCTCCAGGAAGTGGATGGCGCGGTCGACCACCCAGAAGGTGTGCAGCAGCTCCTCCGGCAGGTGGTGAGGCCGGCCCACCCAGGCGTTGGAGGAAACCCCGTGCGCGTAGCCGGCGTGGTGGTCGCGCACGCCGCGGTCGGACAGCCACTCGGCGTAGTCGCCGGTGTTGCTGTTGTCGGCGATCTGCACGTGCTCGAACCCGTAGCGCCAGCGGCTCGACCCGCGGCCGCGCACATGGCTCTTGCCGATCATCTCGGTCTGGTAGCCGGCGGCGGTCAGCTCGCCGGCCAGCAGGTGCGGAGGCGCCCAGTCGTGGTCCGGACCCATGCCCACCGCGCCGTTGGCCGCCGGCGCCGTGCCGCTCATCATGGTGCGACGCGCCGGTACGCAGCTCGGGCACTCGGCGTAGGCGCGGGCGAAGCGCGCTCCGGTGGCGGCCAGCCAGTCCAGGTTGGGGGTCTGCAGGACCGGGTGGCCCTCGATGCCCAGCGCGTCGCCGCGATGCTGGTCGGTCAGGATCAGGACGATGTTGGGTCGGTCGCTCGCCATGCTGTTGCTCGCCATGATGATGAACAGCTTAGCTCATCGGCGCCCCCTGCCTGACGCGGCTGCCGCCTGACGGCGCTGGCGCAGCGCCTCGAACAGCAGCGCCGCTCCCGCCATGGCGACGTTTACGGAGTCGGCGCGGCCCAGCATCGGGATCGACACGGCGGCGTCGGCCGCGCGGAGCCACGCCGGGTCCAGGCCGAACTGTTCGTTGCCCAGCACCACGGCGACCGGCCCGGTGAGGTCGTCGTCGGCGTAGCAGCGCTCGGCGGCCGGCGTGGTGACGACCGTGCGCACCCCGCGCTCGGCCAGCCAGCGCCGTGTGTCCTCCGCCCCGGCCTGCGCCGCCGGCACCGTGAACAGCGTACCGACGCTGGCGCGCACGACGTTGGGATTGAACAGGTCGGTCACCGGATCGCAGACGATCAGCGCGGCGGCGCCCACCGCGTCGGCGGTGCGAAGCAGCGTGCCCAAGTTGCCCGGCTTCTCGATCGCGGTGGCGACCACGTACAGCGGATCGGCCGCCGACTCCGGCAGGCCGTCGATCCTCCAGTCCGGCACCGGCGCCACCGCCAGCAGGCCGTCGGGCCTGTCGCGATAGGAGAGCTTGGCGAACACGGCGTCATCGGCCGGGACCAGCTCGGCGCCGCAGTACCGGCGCGCGCGGTCGAGCAGCGTCGGCTCGTTGCTGCCCAGGTAGAACAGGGGACAGTGGTAGACGACCTCCAGCGGCAGCCGCGCCTCAACGGCACGCAGCAACTCACGGTAACCCTCGATCAGGAACGCTCGCTCGCGTTCCCGCGCCCGCCTGCGGCGCAGCCGCACGGCGCGCTTCACCCCGGCGTTCTGCATGCTGGAAACTGCAGGTCTGGCCGTCGCCGTGCGTCCCACGAGGCCAGTATGGATCCTCGGTGCGGTACCTGCCCGCATGCGAGGATGACAGGCGCGCCACGTGCCGCGACAAAGGCTTCAGCCATGCGCCGAGGTCAGGCGACCTATGCTCCGGCCATGGCACCCGTTCGCATCCATCCCCATAACCCCAAGCTGTTCGAATTCCGCGGCCGCCCGCTCGTCCTGCTGACGGCGACCGAGCACTACGGCGCCGTGCTCAACCGTCCGTTCCGGTTCGAGCGCTACCTGCGCGACGCCGCCGCCAACGGCATGACACTGACGCGGCTGTTCACGCTGTTCCGCGAGCTGCAGACGCCGATCAACCCGGCCTCGACCTGCAAGCCGGCCAGCCCCGACTACGTGGCCCCGTACGCGCGCACCGGTCCCGGCTTCGCGCTGGACGGCGAGCCGCGCTTCGACCTGGACCGCGACGATCCGGAGTTCTACGAGCGCCTGCACGGCTTCATCGGCCTGGCGGACGAGCTGGGCGTGGTGGTCGAGGTGGTGCTGCTCAGCAACACCTACGGCGACCCGGTCTGGCGGCTGAACCCCCTGCACGCCGAGAACAATGTCAACGGGCTGCCGTGCTGCCCCGCTCCCGAGTACCTGAGCATGCGCCACCCGGCGCTGTTCGAGCGCCAGCGCGCGCACGTGCGCCGCATCGTCGCGGAGACCCGCCGGTACGACAACGTCATCTACGAGATCTGCAACGAGCCCGGCGGCCGCGCGTCGGAAGCCGAGGGGCCGCCGGTGGACGAGGTCGACGAGTGGTTGGACGCGCTGATCGCGGTGGTGCGCGACGCCGACCATGCGGGCGCCGACCGGCACCTGATCGCCGGCCAGGAGGCGTTCGTGGACAAGCCGTTCCTGCAGACCATCGACCGCAGCTACGACGCGATGGACTACGACGTGGTCAACGTCCATCCGCTGCCGGGGACGCGGCTGCGCGGCGCCGACCATCACCTGGGCGACTTCATGAGCAAGCAGCTCCGGCTCGCGGCGTTCCGGGACATGACCCTGGCCGCGCACGCCGAGTCCAAGCCGCTCAATCACGACGAGGACAACGTCGCCAGCCAGTACCGCGACCCGGAAGGATGGACCGTGCATCGCAAGCGCGCCTGGGTGTCCCTCCTCTGCGGCGCCCACTACGACGTGATCGACTTCTCCATCCAGCCGTTCCTCGAGGAAGGCACGCCCGGCGCGCGGCAGCACCTCCGCTCGTGGTTCCGGCACCTGTCGGCCTACATGCACGGCCTGGACCTGGTCCGCAGCCGGCCCCTGCCGGAGGCGCTGGGCTCCGCGCCGCCGCACACGGTCGCGGTGCTCTTTGGCGTCCCGGGAGCGGACTACTCCGTCTACATCGCCGACGCGCGCGAGTACCGCGGCGTGCGCGACCTGCAGGACCAGACCCCGGCCGAAGGCTCAGGCGAGGCCGGGACGGCCATCGGCGGAGCGCTGCTGCTGGATCTGCCGGAGGCAACGCTCGCCGTGTCCAGGTTCGACCCCGCCACCGGGCGGTCCGTCCCGCTGGAACGCCTGCAGGGGGGACCGGCCACCCGCATCGACCTGGAGCCCTTCAGGCACGATGTCGTCATCCGCGTCACCGCCGGCGCGGCATGACGCAGGTCCTGTTCGTCTCCCTGCGGGACGACCGACCGCACGGAGCCTACCTGCCATCCTCCTGCTACCGCACCATGCCGATGTGATCATCTCCGTCCCCGCCGAGCCGTAGCGGCGATCTCCAGGGGCCATGCGCCGGCGGCGATCAACGGGTATGCTGCACGCGGCTCCCCGGTGAGGCGAACGCCATGAAGCTGATTCTGATCGGGTGCGAGTACGCGGGCACCACGACCCTGGCCATAGCCTTCCACGAGCACGCCCGCGCCCACCTGGGCATCGACCTGGGCTCCATCCACGACCACTGGAAGATCCCGTACACGGTAACCCACTACCCGGACGAGATCACCGAGGAGGAGGCCGACCTCTACATGGCCCTCTCCACCCGGCAGAAGGAGGCGTGGCAGCGCCACAACCTCTACTACCACACCGTCGCCGAGCACGGGGAGCCCGAGGACCAGCTCATCGTCGGCTTCTACATCGAGGACACCATCTACGCCGACCTCTACTACGGCTACGGCGGCCCCGGAGAGGCCGGGGACCGCGCCGGCAAGCACGCGCCGGCGATCGAGGAGCGCATCGTCAGGCTGGCGCCGGAAACGGTGCTGGTGCACGTCAAGGCCGGCCCGGACGTGATTCGCCGGCGCATACGCGAGCAGCCGCACAAGCGGCCGGTGGTGCCGCAAACGGACGTCGAGCTGGTCCTCGACCGCTTCGCCGCCGCCTTCGCGACATCGAAGATCGCCAACAAGCTGGAGATCGACACCGGAAACGCGACCGTCGAGGAGTCCGTGCACGCCATGGCCGCGGGGCTGGAGCCGTTCCTCACCGGCCGGGACCGCGCGAAGCGCGCCGCCGGAGCCTCCCCATGAGCTTCATCGCGCCGGCCGAGACCCAGGAGGACCTGGCAAAGCGCTACAAGGTCGTCCTGCGCCGGCAGACCATGCGCCGGTTCCTGCGGATGCGCTCGTTCTATGTGCTGCTGTCGCTCTCCCTGGGGCTGCTGATCCTGTTCAAGTACGTGCCGATCTACGGCGCGCTGATCGCCTTCAAGGACTTCAACGTCACCAAGGGCATCCTGGGCAGCCCGTGGAACGACTTCGCCCATTTCAAGCGGCTCACCACCGATCCGTTCTTCCTGCGGGTGGTGTGGAACACCTTCTGGCTGAGCGTGCTGCGCATCATCTTCGCCTTCCCCGCGCCGGTGATCCTGGCGCTGCTGCTCAACGAGGTGCGCAACGGCGCCTACAAGCGGACCGTGCAGTCGATCAGCTACCTGCCGCACTTCATGTCGTGGGTGGTGCTGTACGGCATCTTCCGGGAGATCCTCTCCTCGCAGCGCGGCATCATCGGCTACCTGTTCACCCTGGTCGGGCTGGAGCCCATCAACTGGCTGACCAACGTGCCCACCTTCCGCGGGTTGCTGGTGGTGACCGGCATCTGGCAGAGCGTCGGCTGGGGGACGATCGTGTTCCTGGCCGCGCTGTCGTCGGTGGATCCCGAGCTGTACGAGAGCGCGGAGATCGACGGCGCCGGCCGCTTCGCCAAGGCGCTGCGGATCACCATACCGGCGATGGTGCCGGTGATCGTGATCCTGCTGTTGCTGCAGGTCTCCAAGGTGCTGGACGAGGGGTTCGATCAGATCTTCAACTTCTACAACCCCCTGGTGTACTCGGTCGCCGACGTGATCGACACCTACATCTACCGGTCCGGCATCGTCGAGGGGCAGTACGGGTACACGGCGGCCGTGGGCCTGTTCCGCAACGTCGCCGGGCTGATCATCGTGCTTGCCGTCAACGAGGCGGTCAGGCGCCGCAGCGAATTCGGGCTCTGGTAGGACGGGCGTGGCGGTCGTCAGAGGCAGGGAATCGATCGGCAGCAGGCTGTTCGACGCCGGCAACTACGCGTTTCTGCTCGTGCTGGCGATCACCTTCCTCTATCCGTTCTGGACGATCATCCTGCAGGCGTTCTCGCCGCCCGACGATCTGTATCGACTGGGCATGCACGTATGGATCAGCGATTGGCGGCTGGAGCCGTGGTACTACGTGTTCCGGGAAGAGAACGTCGGCCTGGCCTACTTCAACACCATCTTCCGCACCGTGTTCGGGACGCTCGCCTCGCTGCTGGTGACCTTCACCGGCGCGTACGCGCTGTCCAAGCGCAACCTCCCGTTCCGCGCACCGATCACCGCCGTCTATCTGATGACCCTGTTCTTCTCCGGCGGACTGATCCCCTTCTACCTCCTGATCCGCGGCCTGGGGCTGATCAACACCCGCCTGGTGTTGATCCTGCCGCTGGCGATCAACGCCTTCTACATCATCATCGCCCGCAATTTCCTGATGACCATCGACCAGGCGATGGAGGACTCGGCGGTGATCGACGGCGCCGGCTACTGGCGGGTGCTGTTCCGGATCATGGTGCCGCTGTCCAAGCCGGTGATCGCCGTGATCGCCCTGTGGAACGCGGTCAGCTACTGGAACGAATGGTTCCACGCGATGATCTTCGCGTCCAAGAAGCACCTGCAGGTGCTGCAGATGATGGTGCGCGAGCTCCTCTTCCGGGCGCGGCTGATCGATCAGGTGGACAATTTCATGGCGCGCATGCTGGAGGACCTGGGCGAGCTGGGGCTGGCGCGCATCCCGCCGGAGTCGATCCAGGCCGCCACGGTGCTGGTCACCATCGGCCCGATCATCCTGCTCTACCCCTTCGTGCAGAAGTACTTCGTGAAAGGGGTCATGCTGGGATCGCTCAAAGGGTAGCGCTCCCATGGGAAAGGGGCGCCCGCAGGCGCCCCTTTCATCAAACCGGTCCGAAGAATCCGGTTACGGAGGCGTGACGCGACCGGCGCGGATGTCCGCGACGGTCGGCGCCATCTCCAGTTCGTCCAGCAGCTCGCGGCCGCCGGCGTTCATCCAGGTCTCGACGTAGGCCGGCCACTCGGCGTCGATGTCCAGGTCGGTCGTGATCGCCCGCCAGAAGAAGTCGTCGCGAATGGTGGTCAGCGCGGAGCGGCCCTGCGCCCACAGCTCGTTGTAGCGCGTCTGGTTGAACAGGTCCTCGCGATAGGCGCGCTCGGAGGTGTTGTACATGCCCCCGGCCTTCACGAAGTTGTTGACGTCGTTGTTCAACCAAGCGTCGCGGCGGTACTGCAGGATGCCCTCGTGCGGCGAGTAGGCGTTGTAGTACAGGATGCCCTGCGTGCTGCGGTAGATGCCCCCGCCCTCGCGAACCTCATCGGTCGGGATCACCCGGGAGGCGAACGGCTCGCCCTCCCAGTTGAAGTGCATGCCGGGGAGGCCGTAGTAGGCGATCACCATGCCTTCGGGATCGTAGTTGGTGTAGTCGTAGATCTGCAGGATCAGCGCCAGCTTCTCGTCCGACACGTCGTGGCGCACGACGAATGCACCGCTGGCAGCGGCGATCGGCATCGCCTTGTTCTCCATGCGGCAGCGGCTGTCGCCGAACGGCGAGATCGGCATCAGCATGGTCAGCCACTTGGCGTTCGGGTCGGGACCCTGCTCGACGTTCTGGTTGCACAGGTCCGGCGGATTGCCCACCTCCGCGTTGCGCCCGCACGCCCTGCTGCGCATGAAGGAACCGACCTGGCCCTGCACGATCTTGTTGGTGAGCAGGGTGTTGTCGACCGCCGGCAGCTCGGAGTCCATCAGCCCTTCCTGCCACCACTGCTGCAGCTTCTCCAGCGCCGCCTTGCTGCGCGAGTAGGTGGCGGCCTTCACCGTGCTGCCGTCGGTTTCCTGGTAGTTGTCCACCTCGTTGACGCCGTAGGTGTAGAAGACCAAGCCGGCGCCGCTCCAGTGGATGAGCGCCTGGCCGCGCCAGCCGAAGGCGATCGTGTCGTCCTGGCCGTTGCCGTCGAAGTCGCCGCCCGCGAAGGAGCGCAGGATCGTCTCGAGCTGATCCCAGGTGTACTGGTCCAGCCAGCGCATGTAGGTGCCCGGGGCCGCCGTGGGCGCCAAGTCCTCCAGCGCGCCGGCGTCCGGAGCGAGACCGGTGTCGCCCCGCTCCAGCCAGTCCAGCCGCATCTGCGGCAGGTAGCCGCACCCGTCCTGGTAGTCCTCACGCCGGGGGATGCCGTAGTACTGGTCGCTCGACCCGGGAACCAGGCCGTAGAACCAGGAGCCGGGGCCCAGATCGTTCATGGACTTCACGTAGTTGGGCATGTGCTCCTCGATCATCGACCGGGGAATCGAACGGAACGCTCCCTTGAGGTACCACTCCAGCCGGTTGAAGCCCCACGTGTACATCGCGTCGGGATGCTCGTCGGAAGCCACCCGCAGCGCGTTCTGCTCCACTTCACTGTAGTCCGCCAACGTGTTGATGAACTTGACCGGGAACATCTCCTCCAGATGCTGCTGGATCGGGTTGTCGTCGACGATGTCGGTGCTGTACAGCCCCAGCCAGCTTATCTCCATCGGCCCGGCGGCCCCTTCTTCCTGTCCCTCCGCCAGCGCGCCCGCAGCGCCAAGCAGAAGGAGCGGCAGCACGAGGCCGATCGTCAGTGTCTTTCTCATGTGAGACACCCCCTTCGTAGGATTGATCGCCTTCGAGCCTACACCAACCTCGTCCGTTGAACCATGATCACCACCGTACCGCTCGCCGCCCGTTGGTCCTCACCGGCGCTCGCCGTGCCGTCAGCGGTCGCGGACCGCACCGTCACCCGGCCGCTCGCGGCGCGCCAACGCCTCCAGTTCGGCAACGCGTGCTTCCGCCGCCTCCCGTGCCTGTTTCTCCCGCTGCCGTGCCCGCTCGGCCTGTTGCCGTGCCCGCTCGGCCTGCTCCCGTTCCTGTTCGGCCCGCTCCCGTCCCTGTTCGGCCCGCTCCCGTTCCTGTTCGGCCCGCTGCCGTGCCTGCCGCTCCTGTTCCCGTCCCCGTTCGGCCCGCTCCCGCGCCGCTTCCGTCTCCGCACGCGTCAGCAGGTTCCGCCCCGTCTCCGTATCGTGGAAGCGTAACCCGCTCGCTCCGCTGCGCAGTTCCAGCCCCAGTACCCCACTCGCCATCGCCAGCGTCCCGTCCGCCAGCTCCCATGACGGCAACTCCCCATACTCCCCATACTCCCCGGCGGCCAGCTCCAAGCCCCGCAGCGGCGGCTTCAGCCACTCCCCCAGTGGGTCGTACTGCCAGTACTCCCGCACTCCCCACCGGCCATACAACTCCCGCTTCTTCCCCTGGTCCTCTCGCCGCGTACTCCGTGAGGTAATCTCCAGCACGAAGCTCGGCACCGTGCGTTCCTTCCACAGCAGGTACGAACTCCGGTCGTGGTTCCCCACCCCCATCACCACGAACACGTCCGGCGCTACCCTCTCGTCGACTTCACCTTCCTTGTAGTAGATCAGCAGATTGCCGGCCACGAACACGTCGGGGCGGTGGCGAAAGTAGCGCTGCAGCCCGCTGCACGCCTCGGTCAGACAGGTGTAATGAACGCTGCTTTCCGCCATCGGTTTGCCGTCGGAACTGGGATAGTCGATCTGCCGCTTGACCGGAGAGAGCACCGAACTCGCCATGGGTCATCCTCCATCAGATCATGGTACCGGAAACGGAACCCATTGGGGGTCGCCCCCCTCGTGTCCGCATAGTCTATCATCGGGGCCAAGCACTGACATGAACGAGTCTCCCCTCGCTCCGGTCATCGCCGGAGCCGCCGGGCCCGACCTCGGCAACCGCCTCATGTACGAATACGTCGCCCGCCACGGGCCGCGGCTCGCGCTGCCGGACACGGCGGCCGAGTGGCAGGCCCGCGCCGCCGAGCTGCGTGCCCGCTACCTTGAGCTCTACCTGCACGGCCATCCGCCGGACCTGCTGCGGGAGGCGCCGCCGGTGGTCTGGGGCGACACGCTCGAACCCGCCCCCGAGTACCGCATCCGCAAGCTGCGCTTCGAGGGCTACCCCGGCGTGTGGGTGCCCGCGCTGCTCTACGAGCCGGCCACGCCCCTGGGCGGCGAGCGCTCGACCCCGGCCGTGCTGGACGTGAACGGCCACGAGCCGCGCGGCATCGCCGTCGAGCACAAGCAGGCGCGCTGCAGCAACCTGGCACGCCGCGGACTGCCCGCGCTCAGCCTGGAGCTGCTCGGCCGCGGCGAGATGACCAACCTGTCTCCGCACAACCACCAGCAGCTCCTGGACCTGCTGGGCCGGGCCGGCGCCGGGGTGTTCTACCTGACCATGAAGCGCGCCCTGGACCTTCTCATCGATCACGAGCTGACCGACCCGGCGCGCGTGGCCATGACCGGGCTGTCCGGCGGCGGCTGGCAGACCATCGTGCTGTCCGCGCTGGACGAGCGCGTGGCGGTGAGCGTGCCGGTCGCCGGGCACATGCCTGCGGCCGACCGGCGCGACCTGGCAGACGTCGGCGACGCCGAGCAGCTGCCGGCCGGCCTGTGCGCGATCGGCGATTACGACGTGCTGTCGGCGCTGGTGGCGCCCCGCCCGGTGCTGTTCATCTTCAACCGCTACGACGACTGCTGCTTCCAGCCGCACAAGGCGGCGGCCGGCACCTATGAGGCGGCGCGCGGCGCCTACGAGCTGCTCGGTGTCGGCGAGCGCTGCGCCCTGCACGTCGGCACCGATCCCGGCCACAACTACGACGCGGGCAACCGCCTTGCCTTCTACGCGTGGGTGAACCGCCACCTCGGTCTGGACATGCCCGGCGGCGAGCTGCCGTACCGGGACGAGCTCTACCACGAGCGCGACCTGTGGGTCGGGCTGCCCGAGGAGCGCGCGACCTTCGCGACCCTCGCCACGGACCGCCTGCAGGAGCTCCGGCGGCGCGAGGCGGACCGGCCCCGCGAACCGGCGCGCGCCGACATCGACCGGGTGATCGGCTACCGCGACGGCTCCGTGACCGCCGCCACCACGCAGGCGAGCTGGGTCCGGGTGCGCGACGGGCTGGGCGCGCGGGTGGAGGAGATCACGCTGCAGGTGGACGGCTACTGGCCGCTGCCCGCGCGCCTGGCCGTCCCCGACGGCGCCGCCGGCTCCCTCGTCAGCATCGGCGCTCTCCCGCCCGGCGCGGCCGGCGACCCGGAGTCGTGCGCCCGCGAGGCGGGACGGGCATTCCTGCACGTCGACCTGATCGGCGCCGGCCTGCTGGCCGCCTCCCAGCCGTACGCGCTGCTGCTGCGGGCGATCGGCCGGCCGGTCCTGGGGCTGCAGGTGGGCCAGCTCGCCGCGGCTGCCGCCTGGGCAGCCGACCGGTTCGGCAGCCCGGTCCAGGTGCAGGCCGCCGGCCGAGTCGCCTCCATGGTGGCGTTGCTGGCCGCCGCGCGCGATCCCGGCGCTTACGCCTGCGTCACCACCGACGGGCTGCCCTACTCCCTGGACGACCTGGTCGAGTCGCACGTGGACCCGAACGGCCCGGAATACCCGCTGTACTGTTTCAGCATGCGCGAGATCCTGGACATACCCGACCTGATCGAGATGGCGGGCGACTTGCCGATCACCGACCGCCGCCACGGCCCCCTCACGGCGGGCGCCCGATGACCCGCTACCTGGTCACCGGCGCCGCCGGCAACCTGGCGCGCCTGCTGGTGGAGCGCCTGCAGGCGGCCGGCACGGAGGTCATCGGCATCGACCGCGAACCGCCGGTCGTCCCCGGCGTCCGCTTCGAGCAGGCCGACATCACCGACAGCGCCCGCATGACGAAGCTCCTCGACGAGGTCCGGCCCGAGTGCATCCTGCACATGGCGTCGCTCTTGACCCTTTCCTCGGAGGCCGACCCCGCCACCGCCTGGCGCGTGAACGCCAGCGCGTCGATCGAGTTGCTGCGCGCCGCCGCCGAGCGCGGCGTGAGCCGCTTCTTCTTCCCCAGCACCCTCGCCACCTACGCGGGCGAGCTTCCCGACCCGTTGCCGGAGGACCAGCCGCAGTGGCCGGTCACCATCTACGGGGTCACCAAGGTCGCGGTCGAGCGCATGGGCGTCTACCTGTGGCAGACCGCCGGCCTGGACTTTCGCGCCGTGCGGCTACCCGTGGTCGTGTCGCCGTACGCGCCGCCCGGCGCGGTAAGCGCCTATCCCTCGCACGCCTTCCTGGCCGCCCGCCGCGGCGAGCCCTTCGTGTACCCCGCCCCGCCCGATCTGCGCGTGACGACCATCTACGTGCGGGACGTGATCGACGGCATCCTGGGGCTGGTGGACGCCGACGGCGCGCGCCTGACCCGGCGGGTGTACAACCTGCACGCCTTCTCGCCCTCCACGCAGGACTTCGCCGACGCGGTCAGCCGCCGCGTGGACGGGTTCCGCTACCGCTTCGAGCCGCACCGCGACGTGATCGCCATGCTCGGCACCATCCCTTCGGCCATGGAGGACGCCAGCGCGCGGCGCGACTGGGGCTGGAACCCCCGCTTCGACCTGGACGCCTGCGCCGACGACCTGGCGCGGCTCGTCGATCGCTGAGGCTGCCGTTCGCCCGATGGTACGCGTCGACGGACTGATCAAGAGGTACGGGCCGGTCCAGGCCCTGCGGGGCGTCTCGTTCACGGTCGACCGCGGCGAGGTGGTGGGGCTGCTCGGCCCCAACGGCGCCGGCAAGACGACCACGATGCGCATCCTCACCGGCTACCTGCCGGCCACCGGCGGCCGGGCGCTGATGGACGAAGTCGACGTCGCGGCCGACCCGCTGGCCGTCAAGCGGATGGTCGGCTACCTGCCGGAGTTCGCGCCGCTCTACGCGGAGATGCTCGTGCACGATTACCTGCACTACGCGGGGTCGGTGCGCGGCATGCGCAAGGCCGACCGGCAGCGCCGCATCGGCGAGCTGGTGCCGCTGTGCGGACTTACCGAGGTCATCCACCGCCCGTTCCGGGAGCTGTCGCGCGGCTACAAGCAGCGCGTCGGGCTGGCGCACGCCATGATCGGCGACCCGGACCTGCTGGTGCTGGACGAGCCCACCGCCGGCCTGGACCCCAACCAGATCGCTGAGATTCGCTCGATCATCCGCGCGGCCGGGGAGCGCAAGGCGATCATCTTCTCCACCCACATCCTCAGCGAGGCGGAGAGCACCTGCGACCGCATCGTCATCATCGACCGCGGCATGGTGGTCGCCGACGGCGCCGCCGCCGAGCTGACCGGCGGCCGCTCGCTGGAGGAGCGATTCCGCGAGCTGACCACAGCCGAGGGCGAGCCGGAGACCGGCGCACCGGAAGACGACGAGCCTGCGCCCGCAGGGAAGGCCGCCTCCCGACGCCGCGCCCGGAGGAAGCTCCGCCCATGAGCCGCGCGGCCCTGTCGATCATCGCCCGCGAGCTGCGCGCCGCGTTCCTGGCGCCGATCGGCTACATCGTCGCGATCGTCTTCCTGGTGATGACCGGCTGGCTGTTCATGCAGCCGTTCTTCCTGGGCGGGCGCGCCGACCTGCGCCAGTTCTTCGAGCTGCTGCCGCTCACCCTGGCGCTGATGGTGCCGGCGGTGACCATGCGCGCGTTCGCGGAGGAGTTTTCGACCGGCTCCTACGAGGTGCTGGCCACGCTGCCGGTGACCCACCTGGACGTCCTGATCGGCAAGTTCACCGGCGCCGTCGGCTTCGTCGTGCTGGTGCTGGCGCCGACCGTCCTGTACCCGATCGTGATCTCGCGGCTCGGGGACCTGGACTGGGGGCCGGTGGTGGCCGGCTACATCGGCGCCGTGCTGCTCATCGCGCTGTACTGCTCGGTGGGCATCCTCGCCTCGGCACTGACCCGCAACCAGATCGTCGCGTTCGTGATCGGCTTGGCGATCTCGGTGAGCCTGGCACTGATCGACGACCTGCTGATCTACGTGCCGGGCAGGATCACCGCGGTGGTGCAGCACCTGGGAGCGGACTACCACTTCCGCAACATCGCGCGCGGCGTGCTCGACTCGCGCGACCTGGTCTACTTCCTGTCCGGCATCGCCGTCTTCCTGACGGGCACCGGCTTCGCCCTGAGGCGGCGGCCATGAGGCAGGACATCGACCGGCGCTCCCCGTGGCGGCTCGCCGACCGCCTGGTCCCGCCGCTGCTCTGGCTGGGGGCGGTGGTGCTTCTCAACGCCGCCTCCACCACCCTGTTCTTCCAGGCCGATCTCACCGAGGGGAAGGTGCACTCGCTGGCGCCGCAGAGCATCGAGGCGGTCAGCCGCCTGCGGGAGCCGCTGACGATCCGGGCGTTCTTCTCGACCGACCTGCAGGCGCCGTTCAACAACATCGAGCGCGCGGTGAAGGACCTGTTCGACTCCTATGCCCAGCACGGCGGCGAGTTCTTCAACAGCACCTTCCATACCATCGGCGACGGCCCGGAAGCGCAGGAGACCGAGGTGCTGGCGCGCGACTACCTGATCTACCCGATCCAGGTGGAGCAGGTCGACCGCACGGAGGTGGTGGTGCGCTCCGTGTACTCCGGCCTGGCGATCGTGCATGGCGACCTGGTGGAGACGATCGGCGCCCTGACCAGCACCGACGGGCTGGAGATGCGGATCACGGAAGCGATCGGCCGCCTGACCGAGCGGGTCAGCGTGCTGCTGGCGCTCGAGGAGGACATCGCGGTGCGGCTCTACTTTTCGGGCGAGCTGGCCGCGCTCAACCCCGGGCTGCAGGCGTTGCCGGCCGCAGTAGGCCAGATCGTCGAGGAGCTCGACGGCTCCTACTTCGGCCGGCTGGCCTTCACGGCCGTCGACCCGTCCGCGACCGGGCTCGATCCGATGGACGCCCTGCGCCTGCAGCTCACGCCCTTGGGCTTCCGCACCGCCGACGGTGAGGAGCGTTTCGCCTACGCCGGCGTCGTCCTCTCCTCGGAGGGCAAGACGCTGACGCTCAACCTGATCGAGACCACGCCGCAGGGCGCCCGCGTGGCCGATCCGGAGACGATCCGGCGATCGGTCGACAGCACGCTCAAGGGCCTGCTCGGCAGCCAGCCGGAGATCGGCTACCTGGCCGACTTCGGGACCCCGCCCTACCGCGGCAACCTCACCGAGGGACGGCAGCCGGTGATGACCGATCTGGCGGACCTGTTCGCGCTGCTGTCGCGCGACTACCAGTACCGCGGCCTGCTGCTTGCGGACCGCGAGATCCCGCCCGACCTGCGCACGCTGCTGATCGTCTCGCCGCAGGAGCCGCTCAGCGAGTGGGCGCTCTTCCAGATCGACCAGCATCTGATGCGGGGCGGTGCGCTGCTGGCGTTCGTCGACACGCACTCCATCTTCACCACCCAGACGTTCACCGGCGGCAGCTCGCTGCAAGTCCCGCGCCAGACCGGCCTGGAGGAGTTGCTCGCCCACTACGGGGTGCGGGTGCGCCCAACCTACGTGCTCGACGACGAGCAGGCGTTCGTGCAGGTCCAGCCGAACGAGCGCGGCGGCGTGACCGAGAGCCGCATCGCCTTCGTACCGATCGTGCGCCGCTCGGAGATGGATACCTCGTGGCCGCCGCTGCAGCGGCTGGACGACATCCTGGTGATGAACGCGTCGCCGCTGGAGCTCACCGGCGCGCAGCCGGACGCGCGCTTCGTGGAGGCGCTGCGCAGCTCCGCCACCGCCTATGAGGTGCCCGGCAGCACCGATCTGATCGACCCCCGCGCCACGACGCCGCCGCCGGCCGAGGAGCGGGCAGCAAACCTGCTGGCGGTCTACGGCGAGGGGCGCTTCACCAGCTACTTCGCCGATCGGACCCCACCGGTGCGGCCGGTCGACGAGGACGACGACGAGGAACAGGAGGGGATGCTGCTCTCCGGCGATGCGGTGCAGGCCGCGCCGCAGGTAGTGCCGGAGAGCGCGCCCGGCGCGCGGCTGTTCGTGATCGGCACTTCCACCATCCTGGGCAACGGCTTCATCGAGGCCGGGCAGCAGAACCCGAACACGATGCTGATACACAACCTGGTCGACTACCTCTCGGGCCAGGAGGATCGCGCCGCGCTGCGCGGCCGCGGCGGCCTGGTGCGGCGCCTCGGCACCTTCTCCACGGATATCCAGAGCGCCGTGAAGACCTTCCTGATCGCCGGGCCGCCGGCCCTGGTGGCGCTGGCCGGGGCTGCGCTCTGGCTGTGGTGGCGCCTGCGGCAGCGCGGCATTCAGGCGCGCTTCGGGCAGGCGGCGGCGGGTGCGCGGGCAGGCGGGAGCGCGTCGTGAGCCTGGCCGTTCGCGCGCTGCTTCGCTACGCGCTGCCGCTGGCGATCATCGCCGCCCTGTCGGTCTACTTGGTCGTGCGGCGCGACGACCGGCTGCACTACGAGCTGCCGGTCCTGCCGCCGATGGCGGAGGCCGCCGTCGACCGGGTCGAGGTCGAGCGCGGCGAGGCGCGGGTGGTGCTGCAGCGCACCGAAGACGGCTGGCTGATCGACGGCCCGGACTATTCCGCGGAGCCCAGGGTCGTCGACGGCATGGTGCGCGTCGCGGCCACCCTCACCCTGAGTGACCTGATCGCCGAAGAGCCGACCTACGGGCGCTACGGCCTGGACGAGACGGAGGCCATCACCGCCACGTTCCTGGAGGGCTCCGACCGCCTGCGGGTGCTCAGGATCGGCAAGCGGGCGCCGACCTACAGCCACACCTACGTGCTGATCGACGACGACCCGCGCGTGTACCAGGCGACCGGCGACCTGACCCGCGTCTTCTCGACGCAGGAGCAGGTGCTGCGCGACAAGTCGATCCTGAGCTTCGGGACGGCCGACGTCTCCGCGATCTCGGTGCGGACCGCGGCCGGAACCCTGGAGCTGCGGCGCGGCGTGCCGCCGACACAGGAGGAGTCGGTAACCTGGAGCGCTGTCGGCGGCGGTGATCGCGATCCCGAGACGATCAGGCGGGCGCTGGACCGCCTGGCGGGGATGGTGGCCACCCGTTTCGTCGAACCCGTCCCGGAGGCCGCGCCGCTGGTGGAACTGGAGTTTCGCGGTGCCGAAACCTCGCACCGGCTGACGATCTATCCGAAGGCCGAGGCCGCGCACGTGGCGACCTCGTCCGACGCAGACGGACCGTTCGTGCTGCTGCCGGTGCTGCTGAACGACGTGTTCGCGGCGTTCGACGTGGTATCCGAGTGAGCGGAGCGAACCTCACTCGAAGAGTGAGCGGAGCGACTCGGCACGCTGCCCCGACGGACCGCGAGCACGCCGAGCGCATGCGCGAGCTGCAGGCCGAGCAGCGAGCCAGGGTCGCCCGTGCGTCGAATCCGGACCACGGGCTGGTGCTGGTTCACACCGGCAACGGCAAGGGCAAGTCGAGCGCCGCCTTCGGCGTCGTGTCGCGCGCCCTCGGCTGGGGCAAGCGCGTCGGCGTCGTCCAGTTCATCAAGGGCGCATGGAAGACCGGCGAGCGCCAGTTCTTCAGCCGCTTCCCGGACCTGCTGGAGTGGCGCACCACCGGCTCGGGATTCACCTGGGACACCCAGGACCGGGAGGCGGACATCGCCACCGCGCGCTCGGGACTCGCCATCGCGCGCGAGATGATCACCGGGGGCGATCTCGACCTGGTCGTCCTCGACGAGATCAACGTGGTGATGAGCTACGACTACCTGCCGGCGGACGAGGTCCTGCAGTGCCTGGAGGCTCGCTCGTCCCGGACGCACGTGATCCTGACCGGCCGCGACGCTCCGCCCGAACTGATCGACTACGCCGACCTGGTGAGCGAGATGGTCGAAGTCAAGCACCCGTTCCAGGCCGGCATCAAGGCACAGCGCGGCATCGACTTCTGATTGCGCGGCCATGCCTCCGATCCGACCCGGGCAGCGACTTCGACGGGAATCGTTGTCAAGGTCAGCCGAGCGCGTGCAATGTCCCGATTCCGTCGACTTCGCGCGGAGGCATCAGAATGCACGATGAATCCCAGGTAACCGGTCGTCCACCAAAGCGTACGTACCGCACGCTGACGCGCATTCGTATCGAACGATTCACGGCGTTCGAGAAACTCGATCTGGAGATCGGCCCAGGCGTGAACGTGTTCGTGGGAGCCAACGGGACCGGCAAGACTCACCTCCTGAAAGTTGCCTACGCAGCATGCGAATTCACCAGAATGACTCCTGAGTCCTTGACCGAGGTTGCCGCTCACGACAAGCTGGTACAGATATTCCTGCCGTCAGGGGACGACGTTGGACGGTTGATGAGACATCCGGGCGACGACCACCCGGGAATCATGGAAGTCTGCGGCGAAGACCGGAGGATCCGCATCCCGGTGTTCGCCGAATTGCGGCAGTTCGTCGAAGTCATCGACGCTGGTTGGTCGAATACGAATACAAGGAGCGTCTTCGTTCCTGCCACGGAGATGCTTGCACACGCTCCCGGATTCCGCTCACTCTACGCGTATCGAGAGATCCATTTCGAGGAAGTTTACGCCGACATCATCGACCGTTCCTGTCTGCCGCCCTTGCGCGGACGGTTGGATGACACGCGCGCGCGAATCCTCGTAGACTTGGCGGACGCGATCGGAGGTAATGTCGCGGTCGAAAACGAGGAGTTCTTTCTCAAGACGGAGGAACGCGAAATCGAGTTCACACTGCTCGCGGAAGGGATGCGCAAGCTCGGACTCCTGTGGCTCCTGATCCGTAACGGATCCTTGCCGGAGGGGTCCGTTCTATTCTGGGATGAACCCGAAGCTCATCTCAACCCGAAACTTCTCACCGTGGTCATCGACGCCCTGCTGCAGCTTCAACGGTCGGGCGTCCAGATCCTGATCGCCACCCATGAGTACGCCGTTCTGAAGGAATTGGAGCTGCTCATGCTGGAGGACGACGAAGTTCGCTTTCACGCGCTGTATCGCGACTCGGAAGGCGAGGTGAGCTGCGAATCCGCCGACCGGCCGTTCAAGCTCGGACACAGCGCAATTGCCGAAGCGTTCACGTCGCTCTATGACCGCGAGATCGAGCGCTCGCTGGGGACTCGTGCCCGATGACTCCCTTCGCGGAAGGAGAACTTCGGTTCGCGTTTGGCGATGAATGGCACGCCGAACACTTCGACCGCCCCGGCGCATCCTTCCCGAAGGGCGTGTCGCCGGTCGACTTCATAGCGGAAAGAGCAGACGAGCTCGTGTCGGTGGAGGTCAAGGACCCGTCCGCCGCGCACGCACCGGCCGCCAATCGTCAGAATTTCGTGAAGAAGATGAAATCGAAGGAGCTCACGCACGAGGAGCTGGCCCCCAAGGCCCGCACCTCCTACGGGTTCCTTCACCTCATGGCGCGGGACACGAAGCCGATGAGGTACGTCGTCGTGATCGGTACCGAGCGCCTTTCGCTGCAGCCACCGTTGATGGCTGGTCTGACCGACCGTCTGCGAGATCGCCTGGCTCAGGAGGCGGACACGCCGTGGAAGCGCACGTACATTTCCGATTGCATCGTCGTGTCGGTCGAGGACGTGGGTAAAGCGCTCCCCGGCTGTTTCGCCAGTCGAGTGGCGCCCTGACTGAGAGCGCTACTCGCCGGCCGCGAGTAGCCGGCGGATCGCCTGCCTGATCATCGGTTCGGCGCGCCGGTCGAATCGGGAGCGGGCGCTCGGCGCCACCTCGTAGCCGCCCTGCGCGTACGCAGCGGGTGGCGGAGGTCGCCGTTCACCAGTCCGGCGATGACCGTCCGGTCCCGCGGGTGGCCCGCCCTGATGTCGAGCGCTGTCTGAGCGAACAGCTCGCCGGGACCGCCGATCACGGTCAGGGCTCCGATCCGGACGACTCGGAAGCCGGAGCGATCGGCACCTGAGCCGCGCCCGCCTGGATGCGTCGTCGGAGGGACGGGATGCTCCGATACCAGCGAACGTAATCGCTTCGCTCACCGTCCGCGAAGAACCGGGCCGGATTCCGGTGCAGCGCCGCGATGCTTTCTTCCACCATGGGCCGCCCCGCCCGGCACGTACCCCATGCTGCTGAGCGAGCTGTGCGCGTAGACGACCGCGCCGCGACCGACCTGCACGTGCCGCAGCGCATCGACGATGTCCTCGAACGTGACCAACGGCCCGTCCGGAATTCTCCCGCCCGACATGGCCGGCTACGCGCCGGCCGCCAGAGCTTCTTCCTCGGCTTTGATGGTCTTTGCGGCGTCCTCCTGGCGGAGCTCCTCGATGCTGCGCACCGGCAGCCGGGCCGCCCCTTCCCAGTCACGGGTCGGCAGTCGCGGCTCCGTGCGCAGCCGCTCGCGGGCGGCGGCGATCGCCGTGCCATACTGCGGCAGCCACTCGGCCTGGGCGATCAGCAGGTCGTCGACCATCTGCGCGATTTCCGGCGGCGTGCACACGGCGCCGACCAGCGGGTCCATCATCATGGCCTGCACCAGCAGCCGGTCGTCGCCGCGCATCGCGGCCTCGACCGCGAGCCGTTGCACGGAGATGCTGGCGTTGCAGACGGCGGCGCAACCGAGCGGAAGGTCGCCCACCCGCGGGATGTGCAGGCCGGTGCGGTCGACGTAACCGGGCACCTCGACGCAGGCGTCGTCCGGCAGGTTGGTGATGCAGCCGCGGTTCCCGACGTTGAAGTGGCCGCGGTAGACGCGTCCGGTCTGAAGCCCCTCCAGGATGTAGGAGCCGTGCTCGGTCGAGCGGTTCCCGGGCGTGTACCGCGCCGGCGGCTCGGCCATCCAGCGGGGGAAATCCTCCTCGAACCAGTCGCGCCGTTCGCTTGACACGCGCAGATAGCCGCCGGTCTCGCCCAGGATCCAGGAGCTCATGTCGATCCAGTCGCGGATCTCGTCCGGGCGTTTGCGGAACCACGGCACGTACTCGCTGAGGTGGCCGTTGGACTCGGTCGAGTAGCAGCCGAAGCGGCGCAGCATCTCGATCCGCACCTTCTCCGTCTCGCGGTAGACCGGGTGGCGCTCGTACGCCTCCAGCAGCTCGCCCGCGACGTCGCGGCCGCGGTGCAGGAGCTGGATGTACCAAGTCTGGTGGTTGATACCGGCAGCGCGGTAGTCGAGATCCTCGGCGGGGATGCCCAGCGCGTCGGCGATCTGGGTGTGGCCGCCCTGCACGCCGTGGCACAGGCCGACCGTCGGCACCCCGCCGTAGCGGTTGGCCGCCCAGGTGAGCATGGCCATCGGGTTCGAGTAGTTGAAGAACCGGCAGCCGGGCTCGGCCGCCTCGCGGATGTCCTTGCAGAGCGCCAGGATCACGGGGATGCCGCGCTGGCCGTACATGATGCCGCCGGCGCACAGGGTATCGCCCACGCACTGGTCGATGCCGTAGCGCAGCGGCACCTCGATGTCGGTGGCGAACGCGGGCAGTCCGCCGATGCGCGCGGTGCAGAACACGTAGCGCGCCCCGCTCACCGCCTCCCGCTGGTCCAGGGTGCCGGCGAGGCGCACGCCGTGCAGGCCGTTGGCCTCCAGGTCGCGCCGCACCAGGCGCTCGACCATGGACAGGTTCTGCTCGCTGATGTCCATGAAGGCGAGCTCGATGCCGGCGAACTCGGGTACGGCGAGGATGTCCCCCACCAGCTTGCGGGTGAACCCGATGCTGCCGGCGCCGATGAAGGCGACCTTGAAGGACGTGGAGTCGGAGGGGTACTGGTCACTCGACATGCCGGTATCCTGTGCCGGACCGTTCCGGGCGTAAAGGCACGCCGCGAGAGCCCCTCGCCTGCACGTGGACCATGATCCTCATTTCGAATGGAAATATGGACCATGATCCTCATTTCGAATAGGATCTCGCCATGTTCCCCAGGCTTCTGGATGCCGGCCGACGCAACTCGTTCTTCCTGTTCGGCGCACGCGGCACGGGCAAGACCACCTGGATCCAGGATGCGTTCGACGCGAGCGCGTCGATGTACGTCGATCTGTTGGACCCGGAGATGGAGGACCGGTACCGGAGACGCCCGGGCTTGTTGGAGAGCGAGGTCAGAGCGCTCCCCGCATCGGTGGAGTGGATCCTCATCGACGAGGTGCAGCGGGTGCCACGGCTCCTGGACGTGGCCCACCGGCTGATCGAGAGCACCGGCAGGCGGTTCGTGCTCACCGGATCCAGCGGCAGAAAGCTCCGGCGCGGGGCGTCGAACCTCCTGGCCGGGCGGGCGTTCGTGTACAACCTCTACCCGCTCACCGTGCCCGAGTTGCAGGATGCGTTCGAACTCGACGACGCCTTGCGTTGGGGGACCTTGCCCAAGATCTACTCATTGGAGAGCGCGGAAGAAAAACGGGCGTACCTCCGGGCATACGCCCTGACCTACCTGAAAGAGGAGATCGTCGCCGAGCAGATCATCCGCAGGCTCGATCCTTTCCGGGAGTTCCTGGAGGTCGCCGCGCAATCGAATGGCGCGATCGTCAACTACGCCAACATCGCCAGGGACGTGGGAGCGGATCCCAAGAGCGTCATCTCCTACTTCAGCATCCTGGAAGACACGCTGGTCGGCTTTCTCCTGCCGTCCCATCACCGCTCGATCAGGAAGCAGCAGAGCGCCAATCCGAAGTTCTACTACTTCGATACCGGCGTCAGACGATCGCTGCAACGAACGCTCGACGTGCCGCTCCGGACCGGGACCTACGAGTACGGGAAGGCGTTCGAGCACTTCGTCATCACCCAGATCCTGCATCTGTCGCGATATCGCTACCCTGACTGGAGGCTCTCCTACCTTCGGACGGGAGCCGGGGTGGAGATCGACTTGGTGATCGAACGCCCGGGCATGCCGGAGGCCCTGATCGAGATCAAGTCGTCCGAACGTATCGATGAGCGGGACGTCCGACAGCTCGCCCGCTTCACTCCTGACTTCTCCGACCCGCTGGCGCTGTGCATCAGCAGGGATCCGACGCGCATGCTCCTTGACGGCGTCCTGTGCCTGCACTGGCGCGAGGCCCTGGAGGAGTTGGACCTCAGGTGAGTCACGCTACGCGACATCGCTCGCGACCCACTGGGACGCGTTCACGGGCGCGAGGCTACCGGATTTCGACCAGGTCGAAAACGCCGAACCCCCGATAGTCACGGGTATTCGACGTCGCGATCGTGGTGATCCCGTTCGCGTAGTACGTGGCCGCCAGCGTCGTGTCGAGCAGGCGCTTGCGACCCAGGTCCATCGCTGCTGCATGCGCTTCGGATTCCTGGATCTCAAGGTGAACGAGAAACGTCGTGTCAATCCCGATCATCGTCGAGCATCTCTGCGAGCAGGTCTTCACCGGGACGCAGTGGCGCCAGCACGCGGCCCACGGACGTCGGGCTCACGTCCGCCAGGGTAGTGGCGCGGACAATCTCCTCGTCCGACGGCATGGCGCGCTGCGCCCCTTCACGCGTCACGCACAGACCGGCCGCGGCGACGGCCCGCCGTAGCGCGTCGATCGGTTCCCGGCCGGTCGCGATGGACGCCGCGAACACGCCCGCGAAGCAGTCGCCTGCCCCTACCGTGTCGATCGCCTGTACGGATGTTGCGGCCTGTCGATGGACGCCGCGAGCATCGGCCAGCACCGCACCGTCGGCGCCGAGTGTCACCAACACCCGCGGGCAGCCGAGCTCGGCGACCGCCCGGCGCGCCGCCTCGGTAGCCGACTCCCCGGCCCGACGCGCCATGAGCGCGTCCAGCTCACCCGCGTTGACGATCAGATAGTCCACCTGCACGATGGCGGCCCGTTCGGCCTCGCCGACCGCCGTCAACGCGGGAGCGATGTTCCACATCACCGTCGCTCCGTCGCGCGCCAGCGCGATCGCCGCCGTCGTCACGCTCGGGGCGACCTCGTTCTGCAGCAGCACGACGTCGTTCGGTCCCACTCCGGCGCAGAACGCCTCCGCCTCCAACCGAAAGGCGCCGTTGGCGCCGGGCGCCACGGCGATCTGGTTCTCGCCGCGCGCGTCGACGTAGATCAGCGCCACCCCCGAGCGTTCCTCCGGGAGCACCGCCACGTGCTCGGTTGCCACACCGGCCGCGGCAAGATCATCGACACGCGCCGTGCCGTACGCGTCATCGCCCACTGCGCCATGCAGCACGCAGGACGCGCCGGCGCGCGCTGCCGCTACCGCCTGGTTCGCACCCTTGCCGCCGGCGGTCTCCGCAAACCGTGCGCCGCCCACGGTCTCTCCGGGCTCCGGCAGACGCTCGACGTAGGCGACCAGGTCGGTATTGATGCTCCCGACGACGACGACCCGACCGGCTGCTGGCACCGTGGATTCTCCCGGCTGGCGCAGATTCAAGCCCCGTCGATGATCGCCGCCGGGGTGGCGTAGCCGGCGGTGACGTGTGCGTCCAGCCACTCGGGCGGGTCGTTGCGGGGCAGGGTCAACGCCGGTTCGCCCTTGCAGCTCAGGCGATAGAGCAGGCGCGCATCGTCGATCGAATCGATGTTCTCCTTGAGCAGCGGGACGTTGTGCAGCGTCATGTAGTTGTCCCACAGCGTCACGTCGCCCGGCACGTGCGGGTGGTCGTAGCGGAACCGCGGTTGCAGCACGTGCGCCTCCAGCTCATCGAGAAAGGTGCGCGACTCCTCGCGGGACATCCCGTCGACTTCGACCGGCGGGCGTATGCGCGGCCGCGAAGCCCAGACCGGGCTGTGCAGCGCCTTGATGCCGGAGCGCGGGATGGTGCGCACCAGCGGGGCCAGCCAGCCGTCGTCGCCTTCGTTCAGCCGGCGTCGTACCCGCGTTCGCTCCAGCAACTCCTGGCGCTCCGGCGGCAGCGCCGCGAAGGCCGCGGCGGTGTCCGCAAACGCGGTCTCGCCGTTCAACGGGAGCGTCGTGCGCAGCCGCATCAACTCCGGGTCGGAGCCTGCGAAGTAGCGGCTTGCCGGCCCCTCGCCACGCTCCGGACGCTGCACCCACGTGCCGCCGGGCGCATCACGCCGTAGCGGCATGTGATGGACAAGGAACATCGACACGTAGATCGGCAGCGGCTCGTACTCGATGTCGGTATGCCACGAGCCGCCCACGCTGGTGGTGACGCTCCCCCCGCCCGCTGCGCCGCCCCGGAAGTTGGCCACCACCAGGACCGCCGGCGACTCGTGCGGGAGGCACTGCAGGCGGCCGGGGAACGCCGCGTTCACGGACGCCGCGCGTCGCTGGGCGAACGGCACGGTCTCGATCGGGCCGTCGGAGGCTCCGTCGGACTGGGCGGGCTTGCCCCCGCGCAGGAAGTTGGTGGGATGCGGAACCGGCGCCCCCCAGTGATTGGCGAAACGCTCGAAGTCGGCCAGCGAAAAGGAATCCAGATCCTGGCCGGGAATGCACACGATGCGGAATTGGCTCAGGGCATCCAGAAGCAGGGCCACCTGTTCGGCATCGAGCCTCCTCCGCAGGTCGATGCCGAGCAAGCGCCGCCCCGCGCCGCTGACGGCCAGCGGCCCCTCGCTACGCGCCTGCGGCCCGAACAGTCGGCGCAACTCCCGGTCGAACTGCACCGGTTCCATCAGCCCGCAGAGGAGCTGGCGCCGGCACCAGCTCCTCTGCAACGGTGGTACCGTACCCATGGATCCTCCGAACCTTACCCTCATTCCTGGCGAGGCACTACCGGCGGGGCACTACCGCACTACCGGGTGCATTCCCTCAGCGTGACGGATCTCAGGCAGCCATGCGTTCAGACTGCCGTGGAGGTGAGAAGGGGAGCAGGCGCTCGTGATCGCGGCGGAAGCGGCGGCTCTTGAGGGATGCGCGGAGTTGCAGCATGCCGGTCGCTCCCGGCATGCCCCACATCATGCCGCTCTGCTTCATCCGCGCCGCGACCACGTTCTTGCAGGCACTCTCCACGGTACCGCTGCCGATCGGCAGCCCCAGTTCGGCGGCCAGCAGATCCCTGGGCCCGCTCGACCGGCTCAGATCGACACCGAACTCGCTCTTGCAATAGCGCAGCAACTCGGCTATCAAGTCCTGACTCCTCCTCCTTAGAAACCCGCTCTCTCGTCCCGTTGGTAAGGCCGTCAGGCGGCCTCCGGAACGAGATCGAACCCGAGCGCGCGGGCTTCGTTGCGCAGGCGGCGCTCAAGGCGTTTTCGGTCCTGGCGCTGATGGGTGTCGAGGATGCTGTCGTCGTAATCCGCATGGTGCGTGATGAGATGGTAGATGATGCGCGCCAGCTTGTGGGCGGTGTCGGTAATCGCCTGCGGGGTGCCGACGCTGGCGCGCCTGCGGCGGAAGAAGTCGCCCAGCGCCGAGCGGCTGCGGTACAGGCTCTGGGTTGACATGCGCAGCGCCTGCGCCACCCGGTTGACGCCGGGCCCGGTCTGCGAGCTGATCACCGTGCCGCCGGTGATCTTGGTCTGCGGACAGAGGTTCAACCAGGACGCGAACTGCGACGCGCTCGGGAACCGCGACAGATCAGAGCCGAGTTCGCTGAACAGTACCAGCGCGGTGGCCGACCCGATGCCGGGAATGAGGGTCAGGTCGGTGCCGAACAGCCGCGTCAGATGGGCTGGCAGACTGAACGATTGCGGGGTCGGCTCGGGTGCCTCCGGGGACCTCTGGGGCGCCTGCGGGGATTGGGGGGCCGTGGAGGTCGCGGCCGGCGGTTCGTGTGTCTGCTCGAAGGCGCCGATGCGCGGGCAGGGCGTCGAGGTTGAACTGCTCGCGCAGGTACTTGAAGAAGTTCTCCTGCGACCAGCGCGAGAACAGGGCGCCGGCGACCTGCTGCACGGGCATCTGTGGGTGGGTGGTGATCAGTGGCACTTGGCGACCGTTGTCCAGACGGCGCCGAATCTGGCGCACCGTGAGCCCGTTGCGCAGGACGATCCGCTGCTCGGCGAGGTCAACGGTGCTGGTGCCGGCGGGCCCATGAATCGGAACCGCACGGCTGCGGAACTGCTCCTGCGGCCAGTCCTCTCCCTTGAAGTTCTTGTGCCAGGTGATGCAGGCGATGCCGCGGCGGGCAAGGCGCTTGAACAGCTCCGGACTCCAGCCCTCGCGGTCGAACACCAGGGTGAGCGCCGGGGCGCTGGCGTGCGGCTGGGTCAGGTCGGGGGCCGCGTGCGGCAGCACGCCCAGTTCCAGCAACTGCGGCACCACGTCGTGTTCGAGTGCCTTGACCAGCTTGGGGTCGAGCGCCTTGTGCAAGCACAGCAGGGGCGCGCCGCCGAGGGCGTTGATCCAGTAGCTCACGGAGGCCGGCAGGCACAGCTTCTGGCGCGCGACGAAGTGTTTCGGCAGCCGCCCGTTGCGCCCGGAGTAGACCTTCACGTGGCCGTCCACGGCCAGCGTGGCCCAATCGTCGTCGTGCTCGCTGGCCCAGGTACGGGCCAGCGTCGATTGCCACGCGCGCACGGTGTGCTCGGCGCTGGCCAGCAGCCTGATCTTGCGGCGCAGCGTCTTGGGTTCGGGGCAGCGGTCGAGGCCGAGGATGGCGCCCCACTCGCCGGGCGCCTGGTAGCGCAGCGCCTCGGGGTTGCGTACGCGGGCCAGCGCCATGAAGGCGACGAACAGGAGGATGGTGCTCAGCCCGTAGAATCCGGCCGGCAGGCGGAACAGGCGCTTGGCGGCATCGAGCAGTCCCTCGCGCAGCAGCATCGGCAGTGCCGCCAGGACACCGCCGTGGGCGACGGCGTGGGCCGGCTCGGCGAACACCGGTGTGGCCTCGGTCAGCACGCCGGCACTGGCGAGGGTGCGGCCCTCGACGTCACGCGCCGCACGGCCCATGGGGGCGTGCGTGTCGCGGGCGTCGCGGCTGGCGCGATCGGTGGCGGGCGCCGGGTCGATGGGGGCGCCGGCGCCAAGATCGGTGGCCGCCTGCGCAGCGTCTGCGGCGGCGACCGGAGCGGGTGTGGGGTCGGCGATGACGCCGGCGCGCCGGTTCTCGTTGAAGGTGCTCGCCGGGATGCCGAGCTGGCGAGCACAGGCGCTGCCGCTCATCCCGGCAGCGAGCAGATGTCCGCACGGGACGGTCCTGTACTCCGAACCCTACGCCCGCCTGCCGGAACAGCGGCTCACCTTCCTGCCCCTCTACTACGCCGCCCACGTCGGCGACCCGCGCCCCGACCTTGCATGATCGGCCACCGCCACGACCGTACCGGCGCCGCCTTCGCCCCGCTCACTTGGCCGGCGTGCAGTCCAACGGCGCCGCCCTGGGAACCGGGAATCCATGGGATTGCGCGTCACGGACCGAACCGGGAATCATCCGCGACCGGGGGATCTCACCGTGAAATACCGCTTCGCCCAGATGACCATGCACGAGGTCAGGGACGCCGCCCGGCAGGATCGCGTGGCCGTCCTGCCCGTGGCAACCTACGAAGACCACGGCGCGCACCTGCCGGTCGACACCGACGTCGTGCTGGCGACCCGCATCTGCGACCGCGCCGTGTCCCGGATCCCGCGGGAGGCCATCCTGGTGCCGGCCGTGCCGCACGGCTACAGCCCGCACCACATGGACTACCCGGGCACGCTCACCATCGGCTGGGACACGTTCATCCGCTACGTGAGGGACGTGTGCTGCAGCCTGGCCCACCAGGGCTTCGCGCGCATCCTGATCATCAACGGGCACGGCAGCAACGCATCGCCCCTCGACATGGCGGCGCGCCTTGCGAACGTGGAATACGAAAGCCGCATCCTCTGCGCCTTCGCCAGCCACTGGGACCTGCGGCGCGTGAAGGATGTGGCGCTGAACCTGCGGGACTCCGACTTCAACGGCGCCGCACACGCCGGCGAGTACGAGACATCGCTCTACTTGGCGCTGGAGCCCGACTTGGTCGACATGTCAAAGGCCGTGGACGAGCGGACGCCGCTGCCGCCGAGCTTCAGCATCGACCTGCTGGAGGGCGCGCACCCACAGGGGTCGGCCGCCCGCCTCATGCCCCACTGGAGCAGCCTCACGGCCAGCGGCGTGATGGGAGACGCGACGAAGGCGACGAAGGAGAAGGGTGAGCTGTTCCTGGAAGCGGCCGTCGAGGGCCTGATCGAGCTCATCCGGGAGCTGAAGGCCACGCCGGTCCCGGTCCGCCGCGACGGACACGGGGGGACGCTGCCAAGATCGACCGCCTGGACTTAGGAGTCCAGCCCCTCCGGCACCCCGTACGGCGGCGCGATGAGCGCGTGGTTGTCGGAGTTCGGTACCACGGCCACCCCTGACCGCCCAGGACGCGGAACTCTTCGGCCTTGCCGCACAGCCAGCAGAACATCTCCGCGTTGTCGATGGTGTCCCGGTGCTGCTGCCGGTAGGTGAGCGGCTCGCCGAACCCGTAGTCCGCGGTCGCGAAGTCGAAGCCGTCCTCGCGGATCCAGTCCCGCTCCGGCGACACGGATGCCGTGCGGAAGTAGTTGTACTTCAGGTTGTTGCGGACCCCGGAGCCGGTCGACGCGCTGCGACGATGCCAGATCGAGTAGACCGTCAGGAAGATCGTCCCCGCCGGCGCGGTGGTGTAGTGCGACCCGCGGATCCCGCCGTAGTGGCCCATGTAGTTCTGCGGGAGCTGTCCGTTGGTGTAGAGAAAGTGGGAGCCGGGCAGCACCTCCGTGGGGCCCATCTGCCGCGGGACCGCCTGGGGGTAGTAGAAGACCTGCAGGTACCGGAGCGCCGGGCCGTGCGGAGAGTTGCCGTCCCGGTGCCACTGCTGCCGAGGCATGGGACAGGTGACCCGGTGATTGCTCACCAGGACCGGCAGGCCGAAGTTCCTGCCGAGCAGGGAGCGGACCGCCCCGGCGGCGTCGGGCTGCAGGATGACGTTGTCCATGAACCAGTCCTGCTGCAGGATCTCGCTCGGCTCGCTGCCCCTGGTCTCCACGAACTCGACCGTGCGCCGGTTGATGTCGTCGCCGACGACTCCCTCCAGCGTCAGGTATCCCTTCTTGCAGAACTCCAGGACCTGGGTGTCGATCATGGTCGGTTCGCAGTCGTGCAGCCTCATGTTGCCTCCCTCCACTTCTCCAGGATGAACTCGCAGCCCAGTCCGTAGGTGCGCCGTTCGTCGAGCAGGATCGCCATCTCCGGGAACTTGACGATCCGCCAGCCATCGGCCAGCGCATCGCCGACCGTCTGATACGGCCAGTCGTCCGGGTCGTCCGGGCCGTCGGTGAACTCGCCGTCGACGAACAGACTCATGCCGATCACCCTGCTCGTGACCGAGGTCTGCTCGGCTTGCAGATAGAGCAGGTTCTGCCGGCCGCCAGCAACAGCAAGCCGTTCGGCCAGCTCCGCGATGCGCCGCAGGCTCTCCTCATCGAGCTCGTTGCGCCGCAGCGCCTCAAGGCATACCTGAACGTGCCGCTTGATTTCCTCCCTGAGCTCCACTGAAACTGCGGCTCCTCTCTCCGTCAGGAACTCTGCATCATCAACGTGCTCCCATCAAGACGAGCGCTCACGATACGTCCCGTCCTCCAGCCGGTCAGCCGGGAGTCGCCGGGACCGGCTCTTCGGAGCGCGATGGCTTCAGCCTTCGATCTACGGCCCCCTCGATCCACGACAGGCGTTCGCCATGGATCGCCTGTGTCTCCCGCACCTTGCCCACCTCTGCGCGCAGATCTGCCATGTCGGCGCTCAACTCGCCGATCTTCGCGGAGTTGGCCTTCGTGGTCTCCTCGATCCTCACCAAGCGCTCGCTGTGAGCGGTCAGCGTCTTGCCATCTCGCCTATATCGGCGGTCAACGTCTTGTGCAACTCGCCTACTTCGGCGGTCAGCGTCTTGCGCATCTCGCCTATTTCGGCAGTCAACGTCTTGCGCACCTCGTTCAGCTTGGCTTCGAGCCTGTCCTGCCTCGACAGGAGCTTGAACATCATCCCCACTCCAAGCGCTATTACCCCGCCGGCGCCGGCCAGCGGTTCCCACTCGACACCGCCCCCTTCCTGCGCCCACGCCGCGGCGCTCACCATCAGGAACAGCATCAGCTGCGCCCACAGCCACGTTGCCGGATCGCACTCACCATCAGGAACAGCACCAGCAGCACCGTTCGCGTCACGTCACGCCTCATCGTCCCCGGACGTGTCGGTGTCGGTACATGGCGCCTCAAGAAGCGACAGGGAGCCATCCACGCTGCTGGAGAACACCAGGCACTGCGAGTAATGGTTCGCCCCTTCGAAGAACGGCCCGCCACTGCTCTCGATGATCGTCCCGGTTCCGTGATCACCCCTCCGGTGAACGTCCGCCCACCGTGATCGACGGTTCCATAGTCATAGTGGTAGCTTCTCAGTGAACGGAACGTCCCGCTCTCGTCTGCCATTGCGGCCTGAGCCGCCACCATCACCATCGCTGCGGTCAGCGTGGCCGCCGCAGCCTTCCCGAAGCGCATGTGCTCCCTCCTGCCGAGATCAGGTCGGCCGCCCGGTCTTCGTCGATAACGCGGCTGCGCGCAACTACCGGCCTCGCTCGTACCAGCCGGCTTGGGCGGTGAACATCTCGTGGTAAAGCCCCCGCCGTTCGAGCAGTTGCTCGTGCGCGCCGTCCTCCACGATCCGTCCGTCCTGCATCACCAGGATGCGGTCCGCCAGCCGTGCCGAGCCCAGTCGGTGCGTGACCAGGATCGCGGTGCGGCCGGCGGCGATCTCCATGAACCGCTCGTACAGCGCCTGCTCCTCCAGGGGGTCGATCGAGGCGGTCGGCTCGTCGAGCAGGATCACGTCGTGCTCCCGGAACAGCCCGCGGGCGATCGCCACCCGCTGCCACTGCCCGAGCGACAGGTCGCGTGTCCCGAACTCGCGGGACAGCATCAGGTCGAGTCCTTCTTCTCCCTGCCACAGCTCCGCGGGCACCCCGCCGCGTTCGAGCGCCCGGGTCACCGCCTGCTCGTCCTCCGCGCGGCTCACGTCCGACAGGATGACATTGTCCCGGAGCGTCATCTGGTAGCGTTGGAAGTTCTGGAACACCGCGGAGGTACGCTCGCGGACTTCGTTTCGGGTCGCGTCCCTGGTGTTGACGGTCCCGCGCAGCATGTCGCCGCGGCTCGGGACGTAGAGCCCCAGGAGCAGCTTGGCCAGCGTCGTCTTGCCGGCGCCGTTGGCGCCGACCAGCGCCACGGTGGTGCCGGGCGCGAGGTCCACGCTCACGTCGTCGACGGCGGCCGTGTCCGTTCCCGGATAGGTGAATGACACCTTACGAGCGGTCACGGTCCCGGCCACCTCTCGGGCGCGACCACCCGGAGGCCTGCCTTCGTCCCGCTCGAGGAACTCGAACAGATGGGAGGCGGTCGCACTGGCGCGGTACGACTGCCCGAACATGTCCATCACGACACGGGTCATGAGCATGAGCCGGCTTACCGCGTAGATGACCACGGCGAATCCGCCGACACCGATGCTCCCGTTCGCCAGCAGGAACGCCGCCAGCACGAAGCAGCCCCCGTAACCGAGCAACACCAGGACGCTCAGTCCAAGATCGATGCTGCCGATGCGGAGATCTTCACGCCATCGTTCCATGCTGAAGCGGCGTAGTGTCCTTCGGTACCGCTCCGCCAGACGAGACCCGGCTCCCAGGACACGCGTCTCCTTGAAGTACTCGCGATCCGTCAGACAGCGCTCCAGATACTGAAACTCGCGGAGCATCGGCACCGTCTTACGCTCGAGCCGATAGTAGCGACTGCCGCGAACGAGATGACTCGCAATGCGAGGCACGAACGTGAGGGGAATGACCAGGGCCAACAGGGGAGAGAGCGAATACAGATAGATCGCTGCGGCCGCAAAGAATGCGACCTGGAAGACCGGAAACAGAAAGGACAACAGCAACGAGATCGCTGCCTCTGTCCCGGCTTGGGCCAGCTCCATGCGCTCGTTCGCGTCCAAGGTCTCGAGGTCGATGACCTCCAGGCGGGAGACCTTCTGGTTCATGGCTTCGGTCAGCACCGCGATGGTCTTTCCCCACACGTACGCCGCAATAGGGTCCGCCACCATCTCCAGCACCTCTCGGAGCAGGATCACGGCTCCGGCGACGAGAATGGCTCCGGCGAGCTGACTCACCCGTTGGTGGCCGGTCAGTTGCGACAGGACGCCTTCCAGCAGATGGAACACCAATATGTTCGCGCCCATGAGCGTCAGGTCGACGACCACCATGGCAAGCAACGGGAACGGCGCCCTGCGGCCGACCAAGGAAATCACTTTGGCGAGGAGCCGGACATACGGAGGGCGGCCATTCGGTCTCATACCAGCGGCTCCCGGGGCCGAGAGGTCCACGTTTCCCATGCCGATACCTACGAAGTCCGGCTACCCGGTCTCATACCAGTGCCTCTGCGCCGCGAACATCCGCCCATACAGGCCATCGTGCCTCATCAACTCCTCGTGGCTGCCGGACTCGACGATCGCACCGCCGTCGATCACCAGGATCCGGTCCGCGATCTTGGTCGAGCCCAGGCGATGGCTGATGAACAGCGTCGTGAGTCCGGCTGCGATGCGGGAGTAGGACCGATACAGCTCGCTCTCGGCCAGCGGATCCAGGGCGGCCGTCGGCTCGTCCAGAATGCGCACCGGAGCCTCGCCGGCCAGCGAACGGGCCATGGCAAGGCGCTGCCACTCGCCGCCGGACACGTCCACGCCGCCACGCAGTACCTTGCCGAGGGGCGTGTCGTATCCCTGCGGGAGCCGCCGGACGAAGTCATCGGACAGGCCGGCGCGCGCCAAGCTCGCCCGCACCGTGGCATCGTCCAGGCGGCCGGAAACTGCGACCTCGATGTTGTCACGGACCGTCAGCGAGTAGCGCGCGAAGTCCTGGAACACGACGCCGAACAGCCCGTTCACGGCATCTTGCGACCACTCCGTGATCGCGCTTCCGTTGATCAGGATCCGCCCGTCGTCGGGGCGGTAGAGACCGAGCATCAGCTTGGCGATGGTCGACTTGCCCGATCCGTTGGCGCCCACCAGCGCGTAGTGGTGGCCGGCCTCCAGCACGAAGCTGATCTCTCTGAGGACGGGCTGCTCGGTGCCGGGATAGGTGAAGCTCACTCCGGCGAATTCGATCGATCTGAAGGTCAACTCCGGTGTGCGCCGCGTGAGCGGGCGCGGCGTATCGGCCATCGCCGAAAACTCCGTCAGGTCGACGAAGAACTCCCGGTGCTGGGAAAGGCGCTGGGTGATCAGTACCAACTCCATCGTAACCAGACGTTCCGCTTGCAGGAGCGCCATGACCGACGCGACGTAGAAGGCGACATCGATCACGCCCACCTGCAGGGGTCGAAGCAGCGCCAGCATGGCAGCGATGACCAGGGCGATCGCCGGCAAGGCCGCGCCCTTGAAGCGGATCCAGTTGCGGATGTTCACCAGGACGCCCGACCTGACCACGCCGACGTACACGGCCCGCCAGCGTGCGTTCAGATAGCCTGCATAGCCGAACAGTCCCCGCTCCGCGGCGGCCTCTCTCGCCTGAAGCACCTCGTCCGACAAGTAGTCGGCGCGACGTCGCCGGCTCGCCGCGCGGCGCTCGAACTCGTAGAGGCGGCGCCCGCCCCTGATTCCGAGCAGCACGTACAGACCCATAATCGCCATCGCGACGGGGACGATCCACCACCCCAATCGTGCCAGCACGGCGGCGATGCCGACCACACGCACGGCGATAGCTGCCAGACCGATTCCGTCGTCGAATGCCTGCTTCACGGGTCCCCGCTCGGGCGCTGACTCCGATTCCATCTGAGGACCAGACGAGACACGGCGCAGCAGGTCCCACGTCTCCTGATACTCGATGTAGCGGTACTCCAAGCGCGCCCGCTTCTCGGTCAGATCGGCTCGAAAGCCGCTCCGCAGGCCGGCTTCGATCCGGGAGTCCATCAGCGAACGGACTACGCTTTCGAGGATTTCCACCGCGAACAGCGCGGCCAGCGCGATGACCGGCACGGTGATGGCTGCCATCGCGAGTTGACCTCGGGCGACTTCGAGCGCCGTGGCGACGAAGCGCTCGGTCGCCAGCACCAACAGCGGGCCGGTCGCCGCGCCGGCCGACAGCGTCACCACGGCACGGATCACGGCGGCCAGCGGCGCGTCCTGAAACACGATCCAGGTTCCGCGCAGGAGTCCATAGCGGTCCCCGTCGAAGCGGCGACGATCAGATCGCGCTTGCATCACGTCCCACGAGAGTCTTTCGAGGTGAGGCTACAGCACTGATTTACTCCCGACTCTCGAATCTGCATGGCCGGCACCACATAAAGACGCCGCGTTCTTAACAAGGACTCAAGGCGCGCCGTGACCTCTTGAGCCATAGAACTCCCTCCCCGGCTACAACACATGCACGAACTAAAAGGAAACCGCCTCGTCCTCCGAACAGATCCTGACCAATCAACGGCTGATCTCTGCGGCTCCTCGCCGGAGCGGCTCTTCGGAGCGCGATGGCTTCAGCCTTCGATCTACGGCCCCCTCGATCCACGACAGGCGTTCGCCATGGATCGCCTGTGTCTCCCGCACCTTGCCCACCTCTGCGCGCAGATCTGCCGTGTCGGCGCTCAACTCGCCGATCTTCGCGGAGTTGGCCTTCGTGGTCTCCTCGATCCTCACCAAACGCTCGCTGTGAGCGGTCAGCGTCTTGCGCACCTCGCCTATATCGGCGGTCAGCGTCTTGTTCACCTCGTTCAGCTTGGCTTCCAGCCTGTCCTGCCTCGACAGGAGCTTGAACATCATCCCCACTCCAAGCGCTATTACCCCGCCAGCGCCGGCCAGCGGTTCCCACTCGACACCGCCCCCTTCCTGCGCCCACGCCGCGGCGCTCACCATCAGGAACAGCATCAGCAGCACCGTTCGCGTCACGTCATGCCTCATCGTCCTCACGCCTTCAGCGTACTACCGCGCGGTTGAACGATACAGACCCAAGCTCGCTGTACTTGCCGGCGCGGACGTCGCGTCGCATCCGTTGCCGGATCGGCGGCTCGTCGTCGCCCACCAGGATCGTGTGGGGTTGCCTGACCACGCCCATCAAGGGTCGGAGCTCACCCCAAGCCGTTGCTCCAGGTGCAGTCGGCCATCGCCACCACGACGCCGCCTACCAGGTATTCGGTTTCGTACGAGCAGGTCCCGGTGATGCCTTTGTACTTGCCGGTGCCGCCCAGCAGTTCCCAGACACCCACGCCACCGCCGCGGGCGCCCACATCGCCCTCCCTTCTCACGGCGCGCGAGTAGAGGATATCCCCGGACGTGTCGGTGTCGGTACATGGCGCCTCAAGAAGCGACAGGGAGCCATCCACGCTGCTGGAGAACACCAGGCACTGCGAGTAATGGTTCGCCCCTTCGAAGAACGGCCCGCCACTGCTCTCGATGATCGTCCCGGTTCCCGTGATCACCCCTCCGGTGAACGTCCGCCCACCGTGATCGACGGTTCCATAGTCATAATGGTAACTTCTCAGTGAACGGAACGTCCCGCTCTCGTCTGCCGTTGCGGCTTGAGCCGCCACCATCACCATCGCCGCGGCCAACACGACGACCGCGCCCTTTCCAAAGCCCATCGCTCTCTCCTTGTCGTTACCGGGCGATCGCCCGATCCCGGGATGGCCGGATCATCGCCCATCCCCCGACCGCGCGCAACGACCAAACGACCGTTCCGGGACCGCGACTCCGAGCCGCAGGCTGCCGTCAGCATCGCTCGTACCAATCGGCCTGGCCGTGAACATCCCGCGGTACAGGCTGCCCCGTTCGAGCAGTTGCCGGTCCGTGCCGTCCTCGACGATACGGCCGTCCCGAATCACCAGGATCCGGTGCAACGGAAATTCGTCGACCGACCGATCGAGGCGCGCTATGCTGCCGGCATGACGATGCTGAACGTGCACGAGGCCGTGCCGCAGCTCGCCCGACTGGTCGACCGGGCGTTCGCCGGCGAGGAGATCGTGATCGCCAAGGCGGGCGTGCGCTGCGTGCGGCTCGTGCCGCTCCAGGAGCCTCCTCCGCGAGAGCTGGGCCGCCATCGCGACCGCGACGGCGCGGTGCCCGACTCGTTCCTGAAGCCGCTCGACGAAGCCGAGCTCGCGGCCTGGGACGGGGGTGGATGAGGCTCCTGCTGGACACCTGCACCCTGCTGTGGACGTGGGCGGATCCCGACAGGCTCAGCGGCCGTGTCCGCGGACTGCTGGAGGACCCGCACAACAAGGTGTGGGTCAGCGCCGCGAGCGCCTGGGAGATCGCCACGCGACACCGGCTGGGACACTACCCGGCCGGCAGCCACGTCATCGAGGAGTGGGACGACCGGTTGGCTCAGGACGGCTTTCGCCAACTGACCATCGCCGGCGCGCATGCGTTGCGCGCAGGCT
The DNA here is from genome assembly GCA_965215345.1 of Spirochaetia bacterium. Taxonomy (GTDB): domain Bacteria; phylum Spirochaetota; class Spirochaetia; order SZUA-6; family Bin103; genus CATQHW01. The sequence goes on along the minus strand of CBDCDL010000001.1, from coordinate 488,580 downwards.
CCCTCCCCCACCTTCACCGCGATCCCTTCGACCGGATGATCGCCGCGCAGGCCATCGTCCAGAAGATCAAGGTCGCGACGCCCGATCCCGCGATCGGGGCGCTCGGCGCCGACATGGTCTGGTGACCGCGCAGGCGGGAGCTACCCGCGACCTCCAGGCTTGCCGGACGGGACGGGAACCGCTACGTTCGCGGTATCGGAGACCCCCTTGTCTGACCAGGACGACCACGGCAACGGCGAACACCGTCCTCCGGCAACTCCCCAGGAAATCTGGAGCATACTGCGCGAGTTGTCCGAAAGTCAGCGAGAGACCGATCGGCGCATGCAGGAGACTCGTCGGCACCTGCAGGAGACCGATCAACTGCTGAAGCGACAGGCGCAGGAGGCCGACCAACGCGCGAAGGAGGCCGACCGGCGTTTCCGCGGGCTCGACGAACTGTTCAACGGTCAGTGGGGCAAGCTGATGGAGGCGCTCGTGGAGGGCGACCTGATCGAATTGCTCAAGGAGCGCGGCATCGAGGTCGAACACACGCTTACCAACGTCCGACATCGCGGGGAGCGGAGCTGGGAGTTCGACATCCTCGCCGTCAACGGCGCCGAGGTGGTGGTGGTCGAGGTCAAGACCACGCTCAAGGTGCGCCAGGTCGACCACTTCGTGAGCCGGATGCAGGAGTTCACCGACCTGATGCCGCGGTATCGGGGGAGCACGGTGTACGCAGCGGTGGCCTACCTGAAGGCGGACGAGGCGTCCGACAGCTACGCGGCGCGCCAGGGGCTGTTCGTGATCCGGGCCACCGGCAGCAGCGCGAGCATCACCAACCCGCGGGGCTTCAGACCGCGCACGTTCTCGGCCTGACGTGCGCGACGCGGAGCTGTTGACAGCACGCGAGGTGACGGAACAGCGTGCGTCCATGGACGCGGACAGGCTGGCTGACGAGCTGCAGGAGTGCGTCCGGTTGCTGGAGTCGGACCGGCTCCCGGCAGATCGGCTGCGCGCCTGCGCGGAAGCCGTCCGCTCGCTGGGCGGCAACGGCCGGCGACAGGATGTCCTCTACCTGTGGACGCTGTTCTCATCGGTCACCTCCAAGGTCAACGGCATGGCATTGGTCGAGGACGGCGAGGTCAGGGCGTGCCCGGAGGACCCCGAGGAGTGGCCGTACCAGAGCGTGCTGGAAGCGATGAACGACGGCTGGCGGATCATCAGCTTCCCGAACATGGCGCTGATGATGGACGAGTCGAAGACCTACGGGTTGGGCAACGAGTTCATCCTGGAAAAGCTGCGCGACGTGCCGGCCACCGAGTAGACCGATGGCGCTCGACGACGAACAACTCGCACGGTTCCATGCCGACGGGTACCTGCCCCTCGGCGCAGTGATGAGCGCCGCGGAGCTGGAGTCGCTCAGACGGCGCACGGACGACCTGACCTCCGGCCGCGTCCCTCCCGGCCGGGTCGGCTTCCAACTGGACGAGAAGTGGCGCCGCACCGGTTACGATTCCACCGGCTACGCGTACGCCGGCGCCTCCGACGGCTACCGCAAGATCGGCGGCCTGGAGTGGGATCCGGTCTTCTACCCGGTGATCACCGGGCCGGCGATGCTCGAGGTGATCCACCAACTCGTCCCGCAGCCGCTCGCCATCCACCGGGCGATGATCCTGATGAAGCCCGCGCACGGCGGCACCGCGCTCGGCTGGCACCAGGACACCGGGACCGGCTTTCCCGTGCCCGGCACCCCGTACTTCACGATCTGGACCGCACTCGACGACGCCGGCCCTGACAACGGCGCCATGTACATCCTGCCCGGCAGCCAGCATTCCGATGCCCGGCATTCCGATGCCCGGCATTCCGATGCCCGGCATTCCGATGCCCGGCATTCCGATGCCCGGCATTCCGATGCCCGGCACTTCGACGCCGACGGCCTGTCGTGGCAGGAGGTCACGGCCCGAGCACGCGCCCGCGCGACCGCTCAGGAAGGCGACCAGGAGAAAGTGGTCCTGACCGCCGCGGCCGGCGAGTCCTGTCTGTTGAACCCGCGCGTGCTGCACGGCTCCGACCCCAATCCGACCGACCGGCGGCGGCGGGCCATGAACGTCATCTACATGCCGGCCGGCGCCCCGATCACCCCGGACCCGGACGGCAGGAACCAACAGGAGCGGCGCCGGATCGATGGGCCGCAGCAACAGGCGGCGGCCCTGGGGCGCTGACCGGCGCCGGGCCGGCGATGGCATCCCGCACACCGCCCAACCTGCTGCTGATCGTCACCGATCAGCAGGCGCGCTCCACCTTGGCCGCCCACGGCAACGACCGCATCCAGGTGCCGCGCATGAACGCGTTGGCAGAGCGGAGCGCCGTCTTCCACCGCGCCTACTGCGCCCAGCCGGTGTGCGGTCCGGCGCGCGCCTGCCTGTTCACCGGCACCTGGCCGCACGACAACGGCCAGGTCACGCTGGGCGAGCATCCCATGCACGACCACATCCCCTGCCTCACCGATCTGCTCGACGATCGCTGGGTGTGCGGGTTCTTCGGCCGGAGCGGCGGCCACCGCTACATTGACGGGCCGGCGCCGCGCGCCTGTGGCATCGACGAACTCGACTTCAACGACGTCGCTCCCGACCACCTGCTGCGTGCGCACGGGCTCACGCCTGCCGACGGCGTACGCTTCGGCAAGGCGGACCGGCCGGCCATCCCCGAACACTTGGGCGGTCCGTCCAACATCGCCACCAAGGCGTGCGACTTCATCCGCCGCCACGCGGACCGGCCGTTCGCCCTCACCCTCTGCTTCTACGAGCCGCACGATCCGCTGTCCGGCCCCCTGGACGACCTGCATCCCTTCGACCAGGTGCCGCTGCCGGACAACTGGCACCATCCGCCCGGCCCGGACCAGCCCCGCAAGGCGCTGCTGGAGCACCTGTCCGTGCTGCACCACCGCAAGGACGGCATCGCCCTGCGCTCGGACCTGGCGTGGCGCCTGTTGATCCAGCGCTACTGGGGCCTGTGCACGCAGGTCGACCGCGCGCTCGGCCGGGTGTTCGACCAGCTCGACGCCTCGGGCGCGGCCGACGACACGCTGGTGATCCTCACCGCCGATCACGGCGAGCTGGCCGGCAGCCACCAGCTCTTCGGCAAGAACCTGATGTACGAGGAGTCGATCGGCGTGCCGCTGCTGATCAGCCGGCCCGGGCAGGGCAAAGCCCGGCACGTGCACGCGCCGGTGGGTCACGTGGACGTCGTGCCGACCGTGCTCGACGAGCTGGGCCTCGCCGCGCCCGAGCACCTGCAGGGCACGTCGCTCACCCCGTGGCTGGACGGCGCCGACCCGCCGCCACGGCCCGCGTTCGTGGAGTGGACGGGCATCAACTACCTCGTCCACGAGGACCTGAAGCGCGACCCGTTGCCCGACTACCTGGCCGAGGTGACCACGCGCGAGGCCGGGCTGGCCGACTTGGCCGACGCCGTGCGCTGCATCATCACGCCCGAGGGGTGGAAGTTCTGCCTGAGCCCCGCCGGTCAGCACGAGCTCTACGACCTGAACGACGACCCGGGAGAGACCGCCAACCTGGCCTTCCTCCCGGAGCATGCCGAGCACAGCCGCGACCTGACCGCCCGCATCCGCGGCTGGCAGCGCGCCACCGGTGACACCGAGATCGGCTGCAAGGCAGCACACCATGCCGGCTGACACGGCCGCGGCGCGCCGGCCGCGCGTCCTGCACCTGCCCGCCCGCGAGCACACGGCGAAGGTGTTCACCCCCGAGTCCTGGACGCGCCTGCAGGGCGCTTTCGAGGTGACCCGCAACGAGGGCGACCGCGACCTGACCGAGGCGGAGATCTGCTCCCTGATCGGCGGCCACGATGCGCTCATCACCGGCTGGGCGGCCCCGGCGTCCGGCGGACCGCCATCGATCACGCCCGCGATCATGGAGGCGGCCGACCGGCTGCGGATCATCGCCCACTCGGCCGGATCGGTGCGCCGCATGCTGGACCAAGTTTGGACGGACTACATCGCCCCGCGCCGCATCTGCGTGTTCACCTCAACGGTGCCGATCGCCTACAACGTAGCCGAGACCACTCTGGGCCTGATCATCATGAGCGCGCAACGCCTGATGGATCACGCCCTGCACGTGCGCCGCACCGGCGGTTGGCGCTCGCCGCAGATCCCGGTGGGCGAGCAGTACCTGACCGGCGCCATCGTCGGCATCGTCGGCGCCGGCGACGTGGCCGGCCACGGACGGTACGGCCACCGCCGCATCGGCGACGCCACGGTAGCCGCGCTGGAGGACTTCTTCGCGGGCCGCCCGGTGACCGGCGCCATCGACCCCGACCGGTGGGAGCGGCTGGCATGAGCGGCGCTCCACCCCTCCCGGCGTGCGACGACGGATCCGATGTCGGCAGCCGATGAGATCGCCCAGGCGGTCGGCTCGGAGCTGGAGCGCTTCCCCCACCTGACGTTCGCCGTTCTGTTCGGATCTGCCTGCTCCGGCAGGTTGCGGCCGGACTCCGACGTCGACGTGGCGGTCTATGGCGAGTCCGACGGCCGGATCGAGATCGAGCGGGAACGGGAGGTCGACCGGGAGACCGAGATCCAGATCGCCCTGGAGCGAGTGACGCAGCGCAACGTGGAGCTCCTGGTCCTGAACCGGGCTCCCGCGACGGTGTGCGCCGCGGCGCTCACGTCCGGACGCGTGGTCCTGATGAGGGACGGAGGTCTCTACTCGCGATACTTCCTCGCGGTCACCTCGGTGGCCATCGACTTCCTGCAGACCGAGCGCGAGTACCGCGTGATACGGGACCGCAGCGGCTCCCTTTCACCGGTCGATCAGAGTCGGCTCGAGCGGATCGTCGACTTCATCGACACCGAGTTGGAGGATCGCGAGCGATTCCGGGAGGTCACGCAGCATCGCTATCGATCCGACCGCGACCTGCGGCGCAACCTCGACCGCTGGGTGGAGATCCTGATCAACGCCGCGATCGACATCGGCAAGATCGTGCTGTCGTCCGCGCAGCACCCGGTCCCCTTCACGTACGGTCAGATCCTCGCCGAACTGGAAACTCTGCCCGACTTCGCGGTGCTGTCCGGACGCCTGCAGCCGCTGGCAGCACTGCGCAACCTGATGGCGCACGAGTACCTCGACCTGCGGTTCGGACGGATCACGCGCTTCGTGGACGACGGCTCCGGAGCCGTAGGCGAACTCGCGCGGCTCACGCGGATATGGATCAGCGCCGCCGAGGAGCCATCCGGACCGGACCAGGAGGCGGCGCAATAAGAGCGCTATCTCTCCGGTTCATGCACCGCTTCGACCACGGTGCCGTACACGAAGGTGGCGTCCTGCAGCGCCGTCTCCGCATCCTCCTGGCGGTAGAACTCGTTCGGCGTCAGATCCTCGCTTCCATAGAAGGCCAGCTCACGGTCACGCCGCAGCGAACGGGACACTTCGCTCAGACGATCCAGGTGAGGCAGGGCCGCCGCCGGGAGGCGATCGCGGTTGTCCTCGAGCACGGGACTCACGTCATGCAGCCGCGGAACCTCGATGCGGGCGTGCCGCAACAGTGCCTTGAGACAGATCTCGACCACCTCCTGCGACTCCCGCACGACATCCGCCCAACTCGACTCGGCCAGCAGCACCTCGATCGCCTTGAGCCTGCTGGCGGCGCGCCGCAGGTAGTCCGCGGTAAGGTCAGGGTTGTACATCAGGCTCTTCGTGTACCCAGTACGGGGTTCCGTAGGCGGCGCGCCGGCGCACCTGACCCGCCGCTATCCGCTCCCGAGCGCTCGCCAAGCGGCGCGTCAGACCGGCGTCGCGCTGCCACAGCACCCGTCCATGCAACGCCGCCTCCAACCACAACGATCCACCGCCCGCCGGCGATGGCATATGGATGAAGTGCGGATTCACCAACGGCTCCCGCGTGCCGCGATCGATGCGCTCATCCCACGTCCGATACAGATCGCGTGAGAGCGCCGTCGTCGGCGTCATGACCAGCACGACATCCCAGTCGGAGTCCGGCCTCGCGGTGCCCTGCGCACGGGAGCCGAACAGGATCACCCCGACGATGTCCGGCCGATAGGACTCGGTGATCCGGGCCAGCATCCCGTGGTCCGGCAAGGCCGACTCGGCCACGGTGCCGACGGGTTCCGCCTCAACCGCAGCCGCAAGTGCGCCACGGCACAACTCGTTCAGTGACACACCCAGCCGACCAGCCCGCTCTCGCAAGGCGCCGTGCAGCCGCGGAGACACGCGCACCACGAACCGGCCGGACAGGGCTCCCATCGTAATAGTACTATAGTACCATAGCTGCCAAGCCGATCTACCAGCGCTCAGGGGCGATCCGGAACCGACGCCGCCTGCCGATTCGGTACGTTTGAAAGTCGTCATGGTCAATGGTGAACACCGTCGTGATCCCCTCGCGGTACGCGGCATGCACCAGTGTGGCGTCCGCGAAGTCCATGGGACGGTCGGCGTAACGCTTCATCAGTTCATCGAGAGCCGGAAGGTCGCCATCGACGATGGGAAGAACGGTGACCGCATCCGACCTGATCAATCCCCATGCTGCAGTCAGCTCTCCCGAGTGGCCGAGCAGGTGAAACAGCTCGGCGAGAACCGCAGCGGTCGTCCCGAGCGGGAGACGCAGGCGCTCGAATGCCGCGACACATCGTTCGTGCCACTTGTCGTCCTCATCGAGGAAGGCGAGCAGAGCGCCGGTATCGGCAAGTCCCTCAACGCGCACGTCGATCCTGCAACGCCGCTCGCACGCGACTGCTTGCCTGTTCCGCTCGATTCGGATCGCCCCCCCGGATCGATCCGGCACAGCGGAGCGCCTGGTTGCGCATCCGGAACTGCGACGCCGCGTCGTCCCCATTCGCCGAGTTGCGCGCAAGCCAGTCGGTGACGATCGTTCGCAGCAAGCTCGCGACGCTCGTGTCTTCGGAGCGAGCAGCCCTCTCCAGCGCCTCTTTCAGCGCCGCGTCGAGCCGCCAACTGTAGACTTCGTTCTTCTGCATTGCACTACAGCGTAGTGCAGGTACGTGGCGGCGACAAGCGTGGATCTCCCTGAGCGCGATCGGCTTTGTGCTCTATTCCGCCGGCTGATAGCGACGGATGCCGCGTACCATCAGGCCCCAGTCGTCCTCGGTCTTGGCGGCGACCGGCGCCTGCTCGGCGCGTTGCCGGTCAGCGACGTTGGCCACGTCGATCACGCAGAAGTCGTCCGCGCGCCGGTAGCGCTTGATGAACACCGGGCGCGGCCGGTCCGAGCGGTTGTCCGGCGAGCCGTGAATGGTGCAGGTGTGGAAGATCACGGCGTCCCCGGCACTGCCCTCGATCGGCACGGCGCGTTCCCACCACACGGGATCGTTGAGCGCGAAGCCGGCCCAGCGGTCGTCCTCATGCCGGACCAGCCCCAGCTCGTGCGAGCCGGGCACTACGTACAGGGGCGCGTTGCCCATGTCCACGTCGACCGCGTAGCTGAGCACCGCCGTCGGGCTCTGCAGCTTGTGCTCGAAGTAGTACCCGTCCTGGTGCAGCGACTTCGGCACGCCCGTCCTGGGCTGCTTGTAGACGCACTGCCCCCACTTCCACAGCTCGATGTCCGGACCGATCAGCGCCGCCAGCAGCTCCAGCAACTCGGGGTTGACCAGCGAGCGGAGGAACGCGCTCGAGATCATCGCGTTCAGCCGCAGCGTGTTGACGACCATGCGCCCCGGATCGCTGGGGTCGGCGTTGAACAGCGTCCCGTCCGGCGTCGTCACGGCGTTGGCGTGATGCTTGGCGGCCGCCGCCTCGGGAAGAAGCGCCTGGCTCTGCTCCAGGATCGCCTCCATGTCCTGCAGCAGGTCCGCCACGTAGTCCTCGGACAACCCGCGCATCACCACGGCGCCGTGCCTGCGGTACGCCTCCGTCATGGCGTCGACGTCCACCTGCCCAGCGGTGAAGTCGAAGTCTTCGACGGACGTCGTCGAAGGCGAGAACGACGCGGGCGTCAGGACTGAGGAATTCATCCGTCGATCATGCCGCAATCTACCTTGTGCCGCCACCGACGCCTCGGTCACTCCAGGAGATCACCGAGTCGTCAGCGGCTTGGCATCAGAGCATTCCAATGTCTCGGATATGCTCTATGGGCCTGGAGTTGCGGACCATGGCGTCCAGGTACTGGCGCAGCATGGAGGGCACCGGCACTCGGATCAAGAGAGAGAGAGGCGTCCGTTGTTCGCTGCCGGTGCGCCGCCGGCTGGGCGGCCGGCGGCGCACCGGCAGACCCGATAAGATGCCGCAAGCAGGGAGACGACCATGATCAGACCATTCGGCGACGGGCGCGACCGGTACTTCACGGAGCGGCTGGGGATGTTCATCCACTGGGGGCTGTACGCGATCCCGGCGTGGCACGAGCAGATCCTCTGGCGGTCCGACATGAAGCGGCGCGACTACGAGCAGCTTGTCCACCGCTTCGCCCCGGACCGCTTCGATCCCGATGAGTGGCTGGTCGCGGCCGAGAGCGCCGGCATGAGCTTCGTGGTGATCACCACGAAGCACCACGACGGGTTCTGCCTGTGGGACACGAAGCTAACCGACTACTCGGTGATGCACACGCCGTACGGCCGGGACATCCTGGCCCAGCTTGCCGAGGCGTGCGAGCGGCGCGGCATCGCGCTCGGTTTCTACTACTCCTGCCCCGACTGGCACCACCCGCACTACCCCAACCTGGGGCGCCACCACGAGATGTTCGGTCCGCGCCCCGGCGACCAGCCGGACCTCGCCGCCTACTGGGAGTTCGTCCGCGGCCAGGTGCGGGAGCTCTGCACCAACTACGGCCCGCTGCGCGACTTCTTCTGGGACGTGAACGTGGCCGAGCACCACGACCCAAGCCTGAACGAGATGGTGCGCGATCTGCAGCCCGGCATCCTGATCAACGACCGCGGCCCGAGCCCCGGCGACTACGGCACGCCGGAACGGCACGTGCCCGAAGCCCGCGAGTTCGGCGCGCCGACGCAGGCCGTGCAGGCGCTCGGCCGCGAGAGTTGGGGCTATCGCTCCGACGAGGACTACTACAGCGACCGCCACATCATCGAGAGCATCGACCGCGTGCTGGCGATGGGCGGCGACTACATCCTCAACGTCGGCCCCAAGTCGGACGGCAGCCTGCCGGTGGAGAACGTGAGCACGCTCGCGCAGGTGGGCAACTGGTACCGCAAGGTCCGGGAGGCGTTCGAGGGCACCATGCCCGCCTCGACGCTGATCGAGGACGACGCGATCGGCATGCACGGAGGCGAGCACCATGTGCCGCGCGACAGCGTGCTGGTCACGCGCAACGGGAACACCGTCTATGTCCACCTCCCCGCGGCCCCGCAGAGCACCGGCCTGATCCTCAAGCCGCTACGCATCGCTCCCGACCGGGCGACGCTGCTGAACGACGGAAGCGAGCTCCGAGTCACGGTGGAGACCACGCCTTGGCACTGGCAGGAGCCACCCTACCTCCGCCTGAGCGGCCTGCCGGTCAACCGCATGGCCGGCACCGTAATGGTGATCCGCCTGGAGTTCGGCGCCGAAGTGGCCGCGTAATACCACCACGAGGCTCGGCAGTGCTGCCCGCGGGACTGCCTTCGTTGTCGATCCGTCTTCGGCCTCACGCGCGCGCGTCCAGGACGCGGCCGAGGCTGCATCCTGTTGCCAGAGCGACGCTTGACTGCATGTATCGCTCTATGATACATCAAGGATCGCGATGCGCGGGGGAAACGTGGCTACGCTGTCCGAGGACTCCGAGTGCCGACCGTCGTCATGGAAGGACAGTTTCGGTTCGTTATCAACACGCGGGAGAACAGCTTTGAGCCGCCACACGTACACGTTTGGGTTGGCAACGAAGATGTGTGCCGCATTGAACTGAACGGCGGAACCTATATGGACGATCTGCCACCCGGAAACTTCAGGGACATCTTGAAGGTATATGCGACACACGTCGAAGACATCAGGAACACGTGGGAAGCCATTCATGGAGGATAGGCGATGGATGCGGTTTTGGTAAAGAACGCCGATCGGATGATGATGGTCGCCAACATAGTGGCCAATGGAGTCCAGTTGAGCTTCGCCGATGGGTGCAAAGGCATGATACCCTACAGCGATATCGACGAGATCAGTGATGCTACGGACCTGTCCAGTCTTGAATTGCCGAACCCATACCAGATGATTCTCAACACGGTCAACGGTGAACACATTGAGATTCCCTGGGATTTCGCACGCCACTACTGTGACGAATCCTACCGGTCCACCGTTGAGGCGATAGCCATGCACGGCAGGCGGACCCTCGGCGAGCGGCTCAGGACGTTGCGAGACTCGGCGGGATTGACTCAAGAGCAGCTAGCACGAGCGGCTAACATTGGACGCGTTACGCTGGTACGGATCGAGAACGGCGAACAGACGCCCAGGGTCAAGACATTAGCCGCAATCGCTGAAACTTTAGGGAAGCGTGTCTCGGACGTGCTTGTTGAGCCGGAATCATTGGTGCGGCAGATGCTCGACGGCCCCGCAGAGCACCGGCCTGACTCTCAATCCGCTGCGGGTCGCTCCTGAGCGCGCGACGCTGCTACACGACGGAAGCGAGCGGTCAACCGAATGACCGGCACCGTGATGGTGATCCGCCTGGACTTCGGCGACGAATGTCGTCGCGTAGCGCGTTCGATCGAAGGCGGACACTCTCGACACGCGGTGTCTCAGCCGACTACGTTCTCCCGGCTGTGGACGAGGAACGGAATGCGATTCCTTCGTGGTGTAGCCGAAGGGCTCAAAGCAGCGAGAGCGCCGAAGAGATCGGCTCATCTCGAACACATGCGCCGAGAATGGCGAGCGGCCGGCCTCGCGGAAGCCGAGCGGCTCACGAAGTGCTTCCTTGAGGCGGACCCCGACCTCCGCACGGTCGTGCTCTTCGGTTCGCTGGCTACCGGCGACCTGGGCAACCGGGAGCCGGACGTGGATCTGGCCGTTGACTCACCACAGTATCTCCGTCTGGTCTCGATAGCGCTCGACAGCCCGTTCAAGGTCGACGTCGTCGATCTACCGAACGCCAGTCCGGTGATCAGCCGGGCTGTCGAACATCGACGGCAGGCTCATGTATGAACGAGAGCAGCGCGCGTCGCAATATTGATCGCTGAGTTGCACGGTGATACCGAGGTTCTCGGCGACCTTGCCGAGACCAACCTGAAAGCCGACGGCCGCATCCGGCACGGAGCGACCGATGAGTTGGACTGGGCGGCGCTGGCCTACACCATTCACAACATCTACAACGCGCTGGAGTCCTACTTCCTCCGGGTCTCCCGGTTCTTCGAGAATGACTTGCCGCCGTCGGTATGGCACCGCGAGCTCGTGGAACGCATGACGATCGAGATCGAGGACCTGCGGCCCCGCCTCCTGGATCGATCGCTCGCACAGGACATCCATGAGCTGCGCGCGTTTCGCCACATGTTCCGCAACCTATACGGCACGCGGCTCAACCCGGACCGCATTCAGATTGTGCAGAATCGAATTCCTACCACCCTGGCGGCGTTCCGCTCGGCGCACGAGCGATTCGTCGCCGAGCTGGGCGCCATCGTGGAGCTGATCGAGTAAGCGACACGCACCGGGGCCCACATCCCGGCAATCGGGCTCTCAACTCACCTGGCATGCGCGGCGCACCCATCCAGGCTATTGGGAGTGCCGCGGTAGTGGTCCGTCGATGAGAAAGCAGCATGGTTGGTCACCTTTGTCCACGACGGCGGTGACGATCCCGTCCGACGTCGTGCTGGGCGCTCAGCCTGACCGAGGAAACCGAACAGTTCCACGGCCCCGCAGACCAACGTCACGTCAAAGCCGACGCTCGCATCCACACCTCCTGCACGAGCGACCGACGACCTGCACCGCGAGGCGCTCGGCGACACCATTTGCACCACCGACATGCGCCGGAGTCCCGTTACTGCGAGCGGTCGCGGAGATGACTGAGTAGGTCACGCGCAGTCCCCTTCGCCTACCTTCCCGCATTCGTGTTCTCCACTCGCCTCACGTCGACCGCGCACGGGCCACGGTCATTGCTGCCGACGATGAAATGGACCAGTTCGCCGATCCGCAGCTCCTCGAAGTCTTCGTTTCTCACTCCCGTCCAGTGGAAAAACAGGTTCTCGCCGCCGGAATCGGGAGCTATGAATCCGTAGCCATCCTTGATGTTCTGTATGACACCCGCTTGCAGCTCATCCGAGATGGCCGCCGCGGGCTGCACACGGCGCGGAGCAGGCGGTTGGGCCGCGGCCAAGAACAGGTTGTTGACTATACGGTCCTGGCTGCGCGACCGGTCATCGATGATGCGGTCCATCATGATCGCGTAGGTGACCTCGTTGATCAAGAACTGGGACGTTCTGGTCTCCCGCTCCTGGCCGCTGCCATCGCTGAACTTGAAGTCCCATGCGGTGACCATCGTTCTCGCCCCAAGCGTATTGAGCTTACGAACCAGCGGCACGTAGTCACCGTCTCCGGCAACCAGAACGACGACATTGAACTGCTTGTGGATGGCGAGGTCGAACGCTTCGAGGGCCAGCCAGACGTCGACGCCCTTTTCCCCGCGCGACGTGGTTGGCAGGAAGTGGGTCGTAACCCCGGCGTTGATGAGAACGTCCTCAAAGACCCGTTCACCATACAGGGCGTCCCGTTCCTGGGCGTCAGCGGCGGACATCCGCGCCCGAAAGTAATGCGCATCCACGATCTGGCAATAGCGAGCGTCTGCCTGCTCGTTCTTCGCGACTTCCTCCCGTATGAAATCGTGCAGGCCGGAAATGCTGATGCGCGCCTTCCGCTGGTGGTCGTAGCAGTAATAGTTGCTCACATGTGAGAAGTAACTTCCGTCATAGAACACTCCGATTCGCGTCAATTTCGAATCCTTCATCTGTTGCATGTTCTTGATTCTCTCCTTGAGATCGACCTCGTGTAACAGTCCCTAACGGGATCCCACAAGCCGAACGAAACAAATCACCGCTTAGAGACTCCATAGCATGCGTCTTACCAGAACCAGCACTTGTCACAATAATACAGTTGCGGTGCTGGACCAAGCAAGTGACCGTACCAGCTCCCCTCATAGCTCTGCTTACGCAGGCCAGAGTCTCGCTGGCAAGGTCACTCACGGTGCGTCAGATTACATCCGCTCTTATATCCTGGGAAAACCGTTGAGTATGTAAATCATGAAAACGATCATCTTCGTAATTCTCAGCGCATTCCTTGAACAGCGACATTTCTTGCGTTTTTTTCCTGCCTGACATGCAACCCATGTTCAGATTCATGCATAATGTGTATAAACGAAATTTCCTGTTTTTCGATCCCTTGCTTTTCAAGGACCCTCCTTCTGTTGTTGTCTATTGGAAACACCTTGAAGGTCATTATACCACTCCTAGCTGTATGTGATCCAATATCGTACTTGCAAACGCACTTGTTGAATCTACATGGGCTTCCAGCCTCCTTCGCTTGCAGGGATATGTGACTCGGAATAAGATCGTCTGTCGGTGCAATATAGTGGAATCAGACACCACCCGACCCATGAACGACCTTGTCGTCTTCGTCACAAATACGCTTGACACTATACTGCGCAGGCGCCGGGATCGTCAAGATCCGTTGCGTGAATCGCCGAACTTTGGTGCCAGAGACTGGCCGACGCACATGTTACACCTCGCACCTACAAGGAGCGAAGCACCGCAGACCTGCGGTCAGCGGGCGTAGATCGCGTAGAGCTGGCCGTCCTCGGGGCGGATGCCGGCGAAGGTGACCTGCAGCCGCAGCGCGCCGGCGTCGGCCGGGAGGGGGCGCTGCCAGCGGATCGGCTCGCGCAGTCCGGCGGCCGGCGCGGCCTCCCGCTGGCTCTGCTGACCCGGGACCAGGTCCTCCTGGCCTTCTCCCGCTCCTTCCAGCCCGGTGAGCACCGCGGCGTCGGCGCCGCTGAAGCCGGGCAGCGGATGGAAGCCCTCGTCCAGCAGCTCGAAACGCAGCTCCGTGTACGGGCCAAGGCCGCCGACGTTGGCGCTGAACTCGGTGGCGCCGGCCAGCGGACACGTCACCAGGTGGCCGCCTTCGCCGCGCATCGCCTCGAAGTAGCCGATCCGGTCGCGCTCCCAGGTGGCAAGGCGCACCTCCACCGGCAGGTTGCCCCACGCCTCGTACCACAGCATGGTCTTGTCGCCCCAGTTGATCATGCCCTGGCCGTGGCTGACCGTGGGCGGCTTGCCGACCACCGCGCCGGCCTCCTCGTAGGCCGGCAGGATCGGGAAGTCCTTGATCGGCTCGGAGAAGTGCAGGGCGTCGTGGCTGACCAGCAGGCCCAGGTCCATGGAGATGAGCTGGCGGTCGCTGGTGGGCGTGCCGTGCCAGATGTCGTAGATGCCCAGGATCACGTTGCCCCGGTCCCAGAGGCCGGCCCCCAGGTGCACCTCCTCGCTCTGGTTCCACCTGGCCTTCGGCGCCGAGGAGAGCGGATCGTAGAGCAGCGGTTCCGGCGGCACCATGTCGCGGCGGAAGCCCAGGCAGGACGCCTGCGTCCAGGTCTCGAAGTCGTAGGAGGCGAAGGTCGCCAGCGCCCGACCCGTGGTGTAGTGCGCGCCGCCCTGGCCGTTGACGTAGTAGCAGCCATTGTGGCGGATCAGCCCGGTCTGCTCCAGGCCGGGGCCGACCGGGTTGGCAGGCGACTCGGTCCAGTTGAGGCCGTCCGCGCTGTAGGCGACGGCGAACTGGTTGCCGTACGCCTCGCTCTCGAAGACGCACTTGAAACGCCGCGCCCGGTCCGGGTCGTCCGGCTCGTACATCACCGGCAGGGCGGCGAAGTCGCAGCGGCCGGCACGCAGGTTGACGATGTTGTTGTGCTTACTACCGTTGAATTCGATCAGGCCCAGGTCGGGCTTGTCCCAGTGGACGCCGTCGGTGCTGGTGGCGTAGCAGCAGCGGAGCTGGCCGCCGTTGCTGCCGTCCGCGTCCAGGGTGCTCCGGGCCAGGTACCACATGCGCAACTCGCCGTCGATGGGGATGACCGTGCCGTAGAAGCGGGTGGTGAAGTCGTCGGGCGCCCCCGGCTCGCCGGTGGCGACGACGATGGGGTTGCCGCGGCCGGGGATCTTGCCCGGTATGAGCTGCAGCCGGAGCCCGGCCGAGAACGGGCAACTGTAGGTGTCGAACGGGAACAGGACCGCCTCTTCGACGACGGGGTTGGGGACGCTGTTCCGGACGGTGATCATGCGGTGCTCCTTGGTGGGGTTCCGGGTAGCCCCGTGGTTCGAGACGTCACTGCAGCCAGTAGCTGTAGAGGCGGGAGTTGGCCATGTGGAAGCGGATCCGCACCGGCGCGGTGATGGCCGAAAGCGGCCGGCCCGCCGCGTCTCCGCGCCAGCGGATGACCTGGTCGGTGGCATCGGCGCTGACTGCGATGCAGTCGTCGGCGGCATGGCCCGGGATCGGGCGGTACCCCTCGTCGAGCAGCTCCGCCCCGATGCGGCCGAAGTCGCACTTGGCGTTGACGTGCAACTCGGCTCCGGCCAAGTCGAACGGCACCGTCGTGATGGCGCCGCCGTCGTAGCTGGCGTCGATGGAGGCGAAGCCGTCCAGCCGCAGCGTGGCCAGCCCGATCGACATGCCGCCGCGCTCCTGGTCCGGGTCGATCCGGGGCTCGAACTCGCCCACCACCTTGTTGTGGCGGCGCGAGGTGCCGCGGTAGTAGATATGCAGGCGATCGCCGACCGGAACCGGCGGCGCGCCGGTGAGCATGATCTGGAAGCGGTCCCAGTCGCCGACCTCGCCCAGCCCGACCAGCGACTCGGCCGCCGGCGCCCGCATCCACACGTCGCCGTCGCGGCTGGTCAGCAGCCGGAGGGTCTGCGACTGGTGCTCCGCGCGCCGGTCGAAGTGGGTCAGGATGCCCAGGTACTGCGCCCCGTAGACGAAGCCGTTGTTGTTGTACAGCGACTCCTCGTGGTTGAGCTGGAACAGGAAGCGCTCCGGCCTGGTCCAGGTGACGAAGTCCTTGCTGACCGACATGACCCGCCAGCCGGGATGATTGCCCGCACCGCGCAGCATCGCCACGTAGCGCGTGCGCCGCGTGTCGATCATCATCGCCTGCGCGTCGCCGATCGGCCCCAGGTCGGCGGTACCGGGCCGCGGGTGGTAGCGGATGATCGGCTCCGGGGTGAAGGTCCAGCGCATGCCGTCGGGCGACGTGCCGGTATAGATCCCGCTCAGCGGCCCGTCCCAGTCGTAGCTGGCCCAGCCGATCGCCTTGTAGCGGCGCTCCGGGTCGGGATCCATGGGATCCTTCATCATCGTCTCGAAGTGGTCCCTGCCGTCGTGGTACTCGGCCGGCACGACGATGTTGTTGTCCGTGTTGCCGAGCGCCTCGTGCAGGCCCAGCACGGGCTTGGTCCAGTTGATGCCGTCGTCGGACAGCGCCAAGCACTGCACGTGCTCCTTGTCGGGGGCATACATGCCGGCCATGTACCACGCCTTGAAGACGCCCTCCTCGTCGTCGTGGATGACCGAGGCGGTCATGCCGCCCATCCGCTCCCACGGCTCTTCCTGGGCGATGACCGGCAGGCCGTGCTTGCGCGCCTGGTGGAAGGTGCGGCTCACGTTGTCGCGGCGGGCGACGTCGAGCAGGTCGACGAACAGGCGCCGCTCGGCGTCGAGCCGTTCCAGATTGGTTCCGTCACTCACGCAGCCGAGGGTAGCACGCCCGATACCCTCCACACGCACGCTGCCGGAAGGCGGACGCGGCGGCGTTGAATGACCGCCCAGGGGTTTACATCCGGCGGGCAGATGCTATCCTGCAACGTCATGGCTGAGGCGGATCTGGGCGTTCGCGACGCGAAGGGCGAGTGGCAGCCGGCGAACCTCCCGCAGCCGTCCCCGATGTGGGACCGGCCGGTGCGGATGAAGGTGATTCTCAAGGCGATCTTCGGGCACGACGGCATCCTGTGGCCGAAGAACCTGGTCTACATGGGCATCGCGGTGGTGGCGTGGCTCTTTCTCACGCCATCGCTGGAGCGCACCGCCACCTTCCAGGTCGGCTGGATCGCGGAGATCTACCTGCGCAACGTCGCGCTCCTCCTGCTGATCGCCGGCGGGCTGCACCTGCGGCTGTACATCAAGCGCGCGCAGGGGAAGCAGTACAAGTACAACGGCCGCTGGCTGGCGAAGAAGAACCGGGCGTTCCTGTTCGGCAACCAGACCTGGGACAACATGTTCTGGTCGCTGGTCTCCGGCGCCGGCATCTGGACCGCCTACGAGGCGGTGACCCTGTGGATGTACGGCAACGGCTGGCTGCCGCGGGTCGAGTGGCGGTCGCCGGCCGGCATCGCCTACTGCTCGCTGATGATGATCGCGGTCCTGTTCATCCGGCAGATGCACTTCTACTGGACGCACCGGTGGACGCACTGGAAGCCGCTCTACAAGATCGCCCACTACCTCCACCACCGCAACGTCAACATCGGCCCCTGGTCGGGGCTGTCCATGCACCCGATCGAGCACCTGATCTACTTCTCCGGCGTGCTCGTGCACTGGGTGCTCCCGTCGCACCCCATCCACGCGGTGTTCCACCTCATGCACACCGGGCTGAGCCCGGCGGCCGGTCATTCCGGCTTCTCGGAGTTCGTGCTCAAGGAAGACAAGACCTTCAGCAACGGCGGCTACTTCCACTACCTGCACCACCGCTACTTCGAGTGCAACTACGGCAACGAGGGCGTGCCGCTGGACAAGTGGTTCGGCAGCTTCCACGACGGGTCGCCGGAAGCGCACGCGGCCATGCGCGGCCGCCGGAAGGGAATGGGGTTCCGGGACGGGCAGACCCGGGAGAAGACGGGTCCGAGTCGCACTGCGGTGCGTGGGGCCGGCTGACGTGCGCGAACGAATCCTGAACGCGTTCAGCCTCGCCGACTATGAGGACGGGGCGATCCACGCGGGCGCCGACGGCGCGATGGCGCTCGGCATGCAGCAGGGCCCGCGCGAGGAGCAGCAGGACTGCGGCGCGGTGCTGCTCTGGCGCCGCGGAACCTACCGCTCCCCGCGCTGTGCCGTGGTGGCTGCGGACGGCATGGGCGGCATGGAGGACGGCGGCTGGGCGAGCCGCCACACGGTGCGAATCGTCGTCGAGACCTGCCTGTCCGGCGAGCACGACACGCCCCGCGACGTGCTCGCGGAAGCCGTGTTGCGCGCGCAACGGGAGGTGCTGGAGGCGCTCAAGGGACGGGGCGGGACGACCCTGACCGCCGCGGTCTGGGAACGCCGGAGCGGGATGCTCGCCCACACCGGTGACACGCGGGCGCACCTGATCGAGCCCGAGCGCCCGTTCCGATGCCTCACCACCGATGACACCGACGCCGGCCATACCGAAGTGCTCGACCGCTTGGCGAGGGGAGCAACCCCGCCCGAACCGTACCAGCCGACCGAGCCGGACAACAGCCTGATCGAAGCGATCGGCATACCGGAAGGAATCCTCGCTGAGCGCCACCTCGTGCACACGCCGCGCGAAGGCAGACTCGTCCTCACGACCGACGGCGCGCACGATCCCGTCCGCCGGTCGGGGACCGCCGTCTTCGTAGAGGGGGAAGACGATGAGCGCTGGACCGCACGGCGGAGCGTCGAGGTGATCTGGGAACGGCTGGCCGGCGAGACGCTGACGGACAACGCGACCGTCGCGGCGATCGAGCCCGGCAGGGCGTTGCAGTTCGCGGAGGACGAACTCGCATCCGGGGAAGTCCTGCTGGTGGGTCCGAACGGCGTGCTGAGCGAGACGCTGGAATGACTGATCCGGTGGTGCTCAGCACGAAAGATCGGACAGATTCATACGTCGAGAGCCCGGTTGACGACTCATTCTGCCGTTTGCCATCCTTGCGCTGGAGCAGCACGATGTTGCGGGTAACGATTGCCTGTTTCGTTCTGATAGTGACTTCTACGTTGGCGTCGGCGGACGATCATGATTCGGCCGAGGGGGGCGACTCGAACGACGTCATCATACACTGGATCGAGAGCCTCACGGAGCTGCTGTACAACGAAGATGTTCCCCCGAGCATACAGTACGAGGTCGAACCAGTGACGGATTTGTCCTTCATCGCATCCATCACCAACACGACAAAAACCCCCGATCGGCATGGACTTTTGAGGCTCAGATGGGATCAGCAAGAGATCGTGAACTTCAAGATCTTCCTGGCTCAAGACCATTTCTATGTAACTGAAGTCAACGGATACGTGCAGGAAAAGGCACCTTGGGGCGCTTGGCATCGAGAAGTGGAAGGCGTTCCTGATCTCTATTCGCGAATAGTACCGGATGTCGGCGACGTCATAGCGCTACAATAGATCAGGCACGTGCGGGACGACGAGACGGCGAGATCGACGAATCCGTCCACGGTACCGAACGACTCCAGGATACGGAGCCTCTCGCGCTCATTACCGCCGTAGCGTTCTTTGGCGGACCCGTCTTGGCACTCCTGGTGTTGGTACTCGGCGTGATCTCGCCCGCCGACTTGGACACCATCGTAGGAACGTGGGCATCTTATCTGGGACCTATAGCTGGAGCAGTATTCGGATACTACTTTGGATCATCCAGACGATCGGAAGCTTTATTAGAGAACGACAAAGACAGCGACCGTCCCCCGAGATCAAGCTGACGCACCGTCGCCGATCGCTTCCAGGTACAGGTCCACCGGCTTCGTCTGGAACGGAGCGCGGTGCTCCGCCACGATCCGGCCCTGGTCGATCACTACCAGGGTGTCGCCGATCGTGTCGAACACCTCGGCCAGGTGGCTGGCCACGAAGACGGTGCGGCCTTCGTCGCGAAGAGCCAGCAGCGTCCGGTTCAGGGCGATGTTGGCCATCACGTCCAGGCCGTTGTGCGGCTCGTCGAGCAGGACGTTGCCGGGGTCGCCGATCAGGGCGCCGACGAGCTGCACCTTCTTCTTCATGCCCGTGGAGTAGCTGTCGAACGGATCGTCGATGAAGGCGTCCACTTCCAGCTCGCCGATGAAGCGGTCCAGCGCCGCGTAGGCGTCGCGCTTGCCGGTCTTGAGGAGGCTCAGGTACTCCAGGTTCTCGCGGCCGGTGAGCCGCGCGAAGAAGTAGTCCTCGTTCGGGAGGAACCCCAGGTCGCGCTTCAGCGTGTAGATGTGGTCGTACTGCCACAGGTCCCGCCCGTCGATGAGCACCGCGCCCCGATCGGGGGCCAGCAGCCCCATGATCAGCCGCATCGTCGTGGTCTTGCCCGATCCGTTGCGCCCCAGGAAGCCCGTGAGCCCGGATTCGAGCCGAAGGTTGACGTCGAACACTCCCTTGCCGTTCACGAAGGTCTTGGCCGCCCCGACAAGCTCGATCACGCCGCGTGAACCCAATCTTCGACGGTGGAGTCCTCGTACTTGAACGAGGCCCCTGGATAGAGGATCGCGGGAATCAGCAACACGAACCCCGCGTACACGACCGGCAGGCCCGCGCCCTGGACAGCCCCGGCTCCGACTGCCAGTACGAATCCCGCGGTCAGAATCAGCCCGGATACGAGCAGCACGAAGAGCTTCGAACTATAGAGAAACCGGAACGGGATCAACCACATGACCGATGTCACGAATACGCCCTGTGACAGCAGGATGAGCAGGGCACCGAGGTTCATCCCCCCTGCCGCGCCCACCGTTCCCACGATCGCCGCCGCCAGCAGATACACCGTGCAGTGCGGTGCCAGCAGGGCAACCGTGAGACGACCGAATGTCACCGGGGTGGTCTTGAAGAACTCCATGTGGGCGCGATCGGGCCGTTCGAGCACTGCGGCGCCGAATCCGGCTGCCGCGTACATACAGCCGATGATCGTCGTCGTGCGCGCCTCGTCCGGTATGCCGAGGATCAGCGCAACGATCAAACCCGTGAACAGCGCGGCCGCGGTGAGCACCGCGATCGCAGACTCGGGACGCATCAGGCATTCCTTCACGTAGAGCTTCGCCTCCACCGGAAGCGGATGCAGGAATCGGTTGATCGTGGAGCGGCCACCCCTCCTCGGTACGGCGCTGATGAGGAATCGCTGAACCCTCGTGGGATCATGACGGCCGATCACCACGGTCCAACACGCAACGCACGCGGCGATGTTCGCCGGCAGCAGCACGTAGTCCGCGTCCGGCCGCTGGCGAAACACCAGGAGTTCCACGCCCACGAATGCGATGAACACCGCGGCGGCAAGCGTCCCGTCCTTCCGCCTGCGGCGCCACAACGCCGCGATCACGGTCGCCGCCAGGTAGTGCAGCACCACCGTGACCGCATCGCCGGCCACGTGCAGCACGGCGCGCTCGGTCGACGGTGACAGCCGCAGGACGAACGGGAGAACGAAGGCGATGAACACCACCTCCCCACCGAGCAGCTTGCCGCCATTGCTGAGTAGGAGCAGCCGCAGCACACCTGCAGGCCTCAGAGGAGTCGAGGTGAAGAACGTGACCACTCCCTGACGCTTGCGCAGACCGGCCACCAGGAACCCGACCACGAACTCCAGGGTAAGAGCGCGCAGGTGGTACAGCGACACGTCCACCGTCACCAGCCCTCGCCGTACCGCCGCAAAGTAGCTCCCGTACGCCGTCGCGAACAGGCCGACGATCGCCAGCGCCCCGATCACGGAGAGCGGCGTGATACCGGTGGTGTAGTACCGGATCGCCGGCCGGAGGTGATACCGGACGAACAGACCGATCACCGCCGGACGATCGCCCGGCAGGTGAGCGGCTTGTCAAGGCGGCGCACGCCGACGTTCAATCGCTCCGGTATGGAACACGGCACCGGTCTGACCGAGTCGCAGTGCGCGGAGCTCCACGAACGGGGCTTCCTGATCCTCCCCGGGTTGCTGCCGCGGGCGGCCTTCCAGCCCCTCGCGGACGATCTCGCCGCCGCCGTGGAGCAGGCGGTCGAGCAGCTCGTCATCTGGGAGCGCCTGGATCCCGCCGCCACCTTCGCGGACGAGCCCTTCGACCGGCGCCTGGCCGCGGTCGCCGGCGAGCTGGACGAGGAGGCCCTCGCCTGGATCTGGCGCCGGCTGCACAGCAAGCGGCACAAGACGGCCGGCATGTACGCGCTGCGCACCCATCCAGCTCTGCTCGATGCGGTCGAGTCCGTGATCGGGCCGGAGATCCTGGCCCATCCGCAGACGGTGCTGCGGGTGAAGCTCCCCGAGCACGACCCCGCCGACGTGCCCTGGCACCAGGACGACGCGTACCTCTCCGAGGACATCGGCGACACCGTGATCCTCAACCTGTGGATCCCGCTGGCCGCCGCCCGGCGCGAGAACGGCTGCCTGGAAGTGATCGCCGGTTCCCACCGGCAGAGCGTTCCGCACCGGCTGGAGACCAGCATCCCCGGGGTCGTCGCGTACCACGGCATCGAGGACGAGGACCTGCCGGACGGCGAGCGCGTCACCTGCGAGATGCAGCCGGGCGACGTCCTCATGACCATGGAGCGGGTCGCGCACCGCTCGCTGCCGAACACGTCGGACACCGTGCGCTGGAGCCTGGACACCCGCTACTGCCGCCTCGGCGGACCGACCGGACGCAGCAACGTCCCCGGCTTCGTGGCCCGCAGCCGCACGCACCCGGAGTCGGTGACGCGCAACCATCGCCAATGGGTTGGCATGCTGCTGGCGGCCGGCGTCAATCCGGGCGAGACCGGAGAGCCCGCGCCGCTGCCGGACGCGAACCGCCTGCACGGCGAGTGGCGGACCGACACCCCACGCGCGGAGCTCGCGCCGCGCGCCCGGATCGAAACGGGCGGCGACGGGGAGCAGGAGCTGGTCCTGGAAGGGAACGGCGACCTGCACGCCTTCGGCTGCTGGCACCGCCCGGTGCGCCTGGTCCCCGGCTGCTGGTACCGCGCGAGCGTGCAGGCCCGTCCGGAGAACATCGAGCGGCCCGCCCTCTCGGTGTTCGCCCAGTGTGCCGGCCACTTCCTGACGCCACGGCTGCTGCGTTCCGCCGAACAGCGGGCCGCGCCGGCGGGAACGCTGTCCCTGGAGTGCACGTTCCGGCACGAGCCCCACCCATCCGAGCACGAGCGGATGGAGCTTTATCTGCGCGCCGCACCGAGCGGCCGGATCGCGTGGTCGCGCGCCGTGGTCACCCAGGTCCCGCGGCCCCCGGCGCGCATCGCGCGCATCGCCACGATCCGCTTCGGCGATCCGCCCGCGCCGCTGACCATGGCCGAGCAGCGCGAGCGCATCGCCGCCAAACTCGACCAGGCCGGGTCGATGGGGGTGGACGTCGCCGCCCTCACCGAGTTCTCGCCCGTGCAGGGCGTCCCCGAACGCGCCTACGGGTCGTGGGCTGACGCCGCGGAGCCGGTCCCCGACGGCCCCGTGTGCCGGGTGCTGGCCGAGGCCGCGCGCCGCCACCGCATGTACGTGATCGCCGGCGTCATCTGCCGGCGCGGCCGGCACGTGTTCAACACGGCGGTCCTGTTCGACCGCTCGGGCGAGTTGCTGGGCTGCTACGACAAGACCCACCTGACGTTCGGCGAGCTGCGCGGCGGCATCTCCTGCGGCGCCGAGTACCCGGTGTTCGACCTGGACGTCGGGCGGGTGGCGCTCCACATCTGTTACGACGAGTGGTTCCCTGAGGTCGCCCGCTACTACGCGCACCTCGGCGCGGAGATCCTGTTCCTGCCGGTCGCCGGCGGCAAGCCGATCACGTGGCGCACGCGCGCGCTCGACAACCGCCTCTACTTCGTCGCCGCCGCGACCGGTCCGCCGAGCATGATCATCGACTCCTCCGGGGCGATCATCGCCGAGATCCACGGCGACGGCGTGGCCTGCGCGGACATCGACCTGGCCGAACGGCGGACCAACGTGTACCGCGACCCGACGTTGAGCCGCGGCATGCCCTGCATCGCGCCGCAGATGCGCATGACCACCGACGACCGCCTGCTCACGAACCTGCATCGGCTGATGTACGACGCCTCCGGAGACTCCACCGCCCCGGATCCGCCGAGATGAGAACCCGCGACCTGCGCTTCGGCCTGATCGGCTGCGGCAGCCTGGGCGCCGTGCACGCGGGCTGCGTGCGTGAGGTGGGCGGCGCCCGCTTCACGGCCTTCGCCGACGTGGTGCCGGCCGCGGCCGAGCGGCTTGCGGCCGAGCACGGCGGCTACGCGACCGGGGACATCCCCCGCCTGCTTGCCGACCCCGATCTGGACGGCGTCTACATCTGCACCCATCACGACTCGCACGCGCCGCTGGCCATCGAAGCGGCGCACGCCGGCAAGCACATCCTCATCGAAAAGCCGCTGTCGCTGTCGGTCGAGGAATGCGAGGCGGTGGCCGCCGCGGTCGAGGAGGCCGGCGTGTGGCTGATGCCGGCGTTCAAGATGCGCTACTACCCGCTCCTCCGGAAGGCGCGCGAGTTCGTCCCGGAGCCGCAGGTGATCGTCGGCCAGATGATGGACAGCCGCTGGCGCGACGACGCCTGGGCGCAGGACCCGGTGCGCGGCGGCGCCAACGTCTACAGCCAGGGCTGCCACACCACCGACGTGATCCGCTGGATGGCGCGCAGCGAGCCGGAGCTGCTGTGGGCGGCCGGCGGCGCCATGACCCACCCCGGCCATCCGCGCATCGACCAGTGCGTGGCCTCGATCCGCTTCGCCTCCGGCGCCGTGGCGAGCTGGATCCAGGGCGACGCCGCGCTCGGCCACATGACCAGCAAGTTCTTCCTGGAGCTGTTCGGCGGCGGCCGCAGCGTGCAGCTCCACGACCGCTTCAAGCAGGCCACGTTCAACGACGGCGAGCGCCAGTGGTCGGAGCGGGTCGAAGAGGAGGAGGGCTTCCTGCTGGAGAATCGCGAGTTCATCGGCGCGCTGCGCGCCGGTCGCGCCCCCGACCTCGACGCCACCGACGGCATCCAGGCCACGCGCATCGTGCTCGCCGCCGACCGGGCGATCCGCACCGGCGAGGTGCAGCGGCTGTGACCGACGCGGCCGAGGCTGCCTGTCGCATGTCGGGCGGTTCGTTGCTCAAGGCGTTCATTCGCCTGAGTCCGGAGTGGCAGTAGATGCGCCTGGTTCAGTATCGATCGGCCTCAGGCACGCGGCGCGTGGGTGTCGTGCGCGACCGCGACCGGGTCGACCAGCTCGCCGGCGTCGCGTCGGTCCTTGAGCTGGCCCGGTCGGCAGACGCGACCGGCCACCCGCTGGTCGACTTGGTGGCCGGCTGCGAACGCGACTCCTGCGTCGACTACCAGGCGCTGGTGGACGAGCGGCGCCTGCTGCCGCCGATCGACCACCCCGATCCCGCCCACCTGCTGATCTCCGGCACCGGCCTCAACCACACCGGCAGCGCCATGGCGCGGGACGCCATGCACGGCGGAGCAGGCTCGGGCGACGGCGCCGACGACGACGCCGTGACCGACTCGATCCGCATGTTCCGGCTCGGCCTGCGCGGCGGCAAGCCGCCGGCCGGCACCATCGGCGTGGCCCCGGAGTGGTTCTACAAAGGCGACGGCAGCATCCTCATCCCGCCGGAGCACGAGCTGCCCCTCCCCGGCTTCGCCGGCGACGGCGGCGAGGAGGCGGAAGCAGTGGCCGTCTACCTGATCGGCCGCGACGGCCGCCCGCGACGCGTCGGCTTCGCGCTCGGCAACGAGTTCGCCGACCACGTCATCGAGCGCCAGAACTACCTGTACCTCGCCCACTCCAAGCTGCGCGCCTGCTCGATCGGCCCGGAGCTGCTGCTCGGCCTCCTTCCGGAGTCAGTTGAAGGCGAGGTTCGCGTGCGCCGCGGCGGCACCGTACTCTGGCAGGCCACCTTCCTGACCGGCGACGCCAACATGACCCACACCCTGGCCAACATGGAGCATCACCTGTTCAAGTACGGCTTGTTCCGCCGCCCTTGGGACCTCCACTGCCACTTCCTCGGCGCCCCCATCCTGAGCTGCGCCCACGGCATCGAGCCACAGCCCGGCGACCGCTTCGAGATCGAGTCCCCCCACTTCGGCCGCCCGTTGCGCAACCTTCTCGCCTCACGGGGCGAAGACCCGCTGATCGCCGTCGCGCCGTTGTGACTCAGGCAGACCGATAGTCTCTTGGATCGAGACAGGCGTCATAGAACGCCTTGTCCATCTTGAACCAGTCCGTCTTGTGAATACCCTGCCTCGAGGTGGCGTTGGGTCCTGATGGGAAGGCCGAAGCACCTTTCAACCACCGGTTCGCAGCGCGAGCAATATCGCGCACCTCGACTGCGACCTCGACGAGGTCCTGATCCTCGCTGAAGATCACGGCCACATCCAGTTCTCCAAGGCGCGCCATGCGCACGACATCCAGACCGAGACGAAGATCAATCCCCTTCTCCCTTCCGATGGGGCTCTCCCGAGAAGCGCGGTCGTCCACGGAAC
Source organism: Spirochaetia bacterium (assembly GCA_965215345.1). Lineage (GTDB taxonomy): Bacteria > Spirochaetota > Spirochaetia > SZUA-6 > Bin103 > CATQHW01. Next base: position 462,233 of record CBDCDL010000001.1, on the reverse strand, counting down.
GTGCCTCCAGCCGATACCGCAATGGGCGCGACGTGACGACGATCCCGGAGCGCCTCATGGCCGGCAGGCGACGGGTCCAGTATTCGTGCCACCTGGGATCCAGATCAGCCCTGGGGAACGCCCGTGTAGAAACGTACGCCCCGATTGACCCACCCGTGGGCGGCGCACACCGCGTCGCTCAACTTCCGTACGTCGTAGTTCGGGTGATAGTGCCCGAAGGCGTCCTTCGCGTGCCGGAACAGGTTCTGCCCGTCGATAAACGACACGACGCGCTTGACATCGGGCTCGCGGGGCATGCTTCTCAGAGAAGAGAAATAACCCCGCCGGGGCCTTTCGGCGAGTCCGGCGGGGACCAATTGCCTTGAGACGTATCACGCCGGGCGCACAATGTCAACCGCCCGTGTGGACTCGTGGACTCGTCGACTCGATTGGTCCCGAGGCGACGACTTCGTGCAGACGGACGTCGAGTCCGCCGTGCCCGCGATCACCGTGATACAGTCGATCGAGGCGAGGGAACCAATGGCAACGCAGGCGGTGTCGGCTTCGGCTCCCGCAGCTCTGACCGGCGCCGAAGTGGAGCGGTTTCGCCGCGAAGGGTACCTCGGTCCCTACTCCATGTGCTCGCCCGACGATATGGCGGCGCTGCGGCCGGCCATCGAGCGCGTCCTCGAGACCGATCCGCCGGCATCGCACAACCGTGTCCACAACCGTCACCTCGACAGCCGAGCGGTGTACGACCTGGCCACCGATGCGGCGATCGTGGAGCGCATGGCGGCCCTGTACGGGCCCGATCTGCTGCTGTGGCGCACCAACTTCTTCGTCAAGAACCGGGGCACCAAGGCGATCCCCTGGCACCAGGACTTCCACTACTGGCCGCTGGAGCCGCCGGTCATCATCTCCGCCTGGATCGCCGTGGACCCTTCGACCCGGCAGAACGGCAACCTGCAGGTGATCCCCGGCTCGCACCGCACCATCGTCCCTCACGTCGAGGCGCCCCCGGACATGCAATTCGAGGTGATGGCCGATGCCGGATACTACGACCCGGGCGACCTGACCGACCTGGAGATGCAGCCCGGCGAGTTCATCCTGTTCAACGAACGGACCCTGCACCACTCGGAGGCCAACCGCTCAGACCTGCGCCGCATCGGGCTGGCGGTGCGGGCGATCATCCCCATCGTCAAGGTCCTGGAGTACGACTCCCCGGACCATGCCCTGCAGATCATCCACGGCACCGACACGATGGGCTTCAATCGCCTCGCGCCGACGCCGCGCAGCTTGGCCTGTCCGGCCGCGGCAGAAAGACCGCGATCATCGAGCGGGCCCTGACGGTCCTCGAAGAGCGGGTGGCGCACTCACATCCACAGCGGGCCGACATCGAGGCGTCGCTCATCCGGTAGATCCGAGCCGGCAGAGGCCTGCGGGAGTGCATGTCGAAGCCGCCGTCCCTGCGGCAGGCACGAGCCCGCCATGGTGATAGACTCGCTCCGATGACTGACCAGGATGTGAGCATGAACACGCAAGGGCGCAAACGCAGCTTCCGGATCGGTGTCGTCGCGCTTGCGGCGATGTGTGCCACCCTGCTTGCCGTGACTGCGCTGTCCGGCTGCCGGGTCTACGTTACGAGTTTCGTGCCGCGGAATCCGTTCCTGGGGGAGTGGCACTCCGAGTTCCCGGTGGCCGGTGGCCGGATCTCATTCGAGTACGAGTTCGAAAGCGACGGTAGCTACCGCTACGTCAGCGTGTCGGCCAGCGGCGCGGTCAGGCTCCGCGTCGAGATCGAGGGCACGTATGACTACGACGACGACACTCTGACCCTGACGCCCGACGCCGGCAGCATCGCTCCCTCCCGTTTCGAGTACGAGTTCGAGAACGACGACGAGTTGCATCTCGAATCCGAGATCGATACGGGCGTCACGGTTACCTTGACCTACCACCGCCACTCGTAGCGCATCCATGCCTGCCGACGCGGACGCGCTCGGCGCGCGCTTTGCCGAGGAAGGGTACGTGATCGTCCGCGGCGCGTATGCCGGCCAGGTGCGCGAGCTGCGACGGATCTGCGAGGGCGCGCTCGCCCGCTTCGTAACGACCGGGACCGAGGACAACCAGCCGAGCGGCCGCAACTACTCGGCCAGGGCGCGCATGCTCATTCACCTCAACCACCCCGACTACCACCGCGAGCGGCCGGCTGACCTGGCCGCCCTGCTGAACGCCGTGGCAGGCGAGGACGCGGTGTCCGTCGCCACGGCGGTCCTGGCCGAGCCGCCGCTGTTCCTGCAATGCAACCTCTACGTCGAGCCGCCGCGGGAATCGTGGGTCGGCGGCTGGCACCGCGACTGCCAGTACGACACGTTCGACCTGCGCCCGGACGCGGACACCGAGCGCATCGTTCTGAGCGAGGCGGTGCCCGCACGGGAGGTCCACATGCACATCTGCCTGTGCGACTCGGCAGCGACCGAGATCGTGCCCGGCTCCCACAGGCGCTGGGACACGCCGGAGGAGTACGAGGTGCGCGTCAACGACTACTGGTCGGACGCCATGCCCGGCAGGCAGCCGATCAGGCTCCAGGCGGGCGATCTGGCGTTCTTCCACGTCAACTCCATCCACCGCGGCGTGTACAGCCGGCGCAAGCGCCGCCGCACCATCGCCGTCACCTGGGGGACGGCATCGCGCCCGCGGCCCGCTACCCGCAAGGACATGGACACGCTCGGCGGCTACGTCGCCAGCTATCAGCCGTGGTTCACGGAGCCGGCCTACCTCGCGGACACCTGCCCGGCTGCCCGGGAGACCTTCGAGCGGTTCACGGCAACCTACCGGGACAATTGGGACGAGGCGTTCGTAGCCGGCCTGAACCCGGAGCTGCGCCGCTTCTTCGCCGCACGGCTTGCGGCGCGTTGAGAGCGCACGGGCGGACCGCCATCCCGCCGAACCGGCTCGCCTCGCCTTCCCGCACAGTGGCTATGCTTCGACGCCCTGGTCATCTTCCTGCGCGGGAGTGAACCTCAGTTCCGCGCGAACCGCAGCAACGACGTGCCGGGCGAATTCCACGGCCGACGTTGCCTGGCCTCTGGTGTAGACGTCGGAGGGAATGCCGCCCGGGAGTCCGTTTGGATACCTGGTGGGCACGTAGTACTGGTCGAGGACCGCCAAGCTCTCGCGGAACTCCTCCATCGCCTCAAGCGAAGCCGCAAGCTCGACGAGCGCGTGACCGAGAACGGCTCGCTCACCGCGTGCGTAGCGAACGGCCTTGATCGCTTTCTCGCAGACCTGTTGGCACTGAAAGCACGCCTGGGCGAAGAATCCTTCGCGCAGTCCGAGCTCGGCGTACGCGAGATCGCTCTCAGCCTGCTTCAGCCACCGATCGCCTTCTCTGCTGGGTTCCCTCAACTCGGTATCCTGTCCGGACGGCGTGCTTGAAGAAGTGCCGGCCCTGCTCCGCAAGCATTTCCTCCAGCTCGGAAGGGGTGTAGATCAGGAGGTCGGCCGCCCCGAACTCCAGGCGAAGATCCATGACCTCCCGAATGCGGTCGAAGAACGGCAGGCCGGTATCGCGCACCAGAATGACGTCGATGTCGCTGTGCTCGTCGGCCGTACCGTCAGCGACCGAGCCGAACACGTAGGCCGTGATGAACTGGTCCGCGTGACGGGCAAAGATAGCCTTCGCCTTGTCCAGATTCACCGGACAAGGCTACCACGTCCGGTGGCTGCCCGCCGATTCACCGGCTGCCGCCGGCGGCATGATCCCACCCCACAGGCCGATCAGATCGAGAAGCTGCCGCTGCCGTTCCGCGGGACGCTGCCCACAGCGCCACGCCTGCGGCCAGCAGGGCGGCTCGCGGCAGGCGGGAAGTCACCGCGCGCTCGGCGGGGGCTGCAGCAACTCCAGCGGGATGCCGTCGAAGTCGTTGAAGTAGACGGCGAAGCCACCCTTGTTGCGACCTTCCTCGATCGCCACCGGTTCGCCCTTGAAGCGCACCCCCTCGGCGACCAGCCGGTCGTACATCGCGTGGATGTCGTCGACCATGAATGCCAGGTGCGCCACGCCCGGCCGGTTGGTGGCGGTGTCGATCGGCGCACCCGCCGGGTGGAGGTACTGCACCAGCTCCAGGTGGTGGCCGCTCACGTCCACCGGACAGTTGGGGATGCGCAGCATCGCCACGTCGATGTCCGCATCCGCGTACGCCACCAGGCGCGCCGTGTAGGGGTTGGCCCCCCGTTGCCGGTGGACGAGCTCCATGCCGATCAGCCGGCAGTAGAAGTCGATGCTGCGGTCCAGGTCGCGGACCGTGTAGCTGAAGTGCCAGAGGCCTGTGGCCACCGTGCTCATGTTCCCCCCACTTCCGGCTTGGCCACTTCCGGCTTGGCCAGATCCGGCTTGGCCACGAACGGCTGATCGCCGTCCCACTCGATCTCGCTCAGGAACACCCCTTCCTCCAGGACGATCTCGTCCTCGTAGGTGCCCCGGTAGCAGAGCCGCCCCTGCCGGCGGTTCTCCAGCCGCGACTGCTCCTTGCGCGTGGTCGACAGGAACCAGCGGCCGTCGCGGTCGAACACCTCGGCGGCGTGGAAGTGGCCGAGCAGGTAGCTGCCGGTGCCCACCCGCCAGTAGGTGCCGCCCTGCAGGAACCCGGTCGGCCGGTCGCTGACCGCGTGCCACGTCCCCGGCCCGAGCGTGAAGAACAGGTGCCACATGCCGTCGCGCTCGACCACGCACGGCGACTCCAGGCCGATGGTGCCGCGCAGCATCGGCGGCGAGCGGAACACCGGCCCCAACTCCACGAAGGTGCGGAAGTCGCGCGTGGCGTTGAGCCCGACGGCGACCTGTCCCTCGCCCGCCTTCGACTTGAAGAAGATCAGGTACAGCCCGCCGGGCCGGCGCAGCACGCAGACGTCCTGCGCCGCGCCGCCCGGATTCGGCCCCCACGACGGCAGCCCGAACGCGGGGTTGTCGGCGTCCTGGGTCCAATCCTCCACGTCGTCCGACCACGCCAAGCTCTGGTGGTCGCCGCCCGCGCCGCGCACCTCGTAGAGCATCCCCCAGCGTCCCTGGTAGCGGAAGCAATACGGCACGCCGCGGGTCACCTTGTCGAACGCGCCCTGCGACGGCAGCAGCAGGTTGCGGCGGAAGGCAAGCGTGCCGAGGCCGTCGCCCCTGGCATGGCCGATGCCGACCTCCGGGCTCTGGGCCGCCGCCTCGTCCAGACGCCCCGCCTCCATGTGCCGGCGGTAGGCGTCGATCCTGCTGATGTCGCCGGTCACGTACAGCAGGTGCCAGCGGTTCCCGTCCCACAGGAACTGGTGATCGGCGACGTGGTACGGCGCGGGCGGGCGGAAGACGTGCGTGGTAACCTCGTAGAAGTCCGGCTCGTCGGTGCGGAAGAGCTGCCGGTGCAGCGCCAGGAAGCGCTCGTCGAACTCGCCCGGCGCCAGCGCCGGCTGCAGGTCGGGATCGTCCGCGAGGAGCTCCGCGGCTTCCGGTGCGTCGTGCCGAATCAGGGCGCGGCTCATACCCGGTAAGCGAACAGCGTGGCGGCGAACATCCTGATGCGGATCACCACGGTGGAGCCGGCGGCGTCCAGGTCGCTCTGACCGTTCCAGGTCACCACCCGGTCGGCTTCGTCGCCGGTCAGGGGATCGCACGCCTCGAACGTGTAGCCGTCGAGTCCCCTCACGTCAGGGTTCAGGCGGGAGGGGATCGAGCGGATCAGCTCGACCCTGATCCAGCCGCCCGCCCGGCAGCGGTAGTTGAGGCGCAGCGGCCCGCCCGAGCGGGTGATCGTGGGGATGGTGAAGCGGCCCTCCGTCGCCGCGTCGATGCCGGCCAGCCGGTGCGGGCGCCAGCGCGCCCAGCGGATGACCCCGTTGGCGCGCGGCATCGTGTCGCCGGCGTTGTGCAGCCAGGCGCCGGCGTCGTAGGGCACCGCCCACCAGCCGTCCGGCAGGGTGATCAGCCCGACGCCCCACGGCCAGGCGATGCCGGCCTCGTCGCTGCCGGGCGGCCCCACCGGGATGGCCGGGCGGCGCTCGGGCCGCGTCCAGTACAGGCCGTCGCGGCTGAAGGCGAGCTGCGCGTCGCCGTCGTCGCCGATCTGGTGGTAGACCTGCACCGCGCCCACGTGCAGGTCGTCCCGGCCGGGATAGGGGAAGTAGTACATGCCGTAGAACGAGGTGTCCGGCGGGTCCTGCGGATCGGCGGTGAGCACCAGCCGCGACAGCGGCCAGCGGCGGAAGTCGGCCGTCTTGGTGATGCCGATGCTGCGGCGGCCGGTGCCGCCGGGACGCACGAAGGCGAAGTAGCAGCCGGTCGCCGCGTCGTAACCCGGAGCGATGCCGCCGTCGGCCGGCATGTCGGCCAGCGGCTCGTCGATCACCGTCCACTGCAGTCCGTCCGGAGAGGTCCACCCCTCCAGCCAGTTGCGGTTGACGATGCGCGGGCCGTCGTAGCCGGCGCCCGCGTAGTCGGCCGCCGCCATGCGTTTCTGCCACTCGCCTGACGGCAGCAGCTCGTTCGTGTCGGGATCGAAGTAGCCGCCGGCCATCCGCATCGCCTTGAAGCGCTCGGCCGGCCCGGCGGTCGGGTCGATGAACATCCCGCAGTGGGCCGGCCCGCCGGTGACGTTGTCGGCCCTGCCGCCCACCGGCGTCTTCTCGAAGCGATAGCCGTCGGCCGAGCGCGCGTACCGCAGCGCGGAACTGCCGTCCGGCGGGAAGGAGCCGTACAGGATGTGGTAGTCGCCGTCGTGCCAGGCGAGCACGTTGTGCAGCCCGCCGCCGCCTTCCACCGCGGGGTCGGAGCGGATCAGCGCCGCCGACTTGCAGGCCGGCTCCACCGCCAGGCGCACTCCGACCGGCGCGTCGAACAGCTCGTAGCGGCCGTCGCGGGTGACCCCCCGGTTGCCCGGATGGACTTCCTCCCAATCGATCAGCGGGTTCCACGCGGCGCGCGCTTCGCGGGTGCGCAGCGTCTCCCGCCCCTGTCCTTCGTCCCGCCACTCGCCGGGCCGGAATGCGTGCGCGCCGATGCCCGTCAGGCCGTCAGTCATGTGCTGACCATAGGAGGTTGTCCCTTCCGGCGACAACCTCCTGCGGTCACGCTCGATGAGCGACGCCGCTCAACAGTCCCCGAGAGCTCAACCACCTCATCATCATCCAGCTCCCGACCGCCGAGCCTGCACCCGCCTTTCCGGGCTCCTCCCACCTCCTTCCTCCTGCGGCGCGGCCCCACTGCTCCACGACGGTCGAAACTCTCGACTACATCCTGTCGCCCACGTCCCATGCCTTCCTATGCCCATGGTTGCCAACACACATATACTATGCATACACTCCTGACCTCACGGCACTTGGGAGTCTGTCGAAGCAGGCGCACAAGATCAGAGACGAATTATCTTGAACGTCTTCCGAAAGAACGCTGTAGACTCCTTGCTCGAACCTTTCTCCTTGTTCGAACCTTTCCACGATAGATCGTCTCTACGAAGGTCTCACCCTGAACTTGCAGAACGGTTGAAGCTCCTGGCTGACCTGAAGCCCGACTGGGATGGCTACGGCTCTGTAGCTATTGCTCGCTCCTCAGTAAGGAAATGCACCCGCATATTGGTCGCGATAGATAGACACATCTTTTCCCAGGCGGGCGAACCCTTCGTTGCTCCCATGGCCGACGGTGGTATAGAGTTGGAATGGGATCGTGTAAGCGGTAAGGAGCTGATGTTGGTTATTCCTCCCGAAGGCACGCCAGTTCGATATTTGTTGACATCCTGCGGCGAGGGTGATGGCGCCGAGGAAACCAGTGGGGAGTTCACAACAGACTCAGACTCCGTGGTCAACACGTTGCTCGAATCCATACTGCAGTAGCGTCATTCCTTGCCAGAAGGCATTCGTCGGTTAGTGCTGGTATTTAGGCATTGAAGATGTCTCTTGTCTTTCTGACAAGAGGCGGCGTCGTGTGCCAGGCGCCGTACCGCAGGGTTCACCGGTGGCTGGCTGCAGTGGTATGATCCTGGTCAGATGAGCAGTTCCACCTGGGGGCCGTCGGCGTACCGCGTTCGCAAGACCGGACGCAGCCGGACGCGGCGCCTGTTGAGCACGATCGGCCTGGCGGCGCTTACCGCCGGCCTGGTCCTGCTGGTCACGTTCACGTCCGGCGTGCAGGACCTGGACGAGGTGATGCTCGCGATCGGCGCCACGGTCGCGTCGCTGGCCGCCGTGGTGGCCGTGAGCTCGGTGCAGAGCGAGTTGGCGTTCCACGAAGCCCCCCGATTGGAACGGGTGCTGAGCGAGCAGGCCGCCCGGCGCGGGCAGCCCGCGGTGCCGACGCCGTTGACGAAGATCACCGCGGAGATCGAGCTTTCGCAGACCAGCACGCGGTACTACCGGCGCGTGTTCCTGCCCCGGCTGGCGGCGGTCGCGTCCGGGCTGGTGAGTACCGCCGATAGCCGTCGCATCCTCGACCGCATCGAAGCGCTCGGGCGGCCCGGCGACAAGCTGGCCGATCGGCTGCCGGAACGGCTGATACGCCGGGGTGTCCCGCTTGCGCAGCTCGCCGGCGTGGTGCAGGAGCTGGAACGGGCGGACGCGGGCGACATCACCTGATACAGGAGTGACGGAGTGAGCACGGAGTTTGGGCGGATCAGCGACATCACGCAGCGGTCCATGGACCTGAGACAGGTCAGCGAGACCACGCAGCGGGCCGTCGAGGAGGTCGGGCGCTTCATCGTCGGCAAGGACGACGTCCTGCGCCGGATCCTGACAGGCCTGATGGCCGACGGGCACATCCTGCTGCAGGACTTCCCCGGTCTGGCCAAGACCATGATCGCGCAGTCGTTCGCGCAGGTGCTGGACATCCGCTTCACGCGCATCCAGTTCACGCCGGACCTGCTGCCGGGCGAGATCACCGGCGGCTACCTCTACAACCAGCGAGATGCCGCCTTCGAGTTCCGCAAGGGCCCGGTGTTCGCCAATCTGCTGCTCGCCGACGAGATCAACCGCGCCACGCCCAAGACCCAGTCGGCGCTGCTGGAGGCCATGCAGGAACGGCAGGTCACCGTGGAAGGCGAACGCTTCGCGCTGGAGAAACCGTTCGTGGTCATCGCCACCCAGAACCCGGTCGAGTTCGAGGGCACCTACCCGCTGCCGGAAGCGCAGCTCGACCGCTTCATCATGCGCACCAGCATCGGCTACCCGAGCGCCGAGGACGAGTACGAGATCCTGCGGCGCCGCCAGGAACGCAAGGAGGACACGGTCGAGCTGGCTCCGGTCGTCTCCCACGAGGAGCTGCTGGCCATGCAGCTCGCTCTGGAGGACGTGCACGTCTCGGAGCCGGTCGGCAAGTACATCGTCGACCTGACACGGGCCACGCGCGAGGACTCCAAGGTGCAGGTGGGCGCTTCGCCACGCGGCGTGTACGCGCTGTTCAAGCTGGCGCGGGCGCACGCGGTCCTGGACAACCGCGACTTCGTGACCCCGGAGGACGTCAAGGACGTGGCGGTTATCGGCCTCGCCCACCGCATCGTGATGAAGCCGGAGTACTGGGTCCGCGGCATCTCCGACGAATCGATCGTCACCGACGCGATGAACGAGGTGCCTGCGCCGCAAGCCGAAGCGTGACCAGGGCCGAAGCGTGACCAGGGCCGAAGCGTGACCAGGGCCGAAGCGTGACCAGGGACAAGGCGTGACCAAGCACTTCGGTTCCCGCTTCGTCGCCTACTTGGCGCTGACCCTGGTCAGCCTGGTGTTCGCGGCGCTGCTGCGGCGCATCGAGCTGGTGATGATCGGCGCCACGTTCGCCGTGGCGATCGTCGCCGCGCTGCTCGGCGACCGCCAGCCGCGCCTGCGCTTCAGCCACAGCATCTCCCGGCTGACGCTGTTCGAGGGGGACGAGGTGGACGTCGAGTTCACCGTCCACGCCGGCACCGCGGTGCCAATCGCGGAGGTGATCGATCCGCTGCCGGCCGGCGCCTCGCTGGTCTCCGGCCGCAACGGCGTGATCGTGTCGCTGGGCCCCGGTCAGACCGAGACCTGCCGCTACCGCCTGCGTATCGACCGGCGGGCCCGTTTCACGCAGGGGCGGCTGTTCCACCGCGCCTACACGGGCTCCGGCATGATCATGTGGGAGGCGGAGTGGAGCGACCCCAAGATCTGCACCGCCTACCCGCGGGTCGACTCGGTCAGCCGCCCGATCCGGCCGTTCCACACGCAGGTGAACGTCGGCAACTACCCCTCGCGCGAAGCCTCCGAGGGCCTGGAGTTCGCCAGCATGCGCGAGTACGTGCCGGGCGACCGGCTGCGCACCGTGAACTGGCGCGCCACGCAGCGCAACGGCCGCATGTACGTCAACGAGTACACGCGCGAGCGCAACGCCGACATCGTGCTGCTGCTGGATGCATTCGAGGACGCCGGGGCGTTCGGCTCCACGGTGCTCGACCAGGCGACCCGCATCGTCGCCGCGCTGGCGCGCTACTTCCTGACCGGCAACAACCGCGTCGGCTGCATCGAGCTGTCCGGCCTGCTGCGCTGGGTGAGCCCCAACCTGGGGACCCGCCAGCAGTACCGGATCCTGGAGTTCCTCACCGACGTGCGCGCCCGCGAGAGCGACGTCGACCGCGACATCACCAAGGTGCCGCGGCAGATCCTGCCCGCACAGGCGCTGATCGCCGCCTTTACACCTCTGATCGACGTGCGCTTCACCGACACGCTGCTCAACCTGGCCAGCCGCCGCTATGACGTGGCCGCCGTGGTGATCAACCCCGCGCTGGCGCTGGCACCCGTGTACGGCGCCACACCGAGTGAAGCCGCGGCGGTGACGCTGTGGCGCATGGAGACCGACACCGCCTCGCGCCAGCTTGCCGAGGTCGGCGTGCCCATCATCCGCCTGGAGCCCGACGAGCCGGTCGAGCTCCTTGCCGCCCGCATCGACGCGTTGCGCCGCCGCCGGCTGCTGCTGCAATGACTCGGCTCGTCCTGCTCGGGCTGCCGCTGGTCCTGGGCGCGTGGAACTTGGCGCTGGCGGGCATCACCATCGGCACCGTGTTGGCGTCGCTGGCAGGCGTGGCGGCGGTCGTCTACGGCGCCCAGCAGCACCGCTCCGGCTTCGTCACCGCCGGCGTGTTCGCGCTGCTGGTGGCGCACGCCGGGGCGCTGGTGACCGCCGGCACACCGGTGCAGGTATGGCCCGGCCTGGCGTACGGGCTGGGGCTGTTGATGATCATGGAGGCGTCCTACGACCATCTGACCATCCTGCGCGGCCGCGCCGCCGGCCGCCGCTACGCGGTCAGGCGCGCCTATCTGACAAGGGTGGGCGTCGGCGCGGTGATCGCCGGCTTCGTGGTGGCCGTGCTGGGCGTGGGGTACGCGCCGCGTCTGGCGGACCGGACGGCGCCGGCGATCTTCTGGATCGGAGGCCTGAGCGTGGTCGCGCTTTCGGTGGCGGCGCTCATGATGCTGCGCTTCTGGCTCAAGGAATCCGGCGAATCCGGCGCGGCAGCGGCAGACCCGCCAGATTCCGCGGAGCCCGGTCGGGATGGGCCAAGAGCCGAGCCGTAGGCGACGGTCCTGGGCGAGGAGCGCTCAGACGCGGATACGCGGATACCGACAGCGGCGGCATACGTAGTACACTCCGCCTGTCCGGCGGGCATCCGTGCCTGCCGGGCGTGGAGGGGAACGACATGCGAAGGACGACGCACAGGCGATTCGCATGGTTGGCAGCGGCAGTCGTGTCGCTGAGCGTATCGGGGCTTGCCGTCGCGCAGGACAACCCGCAACAGGACCTGCTCGCGGCCTTCTACGGGCCACCGGACCTGACCATGCTCACCTACTACAGCGCCGGCTGGACCCATCTGGGGTTCGATGAAGAGTATCCGAGCCTTCTCGAACGCCTGGAACAGAGCCGGGATCCGGACCGCAACAGCTTCTCGCACGGCTGGGGAGCCCTGGTCACCTACGGGCAGTTCGTCGCGATGCTCGAGAGCAGCCACGCGGGGACCGCAAGCACACGGAACAGCCGGTCCGTGGAGCTGTCCAGCGACGCGCTGTCCCTGCAGGTCGGCTACGCTCCGCTCAAACTGCCGGCGGCGATCGGCTTCGTTACCGCCGGTGCGGGCGTACAGACGGTGGGGCTGCGCGGATACCCGGACAGACCTGGCGGATTCGACGAGGTGGTTTCGTTGGACGGCAGTCCCAACGTGTTCTCGGTCAGCACGAACACGCTGGTGCTCAGGGCATCGGCCGGCTTCGAGCTGGCCGTGCTGCCGCCCGGCGACCCATGGGGCGTGCACGCCGGCCTGATCGCCGGGGTCGCCTACGCTCCCCTGGAGCCGACGTACCGGCTGTTCGGCGGCGCCGGCCTGCTCGACGGCGCCCCGGTGCTGGAGGGCAGCAAGCCCAAGCTCACGCCCTGGTCATTCAGCCTCAGCCTGCTCGTGGGAGTCGGCGGCGGCCTGTAGCGAAGCGGCTCAGACCGCCAGTGGGGCGGCGCGGTTCAAGGCGCGCATGCGCCCACCTCCGTTATCCCGGTTCCATCGCCCCGGGCGACGCGATGCACGGCGCGAACGTCGATGGGAACGCGCGCTCCGGCCGGCGCCGGACCGGCGTGGAGCAACTGCACGCTGAACAACTGCCGCGGGTCGGTCCAGACGGCCACCACCTCGAACCCCGACGCCGCCGCCAGCAGCGCGAAGCCGTCCAGGGTGAACTTGTAGGAGACCTCGGTGAGGATGGTCTCGCCGGCGGCGAACCGGAACCGCTCGCCCGCCACCTCCACCGTCTGCGCCGTCGTGCTGACCAGGTGCATCTCGATGCGGCCGCGCGCCGGGTGGTAGAAGGCGTGGTGCGTGAAGGTGGCCGGATCGAAGCCGGCATCCAGGACGCGGTTGAGATGGCGGAGCGCGTTGAGGTTGAACGCCGCCGTCACCCCCTGCCGATCATCGTAGGCCGCTTCGAGCACGGCTCGGTCCTTTTGCAGGTCCACGCCGATGAGCAGGCAGCCGCCCGGCCCGACGGTGCGCGCTATGCCGTGCAGGAACGGCACCGCCTCGTCCATGGTGAAGTTGCCGATGGTGGAGCCCGGAAAGTAGGCGACCCGGGGACCGCGCGCGGCGGCCGACGGCAGGCGCACGCTGCCGTTGTAGTCGGCGCACAACGGCGCCACCTCCAGCGCGGGGTAGCGGTCGCGTATCCCGGCGGCGGCGGCTTCGAGCTGAGCACGGCTCACGTCGATGGGCACGTACGCCGCCGGGGCGAGCAGATGATCGAGCAGCGCGCGGGTCTTGGTGCTGCTGCCGCTGCCGTACTCGATGAGGACGCAACCGGAGCCGATGAGCCGCGCCATCTCCGACGCGGCCGCGGCCATGATGGCGTGCTCGGTGCGCGTGGGATAGTACTCCTCAAGGCAGGTGATCCTCTCGAACAGCGCGGAGCCACGCTCGTCGTAGAACAGCCGGCACGGGAGCCACTTCTGCTCCTGACGCAGCCCTTCGAGCACCTGCGCCCGCAACTCGTCGAGCTGCGGGGCATGGGCCGGCTCGACGGCCGCGGCCCGGACGTTCATCGGTGGGGTTATCCCTCGTTCGCCAGACGGATTCCGGTGAACTGCCAGCGCTTGTCGGGCGGGAAGAAATTCCGGTAGGTGGCGCGGATATGGGTGCGCGAGGTGGCGCACGAGCCGCCGCGCAGCACGTACTGATTGCACATGAACTTGCCGTTGTATTCGCCGAGGGCGCCGGGCGCGGGTCGATAGCCGGGAAAGGGGGCGTAGTCGCTGGACGTCCACTCCCACACGTCCCCGAAGAGCTGCCGCACGCCGGCGCCGGGCGGGCAGGGCCGGGGATGAAACGCCAACTCCTCCACGAAGTTGGCCGGCACGAAGTTGGCCGGCACGAAGTCGGCCGGCACGAAGTCGGCCGGCACGAAGTCGGCGGCCGCGGCGGCTGCCTCCCACTCGAACTCCGTCGGCAGGCGCGCACCGGCCCAGCGTGCGTAGGCGTCCGCCTCGAAGTAGCTGACGTGCGCCACCGGCTCCGCCGGCGGCACGGGCCGCGTCCCGCTCAGCGTCGCGTGCTGCCAGTCGTCCGCGTGACGGCTCCAGTACAGCGGCGCCTCCCAGCCGTTCCGATTGACCGCGTCCCAGCCATCCGACAGCCACAGCTCCGGCCGCCGGTAACCGCCGTCGTCCATGAAGCGGCGGTACTCGCCGTTGGTCACCAACCGATCCGCCAGCCGATACGTCTGCAGGAACCGCTGGTGCGGGGGACCCTCGTTGTCGTAGGCGAACCCCGTGCCGTCGTGTCCGAACCATCGCAGGCCGCCGGCGTATGACACCCAATCATGCGGCGCGGGCGCGGCGCCGGCCGGCAGCGCCCCGTTGCCGCCGGCGGTGGCCGGCCGATACACCGGGTGCAGCGGGTTGATGGCGAACACGTGCTTGAAGTCGGTGACCATCAGCTCCTGGTGCTGCTGCTCGTGGTGCAGGCCGATCTCGACGACCGGCGTCAGTCGAGCGGCGACCGTCTCGTCCGATTCCGCGAGCAGCGCCGTCATGTGCCGGTCGACGTGCCGGCGATAGGCCAGCACCTCCTCGACCGTGGGCCGGGCCAGCAGGCCGCGCCGCGGGCGCGGGTGCCGCTCCCCCACGGCGTTGTAGTAGGAGTTGAAGACGAAGCCGAAGCGCGGATGGAACGGCTCGTAGCCGGCCAGCTCCGGCATGAGCAGAAACGTCTCGAAGAACCAGCTCACGTGGCCGAGATGCCACTTGGTCGGGCTGACGTCGTCCATGGACTGCACGACGTAGTCCTCGGTCGCCAGAGGCGCGCACAACTCCTCGCTGAACGAACGCACGCGGTGGTAATCCGCCAGCAGCGAACCGACAGGGGCCGTGCGGGATTGGTCTGGGGGTTGGTCTGATCGGGCCGGCAACGCCGCAACCCTACCCGGAATCACGGCGCGGGTCGAGTCGTTCGCGCATCGCCGCGCGGTCGGCGTAGCATGGCCGGACCGTGATCGACTCCATCGTCACCTGGATCGGCGACTTGGCCGTATCGATCCGCGAGCGCCACGGGGTGAATCCGTACGTGTTCCTGGCGCTGTCGGTGGTGTGCGGGCCGCCGTTCTACTACTCGCTGTATCGGATGGCGCGCACGCTCAGGAACGACCGCATGGCGGTCGGGCGCTGGAGCCTGATCTTTCTGGCGGCGACCGTGACGCCCTACCTGTACGTGCTGGTCTTCGGCCGCAACCTGCCGTGGTGGGTGTACGCGGTGCTGGCGGCGGCGGTCGGCCTGGGGGTGCGCCAGCTCGTCGGCAAGCTGCGCGGCCGACGGGCCGGGGCAGACTCGGTCCTACCCTGATCCGTCAGATCCGCAGGAGGCGGGCCGCGTTCTGGCCGAGCACCTTGCGCTTGGCGGTTTCGCCGATGTCGGCGGTGAGCACCTTGGCGATCTGGCTGCGCGGGTCCATGAGCGGGATGTCGGAGCCGAACAGCACCCGGTCCTCGCCACCCTCGGCGACCAGCTCCTCGATCACCCCCGGCGTGCGGAAGGTGGAGCAGGTCTCCAGGTACACGTTCGGGTAGGCCCTGGCGGCGGCGAGCGCCTGCCCGCGGTAGGGCTGCACGTTGCCGGTATGGCCGGACACGAAGCGCGCGCCGGGGAACAGCGGCGCGACCACCGACAGGTACTTCGGGTGACCCTGCCACTCGCGGCCGGTGTGGCTGATCACCGCAAGCCCGCGGTCGTCCGCGAATCGGTAAATGGGCCAGTAGCGCTCGTGGTCGAGCGACCACGGCGCGTACGGCGGGTAGATCTTGATCGCGACCAGGCCCAGGTCGTCGACGGCGCGGCGGAGCTCGGCGGTGATGTCCGCTTCCGGGACGTGCGGGGATACGAAGGCGAAGCCCAGGAAGCGGTCGGAGTGGGCGGCGCAGAAGGCGGCGGTCTCGTCATTGGCGCGTACTCCGGTCGGATGATAGATGTTGAACAGGCAGGACCGGTCGACGCCCGCCCCGTCCATGGCGCGCAGCATCTGGTCGGCGGTGGCGCCCATGCCGGTGTGGCCGTGGAAGTCGATGATCATCCGGTCACGCCAAGCAGCCCTTCGAGCGTCCCGGCCAGCAGGGCCGCGCGGTCGCCGTCGGACAGGTCGATCGTGCGCAGGAAGTGGACGATGGTGCCCATCGCGTAGCGCGGATACCACGATCCGTACAGGAGCCGCGAGGAGCCGAACTCCCGGCAGAGCGCCTCCACGCCGCCCAGCGGCTCGTAGCGGCTGAGCTCCAGGTGCATGCCGTCGACCGCGCGCACCATGGCCGGCACGAAGATCTGGTGGGTGGGATGGGCGCCCACCACGATGCTGCGCAGCCGCGGGAACTCCTTGAGCGTGCGCACGATGTCATCGGGTTCCAGCTCCGTCAGGTCGATCACGGCCGGCGCGCCGATCTCGGCCAGCCACGTCAGCAGCTCGCCGTACAGCCAGGGAGTGAACGGCGAGTACACCCGTTCGCCCGCGCAGATGCGCACGCAGTTGAGGTCACCGGCCGCGTGGCGCTGCTCCAGGCGTTCGATCGAGATGGGCGTCGGCAGTCCCGTCCACTGCGGGAAGAGGCGATCGTTGCGCCATTCGTCCAGCTCCTCGTCGGTCACGACGCCATCCACGAACGGCTCGTGGCTGTTCGCGTGGTAGATCAGCGCGCGGCCCACGCCGTGGCGGTCCATCTCCGCCAGGAGCTGCGCGCGGTCGCGGAGCGGCGAGAGGCTGACCTTGGTGTCGCCGACGGCGATGTTGGCGTCGAAGACCGGAGGACTGTCGGTACTCTGCACGGTTCGACGCGCATCATAGCAGATCGGAGCGCGGCGGTCAGCCGCGGTGAAGCGACCCCGATCCTTGTCGGCCGCATCCGATCCCGTCGTACCGGGGGCGTCAGGAATTCGCGTACGGTCGCCTCCAGATGACGCGGATGCCTACCCGATGCAGCGCCATAGCGTAGTTTGGCTTCTCTTCCGGACGATACACGCCGTTCGGCGTCTTGATCTTCGTCCCGGTCTCCTCGAACCCAAACTGCCACGCCGGCTCGTAGAACACCTCGACCGCGCCGTTACCCCGCATCCGGTCATCATCGCCCCACGACCCGAGTTCTCCGCCGATCGCCCACCCCGGCCTCATGTCGCAGCACGTCCGAAACGGCTCAGCCGATGTCGGCCCTTACTGGTCAGCTCTTCCGACCGACCTGTTCGCCGAGATCCCAGCACGATCCTCCGCTCTCGGCACGAAGGTGATCACCACCCTGTCCATGATAGGAAAGCTCTCGTCGGCTTCGAGGTAGAACGGCCGCTCCGGTGATTCCACGAAGAGCTTGTCCCACGTTCCGTCGGACGATCCGTGCGTGTAATTCTGTGCGCTGCACTCGTCATCACCACACGAGGAGACTTCGTAGGAGTAGCTCCGATATGGCTCCTCTGACCCGTCTTCGAAGAACGCGACTTCCGCAAACGCCGGCGCGAGCCAGCCGCTCTTCATCGTCATCCACTCGAGCTTCACATTGGGACAGTCGATCGGGAACTCTCGGCCCTCGCCGCTCTCCAACACAACTAGCCCGCTGTCGTAGTGAACCGAGTGACAATTGGTATAGCAAATATACGGCTCCCTGAGTCTGACTACCACTCCAACGCGGTCGCTCGCGTCACTTGCCACCTCAAGCGCCAAGGGACTCAGACACTTGTCGACATGCGCGTAGGTGTCCGGATTGACGACGCCATGACGGGAATCTACCGGACACCCCATCACCAACCACGCGGTCAACGCTACGGCCGCCATATCAAGAGCTCGGGCACATCGGCGACCGCCGGTTGCACCATCCATCGCTGTCATCTCGCTGGTGCTCGTGGAGCAGACCAGGACGTGGCCTGTCTCATGGTGGAATGTGTGCTTGCCCTTCTCATTGTGCGTCTGGCCGTGATCAATTTGGAGAAACGATTTGCCAATTTTCCGACGGACGCCGTTCCGAACGCTATCGGAGGGCCGCGGCCTGCCGCTACCCCACGACGAATGCAGCCAACTGGTGCCGAAAATGAATCCGCGTTCCGGACGCAACTCCTGCGACTGTAGCCAAATCAGGACTCCGAAACCGCAAGGGTCTGAAAGCCAAGGTCGATAACTCCGTTCTTGGACCGGATGATGTACGACTTCCCAAAGGATTGTCGTTCTGGTCCAAGTGCTGTACGCTGACCTCAATCGTCAGTATCGATCTCGGCCCGCTCTTCCTCCGTCACATCATCGGGGCGGTCTGGATCCAGCACCCGCTCGGTCCTTGTCGATACCGTTTCAGTATCGGTCAAGGGAGTTATCATATCATCTTCATGATCTTGATGGTTCTCATGTGGAGAGGGGTCCGCGGAGGCTGCGGGCTCTGGCGCGGAACGATCATGCGTGACAAGGCCTTGTGCGGAAGGCGGTCGTGCGTGTGGAGCACCACGGCGAGCGACTCAACTTCCGGAGCGCGGTCGGTCGGCGCGGTGCTACGACGCGCGTCTGCGGCGGTGGCGCCATCTGGATGCCTGCGAGTACGGCATGATCCTGGCAGTCCAAGTTGGCGCGTGTGTTGTGCGAGCGGCGCCACGTCAAGCAGGAAGAGCATTGTTGGTTCTTGGCTCGTCGTGCCACCTTGCCGCCGACGCGGCAATCGGCCAGACTATGCAACCCGGCGAGGAACCCGTCCATGAAGTGCGTGATGCTGATGTTTGACTCCCTGAACCGCCACATGCTGCCCCCCTACGGCGGCAGCAGCGCACCGCCAGTCCATGCGCCCAACTTCGCGCGGCTGGCCGAGCGCACCGCGGTGTTCGACCGCTCTTACATCTGCTCCATGCCGTGCATGCCGGCACGTCGCGACCTGCACACCGGCAGGCCCAACTTCCTGCACCGAAGCTGGGGGCCGATCGAGCCGTTCGACGACTCGGTGCCGGACTTTCTGCGCCAGAACGGCGTCTACACACACCTGTCGTCCGATCACTACCACTACTGGGAGGAGGGTGGCGCCAACTACCACGCCCGCTACCGGAGCTGGGAGTTCTTCCGCGGCCAGGAGGGCGATCCCTGGATCGGCATGGTCACCCCGCCACCGGCCGGCAGCGCCCTGGGCCAGAACGCCTCCGACGACCCGACGCGCGTCCAGGACCGCGTCAACCGCCAGTTCATGCGCACCACCGCCGAGCTGCCGCAGTCGCAGACGGTCGCCGCCGGCATCGACTTCATGCGCCGCAACCGCGACGACGACAACTGGTTCCTGCACATGGAGACCTTCGACCCGCACGAGCCGTTCTACAGCACTCGCGAGTTCAAGGACGGGTACGCCGAGCACTACGCGGAGTGGCGGGCGAAGAACGGACCGCTGTTCGACTGGCCGCGCTACGACTACGTGACCGAGGACGCCGAGCTGGTCGACCACATGCGCCACGAGTACGCGTCCCTGGTGTCGATGTGCGACGCACGCCTGGGCGACGTGCTGGACACCATGGACGAGCTGTCGCTGTGGGACGACACGATGCTCATCGTCTGGACCGACCACGGCTTCCTGCTCGGCGAGCACGAGTGCTGGGCCAAGGTGTGGGCGCCGTACTACGAGGAGGTGTCGCACACGCCGTTCTTCGTATGGGACCCGCGCGCCGGCGTGCGCGGTGAGCGGCGGGAGGCGCTGGTGCAGCCGTCGATCGTAAGCGACCGGCGAAACCAGTCTCTATGAAGCCGGCGGCGGCGGACGTGCAGTGGGCAGGAGTGTAAGGTAGTCAGCGCGGGTGCGCGCATGGGGCAGCTTCTCGAAGAGCTCGCGCAGATACCAGTACGGCTCGTGGCGGTTGGCCTTGGCGGTCTCGATCAGGCTGTACAGGATCGCGCTCGCCGCCGCTCCGCGCGGGCTTCCAGAGAACAGCCAGTTCTTTCGGCCCACCACGAACGGCCGGATCGCCTGCTCGCAGGCGTTGTTGTCCGGCGTGAGCTGCGGGTGTTCCAGATAGCGGATCAGCTTCGGCCACTCACCGAGCGCGAAGGCGACCGCCTTGCCGAGCGCCGAGCCGGGCAGCACCTGATCGCGTTTGTCCTGCAGCCAGCGGTGGAACGTGTCGAGCACCGGCTGTACCTGTGCGCGCCGCGCGGCCACGAACCCCGCCGGATCCTCCTTGCGGTGCTTCGCTAGCTGCGCCTCGGCGCGGTACAGCTTGGCGATGAACCCCAGCGCTTGCAGCGCCGCTCCGACGCGGCCGGACACCTTGCCCAGCGCGTCGGCGGCCTCTTTGAACGCTCGGCGCACGTGCGCCCAACAGCCCACGTGCACGATGCCGGGCTGCGCGCACGGACGCGTGTAGCCGTCGTAGCCGTCGGTCTGCACGTAGCCTTGGTAGTCGTCGATGATCTGGAAGGCCACCCGCGCGGCGCGGCTGGGCTCATAGCGATAGACCAGCACCGGCTCATCAGGCGGGCCGCCGCGGGCCACCCACACGTAGCTGAGATCGGTGTTGGCGCGCTCGTGCTCCTTGAGCACCTGCACGGTGGTCTCGTCGATCTGCAGCGTCGGCCCACTGCGCAGCTTGTCGAGCAACGCCGCCATCAACGGCTGGCAGGCGCCGGCGGCCGCGATCATCCAGTCCGACATCGTGCGCCGCGACAACTCGACTCCAAGGCGCGCGAACTGCCGCTCCTGCCGATACAGCGGCAGCGCGTCGCAGAACTTCGCCGTGGCGATGAACGCCAGCAGCCCCTCCGAGGCCAGGCCCTTCGGGATCAGCGCCGCTGGCGGCGGCGCCACCCGGACCGCCGGATGCCCTTCGTCGCCGGAGCCCTCGCAGTGATGGCAGGCGTACTTGGGCCGCACCGTGCGGATCACCTGCACCTGCGGCGGGATCACGTCGAGCTTCTCGGAGGTGTCCTCGCCGATGCGCACCAAGCGGTGGCCGCACTCACACTGCTTGTCCTGCTCGGTCAGGTCGATGACCTGCTCGACGCGCGGCAGCGCCTGCGGCAGCGGTCTGCGCCGCGGGCGACGGCGGGTTCGCTCAAGCACTTCGGCGGTCGCCTCATCCGGGGGCGGCTCAGCGGGCGCTTGGTCCTCTGGGGGGTCGGTGTCGGCGGCGTGTTCGACCTCATCGAACAGCCGGATCTGCTGCAGCTCGGCGGCGGTGAGTTGTTCGCTGCTGCGGCCGTACAGCTTGTTCTTGAACCACGCCACCTGCTCTTCGTAGAGATCCAGCTTCTTGTTCAGTGCTCGGAGTTTCGTGTCCAGCTCACCGTTTTTCGCCGTCAGCTCGTCCTTCTCCAGGATCAGACGGCGATTCTCTTCGCGCAACGCATCGCGTTGTTCGGCGACCGGTAGAGCGCTGGACATATCGATACCATAGCACGAAATACGCCGAACATGTCAACCCCTTTCAGGCGATTTCCCGGTACCGAAGCTCCGCGTGTTCGTGCCAGAAATCGATGCCGGTCAGCAGCATCCGAAGCTGCTTGACATCGATCTCCCGGCGCGCCTCAGCCGCCGTTCGCGGCCACGGAAAACGCCCTTTCTCCAGCCGCTTCATCCACAGACAGAATCCCGTGCGGTCCCAGTACACCGCCTTCAGGACCCGCCGCTGCGCGTTGCAGAATACGAACAGCGCCGCCTCGAACGGACTCAGCTGCATCTGCTCCTGCACCTCAAGCACCAGCCCGTTGATCTGCTTGCGCAGGTCGGTCGCCCCCGGCCGTACGAAGATCCGCGCCGTGCCCAGTTGCAGATGAATCATCTCAGGCTCTCCAGCACCGCCAGCACCTCGCGCAGATGGTCCGCACGCAGATTCGGCCTCAGCCTCAGCACGTACCGCTCGCCCACCACCAATTCGATGGCCGCCCCCTGCTCGACGTTCCCGCCGCCCATCGGCTCCAGTTCCACCAACCGTTGCCCCGGCGGCTGCGGCTGCTGCGACGGCGACAGCTTGCCCGCCCAACGGCACAGCGACCAGTACGGCACCCCGTGCTGCTCGCAGTACGCCTTCTTCGTCAGCCCGCTGCCCCGCCACGTTTCCACATGCCGGCTCCAGTACTCGCGTCCTTGCTGCATCGTTCGTCCCTCCTACCGGGACGATCGCCCGTTCCTATCCTTCTCGTAAGGTGGGGTTCAGCGGACGCTTACCGTCGATCGACCTGGGGCCGACGCTGCTGTCGTACTTCGGCTTCGAGCGGTTCGACGACATGCTCGGCTGCGACCTGACGCCGGTGCTGGAGCGTGACCAGCCGGTGCGCGAGGCGGCGATCTTCGGCCAGCACGGCGCGCACGTGAACGTCACCGACGGCCGCCACGTGTACTGGCGCGGCCCCGCGGACGTCGACGACCAGGAGCTCTACGACTACACGCTGATGCCGGCGCGCATGCGCACGCGCTTCGGCGCCGACGAGCTGCGCGACGCGACGCTGGCCGATCCGTTCTCCTTCACCAAGGGGATGGGCACGCTGCGCATCCCGACCCGCGTGCGGTTCGGGGCGGAACGGGGCCGGCACGCCGACCGGAACCGTTCACGGCTGTTCGACCTGCAGAACGACCCCGGCCAGACCTCGCCGCTCGAGGACGAGGCGCTGGAAGGGCGCATGGTCGACCAACTGGTGCGGCTCATGGCCGAGGCGGACGCCCCGCCCGAGCAATACCGGCGCCTGGGTCTGTCTCAGCCGGCCTGACACGGTCCGGCCGGCTGCGCCTCAGCAGAGGTCGATCCGGTCCTCGCGATTCGGGACGATGCACAGGAACTCGAACGGCGCCTGCTCCACCTCGTAGGAGTGCGGCGTACCGCCGGGGATGAGCAGCACGTCGCCCTCCCCGACCCGGTGCACGGTGTCGCCGACGGTCACGCGGGCACGTCCGCGGACCACGTACTGCTCGTGCTCGACCACGTTGGTGTGGCGCGGCATGCCGCCGCCCGCGCCCATCGTGAACCGCCGCATGGCGAAGTTGGGCGCGCCGTCATCCGGCCCGATGAGCACCGCGGTCTCGGTCGCGGTGCCGGCGGCCACCGGCGCGCACGGCACCTCGGTTGAACGCTTGACGACCCCTTCGCGTACCATGCCGACAGCATACACCGGCCGCGTCGCCTGCGGGATCGCGGCAGGAGCTACCCGCCGTTACATCCCCCACACGGTGATTGGGGCACGTTGCCCGGTGCGCTCTTCACGTCGGAAGATCTTCTCCTCCCAAGGCTTCCCCTCGGTCCGGTCGAAGACGACGAGGTGTCCGCTCTGCGCCGCACAACGGTCCATGTAGCGCGCCGTCTGCTCAAGGCCCTCACGAACCGTCCGTTCCAGGCTCGTCCGCAGAACCTTGCACTCGATCACGACGCGCGTCACGTCGTGCGGCGCCCGCCGGCCTTGCTGCGGCCAGATGATGAGCAGATCGGTGCGCCCCCGGCCCAGGCCGTACTCCCGCTCGATGCGCCCGCCGCCGTTGACGATCCGTTGCAGAAACGCCTGCAGCAGGAGCTGCGGCCCGGCTTCCGCGTAGTCGAAGCGGGCCACCCAGTGCTCGGAGTGCTCGCGGAAGAACGCCTGGAACGCGGCCAGCAGCTTGTCGACGTCGAGACCGCCGTCATCATCCACGTACCACGCCAAGTCCTCCGCCAGCGCGGCCTGGACCGCAAAGGTAAGCTCCCGCGGCACCACCTCCGCGTAGATCGGATTGGCGATGCGCAGCGGGTCGTCACGAGCGATCAGCCCCAGGTCGCGCACGTATTCCAGGTCACGGACGCCCGCGGTGCGCCGGTCGCCGCCGCTGAGCAGCGGCTCGACCACGCGCCGCACGCGCGCTTCCCGGAGCTTGTCGGCGAGCTGATCGAGGTGGGTCACCCGGTTCAGGATCAGGTGCTCCTGCGCGTCGAGGAGGTCGGCGGCGCCAATCGCGCGGGAGCGGTCACGGCCGGCCTCGTCGTCGAAGCACGCTTTGCGACAGAGCGCGTTCACCAGCCACGGCTGGCCGGCGGTCTGCTTCCACACCGTGTCCAACGCTTCCGCGGTGAACGCCTGCCCGGTCTCCTCCGTGTGCTGGGCGATCAGCGCGCGCACGTCGGTCTCGGTGAAGTCGCCGAGGCGCAGCGACTCGGCCCTGACGTTGAACGCGCTGCCGCCGACGACCTCTGCGTTCTGGGAGCTCGAGCGAATCCGGTAGTCGCGCACGTCGCGCACGCCGCACAGCACGATGCTCTGCGGGAACCCGGACGGACGCCGGACGTAGCCGGAACGCAACTGGCGGAGCACCGAAATCAGGGTGTCGCCGATCAGGGAATCGATCTCGTCGATCAGCAGCACCAGCGGTCGCGGATCGGCCAGGCACCAGCGGCTCAACGCCGCGCCGAGCGCGCGCCCCGGTCCGAACTTCGCCAAGAGGTCGGGCCAGACCTCGTCGAGGAACCCGTCGCCTGAAAGAAGCGCCTCATCGGACATCTCGCCGATGATGGTCTGCATCGCCGCGGGCAGGTCTTCGCGCAACGCTTGGCCGGCCTCCACGTTCATGTACACGCACCGGAAGTCGCCTTCGGCGCCGCTGTTGAGCAGGTCGCGCAGGGCCAGCAGGGCGGAGGTCTTGCCGGTCTGCCGCGGCGCGTGCAGCACGAAGTACCGCATGTCCCGGATCAGTTCCAGAATCTCACCCAGGTTCATCCGTTGCAGCGGCGGGATGCAGTAATGGCGCTCGGCAACGACGGGGCCTTCGGTGTTGAACTTGCGCATGGGTTCAGTGCTTACGGTACGTCCGGCAGCCGGGAAGAGTATCGGCGGTAGGCGCGGCGCTCACAAGCCGGCAGGCTCTCTCTCCGGCGTCGCTGCCCGGCGCCATGCTCGTCGCTTGTCGGGAAGTGACGCTCATATTTCATGGTCACGCATGCTGGGAGGTGCAGGGCGAGCACCGTCTGCTGATCGATCCGTTCCTGTCCGGGAACCCCGTGGCCGATGTCGGTCCCGCGCACTTCCAGACGCTCGATGCGATTCTGCTCAGCCACGGCCACGGCGATCACATCGGCGGTCACGGTTCTGGAGCCGGGCGGCAGCTATGCCATCCCGTGAGCCGACCGCCGACGTCCTGACCGATCAGGAGGTCGGCCACTTCCACGCCTTCGGGGTCACCACGGCCCGCCGGTCTCCGGCGACGCCGGCCGCGTAGTACCCGCCCGACCCGGATCGATCGTCTCGGCCAGGAAGGGCTGCAGGCGCTCCAGACCGTACAGCGGGACCGATACCACGTCGCCGTCGCGGCGAAAGCGGTCACCGTACACGCGCACCGTCACCGGCGGCCCGTAGCGCTCGGCGAAGACGCGCAGACTCCGCAGCCGCCCGGCCTTGCCCGCCTTGACCTCGACCGGCACCACCCGACCGCCGGCCGCCGCCAGATAGTCGACTTCCGCGCTGCTGCTCTTCTCCCGCCGATGCCAGTAGAACAGCTCCGGCCGCTCGTACGGGCTGCGATGCGCCAACAGCTCCTGCCCCACGAACTGCTCGGCAACCGCGCCGTCGTCGATCCGCATGGGATCGCCGTCGAGGAGCTGTTCGGTGGCGCCGCTCAGGTTCTGCATGAGGCCGACGTCGACCAGGACGAGCTTGTAGTGGCGGTCATCCGCCTCCGCCCCCAACGGCAGACCGGCTCCCGAGGTCGAGCACACCCGACGCACCACGCCAGCCCGTTCCAACAGCTCCACCGCCACGCGCAATTCCCGCGATCGGGTGTCCGGGTCGACCTTCGAATACATGAACTTGCGTCCGACCAGGCGCGCGGCATGCAGGAAGACCCGATCCAGATGATGGTGTCGGGCGGCGCGAGCGTACGTGCCGAAATCGTCCCGGAACGTCTGTGTGATAGCGGTCTGCACGCGGGTCGCCCGCGCGACGCTGCCGGTTTCCAGATACTCGACGACCACGGCCGGCATGCCGCCGAGCAGCAGGTAGGTGCGCAGCAGGCCGATCAGGTGCTCGTGAACGGCCGAGCTCGTGCCGGTGGCGAGCGTCCTCGAAGCCTGCAGCGCGGGCTCCTCGCCGACAGCCGGCAGGAACTCCGAGAATGACAACGGATGCATGAAAAGGGGCTGGATACGGCCGACGGGCATGGAAATCCGTTCTGCCTCCAGCGCGAACTCCAGGAGGGATCCGGCGCCGATCACGTGCAGCGCGGGCATGTCCTCGTAGAAGTAGCGCAGTGCCACGACGGCAGCCGGGCACGCCTGAATCTCGTCGATGAACAGCAGGGTGCCGCCCGGCTCGACCGGCTTCCCTCTCAGAACGCCGATCTGGTCAAGGATCTTCTGTGGTTCCAGGGTGTCGAAGCAGCTCCGGTAGCGAGGTTGCCGCTCAAGGTTGATCGAGGCGACATCCGCGAACTTCCGTTCGCCAAGAGCCGTGACCGAGTAGGTCTTGCCAACCTGACGGGCTCCACGGATCAACAGCGGCCGGCGCCGATCGTCCTCTGCCCAGGCGTCCAGCACACGGTCCACAGCTCGCCGCAGAATGATCGTCGTCGGCCTCCGTGCGACACAGCGTACCGCGTTGAATGGCTTGAATCAAGGGCATTTTCATCCACAAAATGGCTATAACAGTACCCTATCATGATCATTTCTCCGTCACGACGGTGCCCCGGCGCCCTGGACGCCAACGGCTCAGACGCAGCCGGGGTGCGATGTGCCGTGGAGGAGCGGGTAGTCGGGCTTGTCGGCCGGGTCGCCGGTCCAGCGGGAGCGGGCGCTCATGTAGTGCACGGCCAGCCCGCGCCGCCGGTGCGGAGTGCGGTTCGGTCCCGAGCGGTGCAGCAGCACGCTGTGGTGGAACGAGCAGCTTCCGGCGCGCAGCGTGATGGGCACCTCGCGCGTGAGGTCGATCGCCTCGTCCGGCACCTGCTTGTCGGTGCGGTCGCCCACCCGCCACGCTTGGCTGTGGTCGCGGATCCCCTGCAGGTGGCTGCCGGGGACGACCCACAGGCAGCCGTTCTCCAGCGTCACGTCATCGAGCGCCATCCAGCAGGTGGCCAGATCGGCCGGTTCGATCTTGAAATAGGCGGAGTCCTGGTGATACGGCTTCTCCACCCCACCGGGCGGCTTCATGAAGGTCTGGTCGCCGAACAGCATGATGTCGCGGCCGAGCAACGCGGTCACCACCTCCATGATGCGGGGGTGGCGCACGTACTCCATGAAGAACGCATCGTGCGGCGCCGCCTCGTTGATCTTGCGCAGCGTGTCCAGCGAACGGCCCTTGTCGCCGGCGCCGGGCTCGTACTCGAGGTTGGCCTCCGGGAACGGGACCCGTCCCTCGGCGATCGCCTCGATGTGCTCGCGCGTCTCCCGCAGCTCGTCCGCCGTCAGGACGTCCTCCACGACCGTGAATCCGTCCCGGCGGTACGCGGCCACCTGCTCGCTCGAAATCCTCATGCTCTCAAGCTCCCGTCAACCGATTATCGCAGACCGCCGGCCGAGGTTCACGCCGGCAGGTAGCTGACCGGCAATTCGGCGCCCACGGTCGCCAGCCCCAGCGTGTACTGATAGACGTTGATGCGGAAGTCGGGGTTGATGCAGGTGTGCAGGTAGGCGCGCTCGGGGCTCACGCCGTAGTCGTCGACCAGCCAGCGCATCAGGTCCTCGACCGCCTGGTCGACCAGCACGGCCAGCGGCGCGCCAGTGCGCAGCGCGACGATCGAGTCCCGCTTCAGCAGCCGGATGAACGGGATGCGCGTGCCCTTGATCACCCGGCAGCGCGCCTGCACGACCGCCCGCGTCTCGTCGGCGGTGCCGTAGTACTCGGTGTCCGCCTGGCTGGCGTGCACGTCGCCCAGGAACAGCAGCGCGCCGGGGTGGTAGACGTTGAGCTGCACCCTCGTCCCCTCGGTGATGTCGCGCGAGTCCAGGTTGCCGCCGGAGATGGTCTGTCCCGTCGACGTGTTGAGCGCCTCCCGCTCCGGGGCGACGCCGATGCAGCCCACCATCGGCCGGGTCGGCCACAGACGCTCGCCGTCCAGGAAGGTGCTGCCGTCGCGGTGCTCGAACACGCGCACCGTCCACCGGTTCAGTTCCGGCCAGCGGAAGTCGTCGCCGATCCTCGTGCGGTCCGGTCCCCAGTTGGTGTAGCCGGTGGGCTGCAGGTCGATCGCCTCGATCTCGACCTCCAGCAGGTCGCCTGGCTCGGCGCCGGCCACCGCGACCGGCCCGCCGATCGGGTTGCTCTTTGGCGGCGTGGAGCGCCGGGTCGGCAGCGACGGGATGCGGTCGGCCATCTCCGGGGAGGTGACCAGCCCGGAGCCGGCATCCTCGGTCTCCACCTGGAAGCTCTCGCCCTCCTGCACGGTGATGAGCGGCTCGTCGGCGACGAACTCGTAGCGCATGGCCTGCGCTCGCCTGATCCTCTGCATGCCGCCCACGATAGCAGTTGAGCGGCGTCCCGCGCCGGACCTATGCTTGTGCGCGTAGTCGTGAACCGTCGCGGCTCACCGAGCATACGGAGATTCGAAGATGACGTGGCAAGACCGAATCGGCGTTGATGCGAACGTGATGACGGGCAAGCCCGTGGTGAGGGGCACTCGCTTGGCGGTGGAGTTCATCATCAATCTCCTGGCGCAGGGATGGTCCGAGACGGACATCCTGACGAACTATCCTCAGTTGAGCAGTGAGGACATCCGGGCTTGCCTGCATTATGCAAGCGACGTGCTGCGTTCGGAGAAGGTGTTCCCGATCGGGGCTGCCTGAGCCCACAAGCACGTGGACATTCTTGCTGACGAAAACGTGCCGGGTGCCGCCGTAGAACGGTTGCGCGACGCGGGACATGACGTATCCTGGGTTTCCGAAGATGCACCGGGCACGGCCGACCCGGAGGTACTGGAACGCGCATCGAAGGAAGACCGCTTGCTCGTGACATTCGACAAGGACTTCGGTGAAGGGGCATTTCTCCGTGGTCAGCCAGCTCGGGATCCGCATGCGCGTGCTGCCTCGCCGCTCAGCCAATCGCCCGCGTTCGGACGCAGGCGGCGACCTTCATGCGTGCCACTCCGTGAATAGCGGTTGAGCCGGCGACCGCGCCGGACCTATGCTGGCGCGCATGGAGCGAGTGAAGTGCGCGGTGATCGGCGCCGGCTGGTGGGGGACGACCTCGCACGTGCCGGCCTTGCGGGACAACCCTCACGCTGAGCTGGTGGCGATCCAGCATCACGACCGGGAGACGGCGAAGCGCATCGCCGGCGACTTCGGCGTGCCGCACGCCTGCACTACCACCGAGGAGGTGCTGGCAATCGACGGGCTGCAGGCCGTGGTGATCAGCTCGGTGCCGAAGCTTCACTACGCTCAGGGCAAGGCGGCGCTGGAGCGCGGCCTGCACGTTCTGATCGAGAAGCCCTTCACGATCCGCGGTGAGGAAGGCCTGGAGCTGGTGCGACTGGCTGACACGCAGGGGTTGCACCTCATGGTGGGCGCCACCTATCACTTCACGCGCCATTGCCAGGAGGCGCGCCGCGTGCTGCAGGCCGGAGGCATCGGCACGGTCCGGATGATCAGCATCCTGTTCACCAATCTCACCCAGGGCCTCTACCGCGGGCTGGAGTGGGACAAGGCGATGCCCGCCCCGGACGAGGCGCGCTCCGAACACCAGCGGCCGTACTTGGTGCCCGGCCAGACCTCGTACAGCGACCCGGCGATCGCCGGCGGCGGCCAGATCTACACGCAGGTGTCCCACCCAGCCGCCTACGTCAGCTACCTGACAGAGCGCCGGCCGGTCGAGGTGTTCGCCCGCTTCGAGAACGACGGCGCGGCCGTCGACGTCTACGACGCGATCGTCATCGTGTTGGACGACGGCACCCTGGTCAGCCTGGCCTCCAACGGAGCGGCCACGGCCGCGATGATGCACTACGATCTGCGCGTGCACGGCACCGGCGGCGTCCTGGACCAGGAACTCTGGAAGGGTACGCTGACCGTGGACGGCAAGGCCGGCCGCACCGAGTACGAGCCGCTGGCGGCCGAGGACACCTACCCGGTCGGCGGCCCCTCCGCGAACCTGATCGACTTGGCTCACGGCGCGGCGACGGAGAACCTGTCGCCCGGCCGCCACGGCGCGTTCGGCTCGGTGGTCAGCGAGGCGGCGGTCGAGTCGGCCCGCACCAGCCGCCCGGTCAAGCTGCCATAGCTCAGGCCGGCAGATCCGGCCGCGACCCGAAGACCGGCGTCACTGCAAAGACCGGCGTCACTGCGCCGGCTTGGTGCGTGCCTCCCGAATGTACATCGGTCCGCGCGCGGCGTCGCGCCGCGCGTCAGCGGCGGGGGGCCGCCTCGGCGTGGTCGTAGCGGTAGGTAATGTCCACGGCGTCGATCGCGGCCGGCAGGTCCCATCCGAGCCGGAACACCAGCGCCAGCTCGCGGGTCTCGCCGGGATCGAGGCGCTCCTCGATGAAACAGAAGCAGCGGATCAGCTCGACGTGGACCTGCGCTGCCGGTGGCGAGTAGGCGTGCGTGGCCGCCACGCGCAGCGACTCGTCCGAGGTGTTGCGCACCGCGAAGGTGGCGCGGCCGGTCTCGCCGGGGCGCAGGCGCAGTTCCGGCTCGGTCAGGATCGTGAACTCGACCGGCACGCCGTCGGCCACCGCGGCGTCGAGCGTCACCAGCAGATCGGCGTCCCAGCCCATGATCACGCGCCAGCGGCCGCCTTCGCGGATCAGGTCCACGGTCTCGGTCACCTGTACCAACGGCAGGCGGCCGGCGCGCGCGTCGGCGCGGATGCTGCGCACCACGTCCCGCGGCGACTCCGTGCCGCCGAACGCGCTGTCCGCCTCCACGGCGTGCAGCAGGGCGTTCAGGTCGCCGTCGGCAGAGTTCGGGAGCGCCGCGCGGATCGTCACCCGCGCCTGATCGCCGGTCACGTCCGCATCGGCCCCCGAAAAGCGTATCGCCGCCGCCAGCGCGTCGACGCCCGGCTGGAACGGCTCCGGGAAGGGCGAGTTGACCTCCAGAAACTCCTCCAGGGTCCGCTCGGCCCGATCGGCCGCGGAGGCGAGCTGGTAGAGCCGTTCGGTGTGGCGGGCATAGCGGGCGCGCAGAAACCGTTCGGCCACCTGCTGCGGCGAGTCGGGCAGCGCCACGGCGACGACCAACGCGGCGGTGACGACCACGACCGTTGCGGTCAGGACGATGAAGGCGGCGCGGCGCAGGCGTGACAACGACAGGTTCCCCATGGTCGTGGCGGCATCCTACACTGCCGCCACGATGAAGCACTTCATACGCTCCACGAGGAATTCGTAGTGTCGGCGCTCGACGGCGCCGCCGCGATCGTCACGGGCGCCGGCACCGGCATCGGCGCCGCCATCGCCGTCGCCCTGCACGGCGCGGGCGCCGCGGTCACCCTGATCGGACGGCGGCCCGAGCCGCTTGCCGAGGTGGCCGGCCGGCTCGACGGCGATCGCGTGCACGCCTGCCCCTGCGACGTGTCGGACTACGACGCCGTGCAAACCGCCTTCGCGGAGGCGACGAAGGCGCACGGACCGGCCACGATCCTGGTCAACAACGCCGGGATCAACACCAACCCGCGCTCGGTCGCCGGGGTGTCGCTCCCGGACTGGGATCTGACGGTGGCCGTCGACCTGTCGGGCGTCTTCTACTGCGTCCGCACGGCGCTGCCGGCGATGCGCGCCGCAGGCAGCGGGACGATCGTCCACATCGGCTCCACCGCGGGACGATGGGGATCGAGCCTGGCCGGCGCGGCCTACAGCGCCTCCAAGCACGGCGTGGTCGGCCTGAACTCGGTCATCAATGAGGAGGAGTCCCGCAACGGCATCCGTTCCACGGTCATCCTCCCCGGTGAGGTGGAGACCCCGATCCTGGATCGGCGCCCCGAGCCGGTGAGCGCCGAGCGGCGGCAGGCGATGCTGCAGCCGGAGGACGTCGCCGCCGCCACGCTGCTGGCCGCCACGCTGCCCGATCGCGCCTGCATCACCGAGCTGGTGATCAAGCCTCGGAATTCGTACGCGTAGCGGCCCGGGGGGCCACGGTCGACGCAGCTTCACACCGCGGTCCCTGGAGAAGCTGATGGTCGCTCAGGTGACGATCGGACTCCTTTGCGTTACGTTCCCGGCGTGCGGTTTCTCGCGGCGATGACGCGCGCGGCCACCCAGCCGGGCCGCGCCTTCGACCCGAGAGACACGCCGACGTTCTCCCTGTTCGCCGTGCTGGTGCTGGTGTTCGGCATTACGGCGATCGGCGAGACCCTGATCCTGTGGCACGCCCGTTCCCCGGTCATGCGGGAAATCGCGCTGGTGGAGGCGCGCCACATCGCCGAGCGCGGCGCGGTGTTCAGCAGTGAGGAGGGCATCCACGAACAGCAGGCGCGCGCCTACAACCGGCTGATCGCACCCTCCACGCCCGGCGCGAAGACGTTTCGCGTGATGCTGGCCTCGGCCGCGCTGCTCGCCGCCCTGGGCATGACCTGGGTAGCGCTGATGGTGCTGACGCAGTTCTTCGGCGGCGAGGAACCGATCGCCCCCGACCGGCCCCGCGCGTCGATCCGGCTGGTGGGCGTCGCGTTCGTGCCGCTCGCCATCCGGCGGCTTCTGTCCGGGGCGCTCACGCTGGCGACCGATCCGGAGTCGGCCGCCAACGTGACCACCGTCGCGGCATACCGCGAGCTGATCGTCGCGCGCTTCGACTTGGCGTCGCTGGCGGGTTGGAACCTGCCGGGGATCGTCGAGCGCTTCGCGGTGCTGCTGTCCGACCCGTTCGGGCTGTGGGCGCTGGCGGTGCTGGCGTTCGGCGCCGCGGTGCTGCTGCGCCTGCCCGCGCGCCGCGCGCTGGCGCAGACCGCCTGCATCGCCGTGCTGTGGGCGGTCGTCGACGCCGCCGTCGGCGGCCGGCTGGCCATCCTGGCGTGAGGGAGGCCGAGACATGAAACGACGCACCGGCCTGCTGCTCCGCTTCGCGGGCATCGCGGTGGTCCTGCTGATCGTCGCCAGCTTCGCGCTCAGCCGCCTGTTCGCGAGCGATCCGCTGGCCGAGGCGGTGCCGGTGGAGCTCGAGGAGGCGGTGGTCACCGCCATGCAGACCCGCGTCGTCGGCAGTTGCACCTTCCGTTCGCGGCGCAGCGTGGAGGTCACCTACGACGTGGGCGGACGGGCGATCGCCATTCCGGTCCAGGTGGGCGCCCCGGTCACGGCCGGTCAGACGCTGGCCCGCTTCGAGCAGACCGAGTTGCGCGATGCGCTGACGCGGGCGCAGGCGTCGCTGCGCGAGACCGAGCTGGGCCTGGCGCATCGGCTGGCCAGGCTGCGCGCCACCATCGGCTCGGCGGAGCGGACGTGGGACGATCGCGCTCGCTCCCTGGAACGCAACCGGGCCCTGCACGGGAGCGGCACGATGTCCGACGACCAGTTGGCGCAGGCGGAGCAGGCAGAGCGCGACGCCTTCGACGCCCTGCAGAGCGCCCGCGCAGAACTCAACCTGGCGGCCAGCCTGCCGGTCGATGCCGAACCGCCGATGGATGCCGGCGGCGACGCGCGCATCGTCGCCGACAACCCCGCCGTCATTCAGGCGCGGCTCGCCGCCGAAAAAGCCGCCGAAGACCTGCGCAAAGCGACCGTGGTGGCTCCGCTCGACGGCACGGTGACCAAACTGGAGGCGACCCTCGGCAACCACCTGGGGGCCGGCCAACCGGTCGCCACGGTGGAGACCCTGGACGACATCCTGGCCGGCGTGCGGATCGACGAGGTGGACATCGGCAAGATCCGGCTCGGTCAGGAGGTGATCCTCACCACCGAGACCCTGCGCGACGTGGAGTTGCTGGGGACGATCACGCTGGTGCCGCCGAGCATGGAGACGGCCGGGACCGTGCCGCTGGCCACCATCGACGTCGACGTCGACGAAGGCAGCCTGCCGGACGGCGCGCGCCTGCTCGCCGGCTCCTCCTGCCGCGCGCGTATCGACGCCGAGTTGAAGCAGGACGCCACCGCCGTCCCCTACGCCGCCCTCCTGGAGCGGGCCGGTGCCACGATCGCGTTCGTGGCCAACTCCGTCGAGGGGGAGGACGGCCGATACGTCCTGGAGCGCCGCGAGGTCGACATCGGCGTGTCCACCCCCAGCCAGGTGGAGGTGAGGGAGGGCATCGAGCCGGGCGAGATGGTCGTGGTCGGCAACTTGGCGCTGCTGCGCGACGGCCTGTCGGTGATGGTCGAGCCGGAGCCGTCGCCCGAAGCGGAGCCGGAGACCGACGGAGCGCAGGACGACGGTCAGGAGGATGACGCGGCCTCGAATGAGGCTCCGGCACCGGACCGGCCGGACGAAGAGGCGCCCACGGAACGGTCGTGATCCGTCTGGCCGGCATCACCAAGGTCTACCCGATGGGGGCCGACGTCACCGTCACCGCGCTGGCCGGGATCGACCTGTCGATCGAGGAGCACGAGTTCGTGGCGGTCATGGGCCCGTCCGGGTCGGGCAAGTCGACCCTGATGAACATCGTCGGCTGCCTGGACCGGCCGAGCGCCGGCACCTACGCGCTGGCCGGCGCCGACGTGTCGCGGATGTCCGACCACGAGCTGGCGCGCGTCCGCAACGAGCGGGTCGGCTTCATCTTCCAGACCTTCAACCTGCTGCCGCGCATGACGGCCCTGCGCAACGTCGAGCTGCCCATGATCTACGCGGGCGTCCGGCGCCGCGACCGCCGCCGGCGCGCCACCGAAGCCCTGGAACGGGTCGGCTTGGGCGACCGCGTACGCCACCGCCCCACCGAGATGTCCGGCGGCCAGCGCCAGCGGGTCGCCGTCGCCCGCGCGCTGGTCAACTACCCGTCGATCGTGTTCGCGGACGAGCCTACCGGCAACCTGGATTCGACCACCGGCAAGGAGATCATGGAGCTGCTCACCGAGCTCAACCTGTCGGGCGCCACCATCATCCTGGTCACGCACGACGCCGACGTCGCCGCCTACAGCCGGCGCGTCATCCATCTGCGGGACGGGCTGATCACCCGCGACGAGCCGATCCCGCGGCGGCCGGCGAGCGTCCCGGCCCCCGGCCCGGCACCGGAGCCGCCAGCGTGACGGTTACCGAGGGCATCCGCGAGGCGTTCGACGCGGTGCGCCGCAACAAGCTGCGCACCGCCCTGACCATCCTCAGCCTGGTGATCGGCGTCGCCTCCGTGATCGCGGTGATGGCGATCGGCATCATGGGACGTCGCGCGGTGATGGAAGACGTCGCCGCGCTCGGCGGAGCCCTGTACTGGATCGAGCCGGCAGGCAGCGAGAACTGGTGGGAACGCGGCGGGCGGCGGCAATACCTGCGCGACTACCACGTGGCGGGCATCCACGATCTGGTGCGCGACACCAGTTGGCTCACCCCGCTGGTGCGCGGAGACGGTACCGTCGGCTTCCGCAACGACGAAGAGGACGCGCAGCTCTACGGGGTGGGCCCCGAGTACGACGAGATCTGGTCGCCGCCCCTGCTGGCGGGCCGTTTTCTGGACGAGGACGACCTGCGGACGAAGCGCCGGGTGATCGTCCTGGGACACCGCATCGCGGTCGCGCTGTTCGGCGACCCGCAGGGCGCGGTGGGCGCCGCGGTGCAGGTCGGCCGGCTCCACCTGCAGGTGGTCGGCGTGCTCGCCCCGCGCGGCCTCAGCTCCGCCGGCGACGGCTCCGACGACCGTACCGCGTACCTGCTCTACGACGTGTACAGCACCATCTACGAGTGGGACGACCTGGGGCCGCACGTCCCGGAGGTGACCATGCGCGCCCGCGACAGCGCGCGCCTGGCCGAGTCGATCACCCGCGTGCAGTTCTTCCTGGACCGGGTGCTGCCGGGCACCGACTCCTTGCAGCCCTTTGCCGTGAAGACCGATCAGGCGCGCATCGAAACCGAGGGGCAGGTGCTGGGCACCATCACCACCGTGGTGACGCTGGTGGCCGGCATCTCGCTGCTGGTCGGCGGCATGGGGATCATGAACATCATGCTGGTCTCGGTCAGCGAACGCACCCGCGAGATCGGGCTGCGCAAGGCGGTCGGCGCCCGTGACGGCGACATCATGGGCCAGTTCCTGATCGAGTCGGTGGTGATCTGCCTGCTCGGCGGCGTGGTCGGCGTGATGCTGGGACTCGGCGGCACGGTGGCGGTGGCGGTGGCGCTGGGCTGGAGCCTGGCCCTGCCGCAGGTGGCCGCGGTCGGCCTGGGGGTCTCGATCGCGATCGGCCTGTTCTTCGGCGTCTATCCGGCCGGCAAGGCCGCGCGGCTGCCGCCGGTGGTGGCCTTGAGCCGCGAGTAACGCGGACCGGCCGCATGGCGCTGCGCATCGCCCGACCCGCCCCTTCGCCCGGCAGCCCGCCGGCGCGCCGGCGCTTTCTGCCGGGCATGCGTCCCGGCTCGCTGGTGTTCGAGGCGGCGGCCGCGGTGGCCGCCAACCGATTCCGCACGGTGCTGGCGGTGCTGGGCATCACCATCGGCGTGGGCTCGGTGATCGCCATCGTCGGTCTGGGCGACGGCGCCAAGGTCGTGGTGCGCGACGCGATCTCCAGCTTCGGCGCGGGTTCGCTGATGGTGATGCCCAACTGGCGGGCGCACGACGCCGACGGCAACAGATACGACACCGAGCACATCACCATCGAAGACGTCGAGCAGATCAACGCGCAGGCTGACGCCGTGGCTGCGGTCACTCCGGAGGTCATGTTGTCCGGGATGTCCGCGCGTTACGGCGGTCGCGGCGCCGACATGACGCTCTACGGCACGCTGCACTACTACCTGGGGGCCAACTCGGTCCGCGTGGCGCAGGGCCGGTTCCTCAACCCCGATGACGAGCACCTGCAGCGCAAGGTGGCGGTGCTGGGCGCCGAGGTGGCGGCCGAGCTGTTCCCCGACGAGTCGCCGCTCGGTGCGCTGATCTCCATCGACACGTGGTTCGAGCTGGAGGTGGTCGGCGTGCTGGCCCCGGAGGAGCAGGGCCTGCTCGACGTCAGCGGCTCCGTCGACACCCGGGTCCTCCTGCCGGTGTCCACCCTGCAGCGTCTCACCGGCCGGCAAAGGATCTACTTCCTGTGGGGCCAGGCGGAGAGCCTGCGGCAGATCAATGAGGCCAAGCAGCAGATCCTGGCGATCCTTGACGCCAACCACGGCCGCCACGACGGCCGGCACCGCAAGTTTCTGGTGGAGGACATGAACCAGTTGCTGGAGACGGTGGAGACCACTACCGGCACCATCACCACAATGGTGTCGCTGCTGGGTGTGATCGCCCTGGTGGTGGCAGGCATCGGCGTGATGAACATCATGCTGGTCTCCGTACGCGAGCGGACGCGCGAGATCGGCACCCGCAAGGCGATCGGCGCCCAGCAGGCGTCGATTCTCAACCAGTTCGTCGCGGAAGCGGTGCTGATCTGCGGCGGCGGGGGGCTGCTCGGCATCGGCCTGGCGGCGGCCGCCATCACTATCGTCGCCGAGGCGACGCAGTGGCCGGGACTGATCGTGCCGGGGACGGTGCGGCTGGCGTTCCTGCTGGCGTTCGGGACCGGCCTGGCGTCCGGGCTCTACCCGGCCAGCCGCGCCGCGCGCATGGACCCCGTGGACGCCCTGCGCCACGAATAGACGCGGTCTGCGGCGTTACTGCAGGACGGACCGTGCCGTCGGCGTGACGCGCGTCACCTGCATGGTGTCGCGGTTGATCAGCTCGCCCGCACGGGGGCTGATCGTCCGCTTCCACTCCTCGTCCTCGTAGACCGCATCGTAGAGGCGCTCCCGCTCCGCCTCGGATTCGAAGCGGCGGATCCAGAGGTAGGTGGTGTCGTCTTCCTCGCCGCGAAAGCTGCCGGCGATCACCATGCCGCGCGCCACCTGGAAGGGGATGATCGTCCCCTCCATCAGGCTCAGCCATTCGTCCATCTTGCCGGGGACGACCTCGTACCGGCGAATCTCGTAAAAGGCCATGGCCGATGCTATCCCAGCGTGATCGGCGCCCGCCAGAGCTCCGGCAGTGTGTGGTCGTCCGCCACCGACGCGTCGCGATAGGTGGGGATCAGCGCCCAGCGGTCGCGGCCGCTGGAGTTCGGGTGGGAGCCGTGCAGCAGCCGGTCGTGGAAGAACAGCGCGTCGCCGGGCGCCATCGGCACCGACCGGAGCGCGGCGGCGCCGAACGCCGCGGCCACGTCCTCTTCCGAGACGCGATTGCCGAATCCGTCGGGACCGTCGTGCCGGTGGTGGTCCCAGGCACGGGCGTGCGATCCGGCGACCACGCG
Organism: Spirochaetia bacterium; assembly: GCA_965215345.1. Taxonomy (GTDB): domain Bacteria; phylum Spirochaetota; class Spirochaetia; order SZUA-6; family Bin103; genus CATQHW01. The sequence goes on along the minus strand of CBDCDL010000001.1, from coordinate 424,051 downwards.
CAGGCAGCCGTTGTCGATTTCCGCCCGGTCCAGGGCGATCCAGGCCGACACCTTGTGAGCCCCCTTCCAGTAGGGCCAGTCCTGGTGCCAGGGAGACGCCGTGGTGATGCGGCGCGTCTTGACCGCGGGCTTGACGCTCAGGAACTCCACCCGCGGGCCGATGATCGCCCGCACCGCCGACCGCATCGGGTCCTCCGTGCACACCCGCAGCAGGTCCGGCGGCGTGCGCTCCGGCGAGAACACACGCACGCCGGTGGAGTCCAGGCCGTCCTCGAGCGCCCGCGCCACCGCCGAGCGGATGGCGCGCACCTCCGCATCCGCCCACATGCTCCGCACCAGCAGGTAGCCGTCCCGCTCGAACGCCGCGGCGTCGGGCGTGCTCACGTGTCTCAGAACCGGCGTGACCAGCCCTCCGGCCAGCGCTCGACGACCACCTTGGTCTGCGTGAAGAACTCGATGGCGTGCCTGCCCTGGCCGTGCAGGGTGCCGAAGAAGCTGTCGCGCCAACCCGAGAACGGGAAGAACGCCATGGGCGCCGCCACGCCCAGGTTGATGCCGATGTTGCCCACGTCCGCCTCGTGCCGGAAGCGCCGGGCGGCCGCGCCGCTGCCGGTGAACAGGCAGGCCATGTTGCCGTAGCGGCCGCCGTTCACCAAGCGGATCGCCTCGTCGACGTCGGCCACCTCCACCACGCCCAGCACCGGGCCGAAGATCTCGGTACCGGCGATCGTGCCGGCCGGCGGCACGCCGCGCAGCAGGGTCGGCCCTACGAACGACCCGCCGGCGTGGCCGTCGACGGCGCGGCCGCGGCCGTCGACGACGACGCGCGCCCCTTCGCCGGCGGCGGTGCCGATCAGCCCCTCGATCCGGCTGCGGCTCTCCTCCGTGATGACCGGCCCCATCTCGACGCCGTCGTCCAGGCCGTTGCCGACCACGCGCGAACCGGCGATCTGCCCCATCGCGTCGACGAACGGTTCGGCGGCATCTCCCACCGTGATCGCCAGCGATGCGGCCAGGCAGCGCTGCCCGGCGCAGCCGAAGGCGCTGTCCGCCGCGATCGTGCAGGTCGCGTCGATGTCCGCGTCCGGCAGCACCACGATCGGGTTCTTGGCGCCGCCCTGCGCCTGCACGCGCTTGCCGGCGGCCGACGCGGTGGCGTACACGTGACGGGCCACCGGTGTGGAGCCGACGAAACTCACCGCCCTGATCCCCGGATGCTCCAGGATCGCGTCGACGACGCCCCGTTCGCCGTGGACCAGATTTGCCACGCCGGGCGGAAACTCCGCCTCCTCCAGCAACTCGAACACGGCGCCCATGGTCAGCGGCGTGCGCTCCGACGGCTTGATGATGCAGGTGTTCCCGCACGCCAGCGCGTACGGGAAGAACCAGAACGGGATCATCGCCGGGAAGTTGAACGGGCAGACGATCGCGCACACGCCGACCGGCTGCCGGACCATCAGCTCGTCGATGCCGGCGGCCACGTCCTCCAGGAAGTCGCCCTGCATGAGCGTCGGCGTGCCGCACGCCACCTCCACGTTCTCGATCGCGCGCTTCAACTCGCCCACCGACTCGGCCAGCGTCTTGCCGTTCTCCTCGGTGATGATGCGCGCCAGCTCGTCGGTGCGCTCGTCCATCAGCGCCTTGAGCCGGAACAGCGGCTGGATGCGGTCCTCCACCGGCGTGTTGCGCCACTCGCGGGCGGCCACCGTGGCGGCCTCGACCGCCGCGTTCAGGTCGTTCGCGGACGACACCACGACGCGGCCGATCGCCGCAGCCGTGGCCGGGTTGTGGACGTCCAGAAAGTCGGCGCCGCCGGACCGCTGCCATCCGCCGCCGACGTGATTCAGTGCCGTAGTCATCCCGCCGACGGTACCATGCCCGGCACCGGCAGATGAACGATCCGGGCACGGATGACGCACCGAACGCGGACGAGAACGTCTGGGCGGACGGCGCGGAGCTATACGCCGCTGGCGATCACTGGCACGCGCACGAGGCGTGGGAGGCGCTCTGGCTGCGCAGGAGAGGCTCGGACGAGGGGGTCTTCCTGCGTGCGGTCATCCAGGTGGCGGCGGCGATGGTCAAGGCCGGACAAGGCAACATGGCGGGCGTCCGCAAGAACCTCGCCAAGGCCGTTGCCAACTTGGCGCGAACGCCCGAGCGTTGCCGCGGGATCGACACCTGCGCGCTGGCCGCGGACTGCGCCCTCTGCCTCCGCCACGCGCAGGAGACGGCAGATGCCGGTGGAACCTTCGAGTGGCGCTTCAAGCCGAAGATCGAACCACGCGGAACGTAAACGGAGTCCTGTCTTCAGCGGACCCGGGCGTCTTCCGGCACCGCAGGGACGCGCAGCAGCAGCACGCCGCCGATCACGAACAGCGCCACCAGGCTGAGCACGCCGGTGCTGGTGTCGCCGGTGACCTGCGCGAACACGCCGACCAGCAACGGTCCCAGAATCGCCGCGAACTTCCCGAATATGTTGTAGAAGCCGAAGAACTCGGCGGCCGAGTCGGCGGGAATCAGCCGCGCGTAGTAGGAGCGGGACAGCGCCTGGATGCCGCCCTGGGAGGTACCGACCAGCAGCGCGATCGCCCAGAAGGTCGGCACCTGCGCGGGTACGGGCAGGCGCGGGATCTCGAACGCGAGCGCCGTCACCACGATGTAGACCCCGATGCCGGCCAGCAGCATCGTCCGCGGCGAGGTGAGCGCGGCGAGCCTCCCGAACAGCAGCGTGCACGGGAACGCCACGACCTGGACGACCAGCAGCACCACCAGCACGGTCTCCGCCGACAGTCCGATGTCGGTGCCGTAGGCGGTCGCCAGCTTGATGATGGTGCCGACGCCATCGATGTAGAAGAAGTAGGCGAGCAGGAACAACATCACCGTGCGGTAGCGGCGGATCTCCCGCACCACGTTCGCCACCCGCCCGATCCCGGCGCGGACGGCGTCGATGACACCGCGTCCGGCGGCAGGCAGGAAGTGAACCTGCCGCACGTGTCGGAGCAGCGGCACCGTGAACAGCAGCCACCACAGCGCCGCGATCAGGAACGCGATCCGCACCCCCCAGCCGTCGATGCTCAGGCCGAGCTGCGGCAGGCCCATCATCACCGCCATGGCGACCACGAACGGCAGCGAGCCGCCCACGTATCCCCACGCGAAGCCGGCCGCGGACACCCGGTCCATGCGCTCCGGCGGGCTCACGTCGGTCAGGAACGCGTCGTAGAACACGTTGGCGCCGGCGAAGCCGATGCCGGAGACGACGTACAGCGCCAGGGCCACCAGCGGCCGGCCCGTGGCGGCGAAGGCGATCGCACCGGTGGCGGTCACCCCCAACGCGAAGAACGACGCGAAGAACCGTTTCTTGCGGCCCTCGTAGTCGCCCATGGGGCCGAGCCCGGTCGCCAGCACGGCCACCACCAGCGTGAACAGGCTGTTGGCGAACGCCAGCCACGCGGTGGAGGTGGCGCCCGGCACCCCGGCGGCGATCTCGTTCTTGAAGAACAGCGGGAACACGGCGGTGGTGACCGCCAGCGAGTAGGCGGAGTTGGCCACGTCGTACAGGACCCAACTACGCTCGCCGCGGCTGAATCGGGCCGGCATGGCTTCCGTCAACCGGCGCGGGCGTCGCGGACCCAGGACAGGAAGCGCTCCGCCGGCCACGTGTTGGCGATCGCCTCGGGCGAAACCCAGCCGCCCTGGGCGAGCTGCACCCCCCAGCGCATGCGGTCGAATTCCCGCACGTGATGGGCGTCGGTGCTCATCACGAAGGTGACGCCCGCCCGTGCCGCCTGCCGCAAGAGCGCCACATCGGGATCGAGGCGCGGCAGCCCGCTGTTGATCTCGATCGCCGTGCCGGTGGCGACGGCGGCGTCGACGATCCGCTCGAAGTCCAGCTCGACCGCCGGCCGCTTGCCCAGCATGCGCCCGGTGAGGTGGCCGATGACGTTCACGGCAGGGTCACGCATGGCGGCGATGATGCGCTCGGTCTGGCGCGCCCGGTCCAGTTCGAACCCGGAGTGGACCGAGGCGACGCACCAGTCGAAGCTGCCGCGGAACGCGGCGTCGTAGTCCATGCCTCCGTCCGCGGCGATGTTGAGCTCCACCCCGTGCAGGAGACGGATATCGCCGTGCCGCTCCTGCTCGCGGGCGAGCCGGCGGCGCTGATCGAGCAGGCCGTCGCGGCTCGCGCCGTTGCGGCCGATCGCCTCGGCATGGTCGGTGACCGCCAGGTAGGCGTAGCCACGCTCGCGTGCGGCGCCCACGACCTCGGTCAGGGTGGAGACCCCGTCCCCGGACAGATCCGTGTGCAGATGCAGGTCGCCCTTGATGTCCGCCACCGACACCGGCGGCGGCAAGCGGCCCGCCGCGGCGGCATCGACCTCGCCCGCCCCCTGCCGCGCCGGGGGCGGGACGAACGGCAACCCCAGCCGGCCGTAGAGCTCGGCCTCGTCCACGACGCAGACCGGCGCGCCATCCGCGTCCGCAAGCCCGTCCGGGTCCAGCAGCAGGCCGCGCTCGGCCGCCCGGCCGGCGAGCTCCTGCAGGTGCCGATCGGAGCCCGTGGTGTGAAACAGCGTGGCCGCGAACCGCTCCGCCGGCACCACGTCCAGCCGCACCGGCAGCCCGCGATGGGTCATCAGCGTGGCGCCGGCGGACGCGGTCTCCACGGAGCGCGCGTTGGGCAGCCCGGCGAACCGGCGCAGCACCGGCGCCGGATCGGCGGCACCGGCCACCAGCCGCGCCTCGCGCACCATCGGCAGCAGGCGGCGCAACTCTCCGGACACCTGCACCCGCTCCACCCCGTCCGCCTGCGCCAGCTCGCCGGCGATGCGCTCGGCGACCGGCATGACCCGTGCGATCGGCCAGGCGTCGCGCCCCATCTCCACCAGGAACCGCTCGCCCCGCGCCAACGCCGCCTTGACGCCCTTGCCCAGCCCCGGCAGCGCGTCCACGGCGCCGCTCGCCAGCGCGTCCTGCAGCCGGTCGATCGAGTCGATGCCCAGCTCCCGGTGCAGGCGGGCCAGCGTCTTCGGCCCGACGCCCGGCATGCTCACCAGCCGCTGATACTCGGGCGGAAAGCGCTCCCGCAACCGCTCCAGCTTGGCCATCGTGCCCGTGTCGACGTACTCGCGGACCTTGCGCGCGATCGTGGCGCCTACCCCCGGCAGCGCCACCAGCTCCGCCTCGGTCATGGCCGGCAGCGCCTCGCCCACCTCGTCGCGCAGGACGGCGAGCGCCCTCCCGTAGGCGCGCGCCCGGAACGACTGCGCGCCGTCGTCGAGCACGGTCAGCGTGCGCAGCTCGTCCAGCGCCTCCAGTATCGCGTCCGCGGAAACCCGCCCCTGCAGCTCCGGCACGCGCACAGACTACCAAAGGGACGCCCACAGGCGACGCGTTTCGGGCGATAGTGTCCGCCGTGGCGAGCAGGACACCGGCGGAGACGCTCGACGTCGACGGGCGCGCGGTACGCGTCTCCAACCCGGACAAGGTCTACTTCCCCGAAGCCGGCATCACCAAGCTGGAGCTGGTCCGCTACTACCTGGAGGTGGCCGAGGGCGCCGTGCGCGCCGTGTACGACCGGCCCATCGTCCTCAAGCGCTACGTGGACGGCATCACCGGCGAGGGCTTCTTCCAGAAGCGGGCGCCGGCTAAGCGCCCGGACTGGGTGCCGACCGTGGAGTTGTGCTTCCCGTCCGGCCGCACCGCCCACGAGCTGGTGGTCACCGAGCCCGCGCAGCTCGCCTGGATGGCCAACCTGGGCAACATCGACCTGAATCCGCACGCGGTGCGCACCAGCGCGATGGAGCACCCGGACGAGTTGCGCATCGACCTCGACCCATGCCCGGGCGTCCCCTGGGAGGACGTGCGGCGGGTCGCCGCCGTCACGCGCGAGGTGCTGGAGGAGAACCACCTGGTCGCGTGGCCCAAGACCTCGGGCTCGCGCGGCATGCACGTCTACTCCCGTATCGTTCCCCGCTGGGGTTTCACCGAGGTGCGCCGCGCGGCGCTCGCCGTCTCCCGCGAGGTGGAGCGGCGCGCTCCGGGGCTGGCCACCAGCACGTGGTGGAAGGAGGAGCGGGTCGGCGTGTTCCTGGACTACAACCAGAACGCCAAGGACCGCACCATCGCCGCGGCCTACTCGGTGCGGCCCAACCAGCGGGCGATGGTGTCCCGCCCCCGCTCACCTGGGACGAGGTGCCCGCCTGCGACCCGGCGGACTTCACGCTGCGCACCATGCCGGCGCGGCTGCGCGAGGTCGGCGACCCGGCGGCCGGCATGGACGAGCATCCGGGGTCGCTGGAGTCGCTGCTGGAGGTCTCCGCGCGCCACGAGTCGGAGGGGCTTGGGGACGCGCCCTGGCCCCCCGCACTTCGGCCGCCAGCGCGGCGAACCGCGCCGCGTGAACCCGTCACGCCGGCGCAGCGGCCCCTCGCCCACCGGCCGGCGCCGCTCGGTCATGCCGCTGATCGTGATCGCCCACGCGAAAACGGAAGCCGAGGCGCAGGCCGGCCTGGACCGCTGGCGCGCGCGCCATCCCCAGGCGGCGGCGTGCCTGCAGCCCGACGACGTGCTGGTCGACGCCATGCGCGGCCGCCACTCGGTCTGGACCCGCATCCGCGTCAACCTCCGCCACGTGCCGGAGGCCGAGCGCCCGCCGCAGGAACCGCCCGATCCCGCCTACGACCCCTCCGTCGAGTGGAACCCGCCGGCCGGCAATCCTCGACATGCTCGATAGCCCACCCGACCCTTGCGTGACCCAAGGAACGTGCGTCCGGTGATCACCGACCCCGATAACAACGCCATCCCGGCGAATATGGCGAAACGCGAAACGCGACTCTGCAGCCGATCGGATGCCGGTCGAGGAGTATTCCGCCGAACGCATAGCGTGCGCGTCCTGGACCTCACCGACCCGGACATCCGCAAGGCCATCACGGAAACCGACGACACGCAGGCCTCTACCTCGGTCGCTGGGCGAACGACTACTAAGGTCGAGCGGGATCGTCGGAGTCCAACGCTCCCATTGAGGGATTAAAGGGGTGAAGGGGGAACGACTTGAGTTGGTCAGATCAGGCGGGCCTCTTACCATCGGCAGCGCCGAAGGCTGCCGCTCAACAGGCCTACCGCTCCTATCTGTCAACATTTGCGGGGCGGACCAAACCACGTGACTTGTCGACCCATGCCAACGCTCGGGTCACCGACAACCTGTATCGACTCTCCGCCATCCGCTTCCTGGTTTCAGCTATCTGCAATCGAACGTCCAATGGCACTGCATATTGCTCAAGGACGGGCTCGATATCATTGTCCCGACCGTTATTGCTCTTCGTCATCAGCATGTCCATTATCGGTATCCTCCTGCGACTCTGCAGCAGAGTGGCTTTCTATAGTCGCTAATTCTGGCTGTAGAAAACTACGTTTGGCGAACTCCTTTGACAGCGCTTCCAGCGCTGTGTTATCGATGGCTGTCATCTCTTCCTTCGTAATGACAAGCATGTCTGTGCCCAACCCCACGCCAGGCGCTATCTCGGCCTGCCGCTTAGCGCAATACACATTGAAGATGGCCCGTGGAACGTCCACCAGTGTATTGTGCTGAAGTGTGACCAAGCTCAGAATTGCATGGCGATGACCGCTGCCAATAGCATGGTAACCGAGTCGATCAAAGCACTGCGAAGTGCCGGGATCTTCTATCGAATGGATGTGTCCTCCGGAACTGTCAACGCCTGCCACTATCAGAGATGCTCCCAACTGAAAGGCTTGGACTTGGTTGTCCAACATCATCGCCAAATCTGAAGGCATGCTTTGAATCAGTCCTCGTTTGTAGTAATCGTCAAAGGACAGGCCCCGTGGCTGAAATAGCCGTTCATTGAGCAGTCTATGCCTTACTTGAACAAAACGTTGCTTGATTTCATCGGTAATCAGTCCGACAGCCGGATTCTGCAACTGACCAGAAATGCCGGAGCTCTCTGAGAGCACATCGGTTACTGCCAGCACATCACCTGCGCTAAGGGCAACACAGCGCTGGCCGATTACGTCTATTTTTGCATTCGGGTGGTCAAACTCTATGGTAAGAAATGGGGCACTCACCATCCGGTCAGCTGCAACAATTATGGACTTGCCTTCGTCGCAGAGCGCGGCAATACATATCGTCAAGGTCTGCGGTCCCCTAGCCCGTGATAGCGGCACGCTGGGCAATCTCTGATCTGCTCTCGGCGTCATGCTGACTCACCCCACGCCGTGGGCTCAGGTGCTGCCTGTAGCTGCTCGACGAGCAGCTTGGCGAGGCTGGCGTCGGACGGTCTACTTCCATTTGAACGCTCCTCCGAGGTTCTGCCCGCCCGAAGGCGCAGTTCTTCACAAGCAGGCTGTCCGTTGGGGTGTGGTGTGTGAGATGAAGGCGAACGCACACGTCAGCCGGCGGGAGGCGACGTGCGCGCTCATTATTGGGCGGCAACCAATCTGCTGTCAAGCGACTGCACATCAGCACATCAGCACGCCAACGGGCCTTGGCGGCCTCCTTGGCGTTGTGTCGGCGCTCTGGCGTCAGGGCGTCGGCGCGTGCGCCCTTCTGCCCGCCGTGGTCGCTCCTCCCCGTTCGGCCCGATCATGGTGGCCCCCTTGATGGTCGGCTCGGGTTGCTGACGCCACCCTGGAGCATGCCAAACGTGCTATGGCTGGGTCGTCTCGTCAACCCTTCCTCGGCTTAGCTTCGGCCACCCGGTCTACCGGTACCTCACCGCCTGACCGCGTCAGAACGGGCGGCTGGTGCCGTCGGCCAAGCGGGGGACAGGCCGCAGGCTGGCGCGGTCGTCGCACGGGAAGCGGGCGGCCAGCCGCTCGTCCATCTCGATGCCCCATCCCGGCCGTTCGTTCACGTTCACGGCGCCGTCGGAGACTTCCGGGATGCCGGGGAACAGGTCCTCCTCGGCCGGAGCCCGGAACGCCCACTCCTGGATGCCGAAGTTCGGGACGTGCAGGTCCAGGTGCACGTTCGCGGCCATGCCGATGGGTGACACGTCGTTCGGTCCGTGCCAGGCGGTGCGCACGCCGAACGCCGCGCACAGGTGGGCCAGACGCAGCGCCGCGGTGATGCCGCCGTAGGTGGAGACATGCACGCGCACGAAGTCGATCAGCCGCTCGCTGACCAGCGGCTCGACCTCCAACGGATGGACGAACAGCTCGCCCATCGCCAGCGGCACCGCGCACTGCGAGCGGAGCATGCGGAAGTAGCCGAGGTCCTCCGGCGCCAGCGGGTCCTCCAGGAAAAACAGCCGGTACGGCTCCAGCGCCTTGGCCAGGCGCACCGCATCGATCGGCGCCAGCCGCTCGTGGATGTCGTGCAGCAGCTCCGCCTCCGGCGGCAGCCCGGCACGGAGGTGCTCGAACAGCGCCGGCACCCGGCGCAGCTTCTCGCCGGGATCGAAGAACGCCGAGCCGCTGCCGCCGGCGTCGGCCAGGCTGCCGGCGGCGCTCCCGACCCGCCCGGCCTCGACGCCCTCGTAGCCGCCGATCTGGCAGCGGAGGTGGCGGAAGCCCTGTTCCCGGAACTCGAGCGCCCGGTCCAGGACCTCCTGCGGCTCGCGCCCGTTGGCGTGCACGTATACGGCCGCCGTGCCACGGCTGCGGCCGCCCCAGAGCTGGTAGCACGGAAGACCGGCGGCCTTGCCCTTGATGTCCCAGAGCGCCATCTCCACGGCGCTCACCGCGTTGTTGAGCACCGGGCCGTTGCGCCAGTAGCCGTCGTGCATGGCGCTGTGCCAGAAGTCGGCGATGGCCTCCGCGTCGCGGCCGACCGCGAACGGCTTCAGATGGCGCTCTATCGCGGCCTGGACCGCCCGGAACCGCTGCGTGAAGGTGCCGCAGCCCCAGCCGTAGAGGCCGGGCTGGTCGGTGACGACCTTGGCGACGATCAGCGGCATGCCGGCCGGCTGCACGGCGTAGGTGACGACGTCGGCTATGCGCATGCCGTCACTTGGCGCCGGCTCGCGCAAGCAGCGCGGGCAGCCATCCCCGCAAGCCGATCTCCTGTAGCACGAACAGACCTCAGCCGGTCGACACGGCCTGACGGCTACCGGACGCTTCGTTGACGAACGTTAGCAAACCGTCGCCGGCGAGCTGTTTCGTTGCATCGAGCAGTTCTATTCCGCAGACCTTGCCCGTCAGGCGAGACGTCGACATTCAAACTCTCGCTTACCTTGATCGTGTCCACTTCGGATACACGCTCCGCAAAGCGGATGTACCCGATATTGTAGCGGGGGTCGTAGGTTACTTCCATGTCCTCTGATCCTACAGCCTGGTCCACCGGTCCGCTGGCGCTGCTCAGCCGCTACGCCGCGGCGCGGATGTTGGCGCGGGTCCCTTCCATGTCGAAGCAGTCGTACTGGTTGTCGCGCATGATGCGGGAGGCGACGTGCATGGCCTGCTTTTCGGTCAGGTCGCCGTCGGCGACCTCGGCTTCCAGCGCGGCACGGATTCCCCGGCGTGCCTGCATGGCATAGGCCATCGCGCTCGTCGGCCAGCCGGTGTCGCCGCCGAAGGCGAACAGCTTGTTGATCGGCGCCGCGTGGATGAAACGGCGCACGAAGTCGCGGGAGCTGTAGGGATCGATGCTCCACGCCCAGCAGAGATCGACCCGGATGTTGCGGTAGTGCTTGGCCAGCGCCACCAGCTCGTCGCAGTAGGGGTAGGCGATGTGCATGAGCACGAACTTCGCGTCCAGGTAGCGGGCGAACAGCGCGCACATGTTGCCGGCGGGAATGAACTCCACCGGCATCCGGTCGTTGCCGGCGTAGTAGCCGGTGTGGATCTTGAACGGCAGATCGTGCTCGATCGTCAGCTCGACGCCGCGCGCCCAGCACCAGTCGCCCAGGCAGAGCCAGGTGTCGAGGTCGACTTGGCCCTTGGGACGGCGGAGCACGGCGTCCAGGGCGTTGGCCGCGTCCGCGTCGCTGCGCTCGACCCAGCGCAGCGTGCGCGCGTACGCGTGCTGGGCCTTGACCGCGATCGCGCACGGCGCGTGCCTGGCGAAGATCGCCTCCATGGCACGCCTGAGCGACGGCAGGTCGGTGACCTCGATGCCGGTCTGCGCGTGGATGGCCGTGGGATCGATGTCGCCGCGGCAGAAGCTGAACCAGGACAGGTCGTACAGGAAGAAGCCGAGCCCGGAGGCGTCCGGCGCGCACTCCCAGAGGCCGTCGTCGGTCTGCACTTGGTCGAGGTTGGCCACGTCGTGAAGCAACCGGTAGCGCTCGCCCGGCCGGCGCAGATCTGCTGTCCTGCCCTGCGTCGCTTCCAGACCGGCGGCGGTCAGTTCGTCCAGGCCGTAGGCATGCCGGGCGATCAGGCTGACCGCCTCGCCGTAGCCGGTGAACTGCGTTGCCCGCCAAGCGGCCTCGATCCCCCGAAACCGGCCGGCGATGTCCGGATCGGAGGCGTCGAAGAGACGCTGCATCGCCTCCTCGGAAGCGCCGGCGGTGCGCAGGTCGGCCCCCACGTAGTTGCCGAACAGGTCCTGCAGGATGTCGGGGCCGTCGTCCACCCATGCCGGCTCCCGCTTCATGTGCTCGTGGGTGTCGACCAGCGGCGTCTCCTCGATGTGACTCGCCAGATCCGTTGCCACCGTTGCCTCCTTCCCGCGCCCCGGTCGGTCGCGGCGACGGTAGGCGACCTGCCCGCAGCGGTCAACGCACCACGGTTCGCGGAGGACTCGACGGCGGGCCCCCTCACTTTGCCCTTCAGGCAGTATCAGGATGGTGTAAAGCGCAGGCTCCCATGACGCGCTTACTGATCCGATGCCGTTGACACCGCTCAACTCCACATCTCAGTCCGGTGGGATCGACTTCACGGGCGGGGACCGCACCGTCCCGCACGCCGTACGCTCGCTCGCGACGCGACATCGCTCATCCACGTTCGCCCGTACGTCATGAGTCGCGATGTACGGCGGCCTCACGACAAGCTGTTCCGCACCGTCTTCGCTGACCATGCCGAGGCGGCCGCCCTCCTTCGCGCCCATCTGCCGGAATCGCTCGCCGGCGACGTGCAATGGTCCAGCCTGACTCTGGAGGACGCCAGCTTCGTCGACGACCGGTTCCGCGACAGCGAGTCGGATCTGCTCTACACGATCGAGCGCAAGACGGGCGACCCGCCGGTCTGGCTCTATGTGCTCCTGGAGCATCAATCCCGAGCCGATCGCTGGATGCCATTCCGGTTGCTCAAGTACTGCTGCCGGATCTGGGATCGCAGCCGTTTGAAGTACCCGGCCGAACGGCAACTCCGCGCAATCCTACCGATCGTGTTCTATCAGGGGCGTGGTCGCTGGCGCCACGCTGCGGAGTTCGCCGAGCTGTTCGCAGCCTCCGTTCGGGAGTGGCCATGGGTGCCGCGGTTCTCCCATCTGCTGGTCGATCAGTCGCGCGTGAAGCCGGCAGGGGTACGCGGCGCGTTGCGTGGTCGCATCGCTCAGCTCATGCTGATGGCTCCGTTTCGTCACCGGCAGGAGGCGTTGCGGCGCGCGGCGCAGTTGCTTGCGGTGTTGCTGTCGCGACATGATGTGGATGCCGTCCGTACCTTCGTGATGTACCTGTGGGCGACACAGGACGGCGGCACCGCACGCAGATTCGGCGAGGACTTGCGGGAGGCCGTGTCGGGGCCGGGAGGTGACATGACGACCTATGCCGAGGAATTGATCCAGGAAGGGGAGCGCAAGGGCCGTCAAGCCGGGCGGCTGGAGGGACGCCAAGAGGGACACCTCAAAGGGCGGGTGGACACCATCGAGGATCTCCTGCGAGCCGGTGTCGAGTGGCCGGTCATCGAGTCGGCTACCGGGATTGACCAGCACACCCTGCACAAGCTCAAGCAACGGATCGAAGGAACGGACAACGCGGAAGCTTAGGCGATCGGACCATGCCGGTTACCCGCACGCTGGTGCGCACCACCTACCTGGAGATCTCGGCCGACACACCGCTGCGCCCTCCCTCTCGACCACGGCCCGACTACGAGTTGCGCCAGGCTGTCGCGATCACGCCCGATTACGCGCGGTTCCTGTACCGGGGAGTCGGGTACCCCTGGAACTGGACACGGCGAGTGAACTGGAGCTACGCCACGTGGGAGCGCGACCTTGACGACGCACGCAAGGAGTACTGGGTCGCCCACGTCACCGGCACGGTGGCCGGCTACTTCGAGCTGGTCGATGAGGGCGACACGGGCGTGGAGGTGCGGCAGTTCGGGATCTTCCCCTCGTTCACCGGCCGCGGCCTGGGCGGACACCTGCTGTGCGACGCGGTGGAACGTGGACGCTCCCTTGGCAGCGGACGCGTCTGGCTGCACACCTGCACGGCCGACCACCCGCACGCGCTCGCCAATTACCTCGCACGCGGTCTGCAGGCGTACCGGGAAGAGGAAGAGCATCAGGACGTGGAGACCGGCGCCGAACCGTGGCCCGGCGCGTTCGGGCGAGCGTAACGTCCGCTTCTTGTGTGCTATCATTAGCACATGAGATTGCACATAGCGTTGGACGATGACTTGGTAGCCGAACTCGACCGTCGAGCCGGCGCACGACGGCGCAGCGCGTTCATTGCGCAGGTCATCAGGCGAGCGCTGGACGACGAGCGGCGTTGGGACGACATCGAAGCCGCGCTCGGCACGATCTCGGACACCGGGCACGAGTGGGACGAAGATCCGGCGGACTGGGTTCGGCGTCAGCGACATGGGGACCCTCGACGGTCCGGATGACGGATGGCTCGTCTCCTGCTGGACTCAACCGTCCTCATCGATGCACTGCGCGGGCTACCGGCTGTCCAGCGACTGCGCAGCCTGCGCCGAACCGGAGTGGAGCCCTGGGCCTGCGTCATCTCCGTGGAGGAAATCTGGCGTGGGCTGCTCCCCGACGAAGAACGGGCGGCGCGACGGCTGTTCGACGGGTTGCGGATCTCGCCACTGGGAGTCGCTGAAGGCGTACGGGCCGGGAGTTGGCGCCGGGAGTTCTCCCTGCAGGGGGTCACACTCCATCAAGCGGACTGCCTGATCGCTGCAGCCGCGGTCGGCATCGGCGCGACGCTCGCAACCGCGAACGTCGACGACTTCCCAATGGCAGAGCTCGATCTCATGCCATGGCCGATCGGTTCGTAGCGCGCCGAGGCCGTTTCACGGACCGAAGATCGTGCTCAATTCCACCGGCGGGGTCACTGCGAGCTGCTCGTACGTGCACTCGCGCGGATCCTTGTCGGGGCGCCAGCGCACGAGATGGGCGGTATGCCGGAAGCGGCTGCCCTGCATGTGGTCGTAGGTGACCTCGACCACCCGCTCTGCGCGTAGCGGCACCCAGCTCTGGTCCTTGCCCTGGCTCCACCGGCTCATTCCGCCGGGCACCCGGCCGGCCCGGCCCCCGGCCGCGGCGCCGGCGGCCTCGATCCAGCCGTGCCAGGGATGGCCTTCCGTGCCGTCCCGCAGCGGCGCCAGTTCCACGACCAGCTCCCGCCGACAGGATTCGCGGAAGCTGGCCGCGACCCCCACGTGGTGGAGCCTCCCCTGCTCGTCGTACAGGCCGAGCAGCAGCGACCCGACCATGGTGCCCGGCCCGTTCTTGTGCCAGCGCATCCCGGCCACTACGCAATCGACCGTACGCTTGGGCTTCACCTTGATCATCGAGCGCTTGCCCGGCTGGTATCCGGCGGCCGGGTCCTTGGCCATCACGCCATCCAGGCCGGCGCCCTCAAAGCGCTCGAACCAGTCGTGCGCGAGCGCCCGGTCCCGGGTCATCGGCGTGAGGTGTAGCGGCGGCGCACAGCCGGCCAAGACCCTCTCCAGCGCCCCGCGCCGCTCGCCGAAGCCGCGCGACGACAGATCGTCGGCGCCGGCGACCAGCAGATCGAACGCCACGAACGCGGCCGGCGTGCGCTCGGCCAGCATGGCGACGCGCGAGGCGGCCGGGTGGATGCGTTGCTGCAGCGCCTCGAAATCGAGCCCGGAATCGGTGGCGACCACCACCTCGCCGTCCAGCACGCACCGCTGCGGCAGGTGAGCGGCCAGCGGCTCGAGGAGCTCCGGAAAGTAGCGGTTCATCGGCTTCAGGTCGCGGCTCTGCAGCAGCAACTCATCGCCGGAACGGAACACCACGGTGCGGAAACCGTCCCACTTGGGCTCGAAGATCCAGTGGTCCCCGTCCTGCCCGTTTCCGTCCGGCAGGGCGTGCATGGCCTTGGCCAGCATCGGCCGCAGCGGAGGGGGCACGGCCAGCGCCGCGAGCGCGTCGCGTTCGCCTGGCATCGACGCCTACGCGGGAGCGGACGCGGCGGCAAGCCAGCCACTCACCGCCTGGAGCGTCACGCCGGCCAACGAATCGATCACCCGGTCGGCGTGGTCGAATGCCCAGCCGCGCGTGACCCGATTGGGCACCGCCACCGTGTAGAGGCCGGCCGCCTTGGCCGCCCGTGACCCGTTCGGGGAGTCCTCGAAGGCGACCGCCTGCGACGCGCTCACGCCGATGCCGTCGAGCGCGGCCAGGTAGACGTCCGGGGCCGGCTTGGTCTGTCGGACGTGGTCCCGGCAGCGGATCGCGTGGAAGGGCTCCAGTGCGCCGATGCGCTCCAGGTGGCCTTCGACCCAGCGGCGCGAGGACGACGATGCCACCGCCAACCGCAGTCCGGCCGCGACCGCCGCGTCGATCAGCTCCGTCACGCCCGCGCACGGTCCGAGGCGCGCGTCGGCGGCCTGCTTGCGGACGCGCACCTCTTCCCGGACCGGCGTGAGGTCCACATCGGGACCGACCAGCCATTGCAGGTGATCGTACGGATCGAAGATGGAGCCCACGCAGCGCTGCCAGAGCTCCGGCGGCAGGTCGTGGCCGTGGCGGCGATACGCCTCCTGGACCGCCGCCAGCGAGGACGACTCGGTATCGACGATCAGGCCGTCGAAGTCGAAGATCAGTGCGCGCAGGTTCATCGTTTCTTGCCTGCGATCCTAAACGGCGCCGGCGCTCGCACGAAGCGCGGCCGGGACCGGTAGGATCGCCGCATGTCACGGCGGACCGGGACGGGCGGCTACGGGGAGTTGCTGCGCACCAATCGAGCGTTTCGCCTGCTGTGGTTCGCGCAGATCGCCAGCCTGTTCGGCGACTGGTTCAACACCATCGCGTCGGCGTCGCTGCTGGCGCAGCTCACCGGCGCCGGCGCGGCGCTCGGCGCCCTGTTCGCCATCCGCATGCTCGGCGCCTTCGTGTCCAGCCCCCTGGCCGGCGTGCTGGGCGACCGCTTCAACCGCAAGCGCATCCTGATCGTCACCGACCTGCTGCGCGCCGCCGTGGTACTGGGCTTCCTGCTGGTCCGCACGCCGGGTCAGGTGTGGCTGCTGTTCGTGCTGACCGCGGTCCAGGTGGGCATCAGCGGGGTGTTCTATCCGGTGCGGGTGGCGATCCTGCCGGAAGTCGCCACCCGCCGCATGCTCGGCGCGGCGAACGCGCTCACCTCGGTGACATGGTCGACGCTGATGACGGTCGGCGCCGCGGCCGGCGGCCTGTTCGCCGGGCTGTTCGGCATCCAGGCGGCATTCATCGTGGACGCCGCCACCTACGCGCTGTCCGCCGTGCTGCTGGTACGCATGCCGTACACGCCCCCGAAACGTTCCGCTGCCCCCGACGGCCAGCCGACGCGCGTGGCGTCGGCCGTGCGCGCCGGCGCCAGCGCGTATGCCGACGGGCTGCGCTACCTGTGGCGGCAGCAGCGCGTGCTGGCCGTGGCGCTGCAGAAGGGCTTCCTGCTGTTCTTCTTCTCCGGGTTCCAGGTCGCGAGCGTCGCGATCGCCGGCACCGCGATCGCCGTCGGGCAGGGCGACGGCATCGCGCTCGGCCTGCTGTTCGCCGCCGGCGGAGTCGGTTCCGGCCTCAGCCCGGTGGTGGCGCGCTGGCTGGTCGGGGACGACCACCGCGCCATGCGGCTGGCGATGCTGGCCGGCTACGCGGCCATGATCGCGGCCCTGGCGCTGGCCGCGCCGCTGGCCAGCTTCGCGCTGGTGCTGGCAGGCTCGACCCTGCGCGGGGTCGGCGGCGGCCTGGTCTGGGTCTTCAGCACCCAGCTCCTGCTGGAGACCGTGCCGGAGGAGTTGCGCGGCCGGGTGATCGCCGCCGAGCACGCCGCGCTCACCCTGCTGGGCGCCGCCGGCTCGGCCGGCGTGGGCGCTGTGCTGGAGTGGGCGTCGATCCCGGCCGCCCTGTGGGCCATGGCCGCCCTGGTCGTCGCGCCCACGCTGCACTGGGCGGCGGTGGGCGTCCGTGGCGCAGCCGACCCGCGGGAGCCAGTCCGCGAGACACCGTAACCTGTATCCTCGGACCATGAAGATCGTCGACCTCAAGCTGACCACGTTTCGCTTCCGCACCAGCACCGTCCGCGACTACGAGGGCCATCCCCACATCGGCGACGAGCACTGGGCCACCAACCGCCTGCTCACGGTGGTCACCGACGAGGGGGCCGAAGGCTACTTCATCTGCGGCGGCTGCACGCCGGAGCTGGTCGAGGGCCTGCTGAAGCCGGCGCTGATCGGCGAGGACCCCTTCTTCCGCGAGATGCTGCACCAGCGCATGCAGCGCATCGCCAAGCTCACCAACCTGGGCGAGATGGCGATCGGCCAGGTCGACAACGCCCTGTGGGATCTGGCCGGCCGCGCCCTGGGCATCCCGGTCTACAAGATGCTGGGCGCCGCGCGCACCAGGGTGCTGGCCTACGCCAGCACGATGCCCGGCGACGACGTTCCCGGCGGCCTGAGCACGATCGAGGAGTACGCGGCATTCGCCGAGCAACTGGTCGCGCAGGGCTACCGCGCCATCAAGCTGCACACCTGGATGCCGCCCATCATTCCGGAGCCCGACGTCAGGCACGAGGCGGCGCTGTGCGCGGCCGTGCGCGAGGCGGTCGGCCCCGACATCGACCTGATGCTGGACGCCCACCACCACTACGACCGCCACGAGGCGCTGTACCTGGCCAGGGAGTGCCAGCGCCTGGGGTACGTCTGGATCGAGGAGCCCATGAACGAGTCGCGGCTGGCCAGCTACGTCTGGCTGCGCAGCAAGCTCGACGACCTGGCGATCTGCGGTCCCGAGCACGCCGAGAACGGAGCGCTGACGCGCGTGCAGTGGGCGGAACGGGGCGGCTGTGACATGCTGCGGGCGGCGGCCGGCTCCGGCGGCATCACGCAGATGATGAAGACCATCCACCTGGCCGAGGCCTACGGCATGCGCATGGAGGTGCACGGCGGCGGCTCGGACAACCTGCACGTGCTGTGCGCGATGGGCATCCACGGCAAGTACTACGAGCGCGGGCTGGTCCACCCGATGCGCGACTTCGAGGTCCCCTTCCCCTGGCAGAAGACCCACTACGACCCGCTGGACGCCGACGGCTACGTGCACGTGCCGGAGCGCCCGGGACTGGGCGACGACATCGACTTCGACTACATAAAAGCGAACGAAGTTCGCTCGGAGCACGAGGTGTGTTCCTGATCCATGGCACGCACGGCGCCGGTTGAGCGAGCGGTCGACGGCGCCGCCGGGAGCGACTACCGGCGCATCCTCCGGCGCCAGACCATCGCGCGGGCGCTGCGCATGCGCTCGTTCTACCTGCTGCTGTCGGTTTCCCTGGCCATGGTGATCCTGTGGCGCTACGTGCCGATCTACGGTATGAGCTTGGCGTTCAAGGACTTCAGCCTGCACAACGGCTGGCTCGGCAGTCCCTGGAACAACTTCGACCACTTCAAGCGGATGCTCACCGATCCGTTCTTCGGCCGGGTGCTGTTCAACACCGTCTGGCTGAGCATCCTGCGCATCCTGTTCGCGTTCCCGGCTCCCATCGTCATGGCGCTGCTGCTCAACGAGATGCGCTCGCCCTGGTACAAGCGGACGGTGCAGAGCGTCAGCTACCTGCCCCACTTCGTCTCCTGGGTGATCCTGGGCGGCATCTTCGCGCAGATCCTCAATCTCAAACGCGGGCCGATCGCCTGGACCTTCGTGCAGCTCGGACTGGAGCCGATCAACTGGCTGACGCACGAGCCAACGATCCGCGGCCTGATGGTGGTCACCGGCATCTGGCAGAGCGTGGGCTGGGGAACGATTCTGTACTTGGCGGCCCTGTCCTCGGTCGATCCCAACCTTTACGAGGCGGCCGAGATCGACGGAGCCAACCGCTTCCACAAGGTGCTGCACGTCACTCTGCCGGCACTGGTCCCGGTGATGACCATCCTGCTGCTGCTGCAGGTCGGACACCTGTTCGACGATGCATTCGACCAGATCTTCAACATGTCCAACGCGTCGGTGATGTCCAAGGTGGACATCTTCGGCACGTTCATCTACCGGTCCGGGGTGGTGAACGCGCAGTACGACTACACGATCGCGGTGGGCCTGTTTCAGAACGTCGCCGGGCTCATCGTGCTGCTGTTCGCGAACTGGGTGATCCGCCGCATCGGCTACGGCGCGTACGGGATCTGGTGAGGCGGGCCGATCCATGCCTGCGGTCATAGGCAGACGGTCGACCGGCGGCCTGATCTTCGACGCCTGCAACTACGGGCTGTTCTTCCTGCTCAGCCTGACCTTCATCTACCCGTTCTGGACGATCATCATGCAGTCGTTCTCCTCGGCCGAGGACATCTACCGGCTCGGCTTCCACCTGTTCCCTCGGCGCTTCAGCACCGAGGCGTGGGTCTACGCAGTCGAGGAGGAACGGGTCGGACTTGCCTACTTCAACACCATCTTCCGCGTGGTGGCGGGAACGGCATGGGCCGTGTTCGTCACCTTCACCGGCGCGTACGCGCTGTCCAAGCGCGACCTGCCGGGGCGGCGGGTGCTGACCACGATCTACGTCCTCACGCTGTTCTTCAACGGCGGCCTCATCCCCACCTTCCTGCTGGTGCGCGGGCTGGGGCTGATCAACACGCGGCTGATCCTGACGATCGCCATGGGCAGCGCGACCGTGATCGGCGTCAACGTGTTCTACGTCATCATCGCCCGCAACTTCCTGATGACCATCGACCAGGCGATGGAGGACTCGGCAGTGATCGACGGTGCCTCCTACTGGCAGGTGCTGTGGCGGATCATCACGCCGCTGTCCAAGCCGGCCATCGCCGTCATCGCGCTGTTCTCGGCGGTGGCGCACTGGAACGGCTGGTTCGACGCCATGGTGTACTCGCGGAGCAGGGATCTGCGCGTGCTGCAGCTCATGATCCGCGACCTGATCGCCGACCTGCGGGTCGCGGTTCTGCAGGACTGGTGGGAGCAGATGCGGTTGGCCGGCATCGACATCGAGCCGTTCCCGCCGGAGGCGGTGCAGGCGGCCACCATCGTCATCACCATCGGGCCGATCATCTTCATCTACCCGTTCATCCAGAAGTACTTCGCCAAGGGGGTGATGCTGGGATCGCTGAAAGGATGAGGCGCGATCACGACGGAAGGTTCGCGCGCCGTTACTGTTAGCCGTGCACACCGGACCCGGCCCGGGCCGCCGCCGGGGATGACCGATCACGTGCGACGCACGATCGACGCACGATCAACAAGGAGAAGACATGCAACGAAAATCTCTCGCCATAGCGCTCGGGCTGCTCCTGATAGCGGGCTGGGCGTTCGCGGAGGGCCAGACCGACCGGCTCTCGTTCACCACCGACGAGCACATGACCATCTCGTGGGGCGGCCTCACCTCGGACATGGCCGAAGAGGGCAACGCCGTTCAGAAATTCCTGGAGGACAAGTTCAACGTCACCATCGTGACCAAGGGCGTGTCACGCTCGGACGAGGACGCCAAGCAGCTCTTCATGTCCTCGGGCGAGTATCCGGAGGCGTTCTACACCTGGATCGACATGGTCGACTGGTACCACAAGGGCGCCTTCCGCAACATCCCGCGCGACATGATCGAGACCTACGCGCCGCTGCACTCCGCCTACCGGAGCCAGCAGGGGCCGCTGGCCTGGGGCGTGAGCCTGGCGCCGGGGACCACCGACGAGTACATGAACATCCCGCGCGGGGAGCATTACCAGCACCACTGCGACGCCACCCTGATCATGCGCCTGGACTGGCTGGAGAAGATCGGCATCGACCCGACCGAGCTGGACCCCAAGGCGCCGGGCTGGAACCGCGCCGGGGAGTTCGTCGACCTGGGCGAGCCGACGGCGCCGGACACCTATTTCTGGTGGGCCGGCCACTTCGACTGGGACGAGATGGAAACGGCCATGTACGGCTTCCGGGACGCCGACTTCAACGGCAACGGGCAGCGTGACGAGATCCCGTACGGGACCGTCGGCGATCACGGCGGGTTCCAGGGACGCGAGTGGCTGTACCACTCGGGCCCGGCGGTCCCGTTCTGGGCCTTCGGCCTCAACGACGTCGACAACTACCTGGACATCGAGACCGGGCTGACCGTCAAGGTGGACATCGCCAGCCAGTCGCGCGAGGCGCTGAAGATCCTGCAGCGCTGGTTCGCCGACGGCATCCTGGACCCGGCACTGCCGGCGGTCGGCCGCTCCGAGTGGCGCCAGCAGGTTCGTGCCGGTCTGGTCGGCATGTGGGCGCGCGGTCCGTGCGGCCTGGCGGCCTTCACGGGAGGCAACGACGACTGCACGATCATCCGCAGGGACGCGGTGCCCGACGCCCGCTTCGTGACCATGCTGCCGGCGTACGGCCCCACCGGTGAGATGCGCTGCCAGTGGGACAACCGCTCCACGGTGCTCAACCCGCACGAGGGCTTCAGCGTCAAGACCGGTGTCTCCGATGAGAAGCTGGCCCGCATCCTGCAGATCTACGACTACATCAATCACGACCCGGAGGGTGTGCTCGCCGTCGGCTACGGGGTCGGCGGTCCGTTTGCCGAAGACCAGAACTATGCCTGGCTGGGCACTCCCGGCGACTGCAGCGTCGCCCAGTTGGTGGGAACCCCCACCCTGGAGCGGCACAGCAACGGCACCAGCCTGGTCTACACCGCCTATAGCTGGCACGACCTGTTCTGGCAGTGCCCGCAGATGAAGCCCGGGATCCCGATCGAGGCCGCCGGCGGGGCGACCATCAACTCGGCGCAGGGCTTCAACTGGGCCATGATGCTGCGCGAGCCCGTACCCGATGGAGATCGCCGTGCGGGACCACCGCGAGGACATCTTCAACCGCACCGAGTACGTCAAGCTCTGGGCCCGCTACGGCGGCAACCTGCAGACCTTCCGCGAGGAGACGTGGTGGAAGTGGGTGACCGACAGCTCGATCGACATCGACGCCGAGTGGCCCGGGTTCGTCGAGCAGTGGCTGGCCAACGGCGGCCAGGAAGTCATCGACGAGCTGCAGAAGGCTCCGCTGGTGGAGGACATCCTCGACGGAACGCTGCAGATGCCGACGAGCTGATCAGTTCCAGGCTCGCCGAGCCGGCCCGGCCGGCCCGGCCAAAGGGACGGCGGGCGCTCCGGCGCTCGCCGTCCCCTCTTCATGACGGCATCCCCAGCTTGCTGAGCTTGGGGGCGATCACGACGCGGCAATAACCGGCGCGGCGGTTCTGGTTGTAGTAGTTCTGGTGGTAGCGCTCGGCCGGATAGAACGCCTCCAGCGGCACGATCTCGGTGACGATCGGCTTGCGGAACCGCTCGCCCGCCTGCTCCACGGAGCGTACCGCGATCTCCCGCTGGCGGTCGTCGTGATAGCAGATGATCGACCGGTACTGCGTGCCCACGTCGGCCCCCTGGCGGTTGGGGGTGGTCGGGTCGTGCGCCTTCCAGAACACCCCCAGGACGTCGGCGTAGGACAGCAGCTTCTCGTCGAACTCGATCTGCACCACCTCGGCGTGGCCGGTGCGGCCCGTGCACACCGCCTCGTAGGTGGGGTTGCGCTGCATGCCCGCTGCGTAGCCCGACATCACCCGACGCACGCCGGTGGTGCGCTGGTAGACCGCCTCCACGCACCAGAAACATCCGCCGCCCAGCGTCGCCGTCTCCATGCCTCGCCTCCCTGCCGTGCGACCGATGCTATAGTCCGCCCCGCACGATGACCAGAGCGACCCCGAGCGTGCCTCGGACGCATGCCGGCGACTGACGACCCGACGGCCGCCCCGGCCGTCGACCGGCGCAGCCGTTCCGCCAAGGCCGCGTTCATCGTCGAGGCGCTCGACGACCTGGTCGGTGACGTGCCGATCCCGCTCCGCCACCGGGACCCGTTCACGTTGCTGGTGGCCGTGATCCTGTCCGGGCAGAGCACCGACGCCAAGGTGAACCAGATCACCCCCGGTCTGTTCGCCAGCGCCGCCACTCCCGCGGCGATGGCCGAGCTTCCCGTCGCCACCATCGAGGACATCATCCGGCCGTGCGGGCTGGCGCCGAGCAAGGCGCGCAGCATCAGCGAGACGTCCCGCATCCTGCTCGAACGGCACGGCGGCCACGTGCCGCGCACCCAGGACGAGCTGGAGGCGCTGCCCGGCGTGGGACCCAAGACCGCGCAGGTGGTCCTGGCTCAGGCGTTCGGGGCGGATGCCTTCCCGGTGGATACCCACATCCACCGTCTGGCGTACCGCTGGGGGCTGTCGCCCGGCCGCAGCGTCGCGCGCACCGAGCGCGACCTCAAGCGCACCTTCCCGCAGCGGCTCTGGAGCCGCCTCCACCTGCAGATCATTATCTTCGGCCGCACCCATTGCCCCGCGCGCCGCCACCGGCCGGCCGAATGCCCGATCTGCAGCGTCGTCGGCCGCAGAGACCTCACACCATCCTGACGGTGCCGCCTTTCAGCCCGCTCTGTCCGCCATGAAGACCTCGGCGTCCGGAACGATGGACGAGTACGGCAGGCCGGGATTGGCCAGCGCGTCGCGGACGATGCGGCGGTTGAAGTCGTGCACATCCTCGGACGTGAGGTAGTCGTCGACCGGCATCCAGAAGCACTCCTCGATCTCGCTGGCCTGGATGACGATCTCCTTGCTGAGCGGCGCCAGCCGGCAGACGATGTACAGGTCGGAGTGATCGAACGCCCCGGTGTGGCGGTGCCTGATCGAGTTGATCGCCAGGAAGCGCGTGCGGATGCCGGTCTCCTCGAACACCTCGCGCGTCACCGCGTCGGCCAAGTCCTCGCGGTGGTGCAGCAACCCGCCCGGCAGCTTGTAGTAGGGCCGGCTCATGTCGCCACGGAAGCGCTCACTGACCACCAGCACGCGGCGCCGGTCGTCGATCGCCACGCCACCCGCGCCGACGTAGTGCGACGCGTCGGGATAGACGAAGCTGTCCGGCGCCGGCGCCAGCGTGAGGGTGACCGCCTCCGGTCGCGCGTGGTGGAACCTGAAGCCGGCCTCGACCGCAGCCGGGATCAGCGCGGCGGCATGCAGCGGCACTTCCAGCCACAGCACCTTGTGGCCGGGCCGCCAAGCCGGCAGCGCCCGGCCGAGTTGCTCGGCGAACGCGGACGCTGACGCCGGCAGGCTGCCGGCGTCGATGATGAAGTCCCCGTAGCGGTTGCGAGCCCCGCCGAGCCCGCCGTTCGATGTTTCGGAAGCCACTTGCGCAGTGTACGCCGTTCGGCGAGCTTGTTGCCCGCTCCCGCGCCCCGGCGTACGTTTGCCGTAACCCGTGTCGGCCGGGCGCGGGAGGGGGAATCCATGGCCGAGCAGGGCAGCACCGAAGTCGCGACGCGTGGCCGCGCCGGAAAGAAAGCGTTTCCCGGGATCAGTTCGCGCACCTGGGAGCATCCCGCAGACCGCGCCGCGCTGAACGCGCTGAAGAAGATTCCGGGTTTCGACGAGTTGCTGCGCAAGTTCATCGGTTCGACCACCGAGCGTTCGCTGCGCCTCCTGCACCTGGCCTCCGCCGTGCGCGTGGACGACCGCCAGTTCCCGCGCATCAACGTGTTGCTGCAGGAGGCGAGCGCCTGCCTGGACGCCGAGCACACGCCGGAGCTGTACATCGTCCAGCACCCGATCCTGAACGGCACCATCGTCGGCGTGGACAAGCCGTTCATCACGCTGACCAGCTCCATCGTGCACACCATGAGCGACGACGAGCTGATCGCCGTGATCGGCCACGAGCTCGGTCACTGCCTGAGCGGACATGCCCTGTACAAGACGCTCCTGGCCATGCTGCTGCAGGTGTCGCTGTCCTACGTACGCGTCGGCCAACTCATCGTGCTGCCGATCCTGCTGGCGCTGCTCGAATGGGACCGCAAGAGCGAGTTGAGCGCCGACCGGGCGGGACTGCTGGTCTGCCAGGAGACCGGGGGCAGCTACGAGCTCTTGATGAAGCTGGCCGGCGGCGGCGATACCAGCCAACTCAACATCGGCGCGTTCTTCGAGCAGGCGGAGGAATACCGCAAGGACTCCGGCTTCCTGGATCAGGTCTACAAGGTGCTGAACCTGCTCGGCCAGCGCCACCCGTTCGCCGTGCTGCGGCTGACCGAGCTCAAGACCTGGGTGGACGCCGGATCGTACCAGGCGGTCCTGGACGGCGACTACGTGCGCCGCGGCCAGGAGCCGGACGATGCGGCCGCCGATTTCAAGGAAGCGGCCGGCAGCTACCAGGACGGATTCGAGAAGGCCAAGGCAACCGTCTGGGACGGGATCGACTCGATCAGGGGCACGCTGGACGGGCTGTTCAAGCGCCCGGAGAGCACCTCCGGAAAGGAAGACTCGAAGACGGGCTCCTGACGCCGGACGGCCACAGCGCCGTCTGCCTCAGAGGCTGGCGTACAGCCTGCTCACCTCTTCGATGATGATCTGCAGGTAGCGCCTGCCCGCCTCCGGCGTGGCGGACGCCGGGTCGTCGGTGTAGCCGGGGCCGATCCCCCAGTCGCGGTTCTGCTGCGTGGCGGTGCCCGGCTTGCCGGCCGGCAGACCGATCTTCTCGCGGTCCACGGCCGGCAGGTCATGCAGCACCTCCTGCCGCACCAGCTCCGGACGGATCGCCATCACCATGGCGGTCTCGAAGTGGCCGGCGTGGCCGGGCAGCCGCTCGTTGTCCAGGCCGCCGGCGACCAGGGCCGCGCGCGCCACGTCCCAGTAGGGGGCGGCGTGCACCTTGCCCGGCAGCCCGTAGCGGTTGACCGCATCCTGCGCGGCGACCTGGTTGGCGGCGGTGTTGCCGCCGTGGCCGTTCAGCAGCAGGATCCGCCGGTAGCCCGACAGGCTCAGACCCTCGATCACGTCACGGGTGGTGGCCAGGAACACGTCGGACTGCAGCGACAGGACGCCGGGATGGGGGCGGTGATGGTGCGAGTTCCCGTAGCAGACGGTGGGCGTGACCACCACGGAGGCGTCGGTCGCCTCGGCGCTGCGTCGGGCGACCGTGGTCACCAGAAGCGTGTCGGTGACGACGGCCAGGTGTGGGCCGTGTTGTTCGATCGACGCCGTCGGCACCACCGCCAGCGAATCGGCGGCGCGCTCGCGCGCCTCCTCACGGGTGAGCTCGGCAAACAGGGTTAGCATCGGTCCTCCATTCGCATCATTATGGCCGACGATGAAGATCCACGCCGCCACCACCCTCGGCTTCTCCGCGTACGGATTGGAGACCGCACTGTCCCAGTTGGCCGACGCCGGCTTCCGCGAGGTCGAGATCAGCCACATGGGCTCCTTCTGCGCGCACCTCCCCCACCTCGACACCACGGCCGAGGCGGTGGCCGACACCCTGGACCGGCACGCGGTGCGGCCGATCGCCTGCAACATCTCGCTCGGACGGTGGGAGGCCGACGGGCGGGACCGCTTCTTCGACTACACCGAGTCCGCCGACGCGCGCGAAGCGGTCGCGCTCGGCCGCTGGTACCTGGAACTGGCCTCCCGCCTGGGGGTGGGCACGGTGACGATGAGCACGGCGCGGCGGCAGCTCGACGAACACGAGTGGCTGCGCCACCTGAAGGCGGCGGCGCGGGCATTCAGGGAACAGGCGAAGATCGCTGCCGACCTGGGCATGTACATCCACCTGGAGGTCCCGCACCTGTTCCAGATCACCGACTCGGTCGAGCACGCGAAGGCGATGTTCGAGGAGGTCGACCATCCCGCCGCGGCCGCCACCGTCGACACCAGCCACTGGGGCGTGATCGGCTACGACCCGGACGACCTGTTCGGCTTTCTGGGCGACTGCCTGCGGCACGTGCACCTGCGCGACGCGGCCGGCAGCGACACGCGCGACTTCCGCCAGGACCTGGAGCTGACGCCGGGCCGCGGCACCGTCGACTTTGCCGCGTTCCGGGAGGCGCTGCAGCGGGCCGGCTACCAGGGCACGGTGTCGCTCGACTTCGAGTACCGGATGCCGGACATCCCGCACATCAGGAGCGAGTTCGAGTATGGGCTCGCCGCGCTGGCCGAAGCCGGCTGGCGGACGGACGGCTGACGGCGCGCGCAGATGACCATCGCCACCTGGAACATCAACGGCATGCAGGCGCGGCTGGGCTTCGTCCGGCACTGGCTGGCGGCGCGCGCCCCGGACCTGGCGCTGCTGCAGGAGCTCAAGCTGCCGGACGACCGCTTCCCGCACGACGAGCTCCGCGAGTCCGGCTACCGCGCGCTCGTGCACGGCCAGAAGAGCTGGAACGGCGTGGCCGTCCTGGCCCGGCAGGAGAGCGTCCGCGCCGCCGAGGTCACGGGTCGCGGCCTGCCGGGCCTGGAGGAGCAAGGGGCGCGGCTGATCGGTGTGCGGGCCGTGGTCGACGGGTTCGGCCCGCTCGACTGCGTGTCGGCGTACGTCCCCAACGGGCGCACCGTCGAGCACCCGGAGTTCGGCCACAAGCTGGCCTTCCTTGACGGCCTGGTGAGCTTCGCGGAACGGGAGGTGCGCCCCGATCGGCCGCTGGTGATCGGCGGCGACTTCAACCTCTGCCCGGCGGCCCTGGACACCTGGGACGAGGAGGCGTGGCGCGAGAAGATCTTCCACACCGAGGCGGAGCGCGGCCGGTTCCGAACGCTGCTCGGCCTGGGCACGGTGGACCTGTTCCGCGCCCTGAACCCGGAGCTGCAGCAGTTCTCGTGGTGGGACTACCGCGCCGGCAACTTCCACAAGAACCTGGGCCTGCGCATCGACTTCCTGCTCGCCACGCCGCCGCTCGCCGAGCGGACCACGGCGGTCACGATCGACCGCGACTACCGCAAGAAGAAGGACGGCATGATCGCCAGCGACCACGCGCCGGTGATCGCCGAGGTCCGCGCGTCCTGAAGCGAGCGATGCAGCCCGCGCCCCCTGCGCCCGGCGCAGAAATCAGGAAGGGCGTCAAGTACGGCCTGCTGTCCGGGCTGGCCGGCATCATGTGCTGCGTGTCGCCGGTGGTGCTGGTGCTGCTCGGCATCGCCACCGCGGCGGAGGCGGTCACCCTGGGCGACACCCTCTACTACGGCTACGCGTGGCTCTTCCGCGCCTTCGGCCTGGCCGTCGCGGCCACGGCGGTCGTCCTGTACCTGCGCAGGCGGCGGATGTGCACCCTGGCGGGCGCCCGCCGGTCGTGGCGGCTGCTGGCCGTCCTGGTCGTGGCCGCCGTCGGCACGTACATCGGCCTGTTCTGGTTCACCAAGTACCTGGGCATCTGGTTCGGGTAGGCCCGCGGCGGCACGCGTCAGATCGTCGTGAAGCCGCCGTCCACCAGCAGGTTGTGACCGGTCACGTACGCGGACGCGTCCGAGGCCAGGAACACTACCGCGCCCTTCAGATCCTCGTTGTCCATCATGCGGCCCATGGGCACCCGCTTGTTGTAGCGCTCCACGAACGGGCCGGCCTGCCCGGTGTAGTAGCCGCCGGGAGAGATGCAGTTCGCGCGCACCCCCTGCTTGCCGTAGTAGTTGGCCACGTAGCGGGTGAAGTTGATCATTCCGGCCTTGATGAAGTTGTAGTTGGGCGGCTGGACCATCTCCGTGTCCTCGTACAGGGACGGATCGTTGCCGACCACGCCGTAGATGCTGGAGATGTTGATGATGCTGCCGCCCCCGGCGGCGACCATGGAGCCGACGAATGCCTTGCAGATGGCGTAGAGCCCGACCATGTCGCCGGCCGCCGAGCGCTGCCAAGCGTCGATGGTCTGCGTCTCGAAGCTGCCGGCGGTCGCATCCCGCACCAGCGCGCTGTTGACCAGCACCTCCACGTTCCCGAAGCGCTCGATCACCTCGGCGTGAAAGCGCCCTGTCGCATCGGCGTCGCCGATGTCCAGCTCCATGCCGTGCACCTCCGAGCCGGTCTGCGCGGCCAGCGCCTCCGCGTACTCCCGGTTGCGCTCCAGCGACCGCGAGGCGGTGATCACGCGCGCGCCGGCCTCCGCCAGCGCCTCCGAGATGCTGCTGCCGAACAGCGGCCCCGCACCGGCGGTCACGACCGCCGTCTTGCCGCGCAACGAGAACGTGTCAAGAACACCCATGGCGCCATCCTGCGCATTCGCGCCGGCAGCGTCCACCAAAGGTGACGGCCATCGGAGGTGAGGTCCACCGCTGCACGCCGGAACGGCCGCACCCTCGTCAGGGTTCCGGCGCAGGGCGCGCGCCTGCCGCGACCCGCGAATCACCTCCGCTCACGGCGGCATCTGATGCAGGAACGTCCGCAGCATGCGCGCCATCTGCCGCTCGTAGAGGGGGGCGTAGGCGGTGAATTCGCGCAGGGTGCGCGCCGCCTCCGCGGCCGGGTCGAAGCGGTCGCCCATCAGCTCGTAGTCGCCGGCCAGCTCACGGTTCCAGACGCGCAACTCGTCCAGGGTGAGCTGCGGCTCGAACTGAAAGCCGTAGGAGAGCCCGTAGCGGAACGCCATCGGGAAGCGCAGCCAAGCGCCGTCGCGGCGCAGCATCGTTCCCTCCGCCAGCAACGTCCCGCCTTCCGGGACCGTGAACCGCTCACCGTGCAGGGTCGGCACCAGGGGCACGGCGATCTCCCGGAACACCGGATCGGCGGCGCCGGCCGCCGTCACGTCGATCTTGCGCAGGCCGAACTGGTAGCCGCCGGTGGGCGCCACGTCGCCCCCCAGCGCCCGCGACAGCAACTGGGCGCCCAGGCAGATGCCAAGCACGGGCGTCGGCGGGTTGCCGGTGGCGGCCGCGCGCAGGTAGTCCATCTCCTGCCGCAGCGCGGGCAGGTCGTCGTTGGCCGACATCGGGCCGCCAAGCGCGACGATCAGATCGACCTCCGCCAGATCCGGCGCGTCCAGCCGCTCGAAGGCCGGCGCCTCCCGATACAACGGCACCGGAGTCAGCCGGAAGCCGGCTTCCTCCAGCACCGTCGTGAAGTTGCCGCCCAGCGTCTCCACGGCCTCGTGCCGGATGACCGCGGCGCGTTTCCCCCTCGCCTGTTTCATCGCCTGCCTTGCCACCTGTCGGCGGACATCCCGCTCGGAGAGCCGCCGTCAGCCGCCATGCTACCCTGAGACCAGCACGCCGACGAAGAAGGAGACGCAAGATGTACTCGATCGGGATGGCGCTCAAGCTCAAGCCGGGCCAGTACGCGGAATACAAGCGGCGCCACGACGAGCTGTGGCCGGAAATGGAGCGCATGATGCACGCGCAGGACATCAGCATGGTGATCTACCGGCACGGGGAGTGGCTGTTCATTCACGGCACGGCGCCGACCGAGGAGCACTTCCGGCGGACCGGCACGGATCCGATCACGCCGAAGTGGAACGAGTACATGAAGGACGTGCTGCAGGTCGACGAGACCGGCGACCTGATCGTCCACGAGTTACCGCTCGCCTTCAGCTTCGGCGACTTCGCGTGAGCCTCGGAACCGCCGTCAAGGGAGACCTCGACAGATGAAGTTCCTGTTCGCCGATCACTCGGACATCTTCGAGCCGTGGGGGAGCGTGGGCTTCCGCGCCAGCGCCCCGCGGGTGTTCGCACCGGCGCCGCCGATCCCGTTCAACGTCAGCCACACCCGCCGCCTGCCGGACGGGTCGTACGACGTCATCGGGCACAAGGTCGGCACCCGCATCCCCTGGCAGATCTACCGCGCTACCACGCGCGACGGGATCCACCTGGAGAACATCCGCATCGTCCACGACGAGCCCGGCAACCACTGGGGCTACAACGCCCGCTGCCTCCACAGCCCGGAGCTCGGCCGCTACATCTACACCAAGAACACCTCGGACGACACCGGCTTCACCATGCACATCTTCCATAGCGAGGACGGCGAGAACTGGACCCCGTACGAGCACAACCCGGTGTTCAACGAGGGCGACGCGTGGGGCGGCATCTGGAGCTCCGCCGCGCAGCGCTTCATCCTCACGCCCAAGGGCATCCAGCGCTACGAGCACAAGGCGGTCAACGAGTTGTTCCTCAACGCCCGGCGCGTGCTGACCGTGCGCACCAGCCCGGACGGCTTCACCTGGACGCCGCAGATCGCCAGCGACTACAAGGTGGACAAGGAGATCGTGCGCGGCATGCGCATCCTGCACGCGCCGTTGCTGTCCGCCGAGTACCAGCTCGAGCAGAACGAGTGGGATCCGCCCGACATGGAGTTCTACAACGGCTCCCCGTTCGTCTACGAAGGCCGCTACTTCATGGGTGTAAACAACTATGCCGGGTCGTTCACGGAACCTGCCTGGCCGCCGGTGCGCTCCGACGGCCACGGCGCCGGCGGCGCGCTGGGCAACGAGCTGTGGACCAGCCGCGACGGCCTGACCTGGAACCGCCCCAACCAGCACGGCGGCAACGGCGTCGGCGGCACCCACGATCCGATGCTGATCGGCGACCGCGTCGTGTTCCGCGGGCCGAGCTCGGCCGACGGCGTGCCGGTCGACCGGTTCACCTACGTGACCGGTTGGTCCAACAGTCACTTCACGACCGCGTCGCTGGTGATGGGCCGCCGCGGCCTGTTCCTGAACGTCGCGGTTCCAGGCGAAGGGGTCAGCAACTACGCCAACGAGAATTACGTGCTGGCTGAGCTGATCGACGGCGCCGGCAAGGTGATCACCGGCTACGACCGCGAGGGCTGCCAGCTCCAGGGGCCGCTGGACCAGTTGCGCCATCCGCTGTGCTGGCGCGGCAAGGACGGCAGCGAGCTGGCCGGCGAGCGAGTGCGGGTGCGCATCTACCTGCGCGGGTCCAACGTGTA
Source organism: Spirochaetia bacterium (assembly GCA_965215345.1). Taxonomy (GTDB): domain Bacteria; phylum Spirochaetota; class Spirochaetia; order SZUA-6; family Bin103; genus CATQHW01. Next base: position 392,086 of record CBDCDL010000001.1, on the reverse strand, counting down.
CGCGCTGACCTCGCCCGATGCCCGGAGCGACTACGATACGGGCAGCCCGTACGTGGCGGTCACGCCGCCCCGGCCCACGCGCCGGCGCAACAGCACCGGGAATTAGCGCCCCGATGACCGAAGCCTGCGGCTCCGCTCATCGGCCCATCCCCACCTGGGCCGGGAGTGTGGCGAACTTGCCGCTCGCGCGGCAGGTTCGCCACACTCCCCGGGTCCCCCTGAAGGAGAACAGATGAGAGCGGTTCACGTAACAGGACCGGGACGGATCGAGGTGCTCGACGGCCCCGAGCCGGCACTGGCGGCCGACCAGGTGATGCTGCGGCCGATCACCGCCACGCTGGCGCGCGACGACGTGCGCCGCGTGTACGACGGCGCCGCCGGGGGCTACCCGCTGCCGGCCGGCGCGAGCGCCCACGAGCTGGTGGCGCGCGTGGTCGAGGCCACGTACACCGCCCGCCAGTGGCGGGAGTTCGAAGCCGGCGAGCTGGTCGCGTTCTACGGGACGCAGGCGATCGGCTTGGCGGAGACGGTGGTCGTCCCCCACTCGACCGTGTACTGGCTGCCGCCGGCGGAGGACCCCGACCTGCAGGCGGTGCCCGCCGCACGCCCGCTGGGCCAGGTGATCGAGGCGTGCAACACCTTCCCGCCGCTCACCACCGCATGCGCGGCCGTCGTCGGGCAGGGACCCTCCGGCCTGCTGTTCGACGCGTTGCTGGCGCGCATGGGCGCGAGCGTGGTGGCCGGCATCGACGTGCGGCAGGAGCGGGTCGCGGCCGCGGCCAGCTTCGGTGCGACGCTGAGGCTCGAGCCGGACGGGGATACGGTGCGGCAGGTACAGGACGCCAACGGCGGCTTCCTTGCCGATGTCGTGGTGGAGACCTCCGGGACCACCGCCGGCCTGCACCTGGCCGCCGAGCTGATCCGCCCCGGCGGCCGGCTGCACCTGTTCGGCGCCCCGAACGAATCCCCGTACCTCCTGGACGCTGCGGCGCTCGCCGAGAAGCGCTTCGAGGTGCGGGCCTCGGGATCCGGCATCGAGGAAGCCAACCCGTACTGGTCGCCGTACGGCGCGGCCATGAACCTGGTGCTGCGAGGCGAGGTGAACACGCGGCCCATGCTGACGCACCGGTTTCCCCTGGAGCAGGCCGCCGAGGCATTCGAGCTGGCCCGCTCCGGCGGCGACGGCGCGCTCAAGGTGAGCATCGACTTCGGCGATGACGGCTGAGCTGACCGCTGCGCAGATCCGCCACTTCGACACCTTCGGCTTCGTCGTCCGCCCGCAGCTCCTCACCCCCGCGGAGACGCAAGGGGTCGTGGCCGCCTTCGAGGAGGTGATGGCCGAGGACCGCGCCGGCGAGTCGTTCCGCGGCGACAAGCGCCACTCCGTGGTCGCCTGCGCCGAGCGCCACCCGGCGCTGCGGTCGCTGATCGACGATCCGCGCATCGTGCGGCCGATCGAGCAGGTGTTCCGCGCGCCGATCATGTGGTGGGGCTCAGACGGCAACTACTACGTGGGCGACACCGCGTGGCATCCCGACGGCTGCGACCTTCATCTCGCGTTGCGCCGCATCAAGGTGTCGCTCTACCTGGACCCCGTGGACGGCGACTCGGGCGCGATCCGCTTCATTCCGGGCTCGCACCGCACCCCCCTGCACGGCGAGCTGGAGGTGCTGATGGTGGACCGGATCAAGCAGGTCATCGCCGAGGGCCGCGGCGATCCGTCGCAGCTCGACGAGTACCGCGAGCGGGGCTTCGACGTGGATGCGGCCGAACCGGCGTTCGGCGCCGAGCAGGACTCGCTGCCGTGCCAGGTGGTGGCCTCGCGCCCCGGCGACGTGGTGTTCTTCGATCAGAACCTCTTCCACGCCTCCTTCGGCGGCCGCTCCGGCCGGCGCATGTTCACGCTGTGCTACTGCACGGTCCCGGAGGACGAGCCCGCGCGAGCCAGCATGCAGCGGTCGTACGAAGGCTCGCACCGCGCCGTCAGGGCGCTGTCTTACTCGGGTGTCACGCCGGAAGGAGACGGCGTCCACCATCCGGAGGTCCTGCACACCGACCGGCCCGCGCTGCGCCGGCTCACCGAGCCGCTCAGGGAGTTCGGCTGGGTCTGACGGGACTCGACGATGGCGAAGTCCAACATGCTGAACACCCGTACCATCAACTACCTGGAGTTGATCGGCAACGGCAGGCGCTACCGCGTCCCGGCATGTCAGCGAGATTACTCCTGGACAGATCGGATTTCGCTTGACGACGATGCGCGAGTCGATCGCCCGGCCGCGTCAGGAGACCGGCGGCCGGTGCTGGATCCAGGGTCGGGCGGCCTCGAACGCCGCCGAGGCGGCGATCACCGATGCCTCGTCGCCCTTCCTGCCGACGATCTGCAGGCCGATGGGCAGACCGTCCGCGGAGAAGCCGGCCGGCACGGAGGCTGCGGGGTGCCCGCTGGCGTTGATGGGCATCGTGAACGCGCCGTTGAAGTACTGGTCCGGGAACTCCGAGGTGCCCGACGCCTCGCCCGGATAGGGCGTGTTGCGGAACGCCGGGAACCGCGCCGTGGGTGACAGCAGCAGGTCGTAGTCCTCGAACAGGTCGGCGAAGTCGGCCCGCAGGCGATCGACCATGCCGAGCGCGCGGGCGTAGTCCGCGGTGGTGACGCGCGATCCGTGTTCCAGGAAGAACGTCGAGTAGCCCATGAGCCGCTCGCCGTCGGACTCGTAGAGCGTCCGGTAGCGGTTGAAGGCGTTGGCGGTCATGAGCGCTCCGTACGTGTCGTACGGAGGATCGAGCGCCAGCTTCGCCTCCTCCACGTGACAGCCCAGCTCCTCGAACGCGCGCGCCGCGCGGTACGTCACCTCGGCGACGTCCGGGTGCACGTCGGCAAAGCCGAAGTCCGGGCTCCACGCGACGCGCATGCCGGCGATGCCGCGGTCCGCCGCTGCCACGTAGTCGGCCGGCGCCTCGCGGAGCGAGAGCGGATCACGGGCGTCATGCCCCGCCAGGACCTGCAGCAGCAGCGCCGCGTCCCGGACGGTGCGGGCCAGCGGTCCGCTCTGGGAGAAGATGTTCGGCATCGGCTCGGACGGGACGCCGGAGTAGAACGACACCCGCCCCTGCGTCGGCTTGATGCCGTAGATCCCGCAGAAGTGGGAGGGGATGCGGATCGAGCCGCCCCCGTCGCTGCCGGTCGCCATGGGGCAGAGACAGGCGGCGACTGCGGCCGCCGCGCCCGCGCTCGATCCGCCGGGCGTGTGATCGGGGTTCCAGGGGTTGCCGCCGTCGGGGCCGAGCAGGTTCTGGCACGTGCCCACCAAACCCAGCTCGGAGGCGTTGGTCTTGCCCGGGATGACGGCGCCCGCCGCCCTCACGCGCTCCACGACCGCGTCGTCCCGTTCCGGAACGCGGTCCTCGAACCACACCGAGCCGCTGGTCGTGCGGATGCCGGCGGTCATCTGCGTGTCCTTGATCGGGATCGGCAACCCGTGCAGGGGGCCGAGAGCCTCGCCACGCTGCACCCCCTGTTCGGCGGCCCTGGCCTGCTCCCGCGCCAAGTCCGGGGTGAGCAGCAGGAACGAGTGCAGCCGCCCATCGAGCCGTTCGATGCGGTCCAGGAAGAGCTCGGTGAGCTCCACCGGCGAAACCTGCCTGGCGGCGATCAGCCGCAACAGCTCCGTGGCGGAAGCGTACGCCAGTTCGTCGTTACCCAATCGTATCACTCTCCAATCGCGTCAGGATTCGACGGCGTCCTCCGGGACAAGCATCGCGCGTTCAGACGGCGACAGCTTGAGGACGCTGCGCGCTGACCGTGCCTGCGTGCACCTCGACCGTCTTCAGCAGGCCGCCGGTCGCGTTCCTCATGCGCGCCAAGGCATCTTCGAAATACACGGGGTCGACCTCGACACCGACGCTGCTTCTGCCGAACGCCGCGGCGGCCACCTGTGTGGAGGCCGTCCCCGTGAACGGATCGAGCACGGTGTCGCCGACGAAGCTGAACATGCGGATGAGCCGGGCAGCCAGCTCGACCGGGAAGGGCGCCGGGTGATCCCGAGTGGACGCCCCCGGCACGTCGGTCCATAGCTGGCGAACGACGGTGTGGCGGCCGTTGTTGTTGCGCCTGGAGAGACAGACATCGCCTACGACGCAGATGAGGCGCCCCCCGGGCACGAGGGATTCGTAGCACATGCGCCAGACTTCATCGAGCCGGTCGAGGAACTCGTCGTAGTCCTTGATCCAGCCCAAACTGGCCGTCGGTGTGCGGCGGTATTCCTTGAGCGTCCAGTATGGAGGCGAGGTGACCACGAGGTGCACGGACTCGGGCGGAAGGGCCGCGACGCACGCGTCTCCGAGCAACAGCCGATGGCGGGAGGGCACCTGGAACACGGCCGACTCGATCGCGGCGATCGCGGCCGGCTCCTTGGCGAGCCGCGGCAGGTCACGCGACGGGTCGCTCAGCTCCCGGAACTGCTCGGGGACGAAGGCGGCGAGTGGCGCGTCCTCGGTCACCCGTGAAGAGTGGAGCGACTCCTCGTCAGAAGCAACCGCAGGCGGCGCCGTGGGCGCAACCGGCGCGCGATACGGACGGGTTGTCCATGCACACATCGGCGGCCTCCTCGGCTCCCGTGGCCACCATCGGCGCGTTGAACACACGCTTCACCGGAGCGTCGGCCGGCGTGTCGCCCAAGTCGAGCCCGCCGGCGTCGCAGAGATCCTTCCAACTGGTGAGCGTGGCGGTCATCTGGTGGCGGACCTCGACGGTCTGGCCGTTCGTGGGACAATGGTAGTCGTAGGCTGGCATGGTTCCTCCGCGTGTGATTGTCTTCGCAGAAAGGTCGCGGCGTCAACACGGATGTGGGAAGGAAGGAGTCGGAAGGTCGCCAAGCCGTCTGAGCCGAAGCCCGCTTGGCGGGCTTCACGTGAGTGCGACTGCTCTGTAGCGGGCCGTTTGTGCGAACGACCATGTCACCTGTCCATCGGCTCAGCTACCTCCGCCATTGCTTCGAGTTGTCAAGCCCGAGCTCCCTCCCACCGAGGTGCAACTCGGCGGCCTTCCGACACATTGAGTATCGGCATCGGCGGCGTGAACCTGTAGCCCGACCGGGAAGTCTCCGGCCGATCAGCTCAGGGTCCAGCCGCCGTCCACCACCAGGCAGGTGCCGGTCACGTAGGAGGCGTCGTCGGATGCCAGGAACAGCGCCGCGGAGGCGATCTCGCTCGGCTTGCCGAGGCGCCGGATGCTGCGCACCGCCAGCGCCTCTTCGATCGCGTTCGGGTTCTCGGCCAGCCGCTTCTCCTCGACCTCGGTGCGGATCCAGCCGGGCAGCACGGCGTTGACGCGGATCTCGTCCGGCTGGAAGTCGATCGCCATCGAGCGGGTGAGCTGGTTCATCGCTCCCTTGGAGGTCAGGTAGGCCGCCGCGTTCTCCCAGACGACCAGGCTGCCGACCGAGGAGACGTTGACGATCGCCCCGCCGCCACGCGCGCGCAGGTGCGGGATGGCCAGCCGGCTGAGGTAGTACACCGAGCGCAGGTTGACGCGGAGCTGCCGGTCCCAGGACTCGGGGTCGAGGTCCTCGGCGTTGTAGCTGTGGCCTTCATCCACCGCGGCGGCATTGTTGACCAGCACGTCCAGCCCGCCGAACTCCGCGACGGTGCGTGCCACCAGCGCGTCCATCTCCGCATCCACGCCGACGTCGCAGCGCACGAAGATCGCGCGCTGACCCCGTTCGCGGATCTCCGCAGCGATCTCCTCGCCCAACTCGGAGCGCCGGCCGCTCACCACGACCGACCCGCCCTCCGCGGCGAAGCGTTCCGCCGTCGCCCTGCCGATGCCGGCCGTACTGCCGGTCACGATGCACACCCGTCCGTCGAGCCGTCCCGTAGCCATGACGCCGAGTATAAACGGCTACGGCATCACCGCAGGGTATGATCGGCAACATGAACCGGTGCGATCGGATCGGAAGAATCGCGGCCGCAGCGTTGCTCGCATGCGCGGCCACCGCGCATGCTCAGCAGAGCACCGCGGCGGCGGTGTACGAGTCGGTCGCCCCAGCGGTGGTCTTCGTGGAGACAGCCGGCGGCACCGGCAGCGGTTTGCTGCTGAAGTCCAACGCCATCCTGACGGCAGCGCACGTCATGTACCCGTACCGCTCGGCACGCGTCGTCTTCTCCCACGGCACCGAGTTGCTCGACGTCCCCCTGATCGGCTGGGACCTGATGGCCGATGTCGCCGTGCTGGGCCCCGTGCAGAGCGAAGTTCCCTCGCCGCCGATCGGCACGGCGTCGAAGCCATCCATCGGCTCCGACCTGTTCACGATCGGCTATCCCGGAGAGGAGCAGCCGTACCCTCAGCCCGCGATCAGCCGCGGCGTCCTGTCGCGGTACCGCCACTGGCCGGATCAGGAGATCACCTACCTGCAGACCGATGCGCTGGTCGACGGCGGTCAGAGCGGAGGGGTGCTCGTCTCCTCGGACGGTGCCGTGGTCGGAATGACGATATTCGGAGACTTCGGCCACTTCGCAGAAGCGGACGAGACCGCGCAGGACGTCGAGTCGGTCACTACGACGCTCGACGGCACTCCACCGTTTCTCCTTATCGTGGAACAGTTCATGGAAGACGCGGCGGACGTGGTCATCGAGGCGGACGCCGCGCTCACCCCGGTCGCTGACCCGGATGACGGCGCGTTCCTGGACGTGCCTGCCAGCAGGGCGGCAGCACTGGACTACCCGTACGACGTCGACTACTTTCACATTCCACTTCGGGCGGGTGAGACAGTCCGTATCCGTGTCGACTCCACCGCGATCGATCCCTACCTGACCGTCGACTACCGGTTCTCTGACGACGTGATCTCCGATGACGACAGCGGCGGCGGAGTGTTTGGAGTAGGCTCGGAGCTGGTGCTGCGGGCCGACCATGATCGCACCTATCGAGTCGTCATCGACGGTATCCATGGCGACGAGATGGGCGGCTACGCGTTGACGATCGAACCGGAGGACCGCTGACCCAATGTCCCTGAACACCGTTCTCCGCGCCTTGCCGGCAGGCGAGGTCACCGTGCTGGCCGGCGCCGGCTTCCATGACGGCGTGCCGGCCCGTGACGCGCCGGCCGGATGGCCGATGGGCGTGGCGCGCCGAGCGGACGGCGACCTGATCGTCATCGACTACTGGGGCAACCGCATCTGGCGCATCGACCGGGAGGGCATCCTGCACCTGTTCGGCGGCGACGGCGTCCCCGGCACCGAGGGCGACGGCGGCCCGGTGGCGGAGGCGCGCTTCCGGGAGCCGCACGACCTGCACCAGGACCCGCACGGCAACCTGTACCTGTCCGACCTGGGCAACCGCACGATCCGCCGCATCGACGGCCGCACCGGCGTCATCAGCCTGGTGGCCGGCAACGGCCGGGTGGGCCGCGGCGGCGACGGCCGACCGGCGGTCGACGCGGAGCTCGACTGCACCTGCGGGGTGGCGGTCGACGCCGACGGCAACGTCTACCTGACCGACGAGTGGGCCTGCAACATCCGGCGGGTCGACGCGCGCTCCGGCATCATCGACCTGTTCGCCGGCTACGCGGCCCGGCACTACCCGTCGGAGCAGGGCGCGAGCCGCCCGTTCGCCGGCTCCGGCCTGAGCCTGCTGGGCTACCACGGCGACGGCGGACCCGCCTCGCATGCCGCCTTCCATCACCCCGAGCACCTGGCCTTCGACTCGCGCGGCGACCTGTACGTCTGCGACAACTCCAACGACCGCATCCGCCGCATCGACATGCGCACCGGCATCATCACCACCGTCCTGGGCAACGGCCAGCGCGCCTCCAACGGCGACGGCGGGCCGGCGGTCGAGGCGAGCACGCTGATGCCGGACGCCATCTGTCTGGACGCCCACGACAACCTCTACGTCGGCGAGAAGTACGGCTTCCGCATCCGCAAGGTGGACGCCGCCACCGGCATCGTCACCACCCTGGTCGGCAACGGCGTGCCGGCCTGGGGCGAGGAGGGCCGGCACGGCAGCCGGACCGGCTGCAACTCCGTCGAGTCCGGGATCTGGGCCGACCCGGACGGCACGGTGCTGTGGGGCGACTGCTCCGGCCGGCTACGCCGCTACGACGGCGCCACCGGCATCGTCACCACCGTGCTGGGCGGCACCGGCATCGGCGACGGCGGGGCAGCGGGGGGCGCGTACCTGCGCGGCCCGCTGGGGATCGACATCGAGGCCGACGGCTCCATCCTGTTCGCGGACCGCTGGAACCAGCGCGTACGCCGCATCGACGCCGCCAGCGGCACGATCACCACCATCGCCGGCAACGGCGCGCGCGCCTACGGCGGCGACGGCGGGCCGGCGACCGGCGCCTACCTGGGCAACCCGTCCGACGTGGCGGTCGACCGGCACGGGCGGATCGCCGTCGCCGACAACCGCCACCAGCACGTTCGCGTGGTCGACCCGGACGGGACGATCCGCGCCGTGTGCGGCATCGGCCAGCCCTGGGACAAGGGTGACGGCGGACCGGCGATCAGCGCCGGCGTGGTGGAGGTGGTGTCCGTCCGCTACGGCCCGGACGACGCGCTCTACCTGGGCGACGAGGTGGGCCGCGTCCGGCGCATCGATCCTCGGAGCGGCATCATCACCACGGTGGCCGGCATCGGCCTGCCCGGCTACGCCGGGGACGGCGGCGCGGCCACGGCCGCCCGCGTCGGCACGCCGGCGGCGATCGCGTTCGGGCCTGACGGCAGCCTGTACTTCGCCGACAGCGCCTGCCACGTCATCCGCCGCGTGGCACCGAACGGGCTCATCGACACCGTGATCGGAGACGGCACGGCCGGGTACGCCACAGACGGGAGCGACCCGCGGCGCGCACGCATCGACACCCCACGCGGGCTCGACGTCGCACCGGACGGCACGCTGTTCTTCACCGACTCCGGCAACCACCTGATCCGCTGCCTGACCGCGACCGGCAAGCTGCGTACGCTTGCCGGTTGCGGCGAGGCCGGCGAAACCGGTTCCGGCCCGGCCGCAAGCGCCCGCTTCAACCACCTCGGCGGCATCCGGCGCTACGGGGACCACCACCTGCTCTTCGCTGACCACTTCAACAACCGGCTCAAGGTGCTCCGCTGGCGGTGAGCCGCGCTCGGGGGGGCCCGTGGAACGGCGGCATCCGCATCCCGAACCTGACATCCTATGATTCCGTTGACTAAATAAATATATTAGACTAAATTCAATCTACAGGATTGACGTAGGTGAGCATCGCCATGACCGACTTCTCGAACCCGTTTCGCCCTGGGGCAGGCCACCCACCGCCGTACCTGGCCGGGCGGCAGGAGGAGCGCCGGGAGTTTCTGCGGCTGCTCGGACAGACGACGATCATGGAGAACATGGTTCTCACAGGACTTCGAGGGGTAGGCAAGACGGTTCTGCTCGATTCGTTCAAGCCGGAGGCGATCCGCCGGGGTTGGGTCTGGGTCGGAACCGACATCTCGGAGTCCACCAGCGTAGGCGAGGAAACCATGGCCATACGGCTCTGCACCGATCTGGCGCCGGTCACCGCCGGCGTGATCATTGCGACCGACGAGGTACGGCCCGCGGGATTCGCCGCGCCCGCACAGACCATCCAGCGCACGCTTGGCTATGACGAACTCCTCGACATCTACCACCGCACTGCCGGTCTCGCCCTCGACAAGCTCAAGGCCGTGCTGGAAATCACTTGGGCCGCCCTCTCGCGATCAGGGAGCGTGCGCGGGGTCGTCTTCGCCTACGACGAAGCACAGAACCTCGCCGACCAGTCGGCCAAGGAGCAGTATCCGCTGTCCCTGCTGCTCGACACCTTCCAGTCGCTGCAACGAAAGGGACTCCCTCTGATGCTGGTCCTGACCGGCCTGCCGACCCTGTTCCCCAAGCTCGTGGAGGCGCGGACCTTTTCCGAGCGAATGTTCAAAGTCGTGTTTCTGCACAGTCTGAACAGGGAAGAGAGTGAAGACGCAATACGCCGGCCGGTGGATGACGCCGACTGTCCAGTACATCTCGACGGCAACTCCGTGGATCTGATCATCGACATGTCAGGCGGATATCCATACTTCATTCAGTTCATCTGCAGAGAGGTGTACGACACCTCTATTCAGAAGATCGACCGGGGCGATCCGGCGCTGGTGCCTGCCGCCGAGATCGAACGGAAACTGGATACCGACTTCTTCGCGGGCCGCTGGGCGCGCGCGACGGACCGCCAGCGGGAACTGCTCTCCGTGATATCCCACCTGCCGAGCTGTGACGAGGAGTTCACCGTTCAGGAGGTCGTCGAGAAATCGAAACGATCCTCCGGCAAACCGTTCAGCAGCAGCCACGTCAACCAGATGCTCGTGGCGCTGGCCGCGCAGGGCCTTGTGTTCAAGAACCGGCATGGGAGGTATTCGTTTGCCGTGCCACTTCTGGGCAAGTTCATCCGGCGCCAGGACCGCGAGACTTCCTCGGCTTGGCGCTGAGCACCACGGGCCGAGCCGCTGGCGGTGAGCGCCGCCGCGCGCGTATGAAAGGTGACGTGCGTGTATCAGAACACGGATACGATGAGCTCGCAGAAGACGGGCTTACCGCTCGGGAAGTTGTGAATGGAGTCTTTCGAGCCACCGTCGCGGAGGATTATCCTGAATACCCAAAAGGCCCGTGCGTGCTCGTTGTGCAGAGAGACAGACTCGACGACCTCCGAAGGAGAATCCGATGAAGAAGCGTATCCGCCGGAAACTGATCCATGAGGGTCGCTATATTGCTGAAGTGGAGGTAGAGGTGCTGACCACCGACCATGAGTGGTCGCCATATCTATCCCAGGAAGATGCATACAAGCTCGACGACGTAAGAGAATCACTGCGGCGAGGAGACATCGCGTCGGCCACGGCACACGGCAAGGTATATACCCTATCACCGGTGACCGCCTGACCGAAGAGGCCAGCAACCACCCGCGTAGAGACATGACACAGGAGGTACCTGAGTATGGCGCTGTTTCCCACCACCGTCGTCGGCAGCCTGCCGCGGCCGGAGTGGCTGCGCGAGCTGATCCTGGACCGCAAGGACGGCCGCATCTCCGAGGAGGAGGCCGCCCCCCACCTGGACCGGGCCGTCGCCATGGCGATCTCCCTGCAGGAACGCGCCGGCCTGGACGAGGTCACCGACGGTGAGTGGCGGCGCGAGAGCTACGTCAAGGTGGTCGCCGAGCGGGTGCGCGGCTTCCGCAACGACCTCAACATGAGCAACATTCCCTACCCCGCAGTGGTCGAGCCGCTCGAGTACCACCGACCGATCGCCGCCGAGGAGGTGGCGTTCGCCCGCCCGCGCACCACGCGGCGGCTCAAGATCACGCTGCCGGCGCCGTACATCATCGGCCGGCGCATGTGGCACCCCGACCACTCGCGCGACGCCTACCCCCGACGCCAGGACCTGATGGAGGCGATGGTGCCGATCCTGCGCCGGGAGATCGAGGCGGTGCGCGCCGCCGGCGCCGACGTCGTCCAGCTCGACGAGCCGTGGCTGAGCGTGATGGTCGACCCGGACTTCCGCGCCGGCGAGGGCATCGGCGATCCGGAGCCGGAGATGGAGCTCTGCATCGACCTGCTCAACCGCACCCTGGAAGGGGTCGCCGGCATCGACACCGCCATGCATCTGTGCCACGCCCACTTCCAGCACCGGCACAGCACCTCCGGGTCCTACGACCCGATCATGCCGGCCCTGGCCCGCGCGCGGGTCGGCACCATCCTGATGGAGTACGCCACGCCGGACGCGGGCGGCATCCAGTCGCTGGCCGGCTTCCACCGGGACGCGCGCCTGGGGCTCGGCTGCGTCGACCACTGCGACGAGGCCATCGAGTCCCCGGAGACGATCGTGGCTCGCGTGGAGGCCGCCATGCGCTACGTGGACAAGGAGCGGATCGTGCTCAACCCCGACTGCGGCTTCGCCCCGTCGGTGCAGAACCCGATCCCGGTCGACGAGGCGTACCTGAAGCTCAAGGCGATGTGCTCCGCCGCCGGACAGCTCCGCGAACGGCATCCGGCATGATACGGGCCGCATGATTCACGACCACGTCGAGCTGCACAACGTCGCCGAGTTGCACTACGAGGCGCGCCGCGGCGGCTACCGGCTGCAGCGTGTGCCGGAGACGGTGCGCAAGGCGCTCAACCCCGGCGCGCAGCTCTGCGTCCTGCAGCCGGACAACGCCGAGATCCGCTACGTGGCCACGGGACCTTCGCGGGTGACGCTGTCCTCGCACGGCCAGACCCGCGTCAGCGTCTTCTTCGGCGCCTTCGATTCGTTCCAGCGCGCGATCGTCGGCCGTGAGCCGCAGACGATCGAGGTCACCCCCAGCGAGGCGCTCGACGCCCTGCCCGACCGCCACACGGCCGGCATGGCGTTCTCGCCGCGCGTGGTGCGGCTGGTCCTGGGAGGCCCGGAGCGCGATCCGGTGCTGCTGCACGGGGTCGAAGGCGAGGAGGTCCGCCCGCCGGCGGCGGACGAGCTGCCGTCACTGTGCCTGCTCACCTACGGCACCTCGATCACGCACGGCTACTTCGCCGAGGGGCCGCACCTGACCTACGTCGGTCATGCGGCGCGCCGGCTGGGCGCCGACCTGATCAACCTGGGGGTGGCCGGCTCCGCCCACTGCGAACCGGAGATCGCCGACTACATGGCCGGGCGTACCGACTGGCAGATCGCCAGCCTGGGCCTGTCGGTGAACATGCAGGGCTTCCCGATGGCGGAGTTCCGGCGGCGCGTGCAGTACCTGGTCGACCGCGTGGCCGGCGCCAATGCCGGCAGGCCGGTGGCGTGCATCACGCTCTGGCCCTACTACCGCGACTTCGGCTGGGAGCCGGCGGGCCAGTACGGCGGCACGCCGGAGGAGTACCGGCAATCGCTGCGCGACGCGGTGGCGGCGACCGGGCACGCGAACGCGCATCTGCTCGAAGGACCCGAGTTGCTCACCGACATCAGCGGCCTGAGCGCCGACCTCATCCACCCCGCCGACCACGGCATGCTGGAGATGGGCCGGCGCCTGGCCGACCGACTCTCCGCACTGCTCGCGCGCGGGGGCGGTCAGCCTCGACCTACATGCCCCACACGATGATCGTGCGACCGTCCCGGCGCACCTCGCGACGGAACACCTTCTCCTCCCACGACGTTCCTTCCGTCCGGTCGAAGACGATCAGATGGCCCGCCTCGCCCCCGCACCGGTCCAGGTAGCGCAGCGTCTGCTCCACGCCCGTGGCGATGATCCCGTCCAGACTCCGGCGCTGCCCCGCGTGCAGGACCTTGCACTCGATGACGAACCGGCTCCACGCCTCCGGCGCGCCGTCGCCGGCCGGCCAGAGAATCAGCAGATCGGTGCGGCCCCGACCCAGACCGTACTCCCGTTCGATCCGCCCGCCTCCGTTCACCAGCCGATGCAGAAACGCCTGCAGGATGAGTTGCGGCCCCGCCTCCCGGTACGCGAACCGTTCCAGCCAGTGCTCGGAATGCGCGCGGAAGAACGCCTGGAAGGCGGCCAGCAGCTTGTCCAGGTTCAGCCCGCCGTCGGCGTTCACGTACCAGGCGACCTCCTGGTCCAGGCTGTCCTGCAGCACGTAGCCCAGCTCGCGCGGCACCACCTCCGCGTAGATCGGATTGGCGATGCGCGGCGGCGAGCCCTGCGCGACCAGGCCCAGGTCACGGACGTAGTCGAGGTCGTGCAGATGGTATCGAGGCTCGTCGCTGCCGCTCAGCATGGGCTCGACAACGCGCCGCACGCGCTCCTCCTGCAGCTTGTGGGCGAGTTGGTCGAGGTGGGTCCGTCGGCTCTGGATCAGCCGCTCGCGGGCGTCCAGGATGTCGGCGGCGGTGATGGCGCGCGAGCGGTCGCGGCCGGGTTCATGCTCGAAGCAGGCGTCGGCGCAGAGCGCGTTCACCAGCCACGGCTGCCCCTGAGTCTGGGTCCAGACCATGTCGAGGGCCTCCGGCGTGAACGCCTGTCCGGTCTCATCGGTGTGCTGGGCGAGCAACGCGTGCGTCTCGGCCGCGGAGAAGTCGCCGAGGCGAAGCGACTTAGCGACGACGTTGAACGGGCTGCCGCCGGCGATCATCTCCCCCGAACCGGAGCGGATGCGGTAGTCCTGGATGTCGCGCACCCCACATAGCACGATGCTCTGTGGGAAGCCCTCGGGCCGCTGCTCGTAGCCGGCGCGCAACTGCCGGAGCACGGACAGCAGCGTGTCGCCGACCAGGGTATCGATCTCGTCGACCAGCAGCACCAGCGGCGTGGGCGACGCCTCGCACCAACGGGTCAGCGCCTCCCGGAGGGCGCCGGCGCCGTAGCCCGCCAGGATGTCCAGCCAGACCTTGTCCAGGAAGTCGTCACCGAGCGAGCGCGCCCTGGACGCGAGTGAGCCGACGATAACGCGCATGGCTTCCGGCACGTTCTCGCGCATGGCCTGGGCGGCCTCGACGTTGACGTTCACGCACCGGAAGTCGCCTGCTTCGCCGCGGTTCAGCAGGTCCCGCAGGGCGATGAGGGCGGACGTCTTGACTCTGCCTCCGCATGCACACGAAGTACCGCTTGCCCCGGATCATGTCCGGATCTGGTCGGGTCCACCCGCTCCAACGGCGGTACGTGGTAATGGTCCTCGGGACGGTTCCGTGTTGAATCTGCGCCTCGACCTACATGCCCCACACGATGATCGTGCGACCGTCCCGGCGCACCTCGCGACGGAACACCTTCTCCTCCCACGACGTTCCTTCCGTCCGGTCGAAGACAACCAGGTGACCGGCCTCGCCCCCGCACCGGTCCAGGTAGCGCAGCGTCTGCTCCACGCCCGTGGCGATGACGCCGTCGAGACTCCGGCGCCGCCCTGCGTGCAGGACCTTGCACTCGATGACGAACCGGCTCCACGCCTCCGGCGCGCCGTCGCCGGCCGGCCAGAGAATCAGCAGATCGGTGCGGCCTCGACCCAGACCGTACTCCCGTTCGATCCGCCCGCCTCCGTTCACCAGCCGATGCAGAAACGCCTGCAGGATGAGTTGCGGCCCCGCCTCCCGGTACGCGAACCGTTCCAGCCAGTGCTCGGAGTGCGCGCGGAAGAACGCCTGGAAGGCGGCCAGCAGCTTGTCCAGGTTCAGCCCGCCGTCGGCGTTCACGTACCAGGCGACCTCCTGGTCCAGGCTGTCCTGCAGCACGTAGCCCAGCTCGCGCGGCACCACCTCCGCGTAGATCGGATTGGCGATGCGCGGCGGCGAGGCCCGCGCGACCAAGCCAAGGTCGCGGACGTAGTCGAGGTCGTGGAGATGGTAGCCAGGCTCGTCGCTGCCGCTCAGCATGGGCTCCACCACGCGCCGCACGCGCTCCTCCTGCAGCTTGTGCGCGAGCTGGTCGAGATGGGTGCGTCGGCTCCGGATCAGCCGCTCGCGGGCGTCCAGGATGTCGGCGGCGGTGATGGCCCGCGAGCGGTCGCGGCCGGCCGGGTGGTCGAAGCAGGCGTCGGCGCAGAGCGCGTTCACCAGCCACGGCTGGCCCTGGGTCTGGGTCCAGACCGTCCGCATGGCCTCCGGCGTGAACGCTTGTCCGGTCTCGGCGGTGTGCTGCGCGAGCAACGCGCGCGTCTCGGCCGCGGAGAAGTCGCCGAGGCGAAGCGACGCGGCCGCCACGTTGAACGGGCTGCCGCCGGCGATCATCTCGCCCGAACCGGAGCGGATGCGGTAGTCCCGGACGTCGCGCACGCCGCACAGCACGATGCTCTGCGGAAAGCCCTCGGGCCGCTGCTCGTAGCCGGCGCGCACCTGCCGGAGCACCGACAGCAGCGTGTCGCCCACGAGGGTATCGATCTCGTCGATCAGCAGCACCAGCGGCGTGGGCGACGCCTCGCACCAACGAGTCAGCGCTTCCCGGAGAGCGCCCGCACCGTAGCCCGCCAGGATGTCCAGCCAGACCGTGTCCAGAAAGCCGTCACCGAGCGAGCGCGCCCGCGACGCGAGTGAGCCGACGATGACGCGCATGGCCTCCGCCACGTTCTCGCGCATGGCCTGTGCGGCCTCGACGTTGACGCTCACGCACCGGAAGTCGCCTGCTTCGCCCCGATTCAGCAGGTCCTGCAGCGCGATGAGCGCGGAGGTCTTGCCCGTCTGCCGGGGCGCATGCAGCACGAAGTACCGTTCGTTGTGGATCATGTCCAGGATCTGATCGAGATTCACCCTGGCGAGCGGCGGGATCGCGTAGTGCTTGTCGGGGCGGACGGGACCTTCCGTGTTGAATCTGCGGATGGGCAAAGGTACCGTATCCCCTACATGCCCCACACGGTGATCGTGCGACCGTCCCGGCGCACCTCCCGGCGGAACACCCGCTCCGCCCACGACGTTCCTTCCGTCCGGTCGAAGACGATCAGATGGCCCGCCTCGCCCCCGCACCGATCCAGGTAGCGCAGCGTCTGCTCCACGCCCGTGGCGATGACGCCGTCGAGACTCCGGCGCCGCCCCGCGTGCAGGACCTTGCACTCGATGACGAACCGGCTCCACGCCTCCGGCGCGCCGTCGCCGGCCGGCCAGAGAATCAGCAGATCGGTGCGGCCCCGTCCCAGACCGTACTCCCGTTCGATCCGCCCGCCTCCGTTCACCAGCCGATGCAGAAACGCCTGCAGGATGAGTTGCGGCCCCGCCTCCCGGTACGCGAACCGTTCCAGCCAGTGCTCGGAGTGCGCACGGAAGAACGACTGGAAGGCGGCCAGCAGCTTGTCCAGGTTCAGCCCGCCGTCGGCGTTCACGTACCAGGCGACCTCCTGGTCCAGGCTGTCCTGCAGCACGTAGCCCAGCTCGCGCGGCACCACCTCCGCGTAGATCGGATTGGCGATGCGCGGCGGCGAACCCTGCGCGACCAAGCCCAGGTCGCGGACGTAGTCGAGGTCGTGGAGATGGTAGCCAGGCTCGTCGCTGCCGCTCAGCATGGGCTCCACCACCCGCCGCACGCGCTCCTCCTGCAGCTTGTGCGCGAGCTGGTCGAGATGGGTGCGTCGGCTCCGGATCAGCCGCTCGCGGGCGTCCAGAATGTCGGCGGCGGTGATGGCCCGCGAGCGGTCGCGGCCGGCCGGGTGGTCGAAGCAGGCGTCGGCGCAGAGCGCGTTCACCAGCCACGGTTGGCCCCGGGTCTGGGTCCAGACCGTCTGCATGGCCTCCGGCGTGAACGCCTGTCCGGTCTCGGCGGTGTGCTGCGCGAGCAACGCGCGCGTCTCGGCCGCGGAGAAGTCGCCGAGGCGAAGCGACGCGGCCGCCACGTTGAACGGGCTGCCGCCGGCGATCATCTCGCCCGAACCGGAGCGGATGCGGTAGTCCCGGACGTCGCGCACGCCGCACAGCACGATGCTCTGCGGAAAGCCCTCGGGCCGCTGCTCGTAGCCGGCGCGCACCTGCCGGAGCACCGACAGCAGCGTGTCGCCCACGAGGGTATCGATCTCGTCGATCAGCAGCACCAGCGGCGTGGGGTCGGCCAGGCACCAACTCGTCAACGCCTCACTCAGGGCGTCGTCGGGACCGGATGCCGCCAGGATGTCGCGCCAGGCGTTGTGCAGGAATTCGTCGTCCAGCAAACGAGCCCGAGAGGCCAGACGGCTCAGAATCGCGCGGATGGCGCGGCCCGTGTCCTCGCGCGCCGCTTGGCCGACCTCGACGTTGGTATGCACGCACCGGAAATCGCCAGCTTCGCCCCGATTCAGCAGGTCCTGCAGCGCGATGAGGGCGGAGGTCTTGCCCGTCTGCCGGGGCGCATGCAGCACGAAGTACCGTTCGTTCCGTAGCATGTCCAGGATCTCATCGAGGTCTACCCTGGAGAGCGGCGGGATGGCGTAGTGCATGTCCGGACGGACGGGACCTTCCGTGTTGAATCTGCGCACGGGTCGAGTATGCGCCTGGGCGGCGCGATTTCCTACCTCGCCCGGACGGACATGCGCTTGAAGAGCCGCTCCGGGACGGCGCGCACGATGAGCATGATCGGACGCCAGACACGGCGCACGTAGACCACGTCGCGGCGCCGGCGAACCGCCCGGAGGACGGACGGCGCCACCTCATCCGGCTGCGCGGTCAGCCGCGCCGGCAGGTCCATGCCGTCGGTCATGCGCGTGCGCACGAAGCCCGGCTTGACCGTCACCACGTGCACGCCGGCACCGGCCAGCCGGTTGCGCAGCCCGGACAGGAACGCCGTGAACCCCGCTTTCGCCGATCCGTAGACGTAGTTGGCGGCGCGCCCTCGCTCGCCCGCCACCGAGCTGACGCCCACCAGGACGCCGTTGCCGCGCTGCTCGAACCGTTCGGCAAGGGCGCCCATCAGCAGCGCGGGGCCGACGTAGTTGGTCCGCATCACCCGCTCCGCGGCGGCGAGGTCGCGCTGGCTCTCGGCCTGATCGCCGAGCATTCCCACGACGCACACGGCCACGCCAGGCAGCGGATCGAGCTCATCGAGCATCGAGACACCTCCGTCTGCGTCGAGCACGTCGCAGCGATGCACGCTCACGGCAGCCTGCGCGCGTACGCGAACGTCGCGCGCTTCCCGTTCCAGCCGCGCCCGGTCGCGCGCCGCGAGCTGCACCGCCCAGCCGGCGTCCGCCAGCGTGCGCGCGATCGCGCGGCCGATGTCCGACGTGGCGCCGATCACCAGCGCCGTCTCGGCTCGTTCGTTCATGGCGTGGCGAACGCGCCCTTCCAGGGGTGCTCCCAGCCCCCGTCCACCTTTCGATACTGGCCCGTTCTGACCTCGACGATGTCGTAGTCGGGAAGCGTCCGCGTCACCACGCACGCGCCTCCCTCTCTGATCCCACCGATCTTGGCAAAGGAGAAGTCGAGGTTGTCGAACTTGTATTGCCTGCGACCTTCGGGCAGGTCGTTCGTATCGACCGGCGTCAGATGCAGGAAGAACGGCAACGTGACGTCCGCCTCACTGCACTGACGCTTGACGTATATCAGCTCCTTTCCGTCGAGGTATACGTCGAACTCAGAGCTGATGATTGGTCCGTCCAGCGCTTCGATGCGGTCCAGCAGGGAGCGTACCGGCGGCGTCTGACCCGGCTGGAACTTCACCTTCCACGTCTGCTCGCCGCCGGAGACGTACTGGCCGGTTCTGACCTCGGCGATCTCGTAGTCCGGGAGCCTCCGCGTTACCGCGCAGACGTCGCCCTCTCTGATGCCGTCCGCATCCTTGAATCTGAAGTCGAGGTTGTCGAACTTGTACTGCTTGCGATGCTCGGGCAGATCGCTCCGGTCGATCGGCGTCAGGTGCACGAAGAACGGCAGCGTGACGGCCTCCTCGCTGCACCCTCGCTTGACGTAGATCAGCTCCTTCCGGTCGAGGTACACGTCGAACTCCGAACTGACGACAGGCCCTCCCAACGCTTCGATACGATCCACGAGGGAGTCGATACTGACGCCCGCCTCGACCTCACGCTGCTCGCTGACCGTGCCGACGTGCTGCGCTGCTGCTGTCGCGATCTGCTGTGGCTGTGGCGGCGTGCCGCCCGTCGAGAATGCCACCCTCCAGGTCTGCTCCCCGCCGGAGACGTACTGGCCGGTTGTGATCTCGGCGATCTCGTAGTCCGGGAGTTCCCGCGTTACCGCGCACACATCGCCCTCTCTGACGCCGCCGGCATCCTCGAACCTGAAGTCGAGGTTGTCGAACTTGTACTGCTTGCGATGCTCGGGCAGGTCGCTCCGGTCGATCGGCGTCAGGTGCACGAAGAATCGCAGCGCGACGGCCGCGTCGTTGCACCCTCGCTTGACGTAGATCAGCTCCTTCCCGTCGAGATACACGTCGAATTCGGAGCGGATCACCGATTTACTATTTGCTACCAGAGTTGCCAAGTAATCGCGCATACTTGCACGCTTGGCAAACGAATCTCTCCATGCAAAACGATCGAGTACCCACTGTTGGTTAGGGGAGTCAAAGGGCATCCACAGGCCGGGGCCGACCTTCAAAGCGTACTCCGCGCGGCTCAACGCTTCGGATTCGCTGGAAGCCGCACGACGCACCGAGAAGTTGACACCTCGCTCTTCGACGTATCCGGGCGGGGGCCGGCGGTCATGGGCGATTACGCGCCGGTGGTTGGGTTTGATGACCGGATTGCGCGCCACCGTCGCGTCGGTCAAACCGAGGATGTCGATGACTTTCAGGTCCGGAACGTAATAAAACTGGATACCGATAGTGATCCCAGCCATCAGCGCGTCATCAGGAA
Source organism: Spirochaetia bacterium (assembly GCA_965215345.1). Classification (GTDB taxonomy): domain Bacteria; phylum Spirochaetota; class Spirochaetia; order SZUA-6; family Bin103; genus CATQHW01. The sequence goes on along the minus strand of CBDCDL010000001.1, from coordinate 371,893 downwards.
TCACTCCCCGCTCCATGTTCTCGTAGGGCTTCCAGTTTCGCAATCGGGCATTGGCGAACTCCCGGTGTTCCGTGAAGGGTGAAGCGACAGAGTGGGCGGCAGACTGACGGCGCAGGTCGTTGGATATGGCGACCAACGCGGACATCCCCGGCGCGGCCAGCAGCCACCCGGCGTTCTCTTCATTGAGATCGATATGCAGCTTCCATATCCTCTCGCGTATCGTAGCGCCCTCGAACAATAGGGCTGCCTGCATGGCGCCGGAATAGAAGAAGATCGGGACAAACAGGATGAGCGCGAAAGTCCTGGTTCCGTCCACCAGAATCCTCCCCCGGGGGGGCGCCAGATTAAAGCGCTCTATAACTAAAGCGACGCGGGAACCGGCCCAAGCGATCCCCTCAGCCGCCGACAGTGCGAGTAACGGCCAGTAGAAGTCCAGCGGGCGGTACTCGAAATGGTCGCCGCCGATCCGCATCACGTAGGCCAGATGCGCGCCGATCAAAATCAGCGCCAGCGCATAGGTCCCGTCCCGGTACTGCCGCCAACGCTCTCGCAGGGCCAGGAGTGCCAGCGGAATCAGCAAGTACAAGCCCGTCTCCAGCGCAGCTGCCCACACGTAGCGGAAGCCCGACTCGTACCACGGACCGACGTGCTTGGCGTAGTAGGTGTTGGGCAGCCACTCGCCGTAGTAGGCGTAACGGAACAGGTAATGGGCCGCCACCAGCGCGACGCAGGGGGCGGTCAGGTAGAACAGGGCTCGCAGGCCGTCCCGGTGCTGCCCCGGCCGACCCCTGTCCACCATCCCCTGGAGCGCGAACCAGCCGAAGCAGCAGGCGGCGATCATCGGCCCCTCAGGCCGGGTCAAGGACGCTGCGGCCAAGCTCAATGAAGCCGCCAGCAGACCGGCGGCTCTGTCGCGATAGAGGCTCAGGCAGACGACAGCCAGCAAGATGAAGAAGGTGAATTGCCGCGTCTCCAGCCCGCCGCCGGAGGTCCATACCGCGAAGGTTGCACTGGAGCAAACGATGCCGAGGGCCATCCATGCGACCAGACCCCTGTGGCGCAGCCACGGCAGGCGTGTGATCCACCACGTCATCGCGGCGATGGTGCCGGCAGTGAAAGCGACGGACAGCCACGGCGCCGCTTGCTCCGGCCGCACGCCAAACAGACCCCAGATCACGGCCAGTTCGAGTATCCAGAGGAAGTTGGAATAGCCCTCGACATATTCGCCGGGATTGTATACCAGGCCGTGGCCCTCCAGCAGGTTGCGGACGTAGCGAAAGCTGATGAAGGCGTCGTCGGTCAGAAACCAGGACACCGAGGCCAGCCAGCCCAGCAGCGCCAACCACGGCAATGCAGCAGAGATTACTCGTGCTTTTCGGAGGAAATCCGCATATCTTTCGGATCGTTCGTTCATGGCGTGGCGAACGCGCCCTTCCACGGGTGCTCCCAGCCCCCGTCCACCTTTCGATACTGGCCCGTCCTGACTTCCACGATGTCGTAGTCGGGAAGCGTCCGCGTCACCACGCACGCGTCTCCCTCTCTGATCCCACCGATCTTGGCAAAGGAGAAGTCCAGGTTGTCGAACTTGTATTGCTTGCGATGCTCGGGCAGGTCGCTCCGGTCGACCGGCGTCAGGTGCACGAAGAACGGCAGCGTGACGTCCGCCTCACTGCACTGCCGCTTGACGTATATCAGCTCCTTCCCGTCGAGGTACACGTCGAACTCCGAGCTGACGACGGGGCCTCCCAGCGCTTCGATGCGTTCCACGAGGGAGTCGATGCCGACGACCTCCTCGGTCTCACGCTGCTCGCTGACCGTGCCGACGTGCTGCGCTGCCGCTGTCGCGATCTGCTGTGGCTGTGGCGGCGTGCCGCCCGTCGAGAATGCCACCCTCCAGGTCTGCTCCCCGCCGGAGACGTACTGGCCGGTTGTGATCTCGGCGATCTCGTAGTCCGGGAGTTCCCGCGTTACCGCGCACACATCGCCCTCTCTGACGCCGCCGGCATCCTCGAACCTGAAGTCCAGGTTGTCGAACTTGTATTGCTTGCGATGCTCGGGCAGGTCGCTCCGGTCGACCGGCGTCAGGTGCACGAAGAACGGCAGCGCGACGGCCTCCTCGCTGCACCCCCGCTTGACGTAGATCAGCTCCTTTCCGTCGAGGTATACGTCGAACTCCGAGCTGATGATTGGTCCGTCCAGCGCTTCGATGCGGTCCAGCAGGGAGCGTACCGGCGGCGTCTGACCCGGCTGGAACTTCACCTTCCACGTCTGCTCGCCGCCGGAGACGTACTGGCCGGTTCTGACCTCGGCGATCTCGTAGTCCGGGAGCCTCCGCGTTACCGCGCACACATCGCCCTCTCTGACGCCGCCGGCATCCTCGAACCTGAAGTCCAGGTTGTCGAACTTGTATTGCTTGCGATGCTCGGGCAGGTCGCTCCGGTCGACCGGCATCAGGTGCACGAAGAACGGCAGCGTGACGGCCTCCTCGCTGCACCCCCGCTTGACGTAGATCAGCTCCTTTCCGTCGAGGTATACGTCGAACTCCGAGCTGACGACGGGGCCTCCCAGCGCTTCGATGCGTTCCACGAGGGAGTCGATGCCGACGACCTCCTCGGTCTCACGCTGCTCGCTGACCGTGCCGACGTGCTGCGCTGCCGCTGTCGCGATCTGCTGTGGCTGTGGCGGTGTGCCGCCCGTCGAGAATGCCACCCTCCAGGTCTGCTCCCCGCCGGAGACGTACTGGCCGGTTGTGATCTCGGCGATCTCGTAGTCCGGGAGTTCCCGCGTTACCGCGCACACATCGCCCTCTCTGACGCCGCCGGCATCCTCGAACCTGAAGTCCAGGTTGTCGAACTTGTATTGCTTGCGATGCTCGGGCAGGTCGCTCCGGTCGACCGGCGTCAGGTGCACGAAGAACGGCAGCGCGACGGCCTCCTCGCTGCACCCCCGCTTGACGTAGATCAGCTCCTTTCCGTCGAGGTATACGTCGAACTCCGAGCTGATGATTGGTCCGTCCAGCGCTTCGATGCGGTCCAGCAGGGAGCGTACCGGCGGCGTCTGACCCGGCTGGAACTTCACCTTCCACGTCTGCTCGCCGCCGGAGACGTACTGGCCGGTTCTGACCTCGGCGATCTCGTAGTCCGGGAGCCTCCGCGTTACCGCGCACACATCGCCCTCTCTGACGCCGCCGGCATCCTCGAACCTGAAGTCCAGGTTGTCGAACTTGTATTGCTTGCGATGCTCGGGCAGGTCGCTCCGGTCGACCGGCATCAGGTGCACGAAGAACGGCAGCGTGACGGCCTCCTCGCTGCACCCCCGCTTGACGTAGATCAGCTCCTCCCCGTCGAGATACACGTCGAACTCGGAGCTGACGGTCGGCTGTCGGTCTGTGATCTCACGCAGGTAGTTGTCCCATATGAACTCGACGGCGTCGCGATGAGCCTGGCCGTCGCGGTGGCCGTTGATGAGAGAGCGGTCAAAGGCGGCGCTGAGGCTCGACGAAAAGATATCGTCGAGCGCATCGACTTGGCGCTGCTTTCGCAGTTCCGGCAGGAACCGCCAAGCCGTTCTGGCGACGTACACGCAATTCTGATAATCAGGGTCCTCTATCGCCTGGCACTTCGCCAGCTCGTCGCGGAGCCGCTCGGCGGAAGGGTCCGCGGCCATCCGGTCGATGAGCTGCCGCTCCGCGGACTCCGAAGACTTGAGAATCGCGGAACGAATCCAGAAGCCGGACTGGGATTCCGGGTTGGATGTACACCACTTCCTGGTCCAGTCCGTTACCCAAGTCTCAACGGGTTGATACCGCTTCTCGAATCGGGGGTCGGAGAACAGCTCCCCATCGTAACCACATGACCACGCGGAGTGACTCTCGATGATGTCGGGGGCCGCGAAATCAAATAAATAGTCGGCTCTGACAGGTCCCGACGTCCGCGCCATGATCGGTGAACCGATGCGCCCTAGATCCACGATGTTGAACTGCTTGTGGTAGCTCATCGCGCCCAGATCAGGATTCGCTACGGTCGCTCGGGGTAGATCTTCTGCCGCCGCGATGTCGGCGAACTTGTCTCTATGGATTTCGAAAGAGGCAGTCGACCAGCCCAAGTGATAGGGAGGAACGACGTTCATACCGAACACGACAACCACGACCAGCCCGAGCGCCGGGGCGGCCCACAATGCACGCCGGCGGTTGTCAAGGCAGGCGAACAGCAACAGGGCGCTGCCCAGCGCTGAGAACACCGCCACATGGGTCGTCGTGCGGTTCGGGTCGATCCGGTCGCGACCGAACACCGACTCGTTAAGCGCGGCGGTCAGGACCAAAGTACCTATGAGGAGCAGCAACAGGACGGTCTCCCGGCGGCGGGAGACCACTAGCGTGGCTGGAAGCGCCAACAGCAGCACAATACCGCCGTGCACCTCGAGCATGTCCCGGGCACGGGTGGCAGCGCGCTGCATGTGATCCACGTCCAACCGTAGCCACGGGCGCAGGTTGTCGAACACGGAGATTCCCTGGGCGTGGGCGGTATTGGGCAGTAACTCGCCGAAATAGTGATACCGCCACACCTGGAACAGGGCCCACAGCCCTAGCACGACGAACGCAAAGCGGATGCCGCGCCAGTCCCGGAGCGCGAGCAGCCAGAATACGCCGAACACGACCAGCAGCGGGCCGACGTGGAAGATGCTCTCGATTCTCGAAATCGTCGCCAGAAACACGACGCAGGACAGCGGGTAGATGATCCGCTCCATCCGCACAAACGAGACCAGTGTCAGCACGGTGGCCAGGAAGAGTACGTGCGTGATCGCGTTCTCCATTCCCGAACCATGCCACTCGATGAACGGCCGGGCGTACGCGAGCAACAGCGCAGCCAGCCCTGTCAGGATCAGGCTCGGAACCTTCCGCTTCCTGAAGAACAGTATGAACAGCGCACCCAGCAGGAAGGTGGCGACTACGGTCTGTGCCGTCGCGTAAGCGGCGTAGCCCGTGCCCGTAACGGCGTACACGGCGGCGAACAGGAAGAACTGAACCGGCGCGGAGTATCCCTCGACACGGCCTCCAGAAGGATTCACTCCGATGAACCCGTATTCCACGAGATTCCGGGCATGACTCAGCGTGATGACACCGTCGTCACGAGCCTGATACAGATCATCGTCCACGCCGGAGTACGCGAAATGAAACACGACGACGAATGTCAACCCGCCGATCAACGGCAGCAGAACGGGGGTATTCAGGATCTTCGCAAGCGTCACGAACGTTCCTTCGAACCGCGCCTTGATCTCCAGACAACCAGCAATCAGGGCGCGCCATCGGTTGCGCTGAGCGGTGTCTTTCGGCGTCGTAACCTTGTCCTGTTCACTCACCGGCCGCACCTCCGTGAGCGTTCGACGTGCCGGGAATAGCGTGCACGCACGCACGTCGGCACGCGACGGCCGTGCTCGGCGAGATGACCACTACTGCGCCTTGGCGAGATCGACCTGCAAAGACAGGTCGACGAAGTGGGAGACGCGCGTCTTCCTGGTGCTCGCTTCGCCGATGGCGAAGAGCAGGGAGCCGCCGACGTTGGTGCTCAGGCGCACGGCGTCCCACGCGTAGGTCAGTCCGAGCGAGGCCCTGGTGGAGAGGTGATTGCTCTGCGGGGCGTCCGTGTAGACGACGAGCAAGGGTTCCACCGAGCCGTTGACGACGAAGTCGCCGACCCGCAGCCGCGGCTGCAGGCGACCGCCGGCGGTGAGCCGCGGATCGCTGGCGTAGCGGAAGATCAGGACCGTACCCAGGTCGACACCGTCCGCGAGATGCATGTCGAGCCGCGGCTGGAGGCTGTGGGAGAAATGCGCGTCTTCCGTGTTCTCTTCCCCGAGGGCGAAGCGTGCCGTGCCGCTGTAGCGGACGCCCAGACGCAAGGCGTCGCTCGCGCGCACGCCCAATCCGAGCGCCGCCGTATATCTCTGGCGGTTGTCGCCGGGGTCTTCGTTCAGTTCGAACCGAGGCTCCACCATGCCGTCGAGGATCACGTCGCCGGCTCGCAGGCGAGGGCGCACCTGGGCACCGAGCACGCCGCTGGAGCGCAGGATCAGGAGCGTACCCAGGTCGAAGTCGCCGAGAGTCAGATCGAGCCGCGGCTCGAAGGTGACGTTTGCCTTCATGGTCCCCTTGATGTCGGATCGGGTGGTCGTAAGCCGCAGTGGCGCCGTCACCCGTGCGTCGTTGCCCAGGCTCTGACGCACGGTCGCGGTAACGGCATAGGTGTGGCGCACGTCCGTGATGGCGAAGCTTTCATCACCCTGCTCGTCCTCGTCCTCGTCCCGCTCGACGGTCTGTTCCATCCGATAAGTGGAGCCGAGCACCGGCGGGTCGAGCGCCGCGAGCGTATCTCCGGGCACGAGAGCCAGAACCACCAGCGCCAGCGACCATGCGCCGATGCGGGGCCGCCCACCGTGCGTTCCTGTCGTCCGTAACAACATCGCGTTCCTTCCTTCAGGTGAGTGAGAGTTGTCCGAGTGGCGTAGCACCATGCGCCTTCCCGACGCGGATCGGGGAGCGCTCACAATCCGAGCCTCCGCGAAAGCGTGGAAGCGAACCTGGGCGCGGCGCCGGCGGCTGCGGCTCGGACCGCCGCGAAGGCGTCGCGCCCGGGGTAGCCGGCACGCACCCGCTCCGGCGAGCAGCGGGCGTCCTTGGCGAGGTAGACACGCCCGCCGTGGCGGTGGGTGATCCGGTCCAGCGCGTCGAGCAGCGCCGGCGTGCCGCGGCGTAAGGGGAAATCGAGCGCCAGGGTGTAACCCTCCATCGGGAACGACAGCAGCCCGTCCCCGGCCGGGCCGAACAGCTTGAGCACCGCCAGGAACGAGCCCTGCCCGGCCGCGGCGGACCGTTCCAGCAGCGCCGCGACGCCGGCCGGGCTCTCGTCCTTGGGCAGCACGCACTGGTACTGCACGAAGCCGCGGCGCCCGTAGAGGCGATTCCACGCCGCGATCCGGTCGAGGGGGAAGAAGAACGGGTCGCAGTGCACCACCCGCGCCCCGGAGCGCGCGCGCCCGCGCCGGTAATACAGCCCGTTGAACAGGCCGATCACGCCGCCGTTGAGCAGCACGGACGGCGCGTCGATCGGAACGGCGAGCCGGCTCGCTGGCGGCAGACGCAGCCGGTCGGCCGCCAGCTGCGGCGGCAACGCGCCGCGCTCCAGGAACGCTCCGCGGGCCAGCAGCGCCCGGCCCAGCTTCGCGCCCCGCGCCAAGCAGTCGATCCAGGCGACGCTGTACGGCCAGTCGCGGGACGCCTCGCACAGGGCCATGGTCTCGTCGAGGTCACGCGCGGCCACGGTCTCCTCCATCACGAAGGCGGTTTCGACCGGCCGCAGGCGGAAACGCGCGGAGAGTATCACGCCGGTCAGCCCCATCCCGCCGAGGGTGGCGCGGAACAGGTCCGCGTGCTGCGTGCGGCTGCACTCGCGAACCGCGCCGTCGGCGGTCGCCAGCGTCAGCGACTGCACGTGCGCGCCGAAGGTGCCGTCGCGGTGATGGTTCTTGCCGTGCACGTCGGCAGCGATCATGCCGCCCACGGTGACCAGCTTCGTGCCCGGCACCACCGGCGGGAACCAGCCGCGCGGCATGAACGTGTCGAGGATGTCGGCCAGCAGCACGCCGGCTTCGCAGGTCAGCAGACCGGTGGCAGCGTCGAACGCCTGCATCCGGTCCAGCGCCAGCATCGACAGCGTCAGCTCCGGGTTGAGCGCAGCGTCGCCGTAGGAGCGACCGTTGCCGCGCGCGATCAGCGTAGCGCCGCGCCCGAGCAGCGCTGGCAGGTCTTCGCGCCGGCGCAGATACGCCACGCGGCAGTCCAGCACCGGATACCGACCCCACCCGGAGAGCATCACGCGGCCGGCTCCCGGAACACGAAGCGGCGGTCGAGGCGGTACTTGGTCAGATAGCCGACAGTCAGACCGAGGACGGCGCCAGCGTAGCGCAGCCACCGTGCGTCGCCGAGCGCCGCGAACGCCAGCTCGGTCCCCCAGAACAGGCACGTCGTCGCGGCGCCCGTCAGCGTATAGCGGGCGAACGCGACGGCGTGGCCGCCCAACGCGGCACGCCGGGTAGGGAATATCCAGCGCCGGTCCAGGAGATACTTGGCGACCAGTCCGGTGAGCGTGCCGGCCGCCATCGCCGCGTACAGCTCGAAGCGGCCGGCATACAGCGCGCTGGTGATTCGTTGCGTGGCGACGTTGGCCGCCGTGGCGGCCGCGGCACAGGCGGCATAGCGCGCGGCGAGCGCCGCGGAGGACACGCCGACTGTCATCGTCACAACGCCGCTGCGAATACGGCCAGGATGGCGGCGGCGGTCACCCAGAACGCTCGATCGCGTAGCGCGAACACCAGCGGGTCGGCGTCCACCGTCCCGCGATGAGCGAGCAGCGTCATGCGCCCCAGCCAGTACAGCAGCAGCGGGCAGACCAGCCACAGCAGCTCCGGTCGGGCATAGCGTCGCTCTACGTCCGGGCTCTGCAGGTAGAGGGTGACCACCACCACCGCCGCGAAGCTGCTGGCCGCGCCGAGCGCCGCCATCACCGGCATGTCTCCGGCCTGATAGGCGCGCCCGTCGGACGCGGAACGGCCTGCATCACGCAGCGCGCACAGCTCGCTTTGCCGCTTGACGACCGCCAGCGTCAGGAACACGAACAGAAAGAACGCCAGGAACCAGGGCGACAGCGGCACCGCGACCGCCGCCGCGCCGGCCAGCACGCGCACCGCGTAGAGCAGTGCCAGCGCCACGACGTCGACGAAGATCTTGCGCTTCAGCCACAGCGAGTAGGCGAGCGTCGCGGCCAGGTAGAGCAGCACGAACGCCCCTGCGGTCGCGGACAGCGCGAACCCCAGGGCCAATCCCCCGGCCGCCAGCGCCGCGCCCAGGCCGAGCATCGGCAGCAACGGCACCTTCCCGGCGGTCAGCGGGCGCCGACGCTTGCTCTCGTGCCGCCGGTCGTGCGGCAGATCGAGCAGATCGTTCAGCAAATAGGCGCCGGACGCGAGCGCGGACAGCGCCGCGAACACCCCGGCCGCTACCAGGTACCGCCCCGGATCGGTCGCGTGCGCCGCGATCAGAGGAAGAAACACGAGCACGTTCTTGATCCACTGGTGCGGGCGCAGTGCCAGCAGATAGTCATGCGGACGGCCGCCGAGCCCCGGGAGAAACCGGGCGTCGCCGTCCAGCGCGCGCACCTTCCGGGCGAGGCGCGCCGACAGGGCGACCCCGATGGCGCGCCTCGCCCGTTGCCAGACGGCTACATCGCGCCGCTCGTTACCGAGGTAATCGAATCCGCCTTCGCCGAAGCGCTCGACCAGCGCGGCGGCCTTGGCCCGACCCGCCAGATTGGTGCGTCCGTCCGAGGCGAGTACCCCCCCCCCCCCCCCCCCCCGCAAAACCGCTCGGCGAGCGGCGCGACCACCAGCTCGTCGGCAGCGGAGGCCAGCCACACCTCGCGACCCGCCGTCGTGGCGGCGGCGATCTCATCCAGCACGGCCGGGTTCAGCACCAGCGTCTCCGGGGGCAACGGCACGGCTTCCGCGACCCTGCGCTTCAGCGCGGCGCGCCCACCGGCCAACCAGAACGGCAGGGCGAACAAGCGCAACGGCGCCACCGCCAGCAGCCGGGCGACGCCCTCGATCAACAGATCCCCGCTGACCAGGGAGCCGTCGACGTCGACCACGAGCGGCACCGGAGCCGCTCGTCGGGCGGTTCGCTCCTGCTCACGCCGCTGCAGGATCACGTCGAGCCTTAGCTTAGCTTAGCCGCTGACCGCGGCCAGCTCCGGCTGCAGCAGCCCGGCCAGCGCCGCGATGCCGGCGTCCATCTCGTCCGGCCTGTTCCAGCCGAAGCACAACCGCATCCGGTCTCGCCCCGACACGCCGTCGGCGGCGGTGCGCGGTCCCGGCGCGAACAGCACCCCGTTCTCGGCCCCGCGCTCGCTGGCGGCCACGGCGTCCGAGCCGTCGAGCATCTGCACGAACACGAACAGCCCGCCGGACGGGCTGGTCCAGCGCGCGCGGCCGCCCAGGTGCGCGTCGAGCGCGGTCAGGATGGCGTCTCGCTTGGCGCGCAGCAGGCCGCGCACGCGGTCGATGTGGGCCGCAAGCCCACCGCTCTCCGCATACCGGTGCACGGCCATCGCCGTGAACTGACTGACGGCGCCGACGCCCTTGACGGCCATCATCCGATCCATCAGCGCCGGCGCAGCCGTCACGTAGCCGATCCGCATGCCCGGTCCGATGTTCTTGGAGAAGGAGGCGACGTAGATCGTGCGGCCGCTGTCGTCGAGCGCGCGAATGGCGGCCGGCACCTCCTGTCCCTCGAAGGCCAGATCGACGTAGCAGTCGTCCTCCCACACCGGCACGCCGGAGCGGGCGGCGATCTCGCTCACCGCCTCGCGCCGCGCCATCGACTCCACCCAGCCGAGCGGATTCTGGAAGGTCGGCACCGTGTAGACCGCCTTCACGCGCTTGCCGTCGTCCAGTGCCGCCTGGATCTGGTACTCCAGCGAGTCGGGCAGCATGCCCTCGTCGTCCGACTCCACGCCCCGGATGTCGGCGCCGAAGCGGCGCAGGATGCCGAGCGTGCCGGCATAGGTGAAGTCCTCCACCAGCACCACGTCACCGGGATCGACCAGCGCCTGCGCGACCAGGAAATTGGGCTCGCTCGACCCGGAGCCCAGGAGGATGCTGTCGGCGTCCACCGTGAATCCACGGGTCTCGGCGAGCCGGCCGGTCAGCCACTCGCGCAGCGGCGGGTAACCGAGCGGGTGCGGGTAGTGCGCCAGGCTGCGGCCGGCGACGGCCAGCTCGTCACGCAGGCACTCGACCAGTTCGTCGAGCGGCAGCGAGTCGGGATCGGGATAGGCGACCCCGAAGTCGTAGGCGGCCGTCGGATGCGCGGTGCGCGCGACCGGTTCGCTCGGCACGGAGCGAGCCAGCAGATCGTCCCATCCGCAACACTCTGAACTCATCGGCGATACCTCCGTTCAGGGCATACTACCGATCGGCGCCGGCCGCCGCGACCACGTCGAACGCGGCCGGACCCCGCAGGAGGCTGAATCGGATGAAGTACGGACGGGTGAACGGGGTCGGCAAGCCCGTGGCGCGCATCGTGCACGGCACAACCATGCTGAGCACGGACGCCCTGGAGCAGGGTGTGGACCTGCTGGACGGCGTGTTCGCGGCCGGCGGCACCACCTTCGACTCGGCATGGAACTACGGCGGCGGCGAATGCGAGCGTGTGCTGGGCGCCTGGATGGAGCGGCGCGGCAACCGCGAGCAGGTGGTGATCCTCACCAAGGGGTGCCACCCGAACCAGGACCGCGTGCGGGTGACGCCGGCCGACCTGACCTCCGACCTGATGGACTCACTGGCGCGGCTGCGCACCGACTACGTCGACCTCTACCTGCTGCACCGCGACGACCCCACGCTCCCGGTCGACGCGATCGTGGCGACGATGGCCGAACACCACGCGGCCGGCCGCATCCACGCCTACGGCGGCTCCAACTGGAGCGTGCCGCGCATCGAGGAAGCGAACGCGTACGCGGCCCGCCACGGGCTGCCTGCGTTCGCGGCCTCGAGCCCCAACTACAGCCTGGCCGTGCAGCTCCAGGCGCCGTGGGCGGGCTGCCTGTCGATCGGCGGCCCCGACGCGGCCGGGGACCGCGCCTGGTACCGCCGCACGCAGCTCCCGGTGTTCTCCTGGTCGAGCCTGGCCGGCGGCTTCTTCTCGGGCCGTTTCGGCCGCGACAAGCCGCGGCCGGACTCCGGCCGGGAGGAGCTTTCCGCCGCCACCTACTGCTCGGACGGCAACTTCACCCGCCTGGAGGCGGCGCAGGCGATCGGACGCGCGCACGGCGTGTCGGCCGCGCGCGTCGCCCTCGCCTACATCATGCAGACCGGCCTGGACGTGTACCCGATCGCCGCCTCGGCGACGCCGGAGGAGTTCGCGGACAATGCCGCCGCCCTGGAACTCGATCTCAGCTTCGAGGAGATCGCGAGGCTTCAGGAGGCCGGTTCGGGGTAGGCTCGTCGCATCCTTGACCAGGATTATTCGAAGCATCACTCTGGAAGCATGAAGACGTCGGTTGATATTCCGAGTCATGTCCTTGAGGAAGCCATGCGGCTCACCGGCGCCAAGACCAAGCGCGAAGCAATCGTCACGGCCGTCGCCGATTTCAATCGCCGCGCTCGGTGCGCCGCGCTGACACGCTACCTGGGAACCTGTGACGACCTGATGTCCCTGAAAGAACTCGATGAGATGCGCGGAACGCCGTGACCCTGATCGATACGTCGGCGTGGATTCACGACGATCAGCACCTGCGCCTGCTCGCAGAGCTGTAGACGCACACTTCTACGGCCGTTCGACCTCGACCCAGGCGCCCGTGTCCCGGGACCGCTCGGCAGCCAGGCCCACCCGGTGCAGGCGGGCGACGCGATGGCGGCCCGCTTCGCCTTCCGTGCCCGACTCGATGCAGTCCAGGAAGGCGCGCACGCACTCGTGCATGCCGGGCAGTCCCAGGATCGGCTCGATCGGCGGGCAGGTTTCGATCGTCCAGGCCGGGCTGTCGGCGCTGCGCCAGCGCAGTCCGCCCGTGAGCAGGTCGACGCGCACGTCGCCGGCGGTGCCGGTGACCGCGATGCGCATGTCGGGGCCGGACACGGCACCGGTGTTGACGGCGAAGGTGCCCCAGCAACCACCGTAATCGAGCTGCATGGCGCTCTGCGCCTGCGCCCGGCCGGCCGATCCCGAGCCGTCCATGGTCAGGACGCGCGCCGCGGTCCTGCCGAGCACCCGGTCGAGCGGATCGACGTACCACGGCGCCAGGTGGTCCACCTTGCAGAGGTCCTCCTCCGGCAGCGCGCCCCAGTCGGACTCCAGCCGCACCTCCGCGAACTGCGGGATGCCCACCGTCCCGTCCGCGACCAGCTCCGCCGCGCGCCGCACGACCGGCAGGAAGCCAAGCTCGATGTCGGCGTGCGTGGGAGCGCGCGCGGACTCCAGGCGCTCGATCATCGCCGGGATCTCAGCCCGAGTGGCGGCCAGCGGCCCCTCGTAGAGGACGGCCGTGCCGGCGTCAAGCGCGGCGCCGATCGCCTCCGCGTGCGCGGCTTCCGACACGGCGATCATCACGCCGTCCACCGCGGTGCCGGCGAGCAGCTCAGCGGCCGACGTGTACACCGCAACCTCCGGCCCCAGCTCGCGCCCCGCGCGCTCTCGGGTTTCCGCGCTGGGTGCGGCCACCGCCACGACCCGCGCGCGTCCGTCGGCCTGGAGAGCCGGCACGTAGGCAGTGCGCGTCCAGCCTCCGTATCCGATCAGACCGATCCGTATCTTCTCAGCCATCGTCCGCAGCTTACGGGAGCGGCCTTCGCTTGGGTACCGGCCCGGCGTCACCACCTGCGGGACGTGCGGTTGGCACGCTCGCTTTCCGCCCCTACCATCCGGCACGTGATCAAGTACACCGGCGACCATGCCTACCAGGACCACGACCGCGAGTTCTTCGAACGCGAGCTGGCCTCCTTCGTCCCCGACAAGGTGTTCGACTGCCACGCCCACCTGTGGCGCGGCGACGCCTACGCCGCCCCGCTGCCTCCCGGCTTCCCCGCCGACATGGGAAGCGACGACTACCTGCGCCTGAGCCGGGAGGTGTTCCCGGACCGGACGCTCGGCGCCTGGTTCCTGCCGAAACCGATCGTCAAGCACCGGGAGCAGACCCTGAGCGTCAGCGAGTGGGTCGGAGCGTCCCTGGCCGGCAAGCCCACCTGCCGAGGCGCCTTCCTGGTCAAGCCCGAGGACGACCCGGAGTGGGTGCGCGAGCACGCCCGCCGGCTCGGCCTGCGCGGGCTCAAGTGCTACCACACCTTCTCGCTGCGCACGCCGACTCTGGACTCGGAGATCCCGGAGTACCTGCCGGAGGCGGTGATGCAGGTGGCGCACGAGGAGGGGTGGTACGTGACCCTGCACATGGTCAAGGACCGGGCGGTCGCCGACCCCGGCAACCAGCACTGGATCCGCACCTACTGCGAGCGCTACCCGGACATGAAGCTCATCCTCGCCCATTCGGCGCGCGGCTTTCAGCCGTCCCACAACTTCGAGGGGCTTCCGGAGTTGGCCGACCTGCCGAACCTGTACTTCGACTCCAGCGCCAACTGCGAGCCGATGGCGCACGTGGCGATCATGCGCATCTTCGGCCACGACCGCTTCATGTTCGGCACCGACTTCGGCGCCGCCAGCCACAGCCACGGCCGCCACGCCGCGGTCGCCGACACCTTCTTCTGGGTCTACGACGATGCGCCGGTCTGGGAGGAGAAGCACATGACGATCAAGCCGGTCTCCATCGTCCTGGAGCATCTGCGCTCGGTGAAGTGGGCCTGCTGGGCGGAGCGGCTCACCGACCGGCAGGTCGAAGACGTGTTCTGGGGCAACGCCGCCCGCCTGTTCGAACTCTGACGCGCGTCGTCCGCTTCGACGACCAGCACCCCTCGCGCCAGAAGGCGGGCACGCGGCGCTCGCGGCCCCGCGGATCGCGCACCAGCGCGTACCGGTCGACCTCGGCGCAGGGGTCGGCGCGGTCCACGCCGGCCTGCACGGACCACTCGGCCACGGCGTTGGCCGCGCACCGCTGGCGGGTCACCGCCATTCCCGGGCGAAGCTGAACAGCCGGACCAGGCGTTCGTGATCGGCGTCCGGCAGGCGAGGCTCCTCCAGCGCCCGGATGTTGGCCTCCAGGTGGTCGAAGCTGCGCGTGCCGGTCAGCACGGTGGACACGCCGGGATGGTCGGCCGCGAACTTCATACCGGCCCCCACCACCGACTCGACCCGGCCGTGCACGAGCCAGCCGAGAGGATCGGCGTCCGGCACCGCGTCCGGCGCCAGCGAGCCGTCCGCCTTCCAGGCGGCGATCCGCTCGACGAGCTGCTCCGCATGCGGCAGCAGGTAGCGCGCCGGCGACATGTTCATCACCGCGACGCCCTGCTCGGCGCACAGCGGCAGCGCCCGGTCGCGCGCGCACTGGTTGAGGATGCCGTAGCGGAGCATCGACACGTCCCAGAACGACGGATGCCGGGTGACCGCGTCGATGGTGACCTGGTGCTCCGGGTCGTCGCCCATCCGCTCGCTGAAGCCGGCCATGCGGATCTTGCCCGCCTGCTTCAGCCGCTCGATGGCGGGACCGTGCCGCTCGTGGACCGCGTCGTAGTCCTGGGGCTTGAGCCCGTGGATGAACATGACGTCGACGTAATCGGTCCGCAGCCGCTCGAGGCTGGCGTCGACCGCCTGTTCGAGCGCACCCGGATCGCCGATCAGGTCGCCCTCCGCCGGTTCGCTGTCCAGCCCCGTCCACTGCGAGTAGGCCCACTTGGTGGAAAGCAGGTAGCTGTCGCGCGGCACTCCGGCCAGCGCGGCGCCCAGGAACCGCTCGCTGTCGCCGTACCCCTGCGAGGTGTCGATCAGGTTGATGCCGCGGTCCAGGCAGCGGCGCAGGAGGCGCGTCTTGTCCGCGTCCGAGATGCTCGCCTCCGTGAAGGTGGTGGGGCCGCCGGTCCCGAAGCCGAGCAGGCTCACCTCGATGCCGCTGCGCCCGAGGACCCGATAGCGCACGGCGGCAGCGCTATTGTCCGGGCGTCATCAGGCCGAGCGCGGCTCGCTGCGGATCGGCGATGACGGCTATGCGCCCCACCGTCGCGATGTCCCGGGCGGGCATCAGCACCGAGCCTCCTCCGGCCTCGGCCGCCGCGACGGCAGCGTCCGTGTCGTCGACCTGCATGTACGTGCTCCAGTGCGCCGGGTGCCGCATCTCCAGCAGGTGCTCGGGCATCTTCATCACGCCGGCGACCGGGGTATCCCCGGCCATGACCACCGTGTACTCCACGCCGTCCGGCATCGGGGCCGTCTCCGTGCGCACGTCCAGCAGCGCGGCCAGGAACCCGCCGGCCGCGGCGGGGTCACCGGTCAGGACCTCCGCCCAGCAGAGCGCCCCGTGCTCGGCGCGGATCTGCGCGCCGATGCTCTGCCGCGGCTGCCAGAGCGACACCACGGCGCCGGTCGGGTCCTCGATGGTCGCCATGCGGCCGGCGTCGAACACGTCGAACGGCTCGGCCAGCACCGCACCGCCGTGCTCGACGGCTCGTACGGCGGTGGCGTCGGCATCGTCCACCGTCAGGTAGACGTTCCAATGCGGGGGAACGCCCATCTGCGCCTCCTCCGGCGGCTGCGTGTACATCCCGGCGGTACTGGCGCCGTCGATGGTCGCGGTCGTGTACAGCCGCTCGCCCGTGTCGTCGACCGGCATGTCCCGGTAGCTCCAGCCGAACAGGCCGGCGTAGAACGCCTTGGCGGCGTCCTGATCGGTGGTGGACAGGTCGACCCACGACGGCGTCCCCTGCAGATAGCGATCGATTCTCATCGTGCGTACTCCACGTAGATGTTCACCGCTCCCCGCGCCCTTCATCAAGCAGGCGCGTAGCGGTCCCCAGCCGCTCTCGCAGTGCCTTGGGCATGGTGATCCGACCCTTCTCCGACACCGCTGCATTCATACTTCGATGGTAGTGATTCCTGCTGCATTGGTAAACACCCGACGTGATTCAGACGCACGCCGCAGGGGTGCGGACGGCGGCCGCTTCGCGCTTGCCGCCGAAATGGGCACGGAGGATTGCTGCGCCGGTTCATGGGAGCGGAGCGAACGCACCGGGCCAACGCCGCGCTATAATCGGGAACCGCCTGATGGCCTCTGACCAACCCCTCATCGTCCAGGGTGTCGACACGCTGCTGCTGGAGGTGGCCAGTCCCCGGTTCGAGGAGGCGCGCTCCCGCCTGCTCGCCTTCGCCGAGCTGATCAAGGCGCCCGAGCACGTCCACACCTATCGCATGACGGCGCTGTCGATCTGGAATGCCCGCTCCGCCGGCGTCACGGTGGACGACATCGTCGCCACCCTGCACGAGTTCAGCCGCTATCCGGTGCCGGACGCGACGCTCGTCGAGATCAACACCCACGCGGCACGCTTCGGCAAGCTGCGGCTGCTCGCAGGCGACGACGGCCTGGTGCTCGAGTCCCATGACGACGAGTCCCTGGAGATCGCCCGCCGCAACCGCGACGTGTCCAAGTGGCTCGGCGACCGCACCGGCCGGCGCACGTTCCAGGTCGACGCCGAGCGCCGCGGGCTGCTGAAGCTGGCGCTGGTCCGCGCCGGCTTCCCGCCGGATGACGAGGCCGGCTACACCGCCGGCACGCCGCTGGCGTTCGCGCTGCGCCACACGACCCGTGCGAGTCTGCCGTTCCGGCTGCGCGACTACCAGGCCGAGGCCGCGCGCGCCTTCGAGGACGTGCGCCACTCCGCCGGCGGCAGCGGCGTCATCGTGCTGCCGTGCGGCGCCGGCAAGACGATCGTCGGCCTGGCCTGCATGCACGCGCTGCAGACCACCACGCTGATCCTCTGCACCAGCGTCACGGCCGCCAAGCAGTGGATCGCCGAGACGCTGGACAAGACCACGCTGACCGAGGAGCAGATCGGCATCTACGCCGGCCCGCAGCGTGCGCTGCGGCCTCTCACGGTCGCCACGTATCAGATGCTCACCCACCGCCGGCGCGGCGACGAGGCGATGGTCAACCTGGAGGTGTTCGACCGCGCCGACTGGGGCCTGATCGTCTATGACGAGGTGCACCTGCTGCCGGCGCCGGTGTTCCAGATCACCGCCGCGCTGCAGGCGCGGCGCCGGCTGGGACTGACCGCCACCCTGGTCCGCGAGGACGGCCGGGAAGAGGACGTGTTCGCCCTGATCGGGCCGAAGAAGGCCGAGGTCCCCTGGCGCGAGCTGGAGCGTCAGGGATGGGTGGCCACCGCCCACTGCACGGAGATGCGCCTGCCGCTGCCGCCGGCGCTGCGCCTGGAGTACGCGGCGGTCTCCCCCCGGCAGCAGTTCCCGATCGCGGCGCAGAATCCGCACAAGCGGGAGCTGGTGCGCGCCCTCCTGCAGCTCCACCGCGACGACCGCATCCTGGTGATGGCGATGTACGTGGACCAGATCAAGGGCTTGGCGGACGCGCTCGACATCCCGGTGCTCACCGGAACCTCCTCGCAGAGACGCCGCGACGCGTTGTTCCAGGCGTTCCGGGACGGCGAGATCCGCTGCCTGGCGGTCAGCAAGATCGGCAGCCTGGCGATCGACCTGCCGGACGCCAACGTCGCCATCCAGGTCTCCGGCACCTTCGGCTCGCGCCAGGAGGAGGCGCAGCGCCTGGGCCGCATCCTGCGTCCCAAGAGCGACGGCGTGCAGGCGCACTTCTACTCGCTGGTCAGCGCGGCCACCGTCGAGCAGGAGTTCGCCATGAACCGGCAGCGCTTCCTGTGCGAACAGGGCTACGAGTACGCCATCGTCGACGCGCCGGAGGCGGAGCGGGTGACGACGACCGCGGTAGCGGAGGCGATCGCCGACGCCGGCGGGACGGTGCGGGAGCCGACCGTTTGAAGCTGCTGGACGTGGACTGGCGCGAGGTCTTCGACCTGCTGCCGAAGTGGGAGGCGCCGACGATCGAGCAGCGCCGCTTCCTGATCGATCGTGTCCGGGCCGGCTACCGGGCGCGAACCGGCGACGACGCGCTGATCGATCTGGGCTGGCTGGAGCCGGTGCCCACGAAGAGCGCCTCCCGGTACCTCGTACCGCACTCCAGGCGGTTCTGGCTGAAGCTGATCCGCGAACTGTCCCGCGCGACGCCGTTCCCCGACGCATCCGTGGCCGCCCGAGACGCCGACGTCGAACCCCTCGCGGACTATCTGCTGCAGCACTACACGGCGGAGGAGATCTCGCGCCTTGACCGCGATCGTCGATTCAGCGACCGCTACCGGCTCGCTTACGCCCTTGGCCGAGTGGACTGGTGGCGCCAGTTCCTGGACTGGAAGGGCCGAGCAGCGCACGACGAACCGGTTGTCGAGGACGAGCTCGGCGGCCATGACGCGCCGGACGACGGGGACGAGCGGCTGCGCACTCTGCTCGACACGTCCGTCGATGCTCTGGACCTGTCGGCGAGATCGCGCAACTGCCTGCGGAATGAGGACATCCGCACGATCGGTGAGCTGACCCGGAAGAGCGAGGAAGAAATCCTCACGGCCTACAATCTCGGTCGCCTGTCCCTTGAGGAAATCAGGAACAGGCTGGCAGAGCGCGGCCTGCAGCTCGGCACGACCGACGACGACTACGGTGCGGCGCGCCGGCTGCTGGCCACGGCCGAATCGGTCGACTCCGAACCTGCCCCCCTTCCTCGACTCGCGGCACTCGACGCCCCGGGCCGCTGGCAACAGGCGCCGCCGGCCGCCGTCGCGACCGCCCAGGAATTGATCGGCGCCGTGATGGCGAACGACGGCCCGGTCGCGATCAGCGACCTGGTGGAATCCGCCAGCGACACCTCGCGCCGCGACGCGCTGGCAGCCGGCTTGGCATTCGCGTCCCGCGAGGCGTTGCTGCTGATCGCCGTCGACGCGGTCCTGCTGCCGTTCATCGACATCTGGCCGCCCATCCTCACACGCCTGCAGCGCGGACGGCCCACGTCGCCGACGGAGGGGAGGTTCGCCGGCGACGAGGTGCTCTGCCGGCCCTTCCTGATCGACGACGTGACGGCGCTCCTGATGGAAGCGATCGCCGAACCTCCCCGACTCAGGGCCGGCACGCAGGTTCTCTACGACCGCAACGCCCGCGCCATCGGCCGCCGGCTCTCCGCGCTGCCCGCGTGGGTTACCCCGGAGTCGACGCCGCTCATTCCCG
The DNA here is from genome assembly GCA_965215345.1 of Spirochaetia bacterium. GTDB lineage: Bacteria > Spirochaetota > Spirochaetia > SZUA-6 > Bin103 > CATQHW01. The sequence goes on along the minus strand of CBDCDL010000001.1, from coordinate 352,116 downwards.
AGCAGCGCGTTGCGCACGCGACGCAGGTCGCGTGCGGCCTGAGCCTGGCGGCAGCGCACGACGACTCCGGTTCGAAGCTCGTCGTGACGACTCGCGGCCGGCAATGGCTGATGCTCCCGGTCAAGGAGCGGCTCAAGCGCATGCTCGATCTGCTGCGCGACGACGCCAGGGACCGGTCTTCCGCCGAGCCGTACTCTTTCGATCCCTGGGACCCGCAGCCCGCCGAAGCGGCGCATCTGAGCTTCCTGCCGCGTACGTACGAGTCGTCCGCCATCTGGTACTACGCCAATCCGGAACGGGGTGTGATCGATGCCTTTCGCGCGGTCGGCCGCGGGGCGACGGTCGATCTGCAGGCGTTCGTCGAGTTCCACAGCGAGGAGCGCAACCCCCTGCTGGACGAAGCCGCCCTGATCCTGGACTATCGCCTGGGACGTGAAGGCTGCGAGCGCCTCTGGGCCATGGCGCTCCTGACATTCCTGCACCATCGGCTGATCCCGCTCGGCGGCGCTGCGCTGGGATCTCTGACCGACGGCGGCGCCGGCTTCTCCTTGACCGACGTCGGTCGCTACCTGCTGGGCGAGGTCGACGACTTCGAACTCGACGCGCCGGAGGAGACCGGCGAGGCGGTCATCCAGCCCAACTTCGAGATCGTGTTCCTGTCGCCCTCACCGACCGATCAGGTGCTCGCGCGGACGTTCGCGACGCCCACCGCCGCGCTGCAAGGCCCGCAGTCGGTGGGAACGCTGTTCGTCATCGACCGGGCGTCGGTGCAGCGAGCCGTGGTGGCCGGCCACGATGCCGAGCAGGTGATCGCCGCGGCCGGCGACCTGTCCAAGCAACCGCTGCCGGCCAACGTGGGTCGTCAGATCCGGGACTGGGCAGTCGAGGTGCGCTGGGTCGACGTGCGCCCCGCCGTGGTGGTCGATTGCGGTGACGTGGAGACCGCCGCCCGCGTGCTGGCCGCGGTGGGCAAGCGAGGCCGCCTGCTCTCAGAGAGCGTCGTGGAACTGACCGAAGGGACCGACCTGACGCCCGCCGTGCGCCGCAAGCTCATCAGCCGCGGCGTCTTCGTGCGCTCCTGAGCGTTGACAGCCACCCGGACGGCTCACAGGTAGCCGCGCCGTCCACGTGCGTCGATCGCCTGCCGAGTCGCGCTATACTCAGGTCGTTCCGGTCCAATGCGTGCCTCCTATCCCCGCATTCCGTACGGCGTGGCCAGCTTCAAGAGGATTCGGCTGCAACAGCGCCTCTACGTGGACAAGACCCGCTTTCTGCGCGAGCTGGAGAACGTGGACTACGCCGTGCTGATCCGTCCCCGGCGCTTCGGCAAGACCTGCTGGGTCTCCTTGCTGGAGAACTACTACGACCGCACCCGCGCCGACGCATTCGAGGCGGTCTTCGCCGGCACCGACATCGGCGCCGACCCGACCGAGCACCGCAATCGCTACGTCGTCCTGCGCTTCGACTTCTCGGCGTTCGACGACACCCTGGAAACCTTGCAGGAACGCTTCGAGACCTACTGCCACACCGAGCTTCGCGGCACACTGGAGCGGAATCACGACCTGTTCGGCGAAGATGTGAGGCGGCGCATCCTCTCGTTGCCGGCGATCGACGGCAAGCTCAACGAGTTGTTTCGGTACGCCGGCGACCGGGGCATACCGCTGTACGTGCTCATCGACGAGTACGACAACTTCGCCAACACCGTGTTGGCATACCGCGGCGCCGACGCATACGAGTCGTTCACCCACGGCGGCGGCTTCTACGCAACTTCTTCGCCACCCTGAAGGCGGCGACGGCGCGAAGCGACGGCGGCCTGGAGCGCCTGTTCATCACGGGCGTGTCGCCGATCACCCTGGACGACGTGACCAGCGGCTTCAACATCGGCAGCAACATCAGTCTGAAGCCGAAGTTCAACGAGATGGTCGGCTTCACGGAGGCGGAGGTGCGCGGCCTGCTTGCGACGTACCGCGACCACGGCGTGTTCGACCAGGACGTGGACGCCGCGCTGGAGGTGATGCGCGAGTGGTACAACGGCTACCTGCGCGACGCCTACCAGGACGTGGAGGTGTTCTCCGTCGGTTGCACTCGGAGCAGGAGCTGAACAAGGGGTACGCCGACCTCTACCTGGAGCCGTTCCTGGCTCGCTACCCCGGCGTGGCGTACGGCTACGTGATCGAGCTCAAGTACCTGAAAGCGGAGCGAGGCCGTGCACGCATCCGTGCTGGCGGAGAAGACGCGGGAGGCGGTGCTGCAGGTGCGCCGCTACCTGGCGGACGAAGGCTTGCACCGCCGTCATCCGTCGGTACGGCACGTCGGCTTGGGCGTCGTGTTCCACGGCTGGGAGATGGCGGCCTGCGAGCCGGTGGAAGCCGACGGAGAATCGTGCGGCCGCGGCGTCTTCGCGCGATCCTGAAGCAGAGTTCCCTACAGCGAGTTGTCCCCGGAGTCATCCTGCGGAATCGGAGCGGCGTGATCTGATCGTCACGGATTGCCGTCATTCCTTGACAAGACACGTTACCTATTGCCGCCATTCTCCACGATCTCTCGTCAGATACTCGATCTGCTCCGTGCGTGGCGTGCTCGGACCCCACGAAACGCAAGCCCCTGGTGCTGCGCGGCGCACGTCAGGTGGCAAGACCACGGTCGTCGACCGCCACCGGCGTTGCCCGATCAGCGCAAGTCGCCGCGACTGCTCTATCTGGACACCGGACTCGTGAACTACCGCGCCGGCGTGCAGGACGCACTTCTGAGCATCGCCGAGCTGAGCGCGGTCTATCGGGGCCGGATCGCAGAGCACCTCGTGGGGCAGGAACTGATCGCCGCGAACCTGCGGTCGCACACCATGCCGTTGTTCTGGGTGCGCCAGCAGCGGGGGTCAAGCTCCGAGGTCGACTTCCTGTACCAGCACCGCAGCCGGCTGATCCCGATCGAGGTCAAGTCAGGAAAGGCCGGCACCTTGCGCTCGCTGCATCAGTTCATGGAACGGGTCGATCACGACTTGGCGGTGCGCGTGTGGGACGGCGGCATCGATCTGCACCCGGCGGTGACGCCGACCGGACGACGCTTCCGACTGCTCAACCTGCCGTACTACCTGGTCCATCGACTGGATGCCTACCTCGACTGGGCCGAGCAGGCGTCGATACAGCCCGGAGCCTTCGTGCGATCCTGAGATCCTGAAGCAGGGCTTCTACGGTGAGTCGTCCCCGGAGTCATCCTGCGGAATCGGAGCGGCGTGGGAGCACGATCTGAGCCACCAAAGCCTGCGAAATGGACTCCATGTGCCGGTCTCGATGAACCAATACGGCCGCGAGTGCGTGGGCGCAGCCGGCGATGATCGCGTCCGTCAACGGCAATCGCTCCGCGCTCTCCCGGCGAAGCACCATGGCGCTCTCAGCGACCGTTCTGTCCACGACAAGGCTCGACGTGAGTGCATCGACGTACTCGTTGAAGGCGCGGTCGATCTCTTCCTCGTCCTCGATCTCCGCCTCCAGCCGCCCTCGCAGTTCCGGCACCGTGAGCACGCAGATTCCGATTCGGTTGCGGGAGTCCTGCCAGAGCCGATCGACGATCTCCGCGCCGGGCTCGTCGAAGTAGTGCGCCAGAACGGCAGACGTATCCAGCACGTGGGTGACGGCACTCACCGAGCCTCTGCCTCGCGGTCTTCACGCCGGCGATCGCCCATCAGTCGGTCCACGGCTCCGCCCGCCTGCTTCGCGTATCTGGCGCCCCGCCCGCGCAGAGTGGACGCGACGCCAGCGATGTTCGGGAGGACCCGCACCTCGATCACGTGATCGCGATCCGTCGGTATCCACTCCAGCCGCGTCCCCGGCTCCATCCCCTCCATGGCCACGATGCGGGCGGGGACGGTCACCTGGTTCTTTCCCGTGATCCTGGTTATCACGGATTCAATGTAATCAAGGGGGTCATGATGTCAAGGAACTGCCCACAAGGTCGAGGCGGTGCGTTTGACACAGGCGCCCGTCCGCACTAGCGTGCGCCGGGCCACGCACCTCTCGTTTCATGAGCGAGTCCCCCACCCTGTCACCGACCACGCACGAGGAGCCGGCGGCCGACCCGAAGGCGACGCGCCGCTTCGACCGGCAGCAGACCCTGGAGCGCGCGTGGCGGATGCGCCCCTTCTACGTCCTGCTGGTGCCGGCGGTGGCGCTGCTGGTCGTCTTCAAGTACATCCCCATGTACGGCGTCGGCATCGCGTTCGTGGACTACAACATCGTCAAGGGCGTCCTGGGCAGCACCTGGAACAACTTCAAGTGGTTCAGTTGGGTCTTCAACGACTACTTCTTCTGGCGCGTGCTGCGCAACACGGTGATCCTCAGCCTGCTGCGCTTGGCGATCGGATTCCCGGCGCCGATCATCCTTGCGCTGCTGCTCAACGAGATCCGCAACGACCCCTACAAGCGAGCGGTCCAGTCGGTCAGCTATCTCCCGCACTTCCTCTCCTGGGTCGTCCTGGGCGGCCTGGTCAGGGAGCTGCTGTCGATGCAGACCGGCGCCGTCCCCTACCTCATGGCTCTCGCCGGGCTGGAGCCCGTCAGCTTCCTGACCAACATCCCGACGTTCCGGGCGCTGCTGGTGGCGACCGGCATCTGGCAGGGCGTCGGCTGGGGTTCGATCATCTACCTGGCCTCGCTGTCCGGGATCGACCCCGAGCTGTACGAGAGCGCCAGCGTCGACGGCGCCAACCGCATGCAGATGGCGCTGCGCGTCACGCTGCCGGCCCTGATCCCGGTCATGACGATCCTGTTGCTGCTGCAAATCGGCAACATCCTGGAACAGGGATGGGATCAGATCTTCAACCTGTACAACGACGTGGTGGTGTCGGTCTCCGACGTGTTCGAGACGCTGGTCTACCGGTCCGGCATCGAAGGCGCCAAATACTCGTACGCGACCGCCATCAACCTGTTCCAGAACGTCGTGGGGTTCGTGCTGCTGATCGCGGCCAACCAGGTCGTGCGCCGCTACAACGATTACTCGATCTGGTGATCTGGTGTCTGGTTGTCTGGTGATGCGGCGTTGACGCGCAGCACCCGAACCGGTAGGGTCGCCACCGGCGTTCCGCACCCCGTGATGACCCCACAGCGACACCGAACGATCGATGGCTGACCTCTCCACCGAACGACGCGATCAGGCGTCGTCGGCGGCCCCCGCCCCGAGCGTGGGCGTCTACGACAGCCTCGCCACCGAGGAGGAGCGCGCCGCCTACCTCAAGCAGGTCCTGCGCAAGCAGACGGTGCGGCGCGTGTGGCGCATGCGGGACTTCTACGTCCTGCTGGCGCCGGCGGTGGTGCTGCTGTTCGTCTTCAAGTACATCCCCATGTACGGGGTCAGCATCGCCTTCGTCGACTACAACATCGTCAAGGGCGTCCTGGGCAGCACCTGGAACAACTTCAAGTGGTTCGACTGGGTCTTCAACGACCCGTTCTTCTGGCGCGTGCTGCGCAACACGGTGATCCTGGCCGTCCTGCGGATGGTCTTTTCCTTCCCGGCGCCGATCATCCTGGCGTTGCTGCTCAACGAGGTGCGCGTGACCCCGTACAAGCGCACCGTGCAGTCGATCAGCTACCTCCCGCACTTCCTCTCCTGGGTCGTCCTGAGCGGCATCGTCAGGGAACTTCTGTCGATGCAGAGCGGCACGATTCCCTACCTGATGGAGCAGGTGGGGATGGAGCCGTTCCCGGTGCTGACCACCCCGGAGCTGTTCCGAGGCCTGATCATTGCCGTGACGACCTGGCAGAGCGTCGGCTGGGGGACGATCGTCTTTCTGGCGGCGCTGTCGGGGGTGGACCCCCAGCTCTACGAAAGCGCGGCCATCGACGGCACCAACCGCTGGCAGAACGTCATCCACATCACCATCCCGGCGCTGGTGCCGGTGATCACGATCCTGTTCCTGCTCAGCGTCGGCAACATCCTGGAGTTCGGCTTCGACCCGATCTTCAATCTGTACAACTCCAACGTCTACGAGGTGGTCGACGTGTTCGAGACGCTGGTGTACCGCTCCGGCATCGAAGGGGCGCGCTACTCCTACGCCACCGCCGTGCAGCTCTTCCAGAACGCGGTCGGCTTGGTCGTCCTGGTCGGCGCCAATCAGATCGTGCGCCGCTACAGCGAGTACGGGGTCTGGTAGGGAGATAGGCATGGCGAATCCACTGGTCAGGGTGACGCCGCTCGGTCGCGCGTTCGACATCGCCAACTACGTCTTCCTCGGCCTGTTCGCGCTGTCGATCCTGTATCCGTTCTGGGTCGTCGTCACCACCTCGCTGGCGTCGCCGGCATCGTTGCCCGGCCGGGGGCTGCACCTCTGGAACGACGAGTGGCGTACGGAGGCGTGGACGTTCGTGTTCAGGGAGAACGCCGTCGGGACCGCCTACCTGAACACGCTGCACCGCGTCGTTTTCGGCACCACCTTGACGCTGTTCGTCACCTTCTGCGCCGCGTACGCGCTCTCGAAGCGCAACCTGCCCGGGCGTGGGGTGATCACCTTCCTGCTCGTGTTCACGCTGTTCTTCCAGGGAGGCATCATTCCCACCTACCTGCTGGTGAGGAACCTGGGCATGATCAACTCGCGCTGGGTTCTGGTGGTCCCCACTGCGATCGCGGCGTTCAACATCATCATCACGCGCAACTTCATCATGACCATCGACCAGGCGATGGAGGACTCCGCGGTGATCGACGGCGCCAGCTACTGGCGCATCATGTTCAGCATCTTCATCCCGTTGTCGAGGCCGGTGCTGGCCGTCATCGCGCTGTGGACGGTCGTAGCCCACTGGAACGCGTGGTTCGACGGGCTGATCTACATCACCGACAAGGACAAGCGCATCCTGCAGCTCCTGCTGCGCGCCATCGTGCAGCGCCTGCAGGGCTTTCAGACCGACGAGTCCATGCAGCGCCTGGTGGACGAGCTCCGCGCGCAGGGGATCGAGCCGGACTGGGCACGCATCCCGCACCGGTCGATCCAGGCCGCGACCACGCTGATCACCATCGGCCCGGTGGTGCTGTTCTACCCCTTCATTCAGAAGTACTTCGTGAAGGGCGTCATGCTCGGATCGGTGAAAGGCTAGCTCCCGCAGGTCATCACTCCCCCAACCCTCTCCTACAGGAATCGTCTCCTACTGCGTAGCGACACGCACGGGGGCTTGTTCACGCCGCTGCAACCCGCAGAAGCGACGCATGTGAGAGGCAGCGTGTACCTGGGACCACCCGGGCGATGACGATCCTGTCCAGGTGGCTGCGTCACAGAGGCGACTCTGGATCGCCGAGCGGTTACGTCGCCAGCCGGTCTTGAGGTGCAGACCTTGGCATGCTCGGCGCACGCCGCACCTCCTGGCGAGAGCCCATGCCGGGCGCACCATTGAAGAAGGGACGGCCATGAACGACCGTCCCTTCTCAGATCTGAGCAGCCAAAGGATTGACCGCTCGTACCGGATGCTTGCGCCTACTTGTTAGCGACGCACCCGGACTCACCGCAGGTCACGCCGACGGAGTTCAGCTCGGCGACCGTGTACTGCAGCTTGTTCAGCTCGGCGTTGATCTCAGCCATGCCGGCAGCGTTGAGCTGCTCGATGTACTTCGGCCACTCGGCATCGATGTCGAGGTCGGTGGTCATGGCCTTGTACATGAACTCGCCGTGGATCGTGTCCAGGGCACCCTTGTACTGAGCGCGCAGCTCATTGTGCCGGGTCTCGTTGAACACGTCCTCCTTGTACATGCGGATCAGGTGGGTGGTGCCGGCACCGCCCGGACCGCGCCACTGGCCGTAGGACTTGAGCGGCTCCCACTGGGTGTTGCCGGGGAAACCGTCGCCGTACAGCCGCGTGTAGAACCCATTATTGTCGAAGTAGTGGGCTACGCCGTCGGCGGTGAGCGCTGCCCAATCCGCGCTGGTGCGGACCGCCACGCCGCCGGCGCGGGCAGCTTCGATCCCGTCGTCCGCGCACATCGGTGCGCCACCCTCGACGTTGTAATGAACGCCCTCGATACCGTAGTCGGCAAGCATCAAGCCTTCACAGGTGCCGGTCGTGTAGTCGAAGATCTGCAGGATCTTGGCCAGCTTCTCATCGGAGACGTCATGGCGGACGACGAACCACTCGCCGGGACCGCCCAGCGGCAGCGCCGTGTTCTCATGCCGGAGCCCGTAGGTCCCGTCCGGAGCGGTCACCGCATGCACCATCAGCTCCTGAAAATCGGGGTTGTTGACACGGGCCAGACAGCCGACGACCGGATTGGCCGGACCGTCATCGGCGTTCCAGCATCCCTGGGCGCCGCGGCCATACATCGCGACCAGACCTGCACCGACCTTGTCATCGAATGCGGCGCGGTCGAATGCCGGGATCTCGCTGTCCAGGATGCCCTTCTGATACCAGCGCTGCAGGGTCTCCAGGGCCGTCTTCACGTTGTCCCAGCCGTAGTGGATCGTCGCGCTGCCGTCAGCGGCCTCGTGAATCCACCAGGACTCCGACGCGACGCCGTATGCCTGGCACACCGCACCGAACGACCACCAGTAACACGGCCTGCCTTCACGGGGCCAGCCGCTGTAGCCGAGGGTCCGGCCGCCGCCGACCGGGTCGGCCGCGACGATCGCTTCCAGAGCCGCCTCCACGTCGACGATGTTCGGCGTGTTGTAGCTGACGAACCAGTGGCCGGGGTCGAACCCGGGATTGCTGTCGAGCACGCCTTCCGGACTCTCGGGGCTCGATTCCATGTCCTGGGACACGCCGAGCGCCTCGCGCGCGCCGACCATGCCCAGCCAGTCGTAGCGGAAGTTGACCGCCGCGCCGGCACCGGCCTGGTGCGCATAGCCGCGCGGGAGGCCGCGCAGGGCGGACGCATCGCCGGGGACCGCCGACATCATCCAGGCGCCCGGACCGATCGTGTCCCAGTCGCGCGCCAGGTTGGGCGCGTGCTCACGGACCATGTCGATCGGAATGGAGCGATACGCACCGGCGGCGAACCACTGGTCGTGATTCGTCCAGGAGTACATGGCGTCCGGATGCTCGTTGGCGCCGATCATCAAGTCGATCGTCTCCTGCGGGCGCCGGGCCAGGGTGGAGTCGGTGATCTTGATGTTGAACTTCTCTTCCAGAGCCTTCTGGATCGCGTTGCCTTCGACGACCGCGTCGCCGTAAATGCCCTGAAAGCTGATCTCCATCGGACCTTCCGCCATCGACTCTTGCGAGCCTTCGGCGGTCGCCACAAAGGCGGATCCAAGGACGAAGCCCAGGGTAAGAAGCGAGATGAGCAGTTTTCTCATCGTTCTGCGAACCTCCCTTTCACGTGGGGTTGATATGAGATTGTGCCCATCGGCCCGAAGAGCCGTCCGGGCAATCCCGGAGAAGCTACCTGTAATGCTCGGCTCGCGTCAAGGCGCTCGCTCGGTCAGTTGAGTCATGGTGAGTGGGTCGTCGTGGCTCAACCGGTCTGCAGACTGGCGATGAATCGGTCCAGGGAGTCCCGGATCTCCCGACGCAGCGCCAGCGCCGTTGCCGCCAGCGCGGTGACCCGCCCGGAGTTAAGCTCCGAGTCGTACGCGTGGCGAAAGAAGTGGCGGAATCCGCGCAACTCGTTCAGGCGCCCGGCGAGCCCTTCGGTGAGGAGCGCGGGCCGGACGCCGGTGATCTCCGCCTTCATGCGGCGCAGCAGATCGACGTGATAGGTCGCGCCGTCGATCTGGTTCTCGAACGCCCGCGCGATCAGCTCGAACAGTTGCTCGCACGCGCCGTACAGGTTGTGCAGTTGGTAGGCCAGCGCCTCCACCTGCACCGCCGATGCCGAAGCGCCGAGGCGCCGCTCGGCGATCTTCGCGAACACGCGGTCGATGATCTCCCACTGATCCTGCAGATCCCGGCGAAGCAGCGCCAGGCGTTGATCATCCAACGACATGCACTCCGTTCCGCCGGAGCAGCTCCGGAACCGGGTGCCGATCCAGGTCGACCACGTCCACCTCGCGTCCGGAGGCATCCTCTACCAAGCGCATGACGGCAAGCAGGTCGCCACCGTGGATCGCCACGTCCACGTCCGAGGCGTCGCCCCAGCCGTGCTTGCGTGTCAGAGAACCGAAGACATACGCCTGGCGGATACCGAGTGCGCCCGCCTTCGCGCGAAGCGCGGCCGACACCCGCTCCAGCAGCTCGGCCCGTTCCCGCTCCAGCCGATCACGGCGGCGCCGGATCGCCGCGTCGAGCACCGACGTGTCGAACGCCATGCGGCGATGAGTCTACAGCAAGTCCGTCTGCAGCGGCAGCTCCCGTTTCGGCGGCTTGAATCGGAGCCTCCTTTGTGACTACGATCGGACACACTATTGTTTAACACCGAGGGAGTGAGATGAGGTTCGTTTCGGTTCGGGAACTTCGCAACCACACGTCACAGCTCTGGAGAGACCTCGCGGAGGAACGAGATCTGGTCGTCACGAGCCATGGGAAACCGGTCGCGATTCTGAGCGCCACGACCGCGGAGTCACTCGAACGGTCGCTGGCCGAGATCCGTCGTCAGCGGGCGCGTGATGCGCTCCGTGACATCCAACGGGAGGCGGCACGCCGTGGTCTCGACCGGATGTCGATGGAACAGATCGACGCCGAGATCAAGGCAGCACGCACGAGTCGAAGTGCGCGGTGAGGATCGTGCTCGACACCAACGTCCTGGTGTCCGGATTCCTCTCTCCCCACGGCCCGCCCGGCGCGATTCTCAGGTCCATTCTGACGGGCAGCATTGCGCTCTGCTTCGATGAGCGCATCCTCGCCGAGTATCGAGACGTCCTGACGCGCGGAAGCTTCGCCTTTGACGAAGACCGGATCGACGAGATATTGGAACTCATTGAAACGAACGGAGAGTCCGTGCTGGCGGAGCCGCTTGGAGTAGCGCTTCCGGACGCCGACGACGCGATGTTCGTCGAGGTGGCGACCGCAGCCGATGCCGACGTTCTGGTAACCGGCAACCGGAAGCACTTCCCGGAGCCGCGGATGCCGGACGTGCGAGTGCGGAGCCCCAGTGCGTTCGTCGATGAATGTCTTCGGAACCGCCCGCAACCCGACCCGGCTTGACCGTGTACGACAGGGAGACATTTCCTGTATGCCGGTTCATCGCTGGGAGTGGCCGTGTGGTCAAACGAACATGGACGCGCGCGTGCGAGACCAGACCACCGGGTTCTGCGAGTCGGGCGATCCAGATCGAGACCGCGTGCCGGGAGTGGAACGACCAGTTCGGCCCATCATAGCCTCGGGCCGACGGTGCGCTACACTGTCGGCCGGCCATCCATGAAAGCACTGCTCAAGGAGGCGGCCGGCCCCGGCCTGACGCTGACCGAGGTGCCGGAGCCCGAGCCCGGCCCCAAGGAAGTGATGGTCCGCGTTGTCAAGGCGGCGGTGTGCGGCACCGACCTGCACATCTACCATTGGGACGAATGGGCGCGGAGCGTCGTCGAGCCACCGCTGGTGCTGGGCCACGAGTTCGTGGGCGAGGTGGTCGCGCTGGGCCCCGGCGCGACGCTGCACCGGGTCGGCGACCGGGTCTCCGGCGAGGGGCATATCACCTGCGGCCTGTGCCGCAACTGCCGCGCCGGCACGCCGCACCTGTGCCACCTCACCCGGGGGGTCGGCGTACACCGGGACGGGGCATTCGCGGAGCTGGTCGTGATGCCGGAGAGCAACCTGTGGCCGATCCACGACAGCATTCCGACCGAGATCGCCGCCTTCCTGGACCCGCTGGGCAACGCCACGCACTGCGCCCTGTCGTTCGACCTGGTGGCGGAGGACGTGCTGATCACCGGCGCCGGTCCGATCGGGGTGATGGCCGCGGCCATCTGTCGCCACCTGGGCGCCCGCCACGTGGTGGTCACCGACGTCAACGACTACCGGCTGGACTTGGCGCGTCGCATGGGCGCCTCCCTCGCCGTCAACGTGACCCGTGACTCGGTCGAGGACGCCGTCGCCCAGCTTGGCATGTCGAACGGCTTCGATCGCGGCATCGAGGTGTCCGGCAACCCCGATGCGTTCCGGAGCATGCTGGCCAACATGTACTCAGGCGGCCAGATCGCCCTGCTCGGCTTCCTGCCGGAGTCCACCACCATCGACTGGAACCAGGTGATCCTCAAGAGCCTGCGCATCAAGGGCATCTACGGCCGCGAGATGTACGAGACCTGGTACAAGATGACGCAGATGCTGCGCAGCGGCCTGGAGGTCTCGCCGGTGCTCACGCACCGCCTGGCGCTCGGCGACTTCGAGGATGGCTTCGCGGCCATGACCGCCGGTCGCTGCGGCAAGGTCGTTCTGGATATCAAGGAGTAACCGCCCCATGGCAACCATCGACAGCGTGATTCAGCCCACCCTGGAGCAGATCCGGGACGCCGGCCTGTACAAGGACGAACGCGTCATCACCTCGCCGCAGGGAGTAGCGATTCAGGTGGGATCAGACGAGGAGGTGCTGAACTTCTGCGCCAACAACTACCTGGGCCTGTCCAGCGATCCGGCGGTGATCGACGCGGCGGCCGAGGCGCTGCGCACGCACGGCTTCGGGCTGTCCTCCGTGCGCTTCATCTGCGGCACGCAGGACCTGCACAAGCGGCTGGAACAGGCGCTGGCGCGCTTCCTGGGCACCGACGACGCCATCCTCTACACCTCCTGCTTCGACGCCAACGGCGGCCTGTTCGAGACGCTGCTGCAGGAGGGCGACGCCGTGCTCTCGGACGCGCTCAACCACGCGTCGATCATCGACGGCATCCGCCTGTGCAAGGCGGCCCGCTACCGCTACGCGCACGCCGACATGGACGACCTGGAGGCGAAGCTGAAGGAAGCCGCCGGCGCGCGGCTGCGGCTGGTCGCCACCGACGGCGTGTTCTCCATGGACGGCGACATCGCGCCGCTTGACCGCATCGTCGAGCTGGCGCGCACGCACGACGCTCTGGTGATGGTGGACGACTCGCACGCCACCGGCTTCATCGGCGCCACCGGCCGCGGCTCGATCGAGCACTGCGGCGTGCTGGGCGAGATCGACGTCATCACCAGCACGCTCGGCAAGGCGCTCGGCGGCGCATCCGGCGGCTTCACCGCGGCGCGCGGGCCGATCGTGGAGCTGCTCCGGCAGCGCTCACGGCCGTACCTGTTCAGCAACTCGCTGCCCCCGTCGCTGGCCGCGGCCGGCCTGGCGGTGCTGGAACGACTGGACGAGACGACGGAGCTGCGCGACCGGCTAGCCGGGAACACGGCCTATTTCCGGGACGCGATGACGTCAGCCGGCTTCGACATCCGGCCGGGCGTGCATCCGATCGTGCCGATCATGCTGTACGAGGCGCGGCTGGCGCAGGCGATGGCGGCCGACCTGCTGGCCGAGGGCATCTACGTGATCGGTTTCTCCTACCCGGTCGTGCCGGAGGGGCAGGCGCGCATCCGCGTGCAGATCTCGGCCGCGCACGAGCGTGCCCACCTGGACCGGGCGATCGAGGCGTTCGCCCGAGTCGGCCGGCAGCACGGCGTCATACCGTAGCCGACCCACTCGGCTGACCTATCGCTCCCAGTACTCCTTGAGCGCCGCCAGCCCCTCGGCGGCATCGGCCGCGTCGATGCCGGAGTAGGCGAAGCGCACGTACAGACGCTCCTCGCCGGGAAGCGCGCGCCCGAAATGGATGCGCGAGCAGAACGAGACCCCCGTCTCCCGCAGCGCGTCCATGCGGAACGCTTGCGGGTCTTCGTAGCCGAGCCGCCGGTAGACGCCGGTAACGTCCACGAACAGGTAGAAGGTGGCGGTGGCGCGATGCGCGCTGACGCCGTCGATGGCGTTCAGGCCGTCGACCACGGCGTCGCGCCGCTCGCGCAGCGTGGCCAGGATCTCGCGGGCGCCGGACTGGTCACCGCGCAACGCCTCGACGCCGCCGTGCTGGATGAACCCGCAGGTGCACGACTCGTGGTTGGTATTGATCCTGTTGATCAGGTCTACGACGCGCGCCGGGCCGATCGCGGCGCCCAGCCGCCAGCCGGTCATCGCGTACGTCTTGGAGAAGGAGTAGCCGATCACGGTGCGCTCGACCATCTCCGGTTCGGAGACCAAGCTGCGGCTCGAGCCGCCGTAGCGGACATCGAAGTACGGCTCGTCGGCCAGCACCCACAGGTCGCGCCCGCGGGCGATCCCGGCCAGCCAGGCGATCTCGTCGGCCGACGCGTCGGCGCCCGTGGGATTGTGCTGGCCGTTGACGATCAGCACGCGGGTCGCGTCGCTCAGTGCCGCTTCCATCGACGCCCGGTCGATGCGGAAGCCGTCGGCCTCCTCGACGTAGGCGTACGGGCGCCCGCGCCCTCCCAGGTAGTCGACCTGCGACTCGTAGATCGGATAGCCGGGGTTGGGGTACACGACCTCCTCGCCCGGGTTCATGACGCTCATCAGCATCTTGCCGATGATCGGCTTGGCTCCCGGCTGTACGGACACGTGCTCGGGGCCGTAGCGGACGCCGCGCGCCGCGCCGATCTCCTCCGCCAGCGCCTCGCGCAGCTCCGGAATGCCCGGAGCGGGCGTGTAGCCGGTCTTGCCGTCACGCATGGCGCGCTCGGCGGCCTCGATGATGTTCAGCGGGGTGCGCAGATCGATGTCGCCCAGGTGGAACGGATAGACGCGGTGGCCCTGCGCCGCCCACGCAGCCGCGTCGGCCGAAACGGCGAACGCGGTCTCCGTGCCCAGACGGTCCATCGCGGACGCTGTGCCGCGGCTGTCCGCGGCCGCCGTTGCGGTCGCCCCCGAACGTTCAGCAGACGGAAGTGAACCCATGGCGCTCCACCACCTCCTCGTCGATCTCCACTCCCAGGCCGGGGGTGTCAGGCACCGTCACCCAGCCGTCGCGCTGCTCGAACGGCTCCCGCACCAGCTCGTGCTGCATCGGGCTCGGCACCGGCTTGAGCTCGAAGACGATGTAGTTGGCGCCTGTCGCGGTCGCGTGAATGGAGGCGGCGGTGTTGATGGCGCTGCTCCACGAGTGGGCGTTGAAGAACAGGTGCGCCTGCGCGGTGAGGTCCATGACCTGCTTGTAGCCGGTGATGCCGTCCGCCCGGCCCGGATCGACCAGGTACACGTCGGCCACGCCCAGCTCGATCAGGCGCCGGTAGTCCGCGGCCTGCCAGGAGCGCTCGCCGGCGCCGATCTGCGTCTCGATCGCCTCCCGCAGGTGCCGGTAGGCAGCCACGTCGGTCGGCTGGAACGGGTCTTCCAGCCAGCGCAGCCGGTACTCCTCGAACGCGCGCGCCATGCGCACGCCGGAGGCGTAGTCCCAGCGCGTCTTGTTGCCGACGTCGACGATGAAGTCGACGTCGTCGCCGATCGTCTGCCGGACGGTGCGCACGTAGGCGATGTCGCGCCTGGGGTCGACGCCGAGCGCGGCGTCGCCGGCCTTGCCGAAGCCGACCTTCACCGCCGTGTAGCCGTCGCCGGCGTGTGCGGCCAGCTCGTCCGCCAGGTCCTGCAGGTCGGCCTTCGACGGGTGGGTGCTGGCGCAGGCGCGCAACCGGTCGTGCACCTTGCCGCCGAGCAGGCGGTGCACGGGCTGACCGAGGATCTTGCCCTTGAGGTCCCAGAGGGCGACGTCCAGGGCGCTGACCGCGAAGTTGGCCATGCCGGTGTCGCCGTACCACCAGTCGTGCGCCTTCATGGCCGCGAACAGCGCGCCGTTGTCGAGCGGGTTCCTGCCGACCAGGACCGACGGGCCGAGTCCCTGCTCGATCAGCACCTTGACCGCCAGCGCCGCTTCCGGCCACTGCGAGATGCACTCGCCCCAGCCGACGTGGCCGGAGTCGGTGGTGATGCGCGCCAAGGTGACGTGGCGCCACATCATGCGGTCGTTGGGCTCCTGGTAGCGCTGCGGATAGGCGCGCACCTCGACGATCTTCATCTCATCACACCCCGTTGCATCGGGTCATCGGGTCATCGGGTCAGTCCGGCATGAAGGAGCCGCCGTTGACGTCGGTGGTGGCCCCCGTGATGTACGTGTTCGCATCGGAGGCCAGGAACAGGACCGCGCGCGCGATCTCCACCGGCGCGGCCAGCCGCTTCAGCGGGATCACGTCGACCGTGGCCTGCCGGTCCTCCGGCGCCAGCATGCGGATCAGCCGCGTGTCCACGGCGCCGGGCGCCACCGCGTTCACCAGGATGCCGTCGGGGGCGTGGTGGCGGGCGAATCCCTTGGTCATCGAGATGATCGCGGCCTTGCTGGCGGCGTAGACGGTGACGCGGTGCATGCCGCCGGTGCGCGCCCCGACCGAGGTCATGTTGACGATGCGGCCCCAGCCGGCGCGCCGCATCGCCCGGCCGGCGGCCCGGCTCAGGAAGTACACGGACTTGAGGTTGGTGTCCATGATCCGGTCGTAGTCGGGCTCGGTCATCTCCGGGATGTCGATGCGCGGGCAGATCGCCGCGCAGTTGACCAGGATGTGCGCGGCGCCGTGCCGCCGCTCGGTCTCTTCCACCACGCGGTCGCACTCGGCCGGCTTGCTGACGTCGGCGGCGATCGCGTCCGCCCTGTTCGGGTCGGTACTGCGGCCGGCGCTGCGGATGCGGTCGGCCTGCGCCTCGGCCAGTTCCCCCTCGATGTCGCAGACCATCACGGCCGCCCCCGCGCCGGCCAGCGTCTCGGCGATGGCGGCGCCGATGCCGCGTCCCGCTCCGGTGACGATCGCGATCCGGCCGTCGACGCGCATGTCAGCCCCCATGAGGCCTCCCTACGGCGTGTTGGCCAGCAGGAAGTCGCGCATCAGGATCGTCTCCGACACGTTGTCGACCTCATTGTTGCGCTCCCAGTCCTGCCAGACGTACTCGACGCCGACCCAGCCCCGGTAATCGGCGGCGTCGAGCGCGCGCAGCACGCCGGCGTAGTCGATCACGTTCTCCGTGAACTTGACCTGCAGCCGGCCCTTCGCCGCGCCGCGGGCGTGGAAATGGGACGCGTGCGGGACCAGCTTTTCCGACTCGCTGTCGGGCAGGCCGTCGCGGGTGAAGTGGGTGTAGTCCAGGGTCAGGGTCAGCCCCGGCGTCATCTCCACCAGCCGCAGCGCAGCGTCCGGATTCGGGACGATGGATCCGACGTGCGCCTCGACGCTTACCGTGACACCGGTGCCGGCCGCCCGTTCGAGCCGCCACGAGAGCTCCTCGGCGGCGCGCGCCAGCGACGTTTCCGCGGACTCCCCCTCGAACTCGATCCCCGGCAGGATCGTCATGTGGCCGGTCTCGCAGAGCTGCACGAACTCCAGCGTGCGCTCGAACAGGTCGCGTGATCCGCGCCGCTCGCCGGCGTCGGGGTGGTTCACCGTCATGGTGTCGAAGCCGGCCGTCTGCAGGAAGATGTCCGCGACCGCCAGCCCCTTGTCGGTCACGCGGGCCACCAAGTCGGCAGAGGACGCCTTGGGATCGGCCAGCACGTGGCTAGGGTACAGGTGCGAGCGGTCCTCGAACAGACCGATGTCGACCCCGGTCAGCCCCAGCATGACGATCAGCTTCAGCGAATCGTCATGCGACAGCAGAGGAAAGGTGAAGTCCGCTCCGGCCAGTCTCAGTTCGATGCGGCCATTCTACCCGACGTCGCCCTCGCGTGCATCCACCTGACCTGACGCTCTCAGGGCCGGAACACGATCCGAACGGTCTCCTTCGTGATTCGCGCGCCGAGTTCCTCGACGGTGCTCGCGCTCCGGTCGTCGTGCCAAGAAACCAGGCACGGACGGTTGCCACCGGCGCCACCACATAGCGAGCGGCGTCGGGGAATGTATAGGCGCCCAGCGTCGAAACGTCGTTCATCCCGACTACCAGACTTCGGTCAGGTCGATCCGTACTGCTCGGCCGGTACGCCCGGCCGTGCAGGCGACAGTGATGCGCTCGGCGTGCTCGCCTGCGGCGCGAAAGATGCCGTCTTCCAGCACGTACTGGTGCACCACGCGGCGCTCAGAATCGACGATCCAATACTCGGCTATCCCCGATTTCTGGTAGAGGTCCAGCTTCAGCCCGCGATCCCGGTGCGCGGTCGATGGCGAAAGGACTTCCACCACCAGATCAGGGGCGCCGTCGATACGCTCGCGCGTGATTTTCGATGCGTTCGGCGCCAGCACCACGACCAGGTCCGGCTCGACCACGTCGGTGTCGCTCAGCACCGTCGCCACGGGCGCCGGCAGCACCTCTCCCCATCCCGTGTCTTCGATCTGGCGGCAGAGCTGCCGGAGCAGCTTCTTGAGAATTCGCTGATGGGAGATGAACGGTGCTGCGCTCACGTAGTGGTCTCCATCGATGATCTCGTGCCTGCGCCCATCGTCCGGGAACTGCAGGTAACCCTCGTAGGTGAGCTTGGTCTTGCGGTCGACGACGATCGCCATGGGTCCGTCAGGCTACCATGGCGGTACGCGCTCAGCGCAGCGGCGGGGTGTGGATGGCGAGCAGCTCGACCTCCGAACCGGCTTCGAGCGAATGTTCCAGGCCGGGAGGGATGGAGACGCCGCCGCCGGCGCGCAGCTCGGTCGCCGCGCCTTGGCAGAGCAGCCGGGCCGAGCCGCGCAGCACGTAGGCGGTCTCGGTCTCCACGGGATGGGTGTGCGGGTCGATGCGCCCGCCGGCTGCCACCTTGACCCGCATCAGGCTGAACGAGCCGGCCGGATGGGCGGCTCCCGGCTGCAGGTCCTTGATGTCGATCGGCGGAAACAGCGGGTGTGCCTGCCACTCGATGGCGTCCGAGTCGAAGAAGACCGGAGCGCCCGCCCGGCTCACCGTCCGGCCGCCCGTTGCACGTCGCGATCGGTGATCTTGCCGCCCGGCCCGGTGCCGGTGACCGTCTCCAGGTCGACGCCCAGCTCCTCGGCCAACCGCCTGGCCCGCGGCGAGGCAACCGCTCCCTTCGAACTCGGCGCGGGTGGCGATGCTGCGGTCGGCGCCGCCGCCGGTGCGCCAGCGGCCGGCGCGGCGGGCTGCGCCCCACCGGCGGCCCGCGCGAACGGATCGACCTCCGGAACCGGCTCGGCCGGGTCCCCCACCAGCGCGACGATGGTCAGCGGCGGCACCTCGGTCCCTTCGGCGATGAGCTGGCGGCGCAGGGTGCCCGCGGCCGGCGCCTCCACCTGCACCAGCGCCTTGTCGGTCTCCACCTCGCAGATCGGCTGTCCCTGCTCGACCTGCTGCCCCTCCTGCACCAGCCAGCGCTCGACGGTGGCGGCCTCCGTCGTCTCGTCCAGCTTGGGGATGACCGCTTCGACCATGCGCGTCAGGCGAACACGTCGGTGGCCAGCGCCGAAGGCGGCGGATAGGGAGCCGCGATCGCCGCCTCGGCGGCGCGCTCGACCTCTTCGCGAGCTTCGACGCGGATACGCTCGGCCGCTGCGGCGTCCAGCGCCCCCTCGGCGATCGCCTGCTCGGTGAAGCGCGGGATGGGGTCGGTCTCCCGCCACTTCTCGCCACCCTCGCTCGAGCCGCCGGCGGCCACGGCGCTGTGCCGGGTCCAGCGGACGGTCTTCGCCTCGATCAGCGTGGGGCCCTCCCCCACCCGCGCCCGCGCGACCGCCTCCGCCGCGGACGCGTGCACGGCGTCGTAGTCGCAGCCGTCCACGTGCACGCCCGGCAGGCCGAATCCCCTGGCCCGGTCGGAAATGCGCGGCACGCTCACCGCCTGCGTGTAGTGGGTGGAGATCGCGTACTCGTTGTTCTCGCACACCAGCACCAGCGGCAGCTTCCACAGCGCTGCCATGTTCAGGGTCTCGTAGAACACCCCCTCGCAGGAGGCGCCGTCGCCGAAGAAGGCGACCGTCACCCCGTCCCCGCCGTCGATGCGCGCGGCCAGCGCGATGCCGCCGGCCATGGGGATCTGCCCGGAGACGATGGCGTTGCAGCCGAACAGGCGGTCGCCGACGTGGCTGAAGTGCATGGAGCCGCCCTTGCCCTTGCACAGGCCGTTCTCCTTGCCCAGCAGCTCGCCCATCATGGCGCTCAAGTCGCAGCCGGCGGCGATCGCGGCGCCGTGTCCCCGGTAGGTGGCCAGCACCGTGTCGGTCGGCCGCAGCGCCGCGCACACCGCCAGCGCAGTCGCTTCCTGGGCGATGTACGGATGGGTCGAGCCGCGGTAGCGGCCTTCGCCGTACAGGCGTACCGCCGCCTCCTCGAAGTGGCGGATCAGCCACATCCGCCGCAGCACCTCCGCGCGCTGCTCAGCCGAGGATCGATCAACCGAGGGCACGACACGCCTCCACCAGCTCGTCCGTTCCCGGGAACAACTGCGCCTCCAGCGGCTGACTGGCGGGCACGGGATTGTCCAGCGCGGCGACCCGCCGGACGGGCGCTTCCAGGTGGTCGAAGGCCAGCTCCGTGATCTGCTGCGCGATCTCGGCGCCGGCGCCGCCGGTCTTGTGCGCCACGTGGGCGATCACCACGCGGCCCGTCTTGCGCACCGACTCCACGATCGTGTCGATGTCCAGCGGGGCCAGCGTGCGCGGATCGATGACCTCCACGCTGATGCCGTCCGCAGCCAGCGCGTCGGCGGCCTCCAGCGCGCGCGGCACCATCGACGCCAGCGCCACCACGGTGACGTCGCTGCCGGTGCGGACCACGCGCGCCTCCCCGAACGGGATCAGGTACGCATCGTCCGGCACCTCGACGCGGCTGGGGTAGAGGCTGATGTTCTCGATGAACAGGACCGGGTTGGGGTCCCGGATCGCCGTCTTGATCAGGCCCTTGGCGTCGTACCCGTTGGAGGGCATGGCGATCCGCAGGCCGGGCACGTGCATGAACCACGCCTCCAGGCTCTGCGAGTGCTGGCTGCCGAAGCCGAGGTTGGCGGCCACCGGGGCGCGCACCACCAGCGGCACCGACACCTGCCCGCCCCAGAAGTAGCGCAGCTTGGCGGCCTGGTTGACGATCGGGTCCATGGCGAAGGTGACGAAGTCCATGAACTCCAGTTCCGCCACCGCCGGCTTGCCAGCCACCGCCAGGCCGACGCAGAAGCCGACGATCGCCGCCTCGCACAGCGGCGCGTCACGCACCCGCTCGGCGCCGAACTCGTCCTGCAGGCCGCGCGTGACCCCGAAGACGCCTCCGTAGTGGCCGACGTCCTCGCCCATCACCACCACGCCGGAGTCGCGCCGCATCTCTTCCCGGAGGCCGGCGTTGACCGATTGCGCGAACGTCATCTGCGCCACGGGTGGCGACACTGGCCGTCAGGTCACAGGGTGTCAAGCTCCCGCACGCTCCTGACGCTCCTGCACCGGCAGGAAACGGTAGGATAGGTCCCGATGGACGAGAGTCACGCCGAGCGTTCCTTCCAGAGGAGCACCGAGACCAAGGGGACCAGGACCGAGCGATGTTCGAAGCGATCGTCAAGGACCGGGAACTCGACATCGACGCGCGCGACGCGCTCACCGACGAGGCGCACGCGCTCATCCACGAAGAGCACGGCCACCCCGAAGACGACCCGGTTGCCCGCGGTCAAGTCGATGCCATCCGCGCCGCCCTGAACGTGCGCATCCTCAAGCACCTGGACGAGGACGAGCTCGCCACCGCTTCCGAAGCCGGCGCCGGTGAGGAAGCGGCGGCCGCCGGCGAGATCACCGTTCAACTTCCTCTCCTGGGGGCCTGACGTGAGCAGCAGCAATGTGATCGACCGCGTTCTCATCATCGACGACAATGCAGCAGCGAGGGAGGGATTGGCGTACTCGATCGAGGACCTGGGAATCATACCCGTTCCCGAAGAAGGCCCTATAACGGATCTCGACCGCTTCGTCGCCGAAGTGCCGCACCGAGCGCAGGCCGTGCTGTGCGATTATCGACTGAAGACGACCGGTCCGTATTCGTCGTTCAACGGGGACGAGTTGGTCGCCGCGTGCTATCGGCACCGCATTCCCGGTCTGCTTTATACGCAGTACACGGACGTGGTGACCGAGATGAACCGGCGGCTTCTGCGCTTCATTCCGTCCCTGCTCAGGACCAGTTCTCCCGAGCCGGATGCCATCCTCATGTCGCTCCGCCGTTGCGGAGATGAACTCGGCGGCTCCTTTCATCGCGCCAGGAGACCTTGGCGAACCCTGGTCAGGGTAGATGACGTATCGCAGGATGGGAACTATTGTCACGTAGTCGTGCCCGCCTGGAATCCCCACCAGGCGATCAGGCTCTATTTCCACGATATTCCTCACGACATACTGCCGCGCCTGAAAACGACCGGTTCCCGACTGCACGCGAAGGTCAACATCGGGGCCGTCAGCTTCGAGGACGTCTATTTCGACGAATGGGAACCGGAATGACGTCGAGTCGCGGACAGCTACGCGAAACGTTGGCAGCACGAGTGATATCGTGACGGTGAAGGACAATCTGACAGGCGGCTGATCTCCGACGACCGCCGCTGCGCCCCGCGCCTGCCGGAGGTGACCCTGGGGCCTGATCCCCGGCTGGGGCGGCACCCAGCGGCGGCGGCCGTTAGGGGTGGCGTAGGCCCTGCAAATGATCTGCAGCGGCAGGCCCGTGGACGGTCCGCGCGCCGTGGAGCTGGGACTGGCGACCGCCTGCGCGGCGCGCGAGGACCTGGACGGGTTGCTGGCGGCCACGCCCGACCCAGACGGACCGGATCTGCGCATGCCGGCGCCGGCGATCAGCCCTGAGCAGGACGAGGAGGCACGCCAGCTCGCCCGCGGGGCGCCTGCACGACGAGGCGCCGCTGGCCGCGTTGGAGGTCGTCGTCCGCACGGCCGGGACGACGATGGCGACCGGCCTGGACGTGCAGCGGGCCGCCTTCGTCGACCGGGTACGCAGCCGGGCCGGGCGCAAACCTGATGCGGATGTTCTTCAACCGGGACCGGCTGCGGAAGGAGCGCTGGGAGCATCGCCGACCCGCTGCCGGTGGAGCGCCCGGCGGTGCCTGGCGCCGGCGCCATGAGGGCCGGCATCGCCTGGGGCCGCTCTGCGACCGTGGCCTGTCGGTCGTCATGCGCGATGTCGCCCAAGGCCGGCTCGAGCGGGGCATGGCGGCGACCCGCGGGCAATGCGGCAGGCGTGTTGAAACATCGCTGCCGACCCTGTACCGTCGCTCCCTACGCCCGCTACGGGTGATACCAAAGAAATGGGGATACTACCGTGAGATACATTCTCATCGTCCTGCTGGCGCTGGCAGTCGGCATGTCCGCATGGGGTTCGGGAGAGGAAGAGGCTGCAGCCGGGGGCGACACGCCGGAGCTGGAGTTCCTCGGGTTCTTCGAGTTCACGCCCGACGCCACCGCCGACACCGAGATCTTTCATTGGTGGGGCGAGAAGGTCGGCGCGCACATCGTGCCGGTCAACGTGCCGACCGAGGACCAGGCGACGCGGGTACAGACGATGCTGGCCGCCGGCGACCTGCCCGACGTCATGAATCTGTCCAGTCCGGACATCCGCAACATTCACTTCGACCTGGGCCCGCGCGGCGCATTCGTGAGCATCTCCGAACAGCTTGAGGCGGGCGCCATGCCCAACTTGGCCGGCGTGCTCGCCGACGTTCCGGAAGCGCTCAAGATCGCCCCGGACGGCAATACCTACGCCCTGCCGCGGCTCAGCATGTGGGCCAGCGCACCCATGGTCGGCATCAAGGTGCGCAAGGACCACCTGACCGCCGGGGGCTGGGACGGTGACATCGACGACGTCGCAGGCTCGATCAAGACGCTGGAGGATTGGGAGACGGCATTCGCCGCCGTGTACCGCGGCTACAACCAGGGCCGCACGCCGCAACCGATGATCATCAACCGGCGAGGCAGCGCGATCCGCGGCTGGGTCGTGCGGCCGATCACCCACATGCTGGGCACCTGGATCCGCATGTGGTACGACGACAGCGACCAGTACGTCTGGGGCCCGGCGACCAACCGGTTCCGCGGCGCGATCGAGTTCCTTTCCAAGGCGTACGCCAACGGCTGGCTGCATCCCGCGTGGGTCACCATGACGGAGGAGGAGCAGGTCTCCCTGTACGAGCAGGACGGATACGCGGTCTTCTTCGGCCCGATCGGCGGCAACTTCGGCGACCGGATGGTCAACAAGCCGCCCGAGCACCTGGACCTGCTGCTCTCTCAGGAAGTCAACCTGCTGCCGCCGGTCTACGAGGGTGTACAGGCGAACATCCGCGCCCCGAAGCGGGTGTCCGACAGCGTCGTGGTGATCGATGCCAAGAGCCGCTCGGTCGACGCCGCCGTGCGCATGATGGACTTCGCCTATGGCGACGAAGGTGCGGAGCTGCTCAACTACGGTCCGGAGGGCTACGCTTGGGTCGCCGACCCCAACCCGTTCTGGGGTCGCCGCTGGATCCTCAACTGGAGCGGCTTCTATCCGGCCGCCGAGGTCGAAGCGGACCCGGCCCGGTCGAAGACCCGCGGGTTGGGCATCGGCCAGTTCTCGGTGATGCATCCGCGCGACACGTGGGGCAAGGACAACCTGGGACGCTACTACGACGTGACCGCTCCGGGCGTGGAATCGCAGTTGCCCAACCTGCCGGTGATCGAGCAGTTCAAGGCGGCCGGCGTCTGGAACGCGACGCCCGAACCGGGCTTTCCGTTCACGCCCGAGGAGCAGGAGGAGAAGAACTCCCTGGAAGCGGCGCTGGCCACCTACGTCGACGAACAGGTGGTCGCATTCGTCAACGGCCACCGGCCGATCGCCGAGTGGGACGATTTCGTGGCGCGCCTGCAGGAGTTGGGACACGCACGCCTCGAGGAGATCTACCAAGCCGCGCTGGAGCGCTACCGCTCGCTGTAGCCTCACCGGCATGGCCCTTCGCGGACCGGGACGGCGATACCGCGTCGTCCCCGGCCCGCGACAACACCGCACATGAGTCAGCAAGCCGTCGCAGTGAACAGCGCCGCTCGGCGGCACGCAGGGATCGTCCGCTCGATCCGACAGGCTCCCGCGCTGTACGTCATGATCGGCATCGTCATCCTGTGGTCGTTCGTCTTCCACTGGGTGCCGATCTACGGCATCACCATCGCCTTCAAGCGCTACACCCCGCTGGACGGGTTCTTCGGAGGCGAGTGGATCGGCCTGAAGTACATCAACGACTTCCTGGCCGATCCCTTTCTCTGGCGCCTGGTGCGCAACACGCTGCTGCTCGGCGCGCTCAACCTGGCCTTCGGGTTCCCGGCGCCGATCATCTTCGCGCTGTTGTTGAACGAGATGCGCGTGCGCTGGTTCAAACGGGTCGTGCAGTCGATCTCCTACCTGCCACACTTCATCGCCGTGGTCATCGTCGTCGGCCTGATCTACCAGTTCTTCAGCTTCGACGGCCTGGTGACACAGATGGCCAACCGCTTCGGTTTCCAGCCAGACTTCCTGAGCGACCCTGCCTGGTTCCGCCCACTGTACGTCGCCTCCGGCGTCTGGCAGGACGTCGGCTGGGGGACGATCATCTACCTGGCAGCGATGGCCGGCATCAGCGTCGAGCTCTACGAATCGGCCAGGATCGACGGCGCCGGGCGCCTGCAGCAGGTGCGTTTCATCACGGTGCCCGGCATCATGCCGACGATGGTGGTGCTGTTCATCCTGGCCACCCGCAACGTCGTGCAGGTCGGCTTCGAGAAAGCCTTCCTGATGCAGAACCCCGGCATCTACGAGACCGCCGACGTCATCGCCACCTACGTGTATCGTCGCGGCATCCAGGGAGGCGAGTTCTCCTATGGAACCGCGATCGGTCTGCTCAACAATCTCGTATCGTTCGGGGTCGTGCTCGCGATCAACAAGCTGTCGATCCGTGTCCGCGGTGAGGGCATCTGGTAAGTGGCCGCATCGACGGAGCCGCACGCCAAGCGGCCGGTCCGCTACCGGGAGTCGATGCCGGCGCGCGTGTTCGACCTGTGCAACGCCGCCTTCGGCGTCCTGGTCTGCGCAGTCTGCCTGTACCCGTTCATCTACCTGTTCTCGGTGTCGATCAGCAGTTACGAGTCCGTCGGGCTGGGCCGCATCGTGCTGTGGCCGCATGACATGCGGTTCGAAATCTACGAGTTCGTGTTCCGCAATCCGCTCATCCTGCGCGCCTATCTGAATTCCATTCTGTATGCGACCGTGTTCACGGTGCTGGTGGGGTGGCTGTCCTCGATGGCCGGTTTCGTGCTGGCCGAGGACCGCTTCCGCTTCAAGCGGTCGGTGTCCCTGTATCTGGCGGCGATGTTGTTCTTCGAGGGCGGACTGATCCCGGTGTTTCTGTGGATCCGGACCCTGGGAATGGTCAACACGCTGTGGGCCATCGTGCTGCCCACGGCGGTCAATCCCTTCTTCATCTTCATCTTCCGCACCGCCATCCGGCAGACGGTGCATCAATCGCTGAAGGACTCCGTGTACATCGACGGCGGTGGCGACTTCCTGATCTACCTCCGCATCGTGCTGCCGCTGATCGTGCCGATTCTCGCGACGATCGGCCTGTTCGCGGCCGTGTCGATGTGGAACGAGTTCTTTCGCCCGATGGTCTATCTGTACGACCAGGAGAAGATGCCGCTGACGATCGTCCTGCGCCGATTTCTCATCCTGCGCGACTTCGGCGGCAACATCAACAGCATCATCGAGGGACTGGAAGAAGACGCCAGCGCCGCCTACATCCGCAACGGCTGGCTGGCCAAGATGCGCGCCGCGATCGTCATCGTAAGCGTGGCGCCGATCCTGCTGGTGTATCCGTTCATCCAGCGCTATTTCGTGCGAGGCATCATGATCGGCGCCATCAAGGAGTAGCCCGGCCCACCGCCGCGGCTACGGCTTCCAAACCATCCTGCGGCGGCCTACAATCGGCCGGCCATGGCGAGCATCACCACGCAGCGGCGGCCCGACGGACGCCTGGAAGTGCTCTTCGATCAGCCGGGCTCGAAGGTGAACACCTTCTCTACCCCGGTACTGGACGAACTGGAGCGCCTGCTCGACGAGATCGCGGCCGACCAGGACGTCCGCGTGGTGGTGTTCCGCAGCGCCAAGCCGGGCTGCTTCATCGCCGGCGCCGACATCGGCGAACTGCGCACGCTCTCCGATCCACAGGTGGCGGACGCCTTCATCGGCCGCGGACAGCGCCTGTTCAGCCGGCTTGCGGCCCTGCGGGTGCCGACCGTCAGCGTGATCGACGGCGCCTGCCTGGGCGGCGGGCTGGAGTTCGCCATGACGACGACATGGCGGCTGGTCTCCGACGATCGCCGCTGCGCCCTGGGCCTGCCGGAGGTGACCCTGGGCCTGATCCCCGGCTGGGGCGGCACCCAGCGGCTGCCGCGGCTGGTGGGGGTGGCGCAGGCCCTGCGGATGATCTGCAGCGGTCGGCCCGTGGACGGACCGCGCGCCGTGGAGCTGGGACTGGCGACCGCCTGCGCGGCGCGCGAGGACCTGGACCGGGCCCTGGACGAGCTGCTGGCGGCGGCGCCCGCGCCCGACGGGCCGGACCTGCGCATGCCGGCGCCCGCAGTCGGCGATGAGCAGGCCGAGGCGGCACGGCAGCTTGTCGCCCGCGGGCGGCTGCACGACGAAGCGCCGCTGGCCGCGCTGGAGGTCGTCGTCCGCACGGCCGGAACGGCGATGGCCGCCGGCCTGGACGTGGAGCGGGCCGCCTTCGTCGACCGGGTACGCAGCCGCGCCGGGCGCAACCTGATGCGGATGTTCTTCAATCGCGACCGGCTCCGGAAGGAGCGCTGGGGTCTCTCCGCCGCCCCGCTGCCGGTCGAGCGCCCGGCCGTGCTCGGCGCGGGCACCATGGGGGCCGGCATAGCCTGGGCGCTCTGCGACTCCGGCCTGCCGGTCACCATGCGCGACGTCGACCAGGGCCGGCTCGATCGGGGTATGGCCGCGGCCCGCGCGGTGTACGACTTCCCGATGCAGCGCGGACGGATGACTGTGGAGGACGTGGAAGCGAAGCTCGCCCGGATGGAGCCGACCACCGACCTCGCCGCGCTGGCCGACGCAGACCTGGTGATCGAAGCGGTGACGGAGGACCCCGACCTCAAGAAGCGGGTGCTGCGGGATCTGGAAGGGCGGGTCGCCACCGATGCCATCATCGCCACCAACACCTCGTCGCTGCCGGTCGACGAGCTGGCCGGCGTGCTCGCTCGGCCGGAGCGGTTCGTGGCCGTGCACTTCTTCAATCCCGTGAACCGCATGCCGCTGGTGGAGATCGCGCGGGCGCCGGCGACCACGGACGCGGTGCTGGCGACCGCCGTGGCCCTCGCCCGGAACCTGGGGAAGACGCCGATCGTGGTCGGCGGCCGGCCGGGGTTCGTCTCCAACCGCGTGCTGTTTCCCTACCTCCTGGAGGCGCTCCACCTGGCCGAAGACGACGGGATCGACGACCTCGACGGCCTGGACCGCTTCGCCAGGGAGTTCGGCCTGCCGATGGGGCCGTACCGGCTCATGGACGAGATCGGCATCGACGTCACGGTCAAGATCGCAGAATCGCTGGAGCGCTCGTTCGGCGACCGGTACCGGTGCCCGCAACTGGCGCGGGGGCTGTCCGACGCGGGCATGCTCGGCCGCAAGAGCGGCCAGGGATTCCATGCCTACGGCGCCGGCCGAGACGCGCACCCCAATCCGGCCGCCCACGCGCTGCGACGCCCCGGCAGCCGCCGTCCGGCGGTTGCCGACGACCTGCACCGCTGCCTGGCGCTCATGGCCAACGAGGCGAGCCGCTGTCTGGAGGAAGGCATCGTCAACGAGCCGATGCCGCTGGACATGATCATGATTCTGGGCACCGGATTCCCACAGGATCGCGGCGGCATCCTGGCACACGCC
The DNA here is from genome assembly GCA_965215345.1 of Spirochaetia bacterium. GTDB lineage: Bacteria > Spirochaetota > Spirochaetia > SZUA-6 > Bin103 > CATQHW01. Next base: position 323,421 of record CBDCDL010000001.1, on the reverse strand, counting down.
GACGACCACGGCCCGGACCGGATCGTAGCGCTCCTGAACGAGTTGCGCGGACGCCACGGCGAGCGCTTCGCGCCGTCCGACCGGCTGCGCCACCTGGCGAAGACCGACACGCGCTTCTATGGCGATCATCCGGCCAGCGAGACGACCTGCGCCTGATCTGGAGTCAACACGACACCGTTCACGAGTGCGGATGAGTCGAACTCCGCCGGCTCAACGCCGTTCACCGCGCTGCCACCAGCGGCATCCAGCCACTGAAATGGCGTGGGCGCCACGCAATCGACGATGAATCGGATAGACAACCTGAGTGTGTTCTGTATGTACGCCGCACATAGCGGTAACCAGGAGACCGTGTCGGTTGAGAGCATCGACGACTTCAGGGAGATGATGAGAATACCGGAAGACTGCCTATCGTTTGGAAGTCACGCGGTTGTCATCACGAACGCTTCCGAGTTCCTGAAACGTGTCAAAGCCGCCGCTCTCCGCGAGAACTACGGCGTTCATGGTCGGCTCGTGAAATATTACGATCCGCGAAGCTTCCATGGCGGGTCCCCGGAAGAGATCGAACCGATATTCAATAAACGGGATGAGTACGAACATCAGCACGAATACCGAATCGCCATAACCGGCGTCGAAGGAAACGGCCCGCTCATCCTGGATATCGGAGACATCAGCGATATTTCGATACTGATGGAGCACGCGCTGCCTGCCGATGCTGAGGCGGCATGCGGAGTTCTACGGCGAGCCGCCGCAGCGGGCGGCATTCGATGGCGGGTATGCGTCGCGGGGGAATCTGGCGGAGGCCAAAAAAATTGGGCGTCGAACACGTGATGTTCCACAAGAAGCGTGGTCTGAAGCAGACCGACATGACAGCTTCGACGTGGATGTACGACCAACTGAAGCGCTTTCGGGCCGGTGCGCAAGCAGGCATATCGTATCTGAAGCGCTGCTTTGGTCTGGACCGCTGCAACTGGAGCGGCTGGGAACAGTTCCAGGCGTACGTGCACTCGGCGGTGTTCGCCCACAACCTGATGAGGCTGGTTCGCTTACTGCCCACTTGAGGCGATCCGGCCGCAGTCGGTCTTCCTTCTGACAATTCCTTACGTGCATTGATGGGATTCGTGCGAGTTCCGTGTCTCGATAGAGCAGAACATATGGCCGATCACGACGAAATCGGCTCCCCAAGGGGTGTCAAAACCAACTTCTTCTGCGTTCGATTCCTGATTCCCACAGGTCCTGTCCACTCCCGAGACGCTCTCCTCCCGACTCGCTCTCCCGAAACCGAGGATTGCCGGGCAGGAACTATACTAGTAGGCTACTCTGTCATGAATGCATCAAGCTCTTCGGTAGAATCCACAATGAACTCATCTGCAACGTTCATTCTTCGAGCCAGCGCTGCAGAGGTACGTAGGCGAAGATCGGTGTTCGTATCAGGATCAAAGGCAAGCTTCTCGAGCCTTTCCAACTCCATAAAGTGTCGATCTATCTGCTCCATGAACCTGCGGCATTCCTCGTCAAGTTGCGTCATCGCCCATCGTTCGTAGTCCCCAAATTTTGACGCCAGTTCCGCAGCGTCCTTCTCCAACCTGCCCTTGAGGGTAGTCGCGACGATCTTCCCCGCGATGCTTCCTACGAAAGCGCCCAATATCGGGATCGGAATCATCGCTTGCCCCGCAGCTGCGGCAAGCCCAACGATTGCCGCTTCGCTGGCTACGATTTGGCAATTGTCGAGGAATTGGTCGTCGTCGATGTGTCCTGCACGGTGGCTGCGGCGCAGATTACTGATGGTCATCGTCGCACTCACCAAGGACCCTGCGAACGGTGCCGCAAGATTCGTTGCATTCGTCAACAGGTATAGGGCACTACCACCTACCACGCCACGGCCACTTCCCATACTTCCCGAGACGCCGACATCAGCCCAGTCCTCTTTCGTGAACTCACCTCTAAACGGGTTCTTGCCGTCCCGCCACTTGGCGAGGATGGCCTCGGCTATTCCGACTCCGGCTCCGGCGACACCACCGAATGCCCCCGCTTGCGCCAGTTCCGCTGCAGACGGCGCATGATCCATGAGAGCTTGGTTCTTCTGTCTATCCGCCCATTCACCGATCGTTTGCTCATGCTCGTTGACAGTATCGCGTATTTGATCCAGTTGAACCTCGTCATAGGTTCCCTTTCCGGGCTGGATAACCTCCTGGGGATCTCGGCGCGTCAAATTCCTGATTTCTCTTAGTTGCCCGCGGACGGCCTCGACGTCTCGAGAAGTCCAGCCCTCGATCGTGTCGCTGGCAAAAAGTCTGTTTAATTCGGCGTACTGGTTAGCCGGTATGTGGTAAACGTGCGTATCGGGGATACCGACATTTTCGTATTGCTTGAGGTGCTCAATAACGAGTTCCAGAGAATTATAGGCGAACTTGCCATACTTCGATTGGATTAATGTGCCATCGACTATGTAGTCCGTTGGCCCTTTGCCCCCTACTCCATCGAAGGTAGCCGTCGGGTTTCGCCCCTCCATGATGTCCCATGCATTGATTTCCGCGACCGTAAGCTTCTCCGCGATCTCGCCGTGCTGCGTGGAAAGTGACCCGCGTGGTCCAGGCGTATCGGGATTATCGATGAAATCATGGACATGTTTCTCAAACTCGGCTCTGGCACTCTCACAGGCGTCATGTATCTCGGACAACTCGGAGTCTGTCGCGGCCTGATGCGCGGCGCGCTCCTCAGCCAGTATGCTCGACGCTACTTGAGCCGAGACATGAGGATCGCGGTCCTCGTGCAGCGTATCCCTCAAAGCGCCACTTCGGCTTGAAGGAGCTTTCCCAATGAGCGGATGTGGTTTATGACGGCTCCGAGCCGCTCCTTCTGCGCTTTGTCGAACTCTCGATAGTCGGGGGGTGCGCTCCGCCGGAGCACTGCGAGGTCGCCAAGGCACCCGTCTGCGTGCGTCTTCGTTTGCGCGGCCAAGCCTTCGATCTCTCGTCGAGCAGTGCGCAAGGAGCGAACTTTCCCTGCAATCTCGATCCTTGCCTTGGTGGCCTTTTCGGCGAGCTTTGCGTAGCGTCTGCGTACCATCAGGGCTGTGCCGGCCGCCGTGACTCCGCCGATGGTCCAGCCGACCGGGCCTGCAAGGGCCAGAAGGGCATTGCCGGCTGCCATTCCGCCCCCGCCTACAGCCAGCGCGCCCCCGCCGAGCCACGCAAGCGCTGCGCTAGTAGCGGCAGCACCCGACAGCGCGGAGATCGCCGTACCAGTGGATGCCACACCGAATGTCGTAGCGACTACCATCGCTGCGGTCGGCCCGAATGCAGCTACTGCCACACCGACACCCCCGCCAGCAACTCCCGTCGCGGTGCCAATCTTGTCGACGCGAGCCGCCTCGATCTCAATCTCGCGTACCGTCTGATCAAATCGATCTGTCTCGACCCTAAAGCGGGCAACACTCTTCTCGAACTCTTTCGGCGTGTTTGACAGTCGGCTGACATAGGTCTCGACGGTCTTCACGACCTCGCTGGCCGCACGTTGCCTTTGCTCGAAGAGCGTAACGCTGTCACGCTGCACCTGTTCCCCGAGATCTTTGTAAGTCTTGGCCTCTTCCCGTGCCGCCTCACGTGCCTCGCGGAACAGTTTCCGGTTTAATATGCTACCCATGCTTGGTACTCTATCAGTGATGATATCCGAGTCGCATAGCTAGGTCAACCCGTCGTACCCGAGGTCCGGCATGATTCATACTCTCCCACCATGATAGTAAGGGAGTACGTCAGATTCGGACGTATCGCCAAGGGGCGAGGGACAACGGTCCAACTTTGCCTTCTCGACGCTGTCCTGAGGTGCCAGCCGGCTCTGCCACCCAGCCGATACAGGCGGGCGTAGCGTCGCATTGGGTGGCGCAGGTGTGCGCCGCCGCCTATGATTAGGCCGCTATGGCGACCATCACCACGCGGCGGCGCCCCGGCGGGCGCTTGGAAGTGCTCTTCGATCAGCCGCGCTTGAGAGTGAACACCTTCTCCACCCCGGTATTGGACGAGCTGGAGCGCCTGCTCGACGACATCGCAGCCGACTTCGACATTCGCGCGGTGGTGTTCCGCAGCGGCAAGCCCGGCTGCTTCATCGCCGGCGCCGACATCGGAGAGCTGCGAACCCTGGCCGATCCCGAGGTGGCGGACGCCTTCATCGGCCGCGGGCAGCGCCTGTTCAGCCGGCTTGCGAACCTGCGGGTGCCGACGGTCAGCGTGATCGACGGCGCCTGCCTCGGCGGCGGGCTGGAGTTCGCCATGACGACGACATGGCGGCTGGTCTCCAACGATCGCCGTTGCGCCCTGGGCCTTCCGGAAGTGACGCTGGGCCTGATCCCCGGCTGGGGCGGCACGCAGCGGCTGCCCCGGCTGGTGGGGTCGCGGAGGCCCTGCACATGATCTGCAGCGGCCGGCCCGTGAACGGACCGCGCGCCGTGGAGCTGGGACTGGCGACCTCCTGCGCGGCGCGCGAGGACCTGGAACGCGCCTTGGACGAGCTGCTGGCGGCGGCGCCCGCGCCGGACGGGCCGGACCAGCGCCTGCCGGCGCCGGCGGTCAGCGACGAGCAGGCCGAAGAAGCCAGGCAGCTCGTCGCCCGCGGCAGGCTGCACGGCGAAGCGCCGCTGGTCGCGCTGGACGTGGTCGCCGCCACGGCCGGGACGGCGATGGGCGCCGGCTTGGACGTGGAGCGGGCGGCCTTCGTCGACCGGGTGCGCAGCCGCGCCGGGCGCAACCTGATGCGGATGTTCTTCAACCGCGACCGGCTGCGGAAGGAGCGCTGGGGTCTCTCCGCCGCCCCGTTGCCGGTCGAGCGCCCGGCCGTGCTGGGTGCGGGCACCATGGGGGCCGGCATCGCCTAGGTGCTCTGCGACTCCGACCTGCTGGTCACTATGAGAGACGTCGACCAGGGGCGACTCGACGGGGGCATGGCGGCGGCCCGCGCGATGTGCGCCTACCCGCTGCAGCGCGGCCGCATGACCGCGGACGACGTGGAGGCGAAGCTCGCCCGCATCGAGCCGACCATCGACCCCGCAGCGCTGGCCGGGGCGGACCTGGTGATCGAGGCGGTGACCGAAGACCCCTACCTCAAGAAACGGGTGCTGCGGGAGCTGGAAGGGCGGGTCGGCGCCGACGCCATCATCGCCACCAACACCTCGTCGCTGCCGATCGACGAGCTAGCCGGCGTGCTGGAGCGGCCGGAGCGGTTCGTGGCCGTTCACTTCTTCAATCCCGTGAACCGCATGCCGCTGGTCGAGATCGCGCGCGCGCCGGCGACCACGGACGCGGTGCGGGCGACCGCCATCGCCCTCGCCCGCAACCTGGGCAAGACGCCGATCGTGGTGGGCGGCAGGCCGGGGTTCGTCTCCAACCGCGTGCTGTTCCCCTACTTGCTGGAAGCCCTCCACTTGGCGGATGACGCTGGCGGGATCGATGACCTCGACGGCCTGGACCGCTTCGCCATCGGGTTCGGACTGCCGATGGGTCCGTACGGGCTCATGGACGAGATCGGCATCGACGTCACAGTCAAGATCGCCGACTCGCTGGAGCGCTCGTTCGGCGACCGGTACCGGTGCCCGGAGCTTGCGCGGGGGCTGTCCGAAGCCGGCATGCTCGGCCGCAAGAGCGGCGCGGGTTTCTACGCGTACGCCGGCCGCGACGCGCGCCCCAAATCCGGACGCAGCCGCGCTGCGGCGTGCGGGCGAACGCCGGCCGGCCGTCGTCGAAGACCTGCACCGCTGCTTGGCGCTGATGGCCAACGAGGCGAGCCGCTGCCTGGCGGAGGGCATCGTCAGCGAGCCGATGCCGCTGGACATGATCATGATTCTGGGCACCGGATTCCCGCAGGACCGCGGCGGCATCCTGGCCCACACCGACGACCACGGCCCGGGTCGCATCGTCGCGCGGTTGGACGAGTTGCGCGAGCAGCACGGCGAGCGCTTCGCGCCGTCCGGTCTGCTACGCCGCGTCGCTGAGTCCGGCGCGCGCTTCTACGGTGATGATCCTGCCGGGGAGACCCGCGCCTGACCGGACGGCCGCACGGCACCGTTCGCGAGCAAGGCGAGTTGCTGAAATGATGCTGCCCTCTGCGATACCATTCTGCCGTGAAGGTTACCATCGACCGTGCGGGACTTGTCGTGGTTCCAAAGCCACTCCGTGACCGGTTCAACTTGGTAGCCGGGACGGAGTTGGAAATCGAGTCCACCGGCGACGGGCTGAGTCTTCGCAAGATCGCCAACGAGCGCACCCTGATTCGCAAGAAGGGGTTTCTGGTGCATCACAGCACGGGCCGAGCCGCCATCGATATCGTGCAGTTCATCCACGCCGAGCGCGAGGCCCGCAGCCGCCAACTCGCGGCTGAGGACCCCGGTTGATGCGCACGCTGTTTGATACTTCAGTCCTTGCTCAGGCGTAGGGGTCGGCGGCATCGCGCAGGCCGTCGCCGAGGAAATTGTAGAGCAGCACGGTCAGGACCACGAAGATGCAGGGGATCAGCAGCCACGGTTGACTGGCCACCGCCTGGAAGTTCTGGGCGTCCTGCAGCAGCGTGCCCCAGCTCACCGCCGGCGGCTGGATGCCGAGGCCCAGAAAGCTCAGCGCCGTCTCCCCCAGGATCACCGCCGGAATGGCCAGGGTCAGCGACACGATGATGTAGCTCAGGAACGACGGCAGCAGGTGGCCGAAGATGATGGTGCGCTCGCGCACGGCCGACACCACTGCGGCCATGACGAAATCCTCCTCCCGCAGCGACAGGAAGCGGCCGCGCACCGCGCGCGCCAGCCCGGTCCAGCCTACCAGCGACAGGATCAGCGTGATGGCGAAATAGGTCGTCACCACCGACCAGTCCCGGGGTACGGCCGCGGCAAGCCCCATCCACAGCGGTATGGTCGGAATGGAAGACAGCAGGTCCACCAGCCGCATCACCACGCGGTCGACGATGCCGCCGAAGTAGCCGGCCAGACCGCCGAGAAGCACTCCCAGAACCGTGCTGAGCAGCACGCCCACCAGTCCGATGGAAAGGGAGATCCGCGCCGCGTGCAGCACCCGCGAGAACAGGTCGCGTCCCAGCCGGTCGGTGCCGAACAGGAACAGGGGCGCATCCTCCGCCGCCGGCACGAGCAGGTGGCCTCTGGCCTTGAACAGTCCCAGGAAGCGGTACTCCTCCCCGGCCCCGAAGAAGCGCACCGGATACCGCAGCTCCCGGTCGAGCTGGTAGATCTTGCGCATCGTGTAGGGGTGGCGCTCCACCCGCAGGCCGTACACGAAGGCTCCCGTCGCCCCCTCCTCGCCGCCGGCCCCGAACCGGATCAGGTTGGGCGGAGCGTTGAGGTAGCCGGGAAAGCGGGTGGTCACCCCGTACGGCGCCACGAAGTCCGCGAACAGCGCCAGCAGGTAGATGACGGCGAGCGCCGGACCGGCAACCACGGCCAGCCGGTGGCGGCGGAACTTCCACCACATCATCCGCCACTGCGACGCGACGAAATAGCTCTCTTCGTCGGTGCGCGTGCGCTGCTTCACGACTCGATGCGGCCGAAACGGATGCGCGGATCGACCCACGCCAGGACGATGTCCGAGATCAGGTTTCCCGCCAGCACCAGGATGCTGAGGATCATCACGAAACTGCCCGCCAGGTACATGTCCTGCGCCAGCAGCGCCCCCAGCAGCACCGGTCCGGTGGTCGGCAGGTTGAGCACGATGGAGGTGATGGTGGCGCCGGAGATGATGGCGGGCAGCAGCCAGCCGATGCCGCTGATGATCGGGTTGACGGCGATCCGCACCGGATACTTGAACAGCAGACGCCCTTCGCCGACGCCCTTGGCGCGTGCGGTCACCACGTATTGCTTGCGCAGCTCGTCCAGCAGGGTGCCGCGCATGACGCGGATCAGTCCCGCCATCCCCGCGGTGCCCACGACCACTACCGGCGCCCAGAGCCGCTGCAGCATGCTCCACACCCGCGCCAGGCTCCAGGGAGCGTCGACGAACTCGGGCGCGAACAGCCCGGTGATCGCGACGCCGAAGTAGCGGAAGGCAATCCACAGCAGCACCAGCGCGAACAGGAAGTTCGGGATCGCCAGCCCCACGAATCCCCAGAACGTCCAGAAGTAGTCGAAGAAGGAGTACTGGCGCACCGCCGAGTACACCCCGATCGGCACCGCCGCCACATAGGTGAAGATGAGCGTTGAAATGGTCACCACCAGGGTGAGCCCGAGCCGCTCCCCTATCACGACGGACACCGGCCGGTCATGGGCGAAGGACCAGCCCAGGTTGCCACGGAACAGGATGTTGCGCAGCCACAGCAGGTAGCGCGTGTAGATCGGCTGGTCCAGCCCGTAGTATGCGGAGAGATTCGCGACCTGGTCGTCGGTGATCCGGCTCCCCTGGAGCTCCAGCCGCAGCACGTACGAGGTGAGATAGTCTCCCGGCGGGAGCTCGATGATCGTGAAGCTCACCGCCGAGAGCAGCAACAGCAGCGGCACGAAGGCCGCCACCCGTCGCACGATGTACTGAAGCATCGGCCCGCCGGATTCAGCGCCGGCAGGCCGATGCCGCTACGACTCGGTCAGCTCTCGTAATAGAGCTGCTCCGAGCTGTAGATCACCCACTGCGCCACGCCCTCGGTGAAGACGTTGCGCAGGTCCTGGTTGACGATCAGGACCGTCGCCGGATTGTACGTGACGTTGATCTGCGGGATGGTGTCGTAGAACGTCTGCTGGTAGCGGTCGACGATCTCCTGATCCCACGGGATGCCGGGGCCGATGCCCAGGCCCAGGTCGTACAGCTCCTGGAACCAGGCCGGCGGCTCCTCGCCCTGCTCCCCGCCCGAGTTGTACCACTGACCCCACGGCGGGATGTGGCCGATCAGGTGATGCTTGGCGTGTCCGAAGGCGTGCAGGGTAGTCGCCTCGTTCCACAGCGTGTCGATCTGGTACTGGTTGGCGTTGCGGCGCTCGATGAACAGGCCGATCTCGACCACCTCCAGCGTGGTGTACAGCCCGACCGCCCGGTAGTGCTCGGCGATCAGCTCGTTGGCAGGCACGGTGTCCGGCAGGTGCGCGGTCACCTCCAGGTTGATCTCGAAACGCTCGCCGTCGGGCCCCAAGCGCCAGCCGTCGCTGTCCCGCTCGTCCAGGCCCACGGCGTCCAGCAGCCGGCCGGCCTCGTCGGGATCGTAGGTCGCGGGGACCCACTCCGGCGGGGACGCGAAGCCGTAGTACACGGCGTCGATGATCTCGTCGCGGTTGATGGCCAGGTTCAGCGCCTGCCGGAAGCGCAGGTCACCGGCGACCTGCCGCCAGACCGGATCCTCGAACGCGAAGTTGAATGCGTGCACGACCGGGTTGTAGGCCACGCCCGAAGTGACCGCGCGGTATCCGTTGGCCTCGTTCTCGCGATAGATCGGCAGCGACGAGATCTTCGCCAGCTCGTCGGCCAGGTCCACCTCGCCGGCGATGATCTTCAGGCTGGCGCCCTCGGGGCCTTCCACCTTGGTGCTGACGATGCGGTCGATGTAGGGAAGCTGGTTGCCGGCCTGGTCCACCTTGAAGTAGTAGGGGTTGCGCTCGAACACGGTCTGCGTGGGCGAGGTCGAGACCACCACCCAGGGGTGCAGCACGGGGATGTCCACCACGTCCGGCGTCTTTCCTTCCCACGGGGTGAGCATCTTGAGCTGGAACAGCCGCCACCACTCGTCGGCCAGCAGGTCGGCTGCGGCCACCTTGGCGGCCAGCTCCTCGGCGTCGGCGAAGTCGGCGTGGAACTGGGACAGGTAGTGCCTGGGCTGCAGGAAGCCCGTGTAGTCCATCCACGGCTTGTTGATCTCGTCCAGGAAACCGGGAGTCGGCTTCGAGAACGTGATCCGGTACGAGTAGTCGTCGATCACCTCCAGCTCGTAGACGTCGCCGGTGGGCAGGAGCTGCGAGCGGAACTGCCAGCCGATGTTCGGGGTGAGCTGCTCGTTGTGCAGGATGTTCTCGTAGTGGAACGCCACGTCCCCGGTCGTCACCGGTTCGCCGTCCGACCAGCGCAGGCCGCGGCGCAACTGGAACGTGAACGTGGTCCCGTCCGGGCTGATCTCGTAGCTCTGGTAGATGTTGCCGGTGAGCGGATGTCCCATGCTGATCCAGCCCGGCCGCGCCAGCAGCGTCTCGATGGTCATGAAGTACATCTCGGGCGCGAAGTTCGGCGCCAGGTTGATGAGGCGCACGTCGCCTCCATAGGACCCGATCGCAAGCTCGTCGAGCATGCCGTCGGGAGCGGCGCTGCGCTCCAGCGTGAGCACCAGCGGCTCGTCGGGGAGCCGCTCGTCGACTGCCGGCAGCTCGCCCGAGGCCACGCGCTCGGCCAGCATCGGCGCCTCCTGATATTGGGCGAACGTCACTGCAGTGCAGGCCACGAGCAGCGCGAGAATGGTCAGAACTCGATTCACAGCGTTTCCTCCATCGGTGTCTGTGCTATATGCCGCCGATCCTACCACGCGCTCGCGGAGCGTCAGCGGCGGCGCTACGCGGGCAGCGGCACCCGGATGGTCCCGTCGGCCCCGGCAGCGAAGTCGGCGGCGGCGTCCGCCACGGGGCTGCCGCCCGCGTCCAGCACGCGGGCGGTGTAGCGTGCGGCGGCCGGGACCATGTTGCGCGCCTCAATGGTAACCAGGCCACCCGAGCGCCACGCGCGCACGCGGTCGAGCGTCTCCAGCGCACCGACCCAGTCGTCGGCGGGCGTTTCCCCCAGGCGATAGGTGATTCCGCCGCAGCGCGCCAGGATCGGATCGACGTCGAGCGCTTCGGCCAGCATGTACATGCTCAGGATGGCGCCGTACTTGGTGGTCCAGTTCCCGCGGTACGGCCACGCCGGCAGCACGTCTTCGGTGCCGCCGCCCAGGCAGGCGGCGTCGAACTGCGTGTCCGGGTTGAACGCGTGCTGCGCCGGCACCCGCGCCTCGCACTGGTAGTGCGCGTTGAGCCAGAGGCGCTTGTCTTCGGTCAGGGAGCTCTGCACGCCCTGGTGCAGCAGTGCGCGGGCGCGCTCGAACCACTCCGCATCGCCGGTGTAGCCCCACAGCCGCAGGAATTCCGTGGCGCCCTGGGCGTACACGAGGTTGTTGGTCGAGTACTTGATGTCGACCGTGGTGCCGCCCACGGTGCGGTAGTCCCAGCGGCCGAGCGGCAGGTCGCCGAGCCCGTCGGTGCAGGTGTTGTAGTGGTACTGCCACGTGCCGAACCAGCTCGCCGCCACCTCCGCCGCCGCCAGCCAGCGCCGGTCGCCGGTGGCTTCGTACAGGTCGTTGTGGGCGGCCAGCAGCGCGTGCCCCTGGCGCTTGTCGATGTTGTAGAAGTCCATCTCCGAGCCGGCGAAGACCGTGAACCGTTCCATCACCCGCAGGGCCAGCTCGCCCAGCGCCACGGCGTAGTCCAGGTAGCGCTGCTCGCCGAGGTCGCGGGCGGCGCGCACGTAGGCCCAGATCAGGTAGACGAAGTTGGTGGCGCCGCGCTCGCTCGGCTTGGCGAAGACGATGTCGGCGGGTCGGCTCTGCCGCTCCGTCCAGCGCGAGCGTTCCCAATAGAGAAGCTGGATGCGGCGGGCGGCGGGCTCGCCGCTCGTGCCGTCGATGCGGCCCGGCACGTCGCCGTCGGGAAAGAGCTCCATGATACGCTCGAGAGAGCTGCGGACCGCCGCATCCCAACTCGTCGGCGGTTCGCTGCCATGGCTCCGCAGCCGTTCGGCGCAGCGCAGGTACCAGTACAGCCCTTCGCCGAGCGGCCCCATGTCGATGCGGCCCGGGTCGTAGTAGGTGCCGAACGTGTCGATCAGCCTGGCGTGGTCCTCGTGGTAGGTGGGGTACAGGATGCCCAGCGGCGACATGCCGTGCTCGGCGAAGAAGTCCATCGTGTCCACGGCAACGCGCACCGCGTCGTCGTCGCCGTGCTGCAGGCCGTGATCGAGGGCGGCGTGGGCCACCAGCCCGGCCATGCCTGACCAGGAGAAGCCGACGAACCGGTGGAAGTACTCCTTGGGTAGAAACCGCCCGCCGCCGGTCGGCGCGTCGCCGTACACCCAGCGCCCGACGTAGAACACGCGGTAGGTGCGCCCGCCGCGGGCGATCTCCTGGATCAGGCCGTGGTCGTCGAGGGTGGTGCGCAGGCGCATCTCGTAGTCCGCGCGCAGCGTGTGCGGCGGATTGGTCGGCGAAATCGGGTAGAGCTGCCGCCACGCCGCCGACAGCGCGCCGCAGTAGCCCGGCCGGTAGACCGGTCCCGGCCGGCGGTAGGCGGCGTACAGGTAGAGCGTCTTGGCGTGGCAGGCGCCGTCGTCCAGGGTGAGCCGTTCGTCGCTGTCCAGCAGCAACCGGCGGCCGAAGACGGCCGACTCCGGGAGCTGGTGCACGGCTTCGTAGCGGCCCGACTCCGGGTCCACCTGCAGGCGCACGCTGGCGGCCAATTCGGCAGCCCGCTGCTGCGGCGCCACCCAGCCGGCGCACACCCGCTCCGCGTCCTCGACACTGAACCCGGCGGGAAGGGTGGAGGCCGCCTCCGGGAAGTCCTCGCCCAGGTAGTGGCACGCCTCGGCGGTCGGGTTGCCGTCATACAGCAGCCCCGGGTGCAGGGTGTGACGCGCGGCGCCGGCCGCGATCGGCAGCCGGCTGGTGAGGCGCAGCTTGACCCCGCTCAGCGCCCGCCCGCGGTAGCGCCACGTCACGCACACCTTCCACAGGTCGGGGGTACGCCGCTCGATCGCCGCGCTGCAGTACAGGGCGCCCACCGTCCCGTCGCGCTCGCGATCGTGGATCTCGAAGACCCCGCCGGCGCCGCCCGCACCCTGGGCGGCGGCAACCGTGAACCGCTCCGGCAGCACGGTCTCGAAGTCGAAATTGCGCGCGCGGTCGCCGGCTTCGTCGACGCGGCGCGGATCGGGGGCGCCGTCGGTCTGGCGGATGTCGTCCACCAGGATGAAGCCCCAGTCATCCTCCGGATAACGCGGCGCGGCGTGCCAGCCCCACGGCTCGACGGGCGCGTAGTCCAGGATCTGCAGGTAAGCCTGCCGGCCGCGGAACCCGACCACGTCCCAGCCGCGCCGCACCAGCTCCAGGTTGCGTTCGCCGGTCGCGGTGCGCACCCGCTCCCAACCCGCGGCGCCGTGCACGTACAGGTTGAGGCAGGTGACGTCCGCGAAGTCGCCGCCGCCGATGAGGAAATCGATGCCGTCCCCGGCGATCGTGAACACCTCCGACTGCAACTCGCCGATCAGCGTGCCCAGGTTGCGGTTCCTGCTGTTGACCAGGCGCGTTCCCTGGAAACCGGTGACCGGTTCCTGGCTCGGGAATGCCCCCCGCGCCGGCTCCATCCCGAACGCTGTCCCGTTGGGACGCACCTGGCCGGTCCGATGCACGTTGAACGGCGTCGAGCCCGGATCCCATGCGCCGGCCACGGGATGCCACCCCGCGTAGCGGTTCTGGCGGATGTCGATGCCCGCGATCAGCTCGATACCGGAGGCCGCGGCGTCGTCGCCCGTGGGCCCGATCGACCACCGGAGCGCGCGGTCCGTCACCATCAGACCGCCGCTGCCAGCGAGATGACGAGCGGCGCCTCGGGGGCGATGCGAACCGGATCACTGAAGATCAGTGTGGCCCCCTCCGTGCGGAAGGCGGCTGCGCCCGCTCCCACCCGCACCCCGGTCACCGTGCCGCCGGCCATCCGGTCGCTGGCGAAGCTGGACAGCGGCAACTCGCCCGACTCGACCTGCAACCTGATCTCCGCCGCGTCCAGCGTGCAGGTGCCCCACCCGGAGTCCAGGCTCCAGAAGGCCGTGAACGGCGTGTCCGCCACCTTGGGGCTGAACCCGACGTGGCATCGCACGGCGTCGAACTCGAAGCCGGCATAGGCCAGCAGCAACGCGAAGGCGGCCATCGACCGCGCGTAGTTGCTGCCGCATTCGATCTCGTTCCAGGGATTGCGGCGGCTGCCGTCGTAGCGGTCGCGCACCGCGCGCACCAGCTCCACGCCCTCGGCCAGCATGCCCTCCTGGATCATGTGGCCCGCCGCCTGGTACTCGAAGCCGTGCATGGTCTCCTGCGCGTAGGTGATCGGCACCACCGGCAGGGCGCGCGGATAGGAGCAGATGATGGTGCCTGCCTCGTCATCCACGGCGTACAGGCGGGCCGGGTTGAAGTGCTCGCGGAAGGAGCGCTTGAAGTTGTGGCGGTAGATGGCCGCCAGGGCGGTGCGGGTCTGCCCGCGGTCGAAGACCTCGCCCAGGCCGCAGATATTGGCGTGCCACTGCGCCAGCACCTGGTCGATCGCGCACCCCTCGGCCACCTGGTACTTGATCTGGCCGTGCTCGTCGTCCCAGTAGTTCCACACCTGAGAGCGCCCGCCGCGGTAGCGCTCCGCGGCATCGCCGTCCTCGTACGCCTGCAGGATCGAGCGGTCGGTGAGGTCGATGCGCTGCTGGTAGTACTCGCCGTTGAACAGGTTGGCGTCCACCCACTGCTTGCCGCGCGCGAACAGCGCCCGGTACTCGGCCGCGGTGTCCGCCTCGCCGAGGTGCTCGGCCATCTCGGCGCCGGCCGCCAGGGCCGCCAGATAGAAGCCGTTGAGCCAGGAACTGGGTCCGAACAGCTCCATGTCCAGGGTGTGGTGCTGGCGTCCCTCCAGCACGCCGTCGCGGTCGGCGTCCCAGCGGTCGGGATTGCTGTCCGCCCAGGCGAAGGAGATGTTCCGCTTGATGGTCTCCCAGTGGCCGCGCAGCCACGCCGAGTCGCCCGAGATCTTCCAGTCGCGGTAGGCCTTGATCACGCCGCCGAACTGGCCGTCCGCGCAGGGCCGGAAGCCGAGCCGCTCCCGCCCCGGCGGCAGTTGCAGGCGGAACGTCATGCCGCCGTCGGCACCGGCGTTGTAGCGGAAGTCGGCGTCGCGCATCGAACGCTCCAGGTCCGGGAACAGGAACGGCAGCGCACAGGCGTAGTTCCATACGTGGGTGCAGCTCCCCTCGCAGCAACCCTGCTCGACGCGCACCCCCTCGAAGCCGTAGAAGGTGCCGTCCTCAAGCCGCAGGACGGTGGGGCTCTTGAGCACCGACAGGGTGGCGGCGGCGGCGTCAAGCACGTCCGGAGGAACGCTTGAGGCGTAGAGGGCGTCGCGGAACGCCAGAGTGTGATCCCGCAGCCGCTCCCACTCGCGCAGACAGTAGGCGGCGCTGGCCGCGGAATCCGGAAAGCGGGTCGCGTAGTGGTTGCGCCACTCCGCGTGGTCGAGCGCCGGCGGCGGCTCGTCTCGCTGCTCCTGCTCGACCCCCACGGGGTGCCAGTAGTTGACGCAGTTGGGGTAGCTCCAGGTCAGCGCGAATCGTGCGGTGCGCGTCTCCCCCGCGGGCACGCCGAGCGTGGCCGCCAGCACGCCGGTGTCACCCCGGCCGAACCCGTGCCCGGTTTCGCCGGGCTCCGCATAGCCGCGATTCTCGAAACCGCCCGACGCGGTGAAGTCGTGCCAGTAGATGGTCAGGTCGTCGAACCACATGCCGCGGAACCAGCACTCCTGGTAGCTGACACCGGGGCTGTCGGTAGCGACGGTGAGGTCGCCGGCGCTCGGGTGGTCACAGGCGATGCCGCTCGCCGCCAGCGTGAGCAGGTGCGCCGTGCCGTCGCGCCGGGCGCGGTTGACCGTTCCGGCGCGGGCCGGGTTCGAGACCGCCAGCGCGACGGTGTAGTCCAGGTCGTCGGCGCCGGGATTGGTGACCTGCACCTCGAAGCAGGCCGCGGGAATGCTGGAATCGTCGGCGTTGCCGGGAATGAACGGGTTGAAGGCGCGCAGGATGACGGCGCCGGGGAACGTCCCGTCGCGGAAGGTGAGCGTCGCCACCGGGAAGGTGCCCTCGAACTCGACCTCCGCGAAGTGGGGCAGGCCGCCCAGGGTCGCGCGCATCGGACCGAAGCCGAAGCTGTCCAGCCAGGTCGAGCGCATGCTGCCGGACAGCGGCCCGGTCAGGTCGCCGTGCAGCACGCGGGCGTCCACCACCTGGCCGGCGCGCTCCGCCTTGACGGCGAAGTGGCTGAAGCCGTTCACGCTCCCCTTGTTGGGGCGGTTGAAGATTTCCCAGTCGATCAGGCGCCCGTTGCCGGCCAGGCCGATGCAGCCGGAGCCGATCCCACCGAGGGGGAACGAGATCTCGTTCAGTTGCTCGCCGCGGTAGGTGAAGTGGGCGCGGGTGGCCTCACTCAGGGGATGGTCGCTCATGGCGCGGCATCGTGGGGAGAAACCACGCCGGCTGCAAGCTCGCGCCGCGGCTGCCCGCGTACCTGGACCCGATGCTCAGGGGTAAGCATCGACCTGATCGCATCGACACCGCCATCGTCGGACTTGCCGCGGACGCGGCGTTCCGACAGACTGCCGCCTCAGAATATGCCCGCCGAACGCGCCGTGATAGCCGCGGCCTGCCGCACCCCGATCGGCGCGCTGGGCGGTGCGCTGGCGTCGGTGCCGGCCCCGTGGCTGGGCGCTGCGGCGATCGGCGAGGCGGTGCGCCGCGCCGGCGTAGCCCCGCAGGACGTGGACGAGGTCTTCATGGGCCAGGTGCTGACCGCGGGCGCGGGCCAGGCGCCTGCCCGGCAGGCCGCGATCGGCGCCGGGCTCCGGGAAGCCGTTCCCTGCACGACGGTCAACAAGGTGTGCGGCTCGGGACTGCAGGCGGTGATCCTGGCCGCGCGCGCCGTGCTGGCCGGCGACGCCGGCATCGCCGTGGCCGGCGGCATGGAGAGCATGTCGAACGCCCCCTACCTGCTCTCGGGCGCGCGCCGCGGCTTCCGCTACGGCCACCAGCAGGTCGCCGACAGCATGATCGTCGACGGGCTCTGGGACGTGTACAACGACTTCCACATGGGGGACGCCGCCGAGCTGATCGCCCGCGAGTACGGCATCGGCCGCGCCGCGCAGGACGCCTACGCGGCGCGCTCCTACCGCCGCGCGCTCGATGCCCAGCGCAGCGGGCGCTGGGACTCGGAGATCATCCCGGTCGAGGTGAAGCCCGGCCGCCCGCCGGTGACGGCCGACGAGGAGCCGGCCCGCGCCGACTTCGACAAGATGAACTCGCTGCGCCCGGCTTTCGCCGTCGACGGCACGATCACCGCCGCCAACGCGTCGTCGCTCAACGACGGCGCCGCCGCCTGCGTGATCATGACCGACCGCCGCGCGGCCGAGCTGGGCATCACGCCGCTCGGCACGCTGATCGCCCACGGCAGCGTGGCGGCCGCGCCCGCCCGCTTCCTGGTGGCGCCAGCGCACGTGATACCTCCGATCCTGGAGCGGGCCGGCGTGGGGATCGACGAGGTCGACCGGTTCGAGATCAACGAGGCGTTCGCCGTCGGCAACCTGGCGGTGGAGCGCGACCTGGGCATTGACGGCGAGCGGTCCAACGTCGACGGCGGCGCCGTGGCGCTGGGCCATCCGATCGGCGCCAGCGGCGCCCGCATCCTCACCACGCTGCTGCACGGTCTTGCCGCGCTGCCGGCCGGACGCGGCGCGCGCGGCGTGGCGGCGCTGTGCATCGGCGGGGGCGAAGCGTGCGGGGTGGTGGTAGAGCGGGAGGAGGCATGATCGAGCTGTCGGGCGTCGAGCGCTTCACGCAACCCGCCGCCGAAGTGTGGCGGCGGCTGTCCGACCTCTCCTTCCTGGCCGGCGCGATCCCCGGCCTGTCATCGCTCTCCAGCGCGAGCGAGGATCACGTCACTTGCAAGGTGAAGCCGGGGTTGTCGTTCCTGACCGGATCGCTCGCGACCACGATCGACGTGCGGGAGCGGTCCGAGCCGCGCCTGGTGCTCGGCATCCGCAGCAAGGGGATCGGATCGATGGCGGCGGTGACTACCACGTTCGAAGTGGGCGATGCCGGCGGCGGCACCGACGTCACCTGGACGGCGACCGTGGATGACCTCGGCGGGTTGCTCAAGCCGGTCGGCGCCGCTTTGATCGAGGCGTCCGCCGGCAAGGTGATCGCCAGCGCGTGGCAGGGGTTCCGGAGTCGGCTCGCCGCGCAGGCGTAACGCTCAGCGGTAGGCCTCGTACTCCTTGCCGAGCACGCCGGCCGCGACCTTGAGCTTGAGGATCTCGTCCGTCCCCTCGTAGATCCGGCACACGCGCACGTCCTTCCAGTGCCGGCCCGGCCGGAACAGCTCCGAGTAGCCGCGCCCGCCGAACACCTGCATGGCGCTGTCCGCCGCGCGGAATGCCGCGTCGGAGGCAAACAGCTTGGCCTCCGCCACCAGCAGGTCGACGCGCGCCATCAGGGCAGCGTCGTCGGGGTTGTCGCAGGCGGCCTGCTTGGCGTCCGCCGCAGTGTGGATCAGGCTCTCCGAGGCCTGCCGGGCCAACTCGATCGTGGCGATGTGCTCCTGCACCAACTGGTGCCGGGCGATCGGCTTGCCGTGCTGAGAGCGCTCCTTGGCGTAGGCGCACGCCTCTTCCAGGCAGTCCTCGATCACGCCCAGGCAGCCGGCCGCCACGCTCAGCCGCCCGGCGCGCAGCGTCTGCATGGCGATGGCCAGTCCCTGCCCTTCCGCGCCCAGCAGGTTCTCCACCGGCACCGGGTAGTCGGTGAGCTCGAACATGGAGGTGTCGCTGGTCGGCAACCCCACCTTGGCGGTCATCATCTCCCGCTCGATGCCTTCCTGGTCGGTCGCAACGAGAAAGGCGCTGAACCGCCGCGCCCTGTCGGCCGCCGGATCGCCGGTTGGTTCCGGGTAGGCGAACACCACGATCAGGTCGGCGATGCTGCCGTTGGAGATCAGGTACTTCACGCCGTTGAGCAGGAAGCGGTCCCCCTCGCGCCGGTAGGTCATCTGCATCTCGCGTGGGTTCGATCCGGCCTCCGGCTCCGTCAGGCCGAACGCCATGATCGCGCGACCGGCGGCGGTCTCCGGCAGCACCCGACGCTTCTGCGCCTCGCTCCCCCACTCGATCAGCACCGTCTGGCCGATCGAGCAGTGGCCGGAGAACAGCGTGCGCACACCCGTCCCCTCCCGGCCGATACGCGCCAGCGCGTCGACGTAGGTACGCAGGTCGGCGCCCCGCCCGCCGTAGGCGACCGGCACGTTGAGCCCCAGGATCTGGTGCGTGCGCGCGAGCTCGATGACCTGGGCGTTGAAACGGTGCTCCAGGTAGCAGAGGTCCTCGACCGGACGAACCTCCCGGCAGAACGCCTCGACGTCGGCGAGCAACGTGCTGCGGGAATCGGGATCCATCGTCACTCCGTTACCAATATGCGCGTGGGAACGCGGGCGCGGCCATCAGCGCTCGCGCAGGACGAAGATCATCGCGTCGCCCCGGTCACGGGTCGGTTCTCTCCACCAGCGCGCGCAGGTCGGCGACAAGCTGCTCGACCTGCGCCGACGTGTGCTCGGTGCTGAGGAACAGCACCTCGTAGGCGGACGGCGGCAGGTAGTGGCCGCGCTCCAGCAGCGGCCGGTGCAGCGCGCCGAACCGCTCGACCGCCGCCGGCTCGATGCCGTCGGCGCGGCGCGGCAGCGTCCCGGAAGCCAGATACAGCCAGGCGATCGAGCCGACCCGCTGAAGCTGCACGTCGTCGCGGCCGATGCCGGCGATCCCGGCGCCGAGCTCCGCTCCGAGCCGTTCCAGCCGCTCGTACGGAGGGTCGTCGCGCAGCGAGCGCAGCGCCGCGATGCCGGCCGCCATCGACAGCGGGTTGCCGCTCAGGGTTCCCGCCTGGTAGACCGCCCCGTCCGGGGCCAGCAGGTCCATCAGCTCGGGCCGGCCGACCACCGCGCCCAACGGCATGCCGCCGCCGATCACCTTGCCGAAGGTGAGCAGGTCGGCGTCGATGCCGAGCCCGGCGCCGTGCCCGCCGTAGCGCAGCCGAAAGCCCGAGATCACCTCGTCCAGGATGAGCAGAGCGCCATCCCGTCGCGCCAGCGACGCCACCGAGCGCAGGTAGTCGGGCCGCTGCGCCAGCAGACCGTTGTTGGCCGGCAACGGCTCCATCACCACCGCCGCGATCCGTCCGCCCCACTGCGCAAAGACCTGCTCGACGGCCGCCTCGTCGTCGAACGGCGCCACCATCGTGGTCGCCGCCACCGGTCCCGGCACACCGGCCGAGTCCGCGATCGCGTGCGTCGCCAGCCCGGAGCCGGCCTTGACCAGCATGCCGTCGGCATGGCCGTGATAGCCGCCGTCAAACTTGACCACCAGCTCCCTGCCGGTGGCGGCACGGGCGATGCGGACCGCGGTCATGACTGCCTCGGTCCCGGAGTTCACCGCCCGCAGGCGCCTGCCGGCGCCGACGCCTTCGAGCACCAGCGCCGCAAGCTCCAGCTCGCACTCGTGGCAGGCGCCGTAGGAGAGCCCGTCGACGGCGGCGCGGCGCACCGCCTCCACCACCGGCTCCGGCGCGTGACCGTGGATAAGCGGCCCCCACGACAGGCAGTAGTCGGTATACCGGTGGCCGTCCAGGTCCGTGATGAGGCTGCCGCGACCGCGGCGAACGAAGATCGGATCGCCGCCGACACGGCGAAACGCCCGCACCGGGCTGTTGACGCCGCCCGGCAGCAGCTTGAGCGCCAGTGCGTATGCCTCGCGGCTGCGACTCAGATCCATGAATTCCCTTGGCATACGTACGTCGTGGGGGCGATCGCACACCGCCTGGGCATCAGGTCGCGACGCGGATGCGTGCGTCGAGCCCCCGAAGCGCAGCCGCCAGCTTATCCAGGTTGTCCGGCGTCCGCGCCGGGACCATGTCCAGATCGACGGTCACCCCCACGTCGCCGTGCAGAACCGCCGCCATGCCGCCGATCAGCACGAACTGCACGCCGGCATCGTGCAGCGCCGCGAGCATGCGGACCGGATCGAAGCCTTCAGCCGTCACGGCCGTGTTCTCCGTCCCTCATGGTTCTGCCCGTCTGCGGGATTCGCGGACGAGCTGCGTAATGGCCACGGAACCAGTATAGCCGATTGGCTACGCGATGCCGGCCGTCCGCATCTGCAGCCGGTATACTGGTCGGATGCACGACCGCCCGCTGCCCGAGACCACCCTGGAACTGACCACGCCGATGCCGGCGCCGCACTGGGCGCTCCTGGAGCGCCAGCTCATGGCCGCCCTCCCGGACGCGATCGAGGAGTTCTACGCAAAGTACTTCGACGAGCGCGGCTACCTGCTGTGCTACCCGCGCTGGGGCGCCCTGGACGGTCCCGACGACGCGGCGGAGAACGTCACCGGCTGGACGGAGATCTACGCGCTCGGCGGCTCGGAGCGGGTGCTGGAGCTGTATCGCCAGGGCATCGAGGGCCACATGCAGCAGTACACCGAGGCGCGCACCGGCGAGTGCCCGCTAGCGCGTGACGGCATGTACTACAAGGAGTTTCCGACCAGCTTCGACTTCGTGCACAACGCCGAGGGCTTCCACGGTCTGTTCCAGCAGGGGCTGGCCGAGCCGTGGAACCCCACCTACCGGGCGCGCATGCGCCGCTACGCCGGCTTCTACATGAACGAGGACCCCGGCGCCGCCAACTACGATCCCGAGCACCGCCTGATCCGCAGCGTGATGACCGGCAGCCGCGGCCCGGTGCTGCGCCGCACCACTTCCATCGACTGGGGAGGTGACCCGTTCGAGTGCGAGGGACGCTTCACCCCGCTCCGCTGGCACCGCACCTGGCAGGACTACGTCGATCACTTCTCCACCTACCAGGACGTGATCGGCGACACTCCGTGCAACCTGGCGGTCACGGTGGTGGCGCTGAACGCCTACCTGTGCACGGGCGAGGGCAGGTACCGCGACTGGATCCTGGAGTACGCGGACGCCTGGGTCGGTCGCGCCGAAGCGAACGGCGGCCTCATCCCCAGCAACGTCGGCCTGGACGGCACCATCGGCGGCGCCGCCGGCCGCTGGTGGGGGTCGGTGTACGGCTGGGATCACAAGGCGTACTTCCGCTCTCTGGCCCCGTACGGCTTCGGCAACGCGCTGCTGGTTTCCGGCGACCAGCGCTACGTGAACGTGTGGCGGCGCACCATCGAGGCGGTCACCGCGCAGGCGAGGGAGATCGACGGCGTGCGGCAGTATCCGCAGAAGCACGGCGACGACGGATGGTACGAGTTCACGCCGGAGCCGTACGACCACGGTGCCCTGGAGGTGTTCTACTGGTCGATGGCCGAAAGCGACCGCGCGCTGGCGCGGCGCAATCCCTGGGGCGCCTACCTGTCGGGAGACGACCGGGACTACCCGGTCACGGCGCTTTCCGGGGAACTTGCCGCGCTGCGCGAGACGGTGCAGCGCATGCGCGACGACACCACGACGCCCGACACGCGGCTCTCGGAGAGCATGAACTCCATGAATCCCGGAGCCTGCATCTGGCGGCTGGTGGAGCTGATGCTCGGCGGCCTGCCGTCACGCCACATCGGCGCCGCCTGGCACACCCGCGTGCGCTACTTCGACCTGGACCGCGGCCGCCCCGGCATCCCCCAGGACGTGGCGTCGCTGGTCGACTCGATGAGCGACGACGAGGTCTCGGTCACGCTGGTCAACCTCAGCCCCGTGCGCCGTCACGCGCTGGTCCTGCAGGCCGGCGCCTATGCCGAGCACCAGTTCACGGCGGCGCAGGTGGACGGCCGCGCCACTTCCCTGGACGAACCGGCCGTCACCGTGCATTTGGCGCCGGGGGCCGGTGCGCGCCTGACGATGAAGATGCAGCGCTACGTCAACCAGCCCACGCACGCTTTCCCGGGGGTCGGCTGAAAGAACCCACGCGGCCCATACCCGCTATACGCCGACGTCACGCGGAGTCCATATATTCGCTGTACCAGAGATTGCCCAGCGGCAAGCCTTCCTCCACCATGCTCGTGACGATCGGATCGTCGCTCGCTCGACGTACCGTCGACATGCCATCGGCTCCCTTTTCAAGGATCCAGACCTCTTCCGGATTCAAGGAGTTGATGAAATATGGCTGGTGGGTGGTGATGAATACCTGCGAGCCGTGCCCATGCTCCGCGTGTTCGCGGAATTCGGTCGCCAAGGTCTCCAGCAACCTGTGGTACAGACCGTTCTCCGGCTCCTCGATGCACAAGAACGGCGGCGGAGCGGGATCTTCAAGCAGCAGCAGATAGGAAAAGACCTTGAGCGTTCCGTCGGACATCTGCTGAGCGAAGAAGGGATCATCGAAGCCCCGATCGTTGAACCGCAGAAGAAGCCGGCCGTCGCTGGTCCTCTCCGTATCGATCTTGTCGATGCCCGGAATCCTGGCGGCCATGCGGTCGAGCACCTTCTTGAAACGACCAGGGTGATCGCGTTCCATGAACACAGGTCGCCCTCCGCGTCGAGCGAGCCGCCTCAACAGGCCGTCAGCTCTTCGACGGGGTACTCGAAGTAGGTGGCGTTCACCAGTTGGTGGAGCGTGCGGCAGTGCGCAAGCACTTCTCGCAGCAACTCCTCCCGATCCTCACGCCGCGGCCACTCGTCGTGCACCAGGGCCGTCAGCCGGCCGGCCGTGCGGTGCGCATCGCCGTCGGCGCGTACCGGCGGACCGGGGCCGATGGCGATGAGCGCCGCTGCCGTGTCGTCGAGCGCCCGGCGAAGCGACGCGGGCAACAGCGGGTCGGTGACCAGCAGGTCCAGCACACGGTCCGGTTCGACCGAGACGCTGCCGAGGCGGTTGTAGGTCTCCATGGCGTGGCAGCAGCGCAACAGGCTGGTCCAGTCGGCGTCATCCGATTCGCCGATCAGGCGCTCGGTGGCGAGCTGCGCCAGCAGCAGAGACGAGGAGAGCTGTGCGCGTTCCACGGCGCGCCCGAGCTGCATGAAGCTCCAGCCCGCGTCACGGTACATGGTCGCCGCAGCCACGCCCGACAGGGTGTCGATCTGCTCCGCGGTCTGCGCGTAGAAGCTCTCCGGTGAGGTGCGCCAGATGTTCTGAATCTCCAGGTCGCGGAAGCCCAGGTAGGTCCGGTTCAGGCACGTCCACATCTCGGCGTTGATGCACTGGCGCATCTGGCGCGCATTCTCGCGGCCGAGCGCCAGGCAGCTCCATATCGAGTCGGCATGCAGCCGCTCGAAGGTCAGGTCGTCGGCCAGCGTGTAGGAATCCGCCAGCGTGTAGTCCTCGCCGTCGAACGCCTCCAGGCTTCCCGCCGGCGGCTCCCGACCGACGCCGCGGTAGATGCGCTGCCAGCCGAACCTGATCTCCCGCAGCGGGCGGTCCACCAGCGACTCGGTCTGCAGCCGCAGCAGGCGACAGAGGTGCTGAGCGCGCTCAAGGTAGCGGCTCATCCAGTAGAGGCCCTGGGCGCTGCGCGCGAGCATCGGCTCAGTCCCCGAGCACCCAGAGGTCTTTGCCGCCGCCGCCCTGGCTGGAGTTCACCACCAGGCTGCCGCGGCGCAGGGCGACGCGGCAGAACGCGCCCGGCACGATGCGGGTCCGGCGCCCGTGCAGGACGAACGGCCGCAGGTCCACGTGCCGCGGCTCGAGGCGGCCGTCGATCAGGCAGGGGGCCCGCGACAGGGCCAGGGTCGGCTGCGCGATGAAGTCGGCCGGGTCGGCGCGCACCTGGCGGGCGTACTCCTCGCGCTCGCTCGGCGTGGCGTGGGGCCCGATCAGCATGCCGTAGCCGCCCGACTCCCCCACCCGCTTGAACACCAGGCGGTCGATGTTGTCGAGGGCATATTCCAGGTCCTCGGGCCGGCGGCACAGGTAGGTCTCCACATTGGCCAACAGCGGCTCCTCGCCCAGGAAGTACCGGATCAGTTCGGGCACGTACCGGTAGACGCTCTTGTCGTCCGCGACGCCGGTACCGGGCGCGTTCGCGAGCGTCACGTTGCCGCGCCGGCATGCGTCCATCAGCCCCGGCACGCCGAGCAGGGAGTCGTGCCGGAACTCCCGCGGATCGATGAAGTCGTCGTCCAGCCGCCGGTAGATGACGTCCACGCGCCGCAGGCCGCCGGTGGTGCGCAGGTAGACGAATCCCTCGTGCACGACCAGGTCGCGGCCCTCGACCAGCTCCGCGCCGAGCTCCCCGGCCAGGAACATGTGCTCGTAGAAGGCGGAGTTGTAGACCCCGGGGGTGAGCAGCGCGATCACGGGATCGGACCGGCCGGACGGCGCCAGCTCGCGCAACGTGCTCAGCAGCGCGCGCCCGTAATCCTCGACCTCCCGAACGCGAGAGCCGCGGTACAGGCGACGAAAGTTCGCCTTGACCGCCTTGCGGTTGGCGATCATGTAGGAGACCCCGGAGGGTACCCGCAGGTTGTCCTCCAGCACCCGGAACCCGTCGTTGGTGCGTACCAGATCGGTGCCGCAGATGGCGACCCAGGTGCCGTGCGGTGCGCGGAACCCGCGCATCCGGGCTCGGTACTGCGGGCAGCCGTACACCATGTCCGCCGGGACGACGCCGTCTCTCACGACGCGGGCGGCATCGTAGATGTCGGCCAGAAACAGGTTCAGCGCCTTCAGGCGCTGGGTGAGGCCGGCCTCCAGGTGCCGCCACTCATCAGCCGTGAGCACGCGCGGCACGCAGTCCACGGGGATGATTCGCTCCTCGTCCTCCGCGTCCCCGTAGACGGTGAAGGTGATCCCTTCGGTGGAGAACGAGCGCGCCACCCGTTCCTGGATGCTTTCGAGCTCCTCGACGGGAAGGCGGCGCAGTTCATCGTGGAGCGCTCGGACGTGCTCGCGCGGCGCGCCCCCGGGCAGAAACATCTCGTCGTAGCAGGTCCGGTCGACATCGTACGAATCGAAGTCCAACGCCGAGTCCTACCTCATGCGCGCTACGATGGCGAAAGCAGGCGGTCGTCGGTGCGAATGTCCAGCGGCCAGGCGCGCCAGTAGTAGCGCAGGGGATCGTCGGCGTCCCAGCCGGCGTAGATCTCCTCCCAGCCGGTCCAGCCCATGTGCGGCATCAGCGAATACGCGTGCACGGGCGTGCTGCGGCCCTGATAGCGGAAGTCGCAGGAAAACCTGATCCGGTCCGGGGACCGGTTGTCGCGCGCCTGGTGGACGGTCAGGCTGTGGAACAGTAGCACGTCGCCGCACCGCATCGGGTTCCAGCACCACGCCACGTCGCCGGCCGTCTCGAAGTAGATCGTGCCTTCCCCCACCGGGTGCAGCCCGCTCCGATGGGACCCTGGGACGACCGCCAGTCCGCCGAGCTGTTCCGGGCAGTCGCCGAGCGGGACCCAGGCGGTCCACACCTCCGGCGACGCCTTGATCGGTCGGTGATCCTGGTGGGGCGCCGTGGTGATGGACGGGCGGCTCGGAAATACCGTCCTGACGATGTTGCGCGGATGGGCCAGCACCGACTCGCCCAGCACCGTCTCCAGCACGCCGATCGATTCCGGGCGAACCGCGAGCGCGTGCATGCCGTGCAGGCGCAACAGGTCGCTGTAGTAGGCGCGATACTCCGGCGTGGGGTTGCTCTCGTGCACGAAGGCACTCTGCTCGGCGATCCCGTCACTGGCCGGCGTCGTGCGGCGCAGCAAGCCGTGGCGAGCGGCGACGGCCGTCACCTCCTGCCGGACGGCGAGCACCTCGTCAGCGGGAAGCAACCCCGGAAGGTACAGGTAGCCGTCCTCCCGCGCCGCGTCCGCCCAACAGTCCTCGGCCACGACGCGAAACGGCGTCACGGCCGCCATCGCCGCCATGCTCATGCGGCGCTTCCTGCGCTCAGGGAGCTCCAGACCGACTCCCACGCCCCGCTCCTTGCCGAGCGATAGAGCGCGAGGGCAGTCCGCATCTCTCCCAGCGCCTTCTCCGGCGGCGCCACCGGCGGCTTGCCGTCCAGCACCAGCGCGGCGAAGTCCTCCAATTCCGGCTTGAACGAGTGGAAGTAGCCGTGATCGCCCGGCTGTGCCTGCCCCTCCGGATGATCTTCGTCGTACAGCTCGACGCCGCCGCCCTCGAAGCCGCCGCGGATCAGCACCTCTCCCTGCGTGCCCATCACGCGAAACCACGGCATGTCTGACAGGTTCGCGGGCGACGTCAGGGCCAGGAACGAGGCGATCACACCCGACTCGAAGCGCAGCAGCGCCTGCGCGAGCGATTCGCCGTCCATCCCGCCGATGGGTCTGCCGGTGGCGCCCACGACCGAATCGATCTCTCCCAGCCAGATGCGCAGCGGCCTGATCCAATGCGCGCCGCCGTCGATGACCACGCCGCCGCCGGTGCGCTGCAGGTCGAAGCGCCAGGGACGGTTTCCCGGATACCAGAACGGATCGAATCGGCACTCGAAGGCGGCCTGCGCGGCGATCACGTCGCCGATCGCGCCGTCTCGGAGCAGACGGTCGACCGCCACCACGTCCGGCCAGTACTGCGAGTTCTCGCCGACCATGAACGCCTGATCGGCGGCGGCGCCGGTGGCCAGCACCCGCTCGGCCGTGGTCAGGTCCTGCGCGATCGGCTTCTCCAGGAGCACGTGCTTGCCCAATGCGAATGCCTGCTCGGTGAGAGACTCGTGCAGGTCGTGCGGGGTCATGATGTCCACGGCGTCGAACTCGACCGACGCTGCCGCCTCGTCGATGGTCGCGAAGGCGCCGACGCCATACTCCTCGGCCAGTTCCTGCGCGGCTTCCTGCCTGGAATCGATCGCGGCCGCGATCTCGACGCGGTCGATGGAGCGGATCGCCCTGGCGTGGTAACCGGCGATCGCGCCGCAGCCGACCAGGGCCAGCCGCACGGTGTCAGCCATGCTCGGATCGTGTCATCCGGGACTGGCGCATGGCAACGGCCGGCGGCAGATCCGGCGGGGCGGCGCGGTACCGTTCCACGCAGGCATCGACGCCGCCGTCGGCGAAGTAGACCCGCTGCCGGTGCGGCATCGTCGCGCCGGGGGCACTGCGTCGCTGATCGTGAAACGGGGGCGTCCCGAGGCTATCCCTCCAGGGAAAGCAGGAACGGGTTCTCCAGCGCTTCGACGATCCAGCGCAGGAAGCGCACCGCGTCGGCGCCGTCGATGGCGCGGTGGTCGTAGGAGAGCGACAGCGGCAGCAACAGCCGTGGCTCGAAGCCGCCGTCCCGATGCACCGGCGTGACGCGGGAACGTGACATGCCCAGGATCGCCACCTCCGGGTGGTTGACGATCGGGGTGAACGACGTGCCTCCCAGGCCGCCCAGGTTGGTGATCGTGAAGCAGCCGCCCTGCATCTCCTCCAGGGCGAGCGTGCCGGCGCGGGCGCGCGCGGCCATCTCACCGATCTCGACCGACAGCTCGGTCACGTTCTTGCGGTCGGCGTCCCGGATCACCGGCACCAGCAGGCCGCGGTCGGTGTCGACCGCCACGCCCACATGGGTGTAGCGCTTGAGGATCAGCTCGCGGCTTGCCATGTCGACACTGGCCGCGAAGCGCGGGAACACCCGCAACGCGCTGGCCGCCACCCGCACCGCGATTGCGGTCATCGTGAGCTTGCCTCCCGCCTCCTGCACGCGCGGGCCGAAGCGCTTGCGGAGTTGCTCCAGCTCGGTGACGTCCGCGTCGTCGTGCTGGGTGACGTGCGGGATGGTCGTCCACGACGTGGACAGGTGCGCGGCGGTGGTGCGCCGGATGCCGCTCATCGGTTCGCGCTCCACCTCTCCCCAACGGCTGAAGTCGGGCAGCGGCGGCAGTGCGGCGGGACCTCCGCCCGAGCCTGACGCTTCCAGCAGCGAGCGTGCGGTGCGCACCACGTCGCCCGACAGGATGCGGCCGCCGTTACCGGTTCCCTGCACCGCGGCGATGTCGACGCCGAGCTCGCGCGCGAAGCGACGCGTGTTCGGGGTCGCCGGGATCGGCCACTCCGGCAGGTTGAACTCGTCGGCCGGCACCGACGCGGCCGGAGCCGGCACGGACGGCCGACGAGCGGGCGCCGGGGCGGGTGGCGGAGGTGGTGCGGTCTCCGCGGCTGGCGCGGAGGCAGTCACCACGGGCGCTTCCGACTCCTGCGGGGACGGCTCGGCAGCGGGTTCCTCGGCCGGCGCTTCCGAGGACGGTCCGTCCGCACCGCCACCCGGTTCGATGGTGGCGATCACCTGTCCCACCGCGACGGTGTCGCCGGCCTTGACCGGCAGCGATGCGACGACGCCGGCCTCGGTGGCCGGCACCTCGATCACGGCCTTGTCGGTCTCCAGCTCGATCAGCGCGGCATCCGCCTCCACGCTGTCGCCGGCCGCGACCAGGACGCCGGCGACGGTGCCGGAGTCGACCCCCTCGCCCAGCACCGGCAGCTTGATCTCTACCGTCATCTCACCGATCCGCCTCAGGCGATCAACGGGTTGGTCTTGCCGGGATCGACATCGAGCCGCCGGAGACCCTGCTTCAGCGCACGCCCATCGATGGATCCGTCGGCATGCAGCCGCTGCAGCGCCGCCAGCGCGATGTAGCGGGCGCTCACCTCGAAATGGTCGCGCAGGCCCGCGCGGGTGTCGCTGCGTCCGAAGCCGTCGGTGCCGAGCCGGGTCACCGGTCCCGGCAGGTGGTCGGTGATCAGCGCCGGCAGCACGCGCAGGTAGTCGGTGGCGGCGACGAACACGCCGCGCTCGCCGGCGAAGGCGCGCGCCACGTACGACCTGCGCGGCTCCTGTGCCGGATGCAGCAGGTTGTGCCGCTCCGTCTCCGCGATGTCCCGGTAGAGCTGCTGGTAGCTGGTGACGCTCCACACGTCGGTGGAGACGCCCAGCTCCTGGAGCAACTTCGCGGCCTGCGCCGCCTCGTTCAGGATTGCGCCCGAGCCCAGCAGGTGCGCCTTGGGCAGCTTCGCATCGGAATCGCCGGCACTGAACCGGTACAGGCCGCGCAGGATTCCCTCGCGCGTCTCCTCCACGGGTTCCGGGATCGGCGGCATTGGGTAGTTCTCGTTCATGACCGTGAGGTAGTAGAAGGCTTCCTCCTGGTCGACGTACATGCGCCGGATGCCGTCCTCGATGATCACCGCCAACTCGTACGCATAGGTGGGGTCGTAGGAGCGCAGCGTCGGGACCGCCAGCGCGGCAACGTGGCTGTGCCCGTCCTGATGCTGCAGGCCCTCGCCGTTGAGGGTGGTGCGGCCGGAGGTGCCGCCCAGGAAGAACCCCTTGCAGCGCATGTCGGCCGCCGCCCAGATCAGGTCGCCGATCCGCTGGAAGCCGAACATCGAGTAGTAGATGAAGAAGGGGATGGTATTGACCGCGTGCGTGGCGTAGGCGTTGCCGGCGGCGATGAAGGACGAGAACGAGCCCGCCTCGGTGATGCCCTCCTCCAGAACCTGGCCGTCCTTGGCCTCCTTGTAGTAGAGCAGGTTCTCCCGGTCCACCGGCTCGTAGAGCTGCCCGACGCACGAGTAGATGCCCACCTGCCGGAACAGCGGCTCCATGCCGAAGGTGCGCGCCTCGTCCGGGACGATCGGAACGACCAGCGGCCCGATCTCCCTGTCGCGCAGCAGCTTGGTGAGGATGCGCACGAAGGCCATGGTGCTCGACGCTTGGCGGCCGTCGGTGCCGTGCAGGAACTCGGTGAACAGCTCCGCCGGCGGCGCGGTGAGCGGTGCCGCGCGCGCCGTGCGCGCGGGCAGGTAGCCGCCCAGCTCCTGGCGCCGGGCGCGCAGATAGGTGCGCTGGCCGCCATGCTCGTCGGGCAGATAGAAGGTCGCCGCGGCGGCCTCCTCGTCGGAGATCGGAATGTCGAAGCGCGTGCGGAAGGCGACCAGCTCGTCCTCGTTCAGCTTCTTCTGCTGGTGGGTGATGTTCTTGCCCTCGCCCGCCTCGCCCAGGCCGTAGCCCTTGATCGTCTTGGCCAGGATCACGGTCGGCGCGCCGCGGTGCTCCACCGCCGCCTTGAACGCCGCGTGCACCTTGGCCGGATCGTGGCCGCCGCGGTACAGCTTGCGCAGCTCGTCGTCCGAGTAGTCCTCGACCAGCTCCAGCAGGCGCGGGTCGGTCCCGAAGAAGTCCTCGCGGATGTAGGAGCCCGGCTCGACGGTGTACTTCTGGTACTGGCCGTCGACGGTCTCCTCCATGCGCCGGCGCAGCAACCCGTGGCGGTCGGCGGCCAGCAGCGGGTCCCAGTCGGAGCCCCAGATCACCTTGATCACGTTCCAGCCGGCGCCGCGGAAGGCGGCCTCCAGCTCCTGGATGATCTTGCCGTTGCCGCGCACCGGGCCGTCGAGCCGCTGCAGGTTGCAGTTGACCACGAAGATCAGGTTGTCGAGCCGCTCGCGCGCCGCAAGCGTGATCGAGCCCATCGACTCCGGCTCGTCCATCTCGCCGTCGCCCAGGAAGGCCCACACCTTCTGCCGGTCGGTCTGCTTGATCCCGCGGTCCTGCAGATAGCGGTTGAAGCGCGCCTGGTAGATCGCCTGGATGGGGCTCAAGCCCATGGAGACGGTCGGGAAGGACCAGAAATCGGGCATCAGCCACGGGTGCGGGTAGGACGACAGGCCGCCGCCCGGAGCCAGCTCGCGCCGGAAGTTGGTGAGATGCTCCTCGCTCAGGCGGCCCTCCAGAAACGCCCGCGCGTACATGCCGGGCGCGGCATGGCCCTGGAAGTAGACCTGGTCGCCGCCCTGCGGGCTGTCCGGCCCGCGCAGGAAGTGGTTCTGCGCCACCTCGATCAGCGTGGCGGCCGACGCGAAGGTGCTGATGTGGCCGCCGATGCCGTCATCGCTCTTGTTGGCGCGCACCACCATCGCCATGGCGTTCCAGCGGATGATGCTCTTGTTGCGCCGCTCCACGGCGCGATCGCCCGGGTAGGGCGGCTCCCGGTCCGGCGGGATCGTATTGAGGTAGGGAGTGTTGGCCGTGAACGGCAGGTCGGCGTCGACCGCCTTGGCGTAGCGGTGCAGCGTGCGCAGTACCTCGTGCAGCCGCTCGGCGCCGCCGGTCCGGTAGACGTAGTCGAGCGACTCCACCCATTCCCGGAGCTCCACGTCGGAGGACAAACCGCCGTTGTGGCCATGGGCGGGCGCAGGCTCGAGGGGGTGCGGCGTGACGGCCTGCGGCTCCGTCCCATTGCCGGACCGCCCGGACGCGGCTGCCGCAACGGAAGCGGCTGAACCGTGCTGCGTGCGATCAACCCTCGCGGGCTGGTTCTCTGCCACCGCTGGAGAAGATAGCCCAAACGCCCGTGCAGTTCCACCATCCGGCAGGCATCCAGGCATCCGAGGTATCCGCCCCGCCGGGACCGACCGGCAGACCGGCAGCGGCCGCCTTGCCGGGGCAGGGTCCGCCGATCTACGTTGAGGTGTCATGCGCACGTGGAACGGCCTGAACGTCGACGACCGCGACTGGTCCGCTTTGAGCGAGGGGGAGCGCATCCGGCAGATCGAGATGGAGGGCTACTTGATCGTCCCCGACATCCTCTCACCCGATCACCTGGAGACGCTGCGGGCCGAGACCGACACGCTGCCCACGGAGGGCCGGGACTACAGCGAACGGCAGCGCGGCTGCAGCCGGGTGCACCTGCGCAGCCCCGTCCTGGCCGAACTGGTGACCCACCGGCCGACGCTGGGCCTGCTGGAGCGTCTGTTCGGCGACCGCATCCTGTGCCTGCACAACGTCACCTACGACCGCTCCGAGCCCGGCACGCCGGGGATCAGCCTGCACACCGACGGCCAGCCGTACGGCTCGACGATCTTCGGCTACGAAGGGAGCTGTCCGATCACGGTGCGCGTCCTCTACTACCTGGACGACCTGACCATGGACGTGTCGCCGTTCCGGGTGGTCCCCCGCTCTCACCTGTGCATGCACGCCGACGCCCACCCGTACAAGCGCTACACCAGCCACCCCGAGCAGGTGGTGGTGCCGTGCCGTGCCGGCTCCGCACTGTTCCTCAACCACCGCGCGTTCCACGGCACGCTGCCCAACACCGGCACGCGCGCGCGGCGCATGATCGCGATCGCCTACCGGCCGGCCTGGGCGGGGCCGATCGCGGAAGTGCCCATGGCCACGGCGGAGGAGCTGGCCACGCTCCCCGCGCGGGTGCGGCCCTACTTCAGCGACTCGAACGCCCGCGAGTTCGACTTCGCGGTGGGCAACAAGCCCCAGGGCATGGCCGACAACGCGCCGGGGATGGCCCCCAGCCGCTGGTCACGCACCTGAGGCCGGACGGCGCGCCGTCCAGGTCACGCTGCCTGCGCCGAAGCCGTCCACGAGCTGCTCTCCCAGCCTGAGCGTGCCGGCCATGGTCCCTGCGACCGCGTCGAAGGTGCCCTCGAAGCGATAGGTCAGCCGGGCGCCCTCGGTGGCAAGCACGCTGTCGAGCATCACCGCGTAGCCGTCGATCCGGCCGGTCAGCTCGCCCGCCGCCCGCGTCCCGCGGTGCCGGCCGCGGATACGGGTTCCGCCGGTCGCGCCCGTCAGGCTGAACCGGTGCCGGGCGCAGCCCGAGACGAAGCGGACGTCCACCTCCCACTCGCCGTCGACGCCGTCCGCCGGCGGCTCGACCGGACGCGGCTCCGTTGCGCCGCCGAGGATCTCCACCAGCCGGCGGGCGGTCACCTCCGCGTCCCCTTCGACCATCGACACCGGCCGGACCATGAACTCGCAGCCGTCACCCTCGGCATGCGACAGGATCGGCGGCGCGCCGGCGCGCAGGGCCGCTCCGACCTGTCCGGCGGCCAGCGGCACCTGCTCGGGATCCCAGGAGACCATCAGGATCGGATACGGACTGCGGCCTCCCGACTCCCGCACCTCCGTGCGCACGCCCCCGACCGGGGCGAGGGCGTCCGCGATCCGCCGGTACCATCCGCGCCAGCGCCCGAATTCCGCGTCCAGGTCGCGGCCGTCAACCAGGTGCTCGACCGCCGCCAGCATGCCGGCGATCTCCTCCTTGCTGACCTTCATCATGCGGCCGAAGGTCCCGTGCGGGGCGCAGTGCATCCACGCGGCCTGCACGAGGTCCTCGCGGCCCAGCAGGAGTCCCGCGCCCTGCG
The DNA here is from genome assembly GCA_965215345.1 of Spirochaetia bacterium. GTDB lineage: Bacteria > Spirochaetota > Spirochaetia > SZUA-6 > Bin103 > CATQHW01. Next base: position 289,566 of record CBDCDL010000001.1, on the reverse strand, counting down.
GTCCCTGCAGGACCTTGCCGCCCGAGTAGCAGACCAGGTCGGCGCCGGCGGCCAGCCAGCGGTTCGGCACCGCCGGCAGCTCGGCCGCCGCGTCGATCACCACCCGCGCCCCATGCTGCCGGCCGGCAGCGGCCAGATCCTCCACCGTCACGGACTGGGCGGCAGCCGCGCCGGCCCACATCGCCACGAGCGCGGTGCGCGGGCCGGCCGCCGCGCGCAACTGGGCGGCGGAGTCCACCGCGACCAGCCGTACACCGACCGCGCGGATGGTCTGGTCGAACACGGTGCGTGACTGCAAAGGCATGACCACCTCGTCGCGCATACCGTCGAGATCGGGAAGCTGCACGGCCCGCTCGGGGTCGCCGCCGGCCACGCACGCGCAGGTGGCCGCGGTGAGCGCGCCCGCCGCGCCGCTGGTGACCAGCGCCGCGGGAACGTCGAGCAGCCCGGCGATCCGCTCGCCGGCCCGCGCCATGAGCTCGTCGATGACCACCGAGCCGTCGGCCGCTTCGGCCATCGCCCGCCGCACCTCCGGCAGCATGGGCGCGCCGCCGTGGATGGACTCGGTGGCCGTCAGGTCGATGTAGGTCCGAACCCCGAGCCGGGCATAGATGCCGCCATGCCCGGCGTCGGTCACGTACGCTCCCAGATCCTTGTGTCCGGCTTGAACTGACTCCAGGCGAACCAGAACGCCTCGTGCGCGGCCGCGTCCCGCTCGCCGATGAACGCGCGCAGGCCGCTGCCCTCCAGCTCCAGGCGGACGCCGCCCATCTCCACCGCCACATCCTCCTTCAGTGCGATTACCGCCGGCGCCACCGGGAAGGCGATCGGCCCGTCCGGCGCGTCCACGCCAAGCACCCGCTCCTGGGTCGGCAGGCGCTGGTCGACGTCGCCGACCGGGAAGATCGGGCCGTGGTCGTCACGGCCCCTGAGCGGGTCCAGCGGGTAGGCGCGAAACCGGTCGAGAATCGTCGTCTCCGGGTGCCGGCGCTTCCAGTCACCCCAGGTGGAGGTGACCACCGCCACCGGCGTCAGCACCACGCCGGCCTCATGCAGCGGCCCGGACAGCGCCTGGCCGGTAAAGGTGTCGACCGCCGACCAGGTGCTGCGGTCGTACATGAACTTGTTCGAGCGGGACAGCAGGCCGGAGGTGCGCAGCACGGGGCTGAAGCCCTCCACATCGTCGGTGAAGTACGCCTGCGCGGACCCGCACAGCGTGCAGTACGGCATGCCGAAGCGGCGCCCGCCCAGCGTGTCGTTCACCATCTCGTGGACTTCCATCATGTTCTTCGGGTAGGCGCGCGCCTCGCCGTTGATGACCACGCCGAACACCAGCCGCTCGTCCGGATACCAGTCGCCGCCGGAGGCGGAGGTGACCGCCGGATCGTCGATCGCCGGGATGCAGCCGCGCAGGCAGCGCTCCTCCGGCGTGGCGTGCAGGCGCCCGTCGATGGCCACGCCGCCCCAGCCGACCAGCCGCCAGTCTATGATCGAGTCCTCGTCGGTGAAGAACGGCTCCCACAGGGGCTCGATGAAACGGAACAGCCGCCACTTGTACTCGCGATAGCCGGGGAAGGCCGGCAGATCCCAGGCGATCAGGCGGTTGATCATGGTCAGGCGTCCGTCGTCCTCGGCCGCGAGCTCGGTTCGGGTAAGCTCCACGAAGGCGGCCCGGACCGCCGTCAGCATGTCGCGGTTCGAGAACGGGAACAGGTCGGTCAGCAGCCACAGCACGCGGGGGTCGCCGGCGGCGCCCAACCGGTCGATCGCCTCGATCGGCCCACCGGGGACCGTGCGGTCGAACAGCGCCTCCAGGCCTTCCGCGACCTCGGCCGAGACCGCTCCGTCCGGGACGGCGGGGGCGGCCGGTATCGGGTTCCCGGCTGGTCCGTAGAGTGTGGGCAGTGCTCCGGTGTCCTGACCTTCCTCGGTCTCCCCGCAGCCCCACAGCACCAACGCGACCGGGATCATGGTCAGCATCCGGGAAGTGGCGCGCGAACGCACTCCTCTGGAGACGCCCATGCGGGCGACGGTAGCGCGGCTCCCCGCAGGCGTCAAAAGCGCAGGCGGGCGGAGCGCACACCGCCGTGGTTGCCTGCCTTCGAGGAAACGGAAACACTCCCGTCACCATGAAACACACCATACGAGGGTTCGCGGCGGCCTTGGCGCTGCTGGCCGCGCAAGCAGCGTTCGGCCTGCCGGATCTGGGCGGGCGCACCGTCGTCGCCGTGACCGGCAACGACTACGTGCCCCTGAACTTCGTCGACCCCAGGACCGGGCAGGCGGTCGGCTGGGAGTACGACGCGGTCAACGAGATCTGCCGGCGGCTCAACTGCGCCGTCGACTGGCAGGTGACCGCCTGGGACGCGATGATCGAGGCGGTGCGCAACGGCCAGTTCGACGTCGGCATGGACGGCATCACCATCACCGAGGAGCGCGCCGAGCGGGTGGATTTCTCCATCCCGTACCTCACCTCGCAGCAGTTCATGCTGGTGCGCGCGGAGGAGGAGCGCTTCACCACGCCGGAGGAGGTCGCCGCGGACGAGGAGCTGCTGATCGGCTCGCAGGCCGGCACCACCAACTTCTACGTGGCCGTCTACGACATCCTGGACGGGAACGAGGACAACCCGCGCATCAAGCTGTTCGACACCTTCGGCGCCGCGGTGCAGGCGCTGATCATCGGCGACGTGGACCTGGTGCTCATGGACGCCGCCTCGAGCCGCGGCTACATCGGCGCCAACCCCGACGCCCTCAAGACGGTCGGCGAGGCGCTGGGCACGGAGGACTTCGGCTTCATCTTCACGCCCGGCTCCGACCTGCGCGAGCCGTTCGACGAGGTGATCCGGGAGCTTGCCGCGGAAGGCTTCCTGGAGGCGCTGAGCGTCAAGTGGTTCTTCGAGTACAGCCCGTAGGAGTCGGCCCGACTCTCGACCTGCTGCCATGAGCCGGGGCACCGCCGGCCCGTCGCGGCGGCACCTGCTGCCGGTCGCGGCCTTCTCCGGCCTGCCCTACTGGCTGCTGGTCGTGATGCTGCTGGGCGTGCTGGCGGTGTGGTCGGTGGTGCGGGAGGAGGATTACCGGATCATCTTCCGCGCGGTCAGCCGCGGGATCGTCACCACGCTGTACGTGTCGGTGATCGCCTACGTCGCGGCGGTGGCCGTGGGCCTGCTGTTCGGGTTGATGCGCGCCTCGCACCGCCGCGTGCTGCGCGAGGCGGCGAGCGTCTACGTCGAGGTGGTGCGCGGCGTGCCGATGCTGGTCATCCTCTACTACGTCGCCTTCGTGGCGGCGCCGGCCCTGGTAGTCGTGATCAATCGGCTGGCCGAGCCGCTGATCGCCGCCGGCTGGATGGCGCCGCTGAGCGTGCGGCGGGTCGACTTCGTCTGGCGGGCCATCATTGCCCTCACCATCGGCTACAGCGCTTTCCTGGCCGAGATCTTCCGCGCCGGCATTGAGGCCGTGCCGCGCGGGCAGTCGGAAGCGGCGCTGTCGCTGGGGATGAGCCGGCGGCAGGCGATGCTGCGCGTGGTCCTGCCGCAGGCGACGCGCACGGTGCTGCCGCCGCTGGGCAACGAGTTCGTGGCCATGATCAAGGACTCGGCGCTGGTCTCCGTGCTGGGGGTGCAGGACATCACCCAGCAGGCCAAGGTCTACTCGGCCTCCTCGTTCCGCTTCTTCGAGACCTACAACACCGTCGCCTTCCTCTACCTGGTGATGACCATCAGCCTGTCGATCCTGGTGCGGGCGCTGGAGCGGCGCCTGCGACGTCACGTCTCTACAGCACACCCCAGTCGGTAAGTGCTTCTGGTGTCAAAACCCCGTTGTTGACGAGGGTGCAGACGACTACCCACGGAGAAACCTCGAAGTGTTCGGCCGCCGACTCGATGTCATCCCCGGCCGGTTCACCCGCACCGATCACCTCCTGTAGCGCATCATACGGGCACAGGAACTCCTGGGCGAATGCGCGCTGGAACTGCTGCTTGCTCGTGCGCACGTTGGTCGCCGGCAAGAGCCGTTCTTCGACGGGGGACGCAAGATGATCCGCCACCAGGCGAGCAAGTGCAAATCGCCGACCTGCAGGTGAACGCACGTTCCACGAAATGCGCATCCCGCCCAGGTCGTCAGTGTCGCGAAACCCGGCGGACACCGGATGTGCTCCGATCGGCAGCTCATCCGACAGTTCCGACTCTCTGATTTCGAACAAACCGGCGAGCATCGATGTCGGAATCGGGCCCTTCAGGTTCCACACACTACGCGCACTATCGGCTGCTTTTCTTGCCCGCTCCCAGGGGAGATACGAGCATCTGCTCTCCTGCTCGATGCGACGGCGCAACGTCTCATGCGAGGAAACGCGGACCTTCAAACCGTTGCGTCGTACCTCCTCCGCGAGAGTCTCGATGTGAGAGAGCGCGTCGCTCCTGCACGCGGCCGCCATCTCGTGAACCGCGCCGTCACCATACGAATCAACGGCTCGCCGCAGGCTGCGTACCAGCCCCTGCGGAGCCTCGTCGGGGTCATACCCCATACACGCTTCCAGTTTCCGCCGGCGAAACAGATCGTGGTCGCGGCGCTCGTTGATCACGTCGCGCCACAGAACGCTCAGCTCCGTCTCCACGCTCACGGTGTCCGACAGCCTTGCGACCGTGCTGCTCACGAACCGGTCGATGCAGCGTTCGAAGTCTCGCACGGGAATGACGGCGCTGAAGTCGTTGAGATAGCGAATCGGCTGCGCCTCCGAGTGTTCGGTACGACACGAGCTGACGAGGACCGATTCCCAGTTGCTGCTGAACGACACGTCGGGCCAGATGTACCCCCCCTCCTGCCGCGCCCATCTTGTGGCTCATCCGCCAAGAGAGGCCGTCCGCCCTGGGTTCCCAGAGCAGCCGCCACCAGTTGACGGCAAACCACTCAGCCAGATGAAGAGCGGAAAGCCGAGCGGATCTGCGGACGGTTTTGCGAGTCCGTCGTCCAGCTCCGTCGCACAGTGGCCGTCGACGACGAGTTCAAGTTCAGCAAGTGTCGCGCGCTCCGCTTCACTGCCGTATTCGCAAGGCAGCCACTCGAAGTCGATTCTGAGAGCCGAACTCAAGCACCGCTCCGTCGCGAGATTACGGCAACCCGGAACGGGTCGGTGGTCGGTATGGGATAGCCGTGATAGGTACCCTGTGCCCGTATTGTCGAGTCACCACGGTTGCGCGAAGACGTCGCTCGGCGGCGGCACGTCGACCTTGTCGATCAGGATGTTCCGGGACGCTGGTCGTAGGGAATCCAGCCCCGCTCCGGGCCGGGCGGGCGCGTACGCTCGTAGCGCTGGCGAATGCGGTTGAACTCGGCCGCGGAGCGCACGACCGACTCGGGGTCGCGGGCGCTCTGCACGACGAAGTCCGCCTCCGGCGGATAGCAGGCGATCTCGGCGTCCGGCCGCTTCCAGGTAAAGTCCTGCGGCGCCTCGCCGACGTTGTTGGGGACGCCCGCGTGCTGGTAGCGCAGGTCCAGGCTCCAGCGCACCACGTCCGTGTGCTGCGCCCATCCATGTACCGCCTCCTTCTGAGAAACACAGCCAGTCAAGAATATGAGTGCTCAACGAACGTGAGTATCTGGTGGCGACCTCCTGTGATGATGGGTGGATGGTGCGGCGGAGCGTGAAAACAATATCCAATTCTTCTGATCGGGATGATCGCGTCCAGGCGATGTCAGTCCGGGATCTCAACCACTGGCAACTGCGGGTTCCGGAAACTCTGACCGCCATTCTTCCGGAAATTCTGGCCGGTCGGAACCGGAGGACCCGCAGTGAGCGACACAGGGAGAACAGCTAGCCAGCAGACGGCGAACGGGCATGGGGTGATGACCACCCAGGCCGTAGAGGGTTCCATGATCACCCTCTTGAAACGCCACGAGATCCAGGTCCTGCTGAATGCCGGCCACACTCAGGCCGAGGTGGCGTCTCTGGCGAAAGTCTCTGAGCGCAGCGTGCGCCGGATCGCCGCCGAGGCGGCCGTGGAGCACGTGGACGATCGCCAAGAGCGAGTCGAGCGCGGCATCGGCCGACCGCAGAAGGTGGACCGGTTCCGTCCGTTGGTCGAGCAACTCCTCAAGGAGACCGACGAGGATCGCTCGCCGTTGAAGTCGGTCGAAATCCTGCGCCGGGTGCGGCTGGACGGCTACGACGGCGCCAAGACGGCGCTCTACGAGTTGGTCGCCGAACTGCGCCCGCGCCATACGCGGGTGATGATGCGGTTCGAGGGGCTGCCGGGCGAGTTCTCCCAGCACGACTTCGGCCAGGTGCGCCTGCGCTACCTGGACGGAACGCACGCCGTGGTCGGCTGGGTGAAAGGCTCGTTCTTCAAGCAGCGGCGGTTCCACGACCGCGGCGACCTGGTCGAGCAACTCCGCGAGTGGCTGCACGAGACCAACCACCAGCGGCCCAACCGCGCCACCGGCGAGATCCCCGAGCAGCGCCGCCAGCAGGAGCTTGAGCGGCTGCGGCCGCTGCGCACGCCGCCGGAGCGGCTGGCGCTGCGGATCCCGATTCAGGTGGACGTGACCGGCGAGGTCTCCCACGACGGGCTGCGCTACTCGATGCCGCCGCAGGCGGCCGGGATGGCCGGCACGCTGTACCTGTACCGCGAGGTGGTGCACATCGTGGCCGGCCGCTACGAAGCCGAACATCCCCGGCACGTGCCCAACGGCACTGTCTCGCGGCTGGCCGAGCACCGTACCGCGCACCTGGCGGCGATCTCCGGCGCCCGCAGGCGGCGCTACCTCAAGCGCCAGCAGTTGCTGGAGACCGGAGCGGCGGCGCTGTCGTTCCTGACCGAGCTCATCCACCGCAGCCCGAGGAGCTGGTACCGGGAGGTCGACACCTTGCACGAGCTGTTGCAGCACTGCGGGGCCAAGAACCTGGAACGCGCGTTCCAGGCGGCGGTGAGCGCACAGAGCTACACCTGCTCCTTCATCGCCGAGTGCCTCGGGGTGAAGTTGCCCCTGCGTCCGGACGCCGGCGATCACCAGGGAGGTGGCTCATGATGGCCGCGATCGCCACCGAGGACCGTCGGTGCCGGGGGTACTGGGACACCACCGGCGTTCGGCAAACGTCTCAGAGAGCGCTATGAGCGCGGTTGCTCGCCGACTCGCCCGGATTCAGGGGCGGAGGACCGGCGCAGCCGCTCCTGAGCGCCTGCTCGGGCCGCAGCGACCAGAGGCGTCACGATGAGCACCCACACCACCGCGTCGTTGCCGTTCGATGCGGCCACCGTCGAGTTCGATCCGCTGCTGCGCAGACTCAATCTGGCCAGCACGCGCCGCCACTGGCGCGAGTTGCTGCAGCGTGCCGAGACCCACGGCTGGTCATGCCGGGAGTTTCTGGGCGTGCTGGTCACCGAGGAGATCGCTCACCGCCAACACACGCGCGTGCAGCGCGCGGTCAGACAGGCGCGGTTCCCGTTCCTGAAGACGATCGAGGAGTTCGACTTCTCCTTGCAGTCCAGCCTGCGCCTGCCGCTGCTGGGCAGCTACCTGGCTCCGGAGCTGGTCACCGGTGGACTCAGTCTGATCCTGAAGGGCAAGAGCGGTCGCGGCAAAACCCATCTGGCCATCGCCATCGCCTACCGCGCCATCCAGCAGGGGTTCACCGCGCGTTTCGTCACCGCCGCAGCGCTCATCGAGGAGTTGTCCTCCGCCTCGCGGCAAGGGAAGTTGCAGGCGGTCCTCACCGCCTACCTGAACCCGCACGTCTTGGTCGTCGACGAGGTGGGCTACCTGTCTTACGGACCTGACGCGGCCAACGTGCTGTTCCACGTCGTCAACGAACGACACCTGCGTGGGCGCTCGATGCTGTTCACGACCAACACGTCGCCGCTGACCGCCTGGGGCGCCGTGCTGCATGACGCCGATCTGGCCGAGGCGATCGTCGACCGCATTCTCGAGCGCGGTAGACTGCTGCTCCTCGATGGCCCGTCTTACCGCACCCAACACCTCGATCTCGACGTTGAAGGCGCCGAGCTCGCGCACGATGAACCGGCCAGAATTTCCAGAAAACACCGGCCAGAGTTTCCGGAACCCACAGCAACTTCACAGGCCCCGGGACCAAGCTCCTTAATTAACGGGTTCGCCTCAGTCGGGCGGTACACCAATGACGCGACGGCCTCCTCGCGCTCCATCCGGTCCCATCCACAGTATGCCGTCATGTTTCTTTCGTGCCAACTCGGGTCCCTCGGCCCGGTGGGGAGCTCCTTAGAAACCCGCTCTCGTCCCGTTGGTAAGGCCGTCAGGCGGCCTCCGGAACGAGATCGAACCCGAGCGCGCGGGCTTCGTTGCGCAGGCGGCGCTCAAGGCGTTTTCGGTCCTGATGCTGTTGGCCGAACAGAGTCCGGTCATCGTAGAGCTCGTGGCGGGTCACCAGATGGTGGATGATGCGCGCCATCTTGTGGGCGGTGTCGGTGATCGCCTGCGGGGGGCCGACGCGAGCACGTTTGCGGCGAAAGAAATCGCCCAGCGCCGAGTGGCTGCGATAGAGCGTCTGGGTTGCCATGCGCAGCGCCTGCGCCGCGCGGTTGACACCGGGCCCGGTGTGAGCACTGATCACCTTACCGCCGGTGATCTTGGTCTGCGGACAGAGGTTCAACCACGACGCGAACTGCGAGGCGGTCGGGAACCGCGACAGATCGGGGCCGAGTTCGCTGAACAGGACCAGCGCGGTGGTAGCGCCGATGCCGGGAATGAGGGTCAGGTCGGTGCCGAACAGCCGTGTGAGGTGGTCAGAGACGCTGAACGATTGCGCAGGCGGCTCCGAGGACGCCTCAGCGGACTGCGGGGATGGCCGGTCCGTGCAGGTCGCGGCCGGCGGTTCGTGCGTCTGCTCGAAGGCGCCGATGCGGGCCTCGATCTCCTGATCACACTCGCTGATGAGCTGTTGGTAATGCGCATAGGTCTGGCGCGCGTGGCGCAGCGTGAACAGATGCTCGGATCGCCAATCGCCCTCCAGTGCCTTGATCATCGTGTGGCGGCTGGCTCTGATCCGCCGGTGGGCCAGCGCCGCCAAGCGCTCAGGGTCGCGCTCTCCGGCAGGATGGCGTCGGTGATGGCCAAGCCGGTCTGGCCGGTCAGATCGGAGATCGCGTGGTGCAGATGGACGTTCATCTGGTCGTACGCCTTCTGCCTGTGCTGCACGCTGCGTGCGGCGGTCTTGACCAAGCCGTCGCGATGGCGCAACAGCGAGCGCACCGCGCACACCTCGTCAGCCGGTCGGAACGAGCCGCGCAGCAAGCCGACCGAGTGCAGGTAGCGCAGCCACTCGCAGTCGGACACGTCGCTCTTGCGACCGGGCACCGAGCGCACGTGGCGGGCGTTGACCAGCACCACCTCGAACCCGCGTGCTTCCAGGATCTGGTGCACGGGAATCCAGTACACGCCGGTGGACTCCATGGCGACCGTGCCGACCTCGCAGGCGCTCAGCCAATCGGCCAAGCCATGCAGGTCGCGGGTGAAGGTCGCAAACGATCGGATCGGCTGCTCGTCGCGCTCGGCGCGCACCGCCGCATACACCGCGGTGGCCCCCACATCCAAGCCTGCCGCGTTGGGGTGCATCTGCTGCGGTTGCGCCGAGCGATTGCCCTTGCCGCTGCGCGTGCCTCTACGGTTGCGTCGTGCCATCAGTCTCTCCTCGGGATGAGTGGAGCGGCCGAGGCGTGAACAAACTGAGCATTCTCCTTACCGGGATGGATCAGCACGTCGCCGTGCAGACCCTCACCACTGACAACGCCACGGGCCTCGGGACCAAGCTTTACTCCGGGTTCGCCCCGCAGGGCGCTACACCAGTGACAGGCCGGCCTACTTCGCGCCCCCTCAAGATTACCCGTCCCAGTCTACGCCAGCGTCCGCGTTTCTCCCATGTCAACGCCGGTCCGACCCGGCCCGGTGGGAGAGCTCGACAATTCGCGAGTGATTGGGTATATTGATCTCCTCATAGACTTGACACGGCTTCACGGACAATAGGCGGCACTGTATGACGACATCTCAGCACAAGACAGTTACGTTGGACAATGAGCTTCCCGAAGAGCCGTTCTCCGGTGAGCCAATTAATGTGCACTGGACACCTTCAATAGCACCCGAAGAGACGCCATTGACACTAATTCAGAGGTCACCAAACCACCCTACATGGCACGTATCTTCCCGGCCCAATAAGCTAGCCAATTGGTGTCCGCAATATCCGTCCGCATTGGACTACCCATCACACCATCGCATTAGTCTGCTCGTTGTCGACATTTCTATCCACGACTCAAAATTCCAAGACTTGGCGCGGTCATGGAAGCACGGAACTTGGCACATGTCGTCGATCAAAGATATGATCGAACACCCCGCGTATCGAGCTATCATCAAAATGGGAGAGCCGGCCGTTCCACTCCTTCTCAAAGAACTGCAGACAGACCTAGATCACTGGTTCATCGCCCTAAGCGAAATCACTGGCGCCGATCCCGTTCCTCGCGAAGACGCGGGAATTGTCGAGAAGATGCGGGAATCGTGGTTATCGTGGGGGCGGAAAAACAGCTACATATGAGTGTGGGCGTCTCATATAACAGTACACGAATCCGTAGGCTGCGCCGCATAAGCTTGCCGGGCTTTCGTGCTCGATGTCCTCATTCGGTCCTATTTTGCTCGTCCACCGACCACTAGGAAGCTGCCGTGCAGCATGCCTCCACGCGCCTTCAGCAGCATATAGGGCAACCTTTTGGAACCCGTGCTCCAATTCGGACTCTGAGCAACGCTCGTATCCGATCTCCTCAAAGACTTCTACAAGACAATACGGCTCGTAGCCTCTCGTAGCTCTCGGGGGCCAATAATATCGATCTCTTCGTTCTCCGGGGACTTCCTCCGGCGCCCACCATCGAGCTACGTCGTTTGCAGCCCACGCTATGCAGTTGTACCTTGAGTCGCGAGGGCTCGTTCTTCGATATGTCGTCCCTGACAATCGGGGAAACATCGCCTCCAGCATGTATACGAGTCAGCCGTATATAATTCTCAATGTTCTCGATGCGGCCTTCTTGCCATCGATATGTAGAGAAACCTCATACGGCCCATCGGACGGATATTCGGCCGACGGGATCACCGGGTAGAAAATGCCGGTGTCGTGCTCGGACACATCGCTTGGCACCAATTCGCCCTCGATCGTGCAAACTGGCGTAACGTCCTCCCCGTATTTCTGCACGGCAATCTTGGCCTTATATGTGCGGCCCTCCTGAACGCCGGACATTTCGACAAACAGAATCCATGAAGGGCCGATTTTTCTTTGATTTACAGTGATAGATGTGAACATGCCGATAACCGACACGCGGCCGTCTTTCTGTTCAATGACCTTTTCAGCAGTAGCAAAGGAGTGTATCACCACTGTTGACATTTGCTCACACCTCATGACTATGGATAGTTGAACGCCGCAATTCCCGCGGGCGTCGGAGCCATAGGATGGAAGACTTCTATGATATGCTTCACGGTGTCAAGCGTCGCGTGGGTCTGGCTGTGCTCGTCCTTTCTCGCTCCACTTTGGCCATCGGCAATTGAGATGCGGAACTCGATGAATGAGCACGCCCACCGACGACCAGACCCAAGCACGCGGTTGGGCAGCGCATCTCATGTATCTCTTGTCGTTGGTGAAACGATGGGAGTCAAATTGTCGATCAGGATGCTCCGGGACGACGGTCGTACGGGATCCAGCCCCGCTCCGGGCCGGGCGGGCGCGTGCGCTCGTAGCGCTGGCGAATGCGGTTGAACTCCGCCGCGGAGCGCACGACCGACTCGGGGTCGCGGGCGCTCTGCACGACGAAGTCCGCCTCCGGCGGGTAGCAGGCGATCTCGGCGTCCGGCCGCTCCCAGGTGAAGTCCTGCGGCGCCTCGCCGACGTTGTTGGGGACGCCCGCGTGCTGGTAGCGCAGGTCCAGGCTCCAGCGCACCACGTCCGTGTGGTTGGGCGTGGAGCTGTGCGGCGTGACGTTGGTCATCAGCAGAACCCCACCCAGCGGCACGGGGACCGCGACCGGCGCGCCGGTGTCGGGCAGGTCCCCGTCGTCGATCGCCAGGTAGCCGTTCGGGCCTTCCGTGTAGTGCCGCACCACGCCCTGCCGGTGGGCGCGCGGCAGCACTTCCAGGCAACCGTTCTCGACGGTGGCGTCCACCAGCGGGATCCAGCAGGTCAGGATCAGGTCGCGGTCGCAGTGCGGGTTGAAGTAGCCGGAGTCCTGGTGCCACGGCACCACGCCGCGCGCCATGCCCGGGATCTTCGGGCGCACGCGGTAGACGGACGAGGCGACGATCTCCGGCCCGATCAACGACTCCACAACCTCCAGCAGGCGAGGGTGCGTGATCACCGCGAACAGCGCCGGGCCGCTGTACCCGCCGCCGCCCCGGCCGACGATCGGCCCCAGGATCTCGTCGGTCTCCGCGTAGATGCGGGACAGACGCCGCTCGAACGGCTCCTCGTCGTAGAGCCGCGACAGCGTGCCCGCAGCCTGCAGCTCGACGGCGGTCTGGTGAATGACCTCCGTGAACTCGTCGCGCAACGGCTCCAGGTCGGCCGCGGCGAAGACGTCGGGCACCATCAGGTAGCCCTCGCGCCGGAAGAACTCGACCTGCGGATCAGCAAGCGCGCTCATGTCCGTACCTCATGCCTCCAACACCTGCAGTCCCTCGGCCCTGGCGGCCTGTGCAAGCCGCTCATCGAAAGCAGTGAAGGCGACGATGATGCCTTCGGCCTGCCGGCGCAACTCCAGCGCAGCCGCCAGGTGGACGGCATCGAATCCGCGCAAGCCATGCGCGATCGCCAGTTCGCCGGCAAGACTCTCATCAACCCGGCTTATTCACGGAGGAGTAGAGAAAGAGTAGGCGCGTCCGCCGATTTGCAGTAGAGTCAAGGTGTTACGCCAAAACCTCCGCAAAGGACGGGACACGCCGTGGGTGAGACTCTACCGATCTTTTCGACGACCTTCAACGGCTCGGTGCAGGTCGAGGCGCGGGCGGAGCATCTGAGCGCCGACAGCGGCGCGTTGCTGCTGCGCGAGATCATGGAGCGCACCGGCATCGTCGAGTGGATGGACGAGCGGCTGCTGGATCCGCGCAATCCGCTGCTGATCACCTACCCGCTGGCCGACGTGCTGCGGACCAGCCTGTTGCTGCTGGGCCAGGGCTGGCGCGACCAGGACGACGCTGACCGGCTGCGGCACGACCCGAGCTTTCGCGTGGCCAACGACACGCGCCGCGGCACCGCGGCGTTGGAGCCCGACAGCGTGCTGCCCTCGCAGCCGACGTTGTCGCGGTTGGTGGGTCTGTTGAGCGCGCCGACCAACCAGGATGTGGTGCGTGAGGGGATCATCGAGCTGGCGGTGCGCCGGCTGTGGAAGGACAACGGGAGCGGCGGTACAAGCGGTTGATGATCGACCTGGACGGCCTGCCGTTCGAGGTGCACGGGCAGCAGGCCGGCAGCCAGTACAACGGCCACTACGGGCAGCGGATGTTTCATGCGCTCATCGCCAGTTGCGCGGAGAGCGGCGACCTGCTCGACGGCACGCTGCGGCCTGGCGCGGTGGGCTCGGCCGACGGCGCGCTTGAGTTTATCCAGCGGGTGGTCGAGCGCTGCCGGCCGCGGGTGTGCGAGTCGGTGCTGGTGCGTATGGACGCCGGGTTTCCCGATGGAAAAACGCTCACGGGCCTGGAGTCATCAGGCATCGACTACGTGGCGCGCATCCGCAACAACGCGGTGCTGGACCGCATGGCGCAGCCGTATCTGCGCCGGCCGCCGGGGCGTCCGCCGCGCGAGGGGCGGGTGTGGTGCCACGAGCTGCGCTACCAGGCCGATTCCTGGGAGCACGCGCGGCGGGTGGTGCTGGTGGTGGTGGAGCGGCCCGGAGAGTTGTTCCTCGACTACTTCTGGCTGATCACCAACCTCAAACGCAACCGCTACAGCGGCGCGCGGCTGTTGGGGCTGTACCGCATGCGGGGCAAGGCCGAAGGGCACATGGGAGAGTTCATGGACGTGCTGGCGCCGGCGCTGTCCTCGGCGCCGCGTGCGAAGAGCCACTACCGGGGCCGCTGCCTGGAGGCGGCCACCGAGCCGCAAGAAGCAGGAGTGCGGGCCCAGAACGAGACGCTGTTGCTGTTGAATCTGCTGGCCTACGAGGTGCTGCACGCGGGGCGCTGTCTGATGCAGCGGGCGACCGGCGTCGGCTGGAGTTTGCGCCGGCTGCGCGAGCGGGTGCTGCGGGTGGCCAGCCGGGTGGTCCGCCACGGCCGGCGGGCGACCGTCGTGATCGCGCAGCATGCGGCGGCCGACTGGCTGCGGCTGTGGAACAAGCTCACCCTCCTGGACTGGGCGCCCAACGGCTGAGGCCGACAGGCCGGCACGTTCAGAACCTCTTCGTCGAGCACCTGGGCGCGGTCATCTGTGTCCTCGCCGGCGTGCTCGACGGCCGTCAGCCTTTCGGTCCCGACCAACCGCGCCCTTTCAACGCTGCACGCGCTCTTGGCCATCTGCTCCCAGCCGCGCCGTCACTCCTGCACGGCTGCGCCAGCACACCCATTTCTGGAATAATCGTTCTTCTATCTCCAGGCATGGCTTGTCAGACCGACGCGTGAATAAGCCGGGATCAAGCTCGATGATGGCGAAGTCCAGCCATTGCTGCTTGAACGCGCCGGCAACCAGTTGAAAGCTCTCGGCGTCGAAGTCGCCTTCACGGCGGCGGCGGGCCAACGCAGCGAGCATCTCCGGAAATGCCACGCGAGACGTGGCAAACACGTCCGTGTGCTGCGCCCATCCATGTACCGCCTCACTATGCCTCTCCTGGACGTACAGCTTCACCAGACTACTGGTATCGAGATAGAGAATCATCGGCGATCACTGATGATCGTCTCCGACACGGGGCGGCCCCGTACCGATACGCCCGTGATTCCCGCCGGCCTTCCTCCGTTCCAGTGCAGGGCGCCACGGGCGGCCAGGGCCCGCACCACCCGGCGCGTGGCGTCAGTGCGCCGCACCCGATCGGGAGCGTCGATCCGCGCCGCGTCGAACCCTCCCCAGCCCTCGGACTCCGCCTCTGCCAGCAGTTCCCTGATCAGGCTCAGAGAGAGAAGTCGTGCCTGTCCCCTGGCGGGTTGCAGTCTCCCGTCCGGCTGCCGCCAGATGAACCGGTAGCCGTGGGAGCGAGACCCGTCGTCCTGGTTCACGTAGACACCCCATTGGAACGCCAACTGCCACCCGGTGCCGGTTCGCTCAGGATCGTGCGCCGTCACTTCGTGTTCGGCTTTGAATCGTACCAATCGCTCCACCTCATCGATCGGACATCACTTCCGTGCATCAGCGAATGAACGATATGCGCATCAGGGTCAGGGGTACCAGGGCGCGCGCCGGTTCAGGACGCGAAGGCCCGCAACACGTTCTCCGTGATGCGGGAGACGTTGTTGTCGTAGCCGTTCCAGGAGAGCGCGCCGCGCCAGCAGATAGCGCCGGCCGAGAACACCGCTCCGCCGTTAGGGTACTCCAGGTACGCCATGTCGGCGCGCACGAATCGGTGCGGGGCGTCCGGACGTTGCGGGGCGTCCGTCCCGGCGCCGTCGCGGCCGGCCATGAACCAGAGCCGCTCGTCGATCATCGGCCTGGCGAGCTCGGTCTCGAAGCCGACCGACGATGCCAAGAGCAGCGTGCCGGGCGGGGAGCCGAGCTCGGCCTCCACCCGGTCGAACTCGTACCCGGCGGCGCCGTGCCGGACCTGCAGATTGGGGAAGTCGCCGATCGGCTCGTCGTCGCCCACCCCTTCGAAGATGAACGCGACGCGCGGGTCGCGGCTGGCCGGCATGCGGTGGAACGGGACTCCGGCGCCGAACTCGGCGCCCGCGGTGCCGACGCCGACCAGCAGGTTGGGCGGCCGGCCGCGGTTGCGCCACGTGCCGCCCGGCTCGCCGGTGGTGCTGTGGTAGCGCTCGGCGGGGTGCACCTCGAACGGCCAGCTCGTCCCCCAGCGCCGCACCTCCAGGACATGCGGGCGGGCCGGGTCGATGCTGGCCACGCCGTACAGGCCGTTGCCGGACAGGTACATGAAGCGGCCGCCGGAGCCCAGGTACGCTCCCAGCGCGTCGAGCATCGGCCCGGTCCAGTACTCGTGGTGGGAGCTGGAGATCACTACGCGGTAGCCTTCCAGCAGCTCCGCGCCCTCGGCGTGCAGGTCGTGGTCGGTCAGAAAGTCGACCTCGATTCCCTTGGCGTCCAACCAGTCCACCAAGTAGAGGTCGGCCGGAAACCGCGGCGGGGTCGCCATGATGCGGTAGCGGAACTTCGGGCGCATGGTGAGGTTGGGCTTCAGCCAGGAGCCGTACATCACGCCGGAGCCGTCGGTGTGCCGGTCGTACAGCCCGTACAGCGCGTTCTGGTCGATGTAGCGGTACACGTCTCGGGACAGCGAAGGATCGGCGAACGGGGCGTTCGAGGCCCAAGTGGGCTCCGCGCCCTCCCGCCATGCCCCGGGGCCCAGGTCGGTGTCATTGCTGTAGCACTGATAGGTGACGGTCGACATCAGCAGCGCGACGCGAGAGGTGCGGCGGCCGCGCGGCGGCCGGACCACGAACGGCAGATGCTCCTCGTGGCGCCCGTCCGGCGTGGTCAGCCACGCCGCGTAGACGCCGCTCGGCAGTTCGTCCGGAACCTGCAGCGCGAAGTCCTCGGCCCAGCCGGCATCCTCCAGGTCGTCGCGATGGAGGTGGATGGCGCCGTATTGGTCCGGGGCCAGCCGGAAGCAGGTCTCATCGCCGCGGAAGTTGTGGCCGGTCACCGCGCGTGCGCCAGTAACAGGCAATCGCCACCAATTTTTTCCGAAACGAACGGCTCTGTTTCTTTGTCCCTGAGCGCTGACGGAACCGCTAACTCCGCCGCGATCGCGGCAGCACTGCGTCCATCGAGTTCCGCCTCGACCAGAGAGTGAATGCCTCGACCAGGAAGCCGCCGGTACCGCACGCCGGGTCGAGCACGGTTTCGCCGAGCCTGGGCGCCGTGGTCTCCACCATGAAGCGCACCCACGGGGCGCGGCGTGTAGAATTCGCCTGAGTCGCCGGCCGCGTCGCGCATCTCGCGCAGCAAGGTCTCGCAGAGGCGGCCGAGGACGTGGATCTCCTCGGACGAGTCGAACCGGATGCCGAGGAAAGTCAGCAGATCGGCGCCGGTGATCCGTCGGCGGGAGCGGCCCAGTCGCGCCAGCGCCACGGCGCCTCGACGACCGGGCGGTAGGCGCGCCCGCCGACCTCCGCGCGCGTCTCCCCGATGCGCTCCATGTCGTCGAGGAACTTCAGGAACATGATCCAGGTCAGCATCGGCAGCCGATCGAGGTCGCCGTTCAGCCCCTTGTCCTTGCGCATGATCTGACGCGCCGACTTGATGATGCGGTCGAGCCGCTGGGCGACCGTGAGCGGCTTGGCGCCGCCCCTCCTCTGGATCGTGAGCCGTGGCACTTTGGTCTTCGGGTTCCCTCGCGCGGAGGCTACATCCAACAGGCGGTGCGCAGGCCGTCCACCCGGTGGAACTCTTGCTGGTTGTTGGCCACCAGCGTCAACGCTTCGCTGCGGGCGTGGCCGGCGATGTGGAGGTCGTTGGGGCCGATTATCTGACCCCTGCGTTCGAGATCCGACTTGATCTCGCCGTAGTGGCGGGCCGCGCTCTCGCCGTACTCCAACACGCTCAGCCGCGAAACAAAGTCGTCCACCCGGCGTCGTGCCCTGGTTGGTTCGCGCTCTTCTCCGCTCCATGGAGCAACTCGGCCAAGGTAATCGCGCTGAGACACGTCTCCCCCGCATGAGCGTTGAAGGAGCTCAACGCAGCCAGCGGCTTTCGGTTGATAACGTAGATCGACAAATCGGTGTCGAGCATGAATTGGATCACTGAAGGGGCTCACGTGCCTGATGCGGTCCTTGCTCGCCTCGTTCGATCAGGTCATCCGACGATGCCTCCCCTTCGAGGAAGAAGGTGTCCCACGTGCGGTCGACGGGAGACAGTACTCGGTCCGGACCGACCACGCGGACGTTGACCTTCTTGATTCCGGGAGGAAAACGCGTCTCTGCCGGAAGTCGGACGGCCTGGGTGCGATTGTTCTCGAATACTGAACCGGTTGCCATGGCTTTGCTCCCTGTAGCTCTATACGCTGAATATATAGCATGCGGACACCGGAATCGCAAGTAGCAGCACGGCGATTCAGGCGACGTACAGCCGGCGCTGCAGTTCGGCCACCGCGCCGCGCAACCGGTCGCCGCCGCCGAAGCGCGCCGCGAGCTCGATCACGTTGCCCCATTCGTTGAACGGGGGCACTTCGAGGATCTCCGGCAGCTTGAACTGTGCCGCTCCGTGCTCGGCGTACTGGTCGACCAGCGCGTCGAGCACCTGACGGGCTTCGGGGCCGTAGCGCTCGAAGAACCGGCTTCCTCCCGCTTCAGGCGCTCGGCGCGTTCCCGCCGGGTGCGGAGCGGAGCGTGGTAGGCCAGATGGCAGAGCAGATCGAACAGGTCGGCATCGGGCTGGCCGGCCGCTTCCGCCAAGGTAGGAAGGTCAATGCCTCGTTCTTCCAGGCGCGCCACGATTTCCGACCGCCGGCCGGCGTCCAGCCAGTCCCGGCGCAGCCTGGACGCATCCGGATAGAGGGCGAGCAGCTTGTCGCCGGCGTAGTCGGTCAGTTGCCGGACGGAGAGCTTCTTTCCGTCCGGGTCGAGGTCGTACACCAGATGGCGGATGATCTCGACCTGCCGCGCGCTTCTGAGGGCCGCGCCGCGCCTTGCCGCCGGTGAAGAGGATGCGGCCGTCGGTGAAGGTCCGCTGCTCGTTGATCACGTGGGGGCGTGTTGTCCCAGCTCGCCACCTGGAGGCGCGGGACAACGAACCGCCGGCAGGTATCGGCCTCAGTCATGAGCGCGCCATCGTATCCGACGAACGGATGGCAGTCCTCAATTTTGCCAACTCTTTGCGGATGTCGTCAGCAGTCTCGGACACCTCCTTGGCCACGCGAGGCTCGCGCCCGAGTTCCCGTTTCAATGCCGTCACCATCGGCAGCAACAAGCCCTCTGCCGGCGAGCCCTCGATCAACTCCAATGTTCGCTCCGCGCCCAGGTGGACACTCAACATTGCCAGTGTGGGGATGACCGACTCCGGCACATGATCGAGTCGCGGAAGGGCCGGCAGAATCGCTCTGAGGTCGCGCTCGTAGTTTGCCCTGTCCGGCATGGTGCCGTACCTGCTATTCAGCACGGCCCGACTCACCATCGCCGTCCCAACAGCAATCCTGAGCTCGCGTGCTCCGCTACCATCATAACGTCTCACGACATCATCATAGGCATCAATCGCCTCGTCGATCCTGTTTAGCTCGCTAAGAGTCACACCCTTGTGCAGCATCCCGAAGGCAACTTGTTCGACTATTTCAGCGTCCTCGCTTGATCCGAACAGTTCCATCAGGTGATTGTACGTATCCAGGGCTTGTTGCTCCCGCCCCAGTCGCGACAGAGCTACACCCTTGTTTGCCAGAGCCATCGCAACCTGTTTCGGCACCGCGAACCTCTTTACCACGCTATCGTATACGTCGACTGCTTCCTCCGGGCGCTCCAAGAGACCGAGAGTGATCCCTCTGTTTACCCAGGCTGTCTCAATATCCTCAACAATCTCGACCTCGCTGCTCGCTGGGTCGAAGCGATCGATCATGTCATCGTAAAGCTCCAGCGCCTCATCTGACCGATTCAACTGATTCAGGACGACACCTTTGTTGAGCATTGCTTTGGCCATCGCCGCCGACGTCTCCGGTATTTCCGATGCGTCAAGCCGGCTGATCGCCCTGTCATATACCTGAAGTGCCTCCTCTGACCGGTTAAGTTTACGCAGTGCGCAGCCCTTCATCACGAGCACAGAAGCAACAACTCTGCTCAGAGGAAATGCTTCCGACCCCGCTCTGCGGAGGATACTGTCACACGCATCAAGCGTTTCATGGTAATGTCCGCGCTCGAAATACTCAAAATACATCTGCTGATAAGCCGCTACGTAAGCCGCAATCTTAGCAACGTGTTCGGGAGTTACTACGCGAAACTCGGGAAGCTGCCGTAGTTGAGTGAGTGCCGCTTCGTATAGCGGCCTCAGGCTCTCGTCAGCGTACCTGGCTTCTGCTTCAATCCGCCTATCCACTCTGAGCAAATCGGTCTGTGAATAGAAGGACGCCATGAAACGGATCAAAGCCTGGACTACGCGGTCCGATCCGCGTCGGCGGAGCAGATAGTAGATGTTATATAACCGCTCGACAAGATAGTACTGCTTGCGCCGGGGGGTTCCGCCCTCGTCCGATACCACACCCCGACCGATGAGACGCTTCAGTTGGGCGCTGCATGTGCTCGACGCCAGCCGAGCCCGTTCGGCTATCTCTCGGGTGTTAGCCGGCTTCCACAGATCTGCCAAGGCGACGTACACGCGCCGTTCCTGCGAGGCGAGGGCATCGAGATGGCCTTTGAAGTACTCCGTGTGTTCGTCGATCAGGTCGAGCAGATCGTCCATAAGCTCATGTAGGGGGCGACCCGCACTGAACGGAGCCACGATCGCGATCAGCCGCGGGCTCCCCCCCGTCAGGATCTGCAGAGGTCGTACTTTCCCCCTGTCAGGACGCTCGCCCGACACCGCCTCCCAAAGGGCGCTGCATTCCTGCTCGTCGAGCGGTCTCAGATTGATTAGGCGGAACAGGTCGTACAAGGCTCCATCCGGCCGATCGATTTCCGCAAAACGGCTGGTCGCGCTTCCCAGGAGCATGATCCGCGGCTCGGTCTGGAGCGTCTTCCTCAGGCGCCATCCCGCGTCCGGGTCGAGCATGTCCGCGAACATCATGTTGAGGTTCTCCACCGTCAGCAGCAGCCGCTTGCCAGCACGATCGGAGAAATCAAGCAAAGCGGCCAGGCAACGGTCGGCAAGCATCCGGTCATCCGGAGTCGCGCGCAGATCCTGGTAACTGCGGCCCAGGTCTGACGCCCAGTCCGGCTGCGGCGCCTGATCGACCAGACGCGAAAGGCACTCCAGCCAGAACTCGCCGCACGTACTGACCTCGTAGCTCTCCTCGGCGAACGTGATGGGGAAGATCCGGGATGACAGGTCGGGGTTCCGCCGTGTCTCGATCGCGACTCGGAGCAGCAGACTCGTCTTGCCGCTTCCGCGGGGGCCGATCACGATCAGATGCTGATTGGAATTTCCGGTGTTCTCCCGCAGCGTCTCGACGATCGACTCGAACTCGCTCGTCCGCACACAAAACGACTCCACCAGTTCGTCATCACTGAGGAATCCTGGATTGTATTTCTTGGTCGCCATCGGACTACCTCTCGCTGAACGGCATCCGATCCGAGATGTGCGTGAAGTGCGCGCCGAATCGGGCTCCCCACCAGTCCTCGATCAGGCCGGACACGAATCGGTATCCTCCCGGAGCTCTCACAAGGTAGCCGTCATGTTCCAGCACCGGGAGCACATCTGTGACTGGCGCGCCGTGGAATTCGTCCAGAGAGCCGAAATACTCATCATAGCGACCGATCGCCTGGTCGGTGAGCACGCCGCCGTTGGTTGCGGCCTCTGTCAGAAGCTCGATGGCGAACCGACACCCGTCCCTGCCGAGGACCATCTCCAAAACGGCTCCGATAGTGATCAAGGTCGATCGTACCCCGGATGCCGAGCATGTACGTGTCGTATACACGTTCGATGTCTTCCGGGGTGGCGACGCTGCTGCGCGTCTTCCGCAAGTCCTCCTGCAGATAGTCGAAGAACTGTTGGACGTGCTGCGGGATGCAACAACGCAGCTTCCGACACATCCGTTGGCGCACGTCGAGCGTGAGGTCGAGGTCGTAGTTCAACGCCAGCGCTTCGAGGCAATCGACGGCGGTCTTCTCGCTCCATGGCTCCAGCTCGACTGGCGAGTAGATGTTCGCGTGAGCGCTGAGTCCGGCTTGGCGCAGAATCGGTTCAAGGCTCACGCTGCCGGAGACGATCATTCGGATCGTGCGGTGCGTCTGCCCCGCCTTCCGCAGCCAGCTCAGGAACGAATCCGCCTCGTGCCTGCGGTCGGGTGTGATGCGGTAGTCGTCCCCCTTGAGTAGGCGATTGACCAGGATCGGCAGTTCGTCGATCGCCAGCACGACAGGTTTCTCATGCTGCGCCAAGGCTCCGAAGACGGCGTCGCCTCGCTCCTTCCAGTTGCCGCGGTCGATGGCGGCTCGCAGCTTGACCTTTAGCTCCATGCCCTCCAGTTCCTCGACTCGATCGCCTGCCTGCTCCAGGAAGTTGGCGAACGCCCGCTTGATAGGAAGCCAACGCCCCTGCGCTACGAGGGTGTGAGCCGCGATCTCGGCGATGGCGTCCTCCGCACCGTTTGCGTCCTCCAGATCCACAAACAGAGGTTCGAACTCGCCCTTCTCCGCCAACCGACGCATCGTTTCCCGCACCAAGCTGGTCTTTCCCATCCTGCGCTGCGCCGTCAGCAGCGTATGCCGGCCGTCGGCGATGCGTTCCATCAGCGCCTCTACCTCGACCTCCCGATCGAAGAACCGGTCTCCGTCGACCCAGTTGCCTCCAGCCTTCTTCAACATCATTTCCCAACAATTCCGTTGGCAACAATATTGTTTCTAACGGATTTGTTGTCAAGCAGTCAGTTCCGACGCTCTGAGACGATGACGGACCGCGCTGGCGAGACCGTTCAAGGCTCGCCTCCCAGCTTGATGTCATGTGTACAGATCCGGGGCGCATGCATCCGGTAGAATCCTTCGCGTGTCGAGACTTGACGTGACGGAGCGGCCTCGCCTCACCACCGACCTGGAGCGCTGCAAGGCGGACTTGGAGCGGAGCGGCTACTGCCTGCTGGCGGACGCGCTGTCCCCGGACGAGCTGCGTGAGGCGCAGGAGCGGCTGACCGGCCAGGCCGCCGCCGAGCGGGAGCGGGGCGTGGCCTACATGGACGGAACGCCCGGCAAGAACTGGGGCGCGTTCGCCGACGCCGACGGTACGGTGCAGCAGGACCGCTTCACGGTGGCGGCCGGTGGCGTGAGCCAACGCCTGTTCATGCTGCTCAACAAGGGACGGATCTTCCGCGACATCGTGCTCATGGAGCACGCCCTGGAGCTGGCCGGGCACGTGCTGGGCAGTCACTACCAGCTTTCCTGCAGCACCGCCAACATCATCGGCACGGGGGCCGCGCCGATGGAGCTGCACACCGACGCGTGGTGGATGCCGCCGCCGGTGCCCCGGGGCCGGTTCGGGCTGCCGGTGGGATCGATCACCCGTGCCGAGGCGGGCGAGGTGCGCGACGGCGCCCGCCATGATCGCGCCGCCCGCAGTCCTGAACAGCATGTGGCTGCTGGTGGACTTCCACGAGGACAACGGCGCCACGCGCGTGGTGCCCGGCAGTCACCTGAGCGGCCGGCAGCCGAAGCCGGACCTGTACCGGGATGAGGACATGGTGCCGATCGAGGCGCCGGCCGGCACGGCGATGTTCTTCGAGGGCCGGCTGTGGCACGGCTCCGGCACCAACCGCACCGACGATCCGCGCATGGGCCTGCTCAACACCTACTGCGGACCGCAGTTCCGGCCCCAGGAGAACTACACCCTGGGTCTGATGCCGGAGGTGGCCGCCGAGGCTCCGCTGCGGCTCAAGGAGCTGGTCGGCTTCAAGGTCTGGAACGGCTACGGCCGCTTCGACGCGCCGGCCGTGGAGCTGATCTCGCACGACCAACTGGTGGGCGAGCTCACCCCGAGTGAGGCGTCGAACCCTCCCCGCTACCGTTCCAGGTAGTCGCGGGCCCAGCTCCCGCCGGCGGTGCCGCTGCCGGGAGACCGCCACAGCGCCTGCACGGCGTCACCGGCGCCATACTCCTCGAAGGACGCGAGCAGGAGTCCGTGCAACTCGGCGACGGTGCCTCGGTTTCGCGTCGACGACGTTCCGCTCGGCGCGCGGGTCGGCGCCAAGTCGAAGAGCTGCGGCGCCCCGTCCGGGCCGACCGGCGCATAGCCCAGGTGCCGGCGCCGGGGAACGGCGTGCTGGCGCGCAGGAACGGGGTGCTGGCGCGGGTGGGAATCCGATCCGGGGTCTCGGTGTGCGGCTCGAACAGGATCACCACCTTCTCGGCGCCCGGCACCTTCTCGCCGTCGAACACACGCCGCCTGCTCTGGTCCACCACGCGCTCGATCAGCCCCACACAGGCGTCCACCTCCGCACACCAACTCTCTGCCCAAGGATCAGGTACGGCACTCACGCGGTCCCGTGCCGCCGCCGCGTAGCCCAGCGTGAGCGCCACCAGCTTCAGCCGCCGGTAGCCACGCGTCCCATCGAGCCCGAGCTCGAAGGCCAGCGGGTCGAGACCCGCTCGGTCAGGCGCCCCCTGAGACGGCCCTGCGCTGCAGAGCTTCGAGCGCGCGCTCGCCCTGGATCCGAACCTGGATACCGCGCGCGAGGCCGTGAGCGCAGTCTCGCAGACCTCGCGGTCGAGCGGCGCCAGCGCCAACCCCTGACGGGACCGCCGGCCGGCGCCTACTCCCGAGCTCCGAGCAGTTCCTGGCTGGTTACGCTCGGGCACCAGAACTGTTCGATGTAGTGAACAGCCATCTCGGTGGCGGCTGCATGGCTGACGTAGGGGGCGCGCGCCGGGTTGTACATGCAGTCGGTCAGGTCGCGGATCAGATAGACGGGGATGGACCAGCGCACGAGCTGCTTGATCGCGAAGCTGCGGTTCAGCACGCACATGTTGGTGTGCACCCCGGCGATCAGCACCGAATCGATGCCGCGCTGCCGGTACAGGGCCAGCAACTCCAGGCCGTCATCGCCGATCGCGTCGCGTTCCTCATCGATCCACACCCCGGCGTGCTGGCGGCTCCAGCAGCGGGTGCCCTCGGAAGCCGGATCGCCAGCGGTGTCGGAGGATCTGCTGCCGTCGATCGGCAGCGGCGGATCGGGGTGCGCCCGTTCGGCCGGGGCGGCTACCGGCGGTGCCTGCAGCACCCGCCCCCGCGCCGGATGGCCGGCGTAGAACGGCATCGTGCCGGAGGGCGCGTGCACGACCAGCATGCCGCGCTCGCGGGCAACGCGGGCGGTGCGGTCGATGCGCGGCACGAGGGGCTCCAGCCGCTCCTGGGCGCCCCGGCACCAGTGGTGGTCCCACACGTCGCACAGCAGAAGCGCCGTGCGCTCCGGGTGCAGATCGACCGGCCGCTCGATGACACGCCAGTCGCGGTAGCCGCGCTCGTCGAGCGCCAGTTCGCGCCGGCGGACGGTGACGCGCATGGGGGGGACGGCCGTTCAGGCGCCCGATTCCGGAGCGTCGAACACGGCGTCGACATCGGTGGCGAACCCTGTCAGCGACGGCGACGTGGCAGCCTCGCCGCGCGCGAACGCGCCATGCTCCACGTAGGTATCGCCTGCCAGCGCAAGCACCGTGATGGTCTCGTCGCGCGGGTCGGCGATCCAATACTCCGGGATGCCGGCCGCCGCGTAGTCGGCGCGCTTCTCCACGAGATCCCGATCCGGGTCATCCGGGCTGACGACCTCCACCACCAAGTCCGCACCCAACCAGAAGCGGTCCTGACGGCGCGGATCGGAGCGATCGCGGAGGAGCAGCACGTCGGGTTCGCGGAACAATCCCTCGCGGACGCGCATACGCAGCGCGGCGACTCGGGCAACCCCGCCCCGCGGCTCAAGGTAGTCGCGGAACTGCAGGTACAGGAACAGGAGTACCGCCTGATGCGTATCGGTGGGCATGGGCAACTCCTCGACGTCACCGTCGGCGAGCTCGATCAGGCGGTTGGTGTGGTCCGTGAGCCACAGGTACTCCCGGTCACTCCACGCGCCCTGGGGAGGCAGAACGTCGCAGAGCAGTGAGGACAGCGCCTCCTGCGGGGACGGCGCCGCCAGCGGTGGTTCGGGCGTCGCGGCCACGCGCGTACTCCTAACTTGACCGGGACGGGCCGTCAATCCCCGTGCGGCAGGAGCAGCACCGGTAGCCGTCAAGGAGTGCAAACTCCGCCTGCAGCCACATTGGGCGACGCTCGCGGTGCAGGAGCCGTTCCCTTACTATCGCCTCCGACGAGGTACGCGATCGTCCATGCCACCCAATATCCTCTGGATCTGCACCGACCAGCAGCGCTACGACACGATCGGCGCCGGCGGCAACCCGCACGTGCGCACGCCGCGGCTGGACGCGCTGTGGCGAGAAGGCACCGCCTGGACGCACGCGTTCTGCCAGAGCCCTATCTGCACGCCGAGCCGCGCCAGCTTCCTGACCGGCACCTACCCCAGCACCTGTCAGAACACCCGCAACGGCAACGCGCGCTACCGCGGGCGCTACCCTCTGGTCACCAGGCTGCTGGCCGGCGCCGGCTACGACTGCGGCCTGATCGGCAAGCTGCACTTGGCCGGCGCCTACGAGCGGCCCGAGCCGCGTGGCGACGACGGCTACCGCTACTGGCGCTGGAGCCATGCGCCGCGCGACGGCTGGCCGTCCGGCCACGCTTATGCCGACTGGGTGCGGGCGCAGGGCCACGACCTGGGCGAGCTGATCAAGGACCCCGAGGGC
Source organism: Spirochaetia bacterium (assembly GCA_965215345.1). GTDB lineage: Bacteria > Spirochaetota > Spirochaetia > SZUA-6 > Bin103 > CATQHW01. The sequence goes on along the minus strand of CBDCDL010000001.1, from coordinate 262,992 downwards.
GTCCCCGCGGAACTGCACCAGACCACGTGGTGCGCGGAGGAGACGATCCGCTTCATGCGCGGCCGCCGCGGCGCCGACACGCCGTGGCTGGCGACCGTCAACATCTACGACCCGCACGAGCCGTTCAATCCGCCGGCGGCGTACCGCGCGCGGTTTGACCCGCAGAAGATGCCCGGCCCGCTCTTTCGCCCGAGCGACCTGGAGCAGCAGCGCCGGCTGCGCGCCGTGGACTTCCAGGGCGACGCTCGCGACCCGTCCGGACCGCTCGACATCGCCCACCCGGTGCTCCCCTACTATCCCGGCCGCGACTCGGAGGAGGAGGCAAGCGAGGCGGCCTTCGCACGCGACGCGAAGACGTTGCAGGCCGCCTACTACGCGATGATCGAGCTCATCGACGATCAGGTGGGGCGCGTGCTGGACACGCTGGAGGAGTCCGGCCAAGCGCAGGACACGCTGGTGATCTTCACCAGCGACCACGGCGAGACGCTCGGCGACCACGGTCTGATCCGCAAGGGCTGCCGATTCTACGAAGGGCTGGTGCGGGTGCCGCTGATCCTGCGCTGGCCTGGCCGCGTCGAGTCAGGCAGCGTCGCCGGCGACCTGGTGGAGCTGACCGACCTGGCGCCCACCCTGCTGGCGGCGGCGGGGCAGCCGGTGCCGCCGTGGATGCAGGGACGCTCCCTGCTGGACGGCAGCGCCGGCCGTGAAGCGGTGCGCAGCGAGTACTTCGATGCGATCGACGGCCCGGACGGCAGCTACGCGACCATGTACCGCACCCGCACGCACAAGCTGGTCGTCTACCACGGCCACGGGCTGGGCGAGCTCTACGACCTGGAAGCCGACCCGGACGAGTTCGAGAACCGCTGGGACGAGCCGGCCGCGGCCGGCATCAAGTCCGAGCTGCTGCTGCGCAGCTTCGACGCCTCGATGCGCGCCGCCGCCGACGTGGGCGAGGAACGCATCGGCCCGATGTAGTCGCTCCGTCAGTCGGGCTGGCCATCAACCGTCCTCCGGCCATGACCCACGGTCCGCCCAGCCGCGCAACTCATCCGTGGCGGCTACGCCCCGTGCATATCCCTTCCGATAGCGGCGTGCTATCTCCTCGCACGCTTGCGACGGGCAAGTGACGCGAAGATCCGCTCCACCCGGCCGGTCACCAGCATGATGCCGATGAGCGTCAGCCATACCACGAACGCGGCTCCGGAGACCCGGTGCACGACGATCACGGCGTGGACCCACACCAGTTGCATGGCGACGCCGACGAACGCCGACCCGGGCGCGATAGGGCGCAACGCACCGACCTTCCACATCCGGTGTGCGGCGGCGATCAGCGCGACCCCTGCCAAGCTGAACCCGGCCTTGCCGGCGATGCCATGCAGAGCGTCCACGACCGCCGTCGCCGGAGCGATCTCTTCGAGCCCGGCAGCCTCCGACGGGTTCGGCACCACCAGCGTCAGCACCACCGCGCACGTCCCGGACAGCGCGGTCAGGGCTCCGGAGCCGGTCAGCAGGAGCGGCACCGCTCGCGTGCCGAGGCGCTCGCGCATGATCCAGGTCCGCAGCAGGAAGCGCGCCCCCACCGCCAGCGTGATACCTGACACCAGCCGCGCCGCCCCGCCGAGCCCGTAGCTGCCCCGAGCGGAGCCGATGGCGGCCAGCGACTCGTCCAACGTCGGCAGGTCGGCGCCCGCAGACACGCGGCCGGCGACCGCCACCACGGTCGCAGCCGCGGTGAGCAGCAGCAACCAGCCCGCTCCGCGGGCCGCGGGATCCGGCCGTAGATCGCTTGTCTCCATACGTGTCTCTTCTCGCCTCTGAGAGCGAGCGTACATTAATATTCATTAATCAGGTTAAGTAAAGTTTCCCCGAGAGCGAAGCCTATCCGTCCGCGGAGTCCGTCCGCTCCGCCACGCCCGCCAGCATGCCGCGGAAGATCAGCAGGTGCGGCAGGTACAGCACGTACCAGTACAGCAGTCCGCCGAGCCCCGTCGGATCGAATACCGCGGTCTGCCGAATGCTCGCCCCTTCCGCGCAGGGCGTGACCTCGAACTGCAGCCATGCACGGCCGGGCAGGCGCATCTCAGCCTCCAGCGACAGCACCCGCGGCGCCTCGCACGCGACCACCCGCCAGCAGTCCAGCACGTCGCCGGCCCGCAACTCCTCCGGGTCGCGGCGCCCGCGCTTCATCCCCACGCCGCCGAGCATGCGGTCCAGCGCGCCGCGCAGTCGCCAGAGCGTGTTCGCATGGTACCAGCCGCGCGCACCACCGATCCGCCGGATCGGCGCGAACGCCCGCTCCGCGGGAGCGGCCACGGTGACGGATCGCGAATCGATCAGGCGGTTCCCGAACCGTGTCCCGGCGCCCTCGCCTTGCCTGCTCGCGGAAGAAGACAGCGCATCGGACCACCGCGTCGCGACCAGGCGAGCATCCTCGTCCGCCAGCGCCTGCCGGACCGCTGCGCGATACCCTCGCGGCCGGACCGGGAAGAGCTCCAGCGCGCCGCCATCGCGTACCACGCTGGGCATGGTGATGCTCTCGATCAGCTTGCGCCCGACGCGCGCGAAGATCGGCGTCACCAGTCCCAGCCACAGGCTGGAGAGTTGCGGCGTCAGGAACGGCACCGGCACGAACAGGCGCCGCAGTCCGCGCTGGCGGGCGTACTCCTCCATGAGACCGCGGTAGGACGTGATCTCGGCCCCGCCGATCTCGAACACCCGCGACGCGTCCAGCGGCACGTCGAGTGCCGCAACCAGGTAGGCGATCACGTCGGCGATCGCGATGGGTTGAGCCTGCACCGACACCCAGCGCGGCGTGACCATGACCGGCAGCCGTTGCACCAGCGCGCGGATCAGCTCGAACGACAGGCTGCCGGCGCCGATGACGATGGAGGCCCGAAACTCCGCCGTGGGGATGCCCGAGCCGCGCAGCAACGCCCCTACCCGCAGACGGCTGCTCATGTGCGCGGAAGCGCCGGCCCCCGTCTGCCGGACGAGCTCGTCGGGATGCGCCAAGCCGCCCAGGTAGACGATGCGGCGCACGCCCGCCTCGCGCGCGGCGTCCGCGAACGAGCGCGCGGCGCGCTCCTCCTCCTCTTCGAAGTGCCCGCGCGACCCGAGCGAGTGCACGAGGTAGTAGGCGAGATCGACCCCCGCCATCGCACGGCGCATGCTGTCCGTATCCAGCACGTCGCCGGCCACCACCTCGGTGCCGGGGCCGTAGCGGCCGGCTGCCAGCTCCGGCCGCCGTGTCACACAGCGTACGCGCCGGCCGGCGCCTTCCAGGGCCGCTACCAGCCGGCCGCCGATGTAGCCGCTCGCCCCGGTCACCAGAACCGGCGCGAGTGGACCCGCTCGCTTCGCCACGGCACTACGCTACCGCACGCGCCGGCTCATCGCCGAGGTGGCAAACGTGCGGCCGCGGCTCGCCTTACCGGCGGATGAAGTACTGCTCCGCCGCGGTCAGCCCGATGTAGCGTCCTACCAGAGAGTCGAAGATCGACTCGTCCGGCACGTTGCGCATGTGGTTCTTCACGATGAGCGTTTCCTTCACGCCGCCGACCAGGCCCAGGACCCAGATGTTCTCCGCCTGCAACTCCAGGATGCGATGGAACAACTCGTTCTTCTGCGCTGTATCCGGGGTCTGCTTGATCTGGTCGTAGGCGCGCAGCGCCTCCTTCATCGCCTCCGGCGGTTCCTGACCCTCGGCGCCTCCGGTGTTGTACCAGACTCCCAGGTCGGCCCCGAAATCGCTGCCTGACGATGACGCGATCAGGAAGAGCGGGTTGCTGGGATACATCATGAAGCCCATCTCCCACACGTTGACCTGCGTCTCGTTGGCGTTGCGCCGCGCGCGATAGGCGCTGCGCTCGGTGTGGTTCGCGTTGGCCTTGATGCCGATCGCGCCCCAGTACTCGATCACCAGCTCGATGGAGTCGATGGTGGCGGTCTTCTCACCCGGTGAGTCGAGCAACAGGGACAGGGTCTCGCCGTCCGGACGCAGCCGGAAGCCGTCGCCGTCACGTTGCGTCAGCCCGATCGCGTCGAGCAACTGATTGGCGCGCTCCGGATCGTGGTCGGCGTAGGCCGCGGCGTACTCCGGCTTGAACAGCGGCGACAGCTCCACCACCGTCGCCTGCCGCGGCTGGCCCTGGCCGTCGAATACGAGCTGGTTGATCTCCTCGCGATCGATCGCCAGCGACAGCGCCTGGCGGAAGCGCAGATCCTGGAACAACTCGCGCAGCACCAGGTCGGGAGTCGACTGGTTGAAGAACAGCGCTGCGTCGGAGCCGATCCCGGTAGGCCACTCCAGGATGCGATAGTCGCCCCGCTCCTGGTTATCGTAGAACAGCGTGAAGTTGGCGGGATTCAGGTAGCGCATCTGGAAGTCGAACTCGCCCGCCATGGTCTTCAGGTTGAGCGTCTCGACCGTCGTGGTGATGGCGATGGCCACCTCGTCGATGTAAGGAAGCTGATTGCCGGCCTGATCCACCTTCCAGTAATAGGGATTGCGCTCGTACACCGTCAGCGTCGGCGAGTCCTCGAAGGAGGTCTTGACCGCCCACGCGTTCAACACCGGGTAGTCGTGGTTCTGTGCGCGATACCAGTCGCGGTTGTTGCGGAAGAGCTGCGTCCAGTCCTCGAACCCGGCCTCCTTGGCCATCGCCTGTACCGTGTCGGCGTCGGTGAAATCGGCGTGGAACTGCTCCATGTAGTGCTTCGGAGCGAAGATGTTGCCGCGGGTGGTGGCGAAGTCGTTCAGCAGCAGCCCCGGCGGCGCGGCGAACGTCCAGCTCACCGTGGTGTCGTCGATCTTTTCGCCGACGGGCAGCTCGCCGGCCACCAGCAGCCAGCCCGGCTTGCCGGGCGAGAGGTCGTCGTTGCGCACGAAGTCGTCGAGCCAGAAGACGATGTCGTCGGCCGTGAACGGCTGGCCGTCGGACCACTTCATGCCGTCGCGCAGGTACATGGTGATGGTGCGGCCGTCTTCGGAGAACTCCCAGTCGCGGATCACGTTCGGGATGATCACGTCGGCGGCACGGTTCCAGCGAGCCGCGAAATCATAGGTGGCGTAGCTGTACACGCCCAACTGGCTCTGCGTCGGGATGCCGAAGGTCCAGCGGCCGCCGTACCGGCCCACCTCCTCGACGGTCTGGATCACCATCGGCTCCGCGGGTAGTCGTTCCTGGACCGCCGGAAGCGTCCCCTCCTGCACCATTGCGGCCAGCGCCGGTGCTTCCTGGTACTGCATCTGTGCCCGGATGCCCGGTGCGGTCAGGACCAGACCGAGCAGTACCGCCATGCCCGACATGAGTTTCCGGTTCGTCATGGGATTCCTCCACCCGTACGAGAGACGAAGTCGTCCGGTTCTCCGCCTGCTCTCGTGATTTGTCTGCAAGCGCGCAGTTGAATCCGATAACCTTGCACGCGCGCCGAATACCGTCAAGGACAGCGGGAGGCAGGCGCACGGGAGGTTCCGTTCCTGCGTCCGGTGGACGGCGTGATGGGATCGTTGCACAATTTCCCCCGCGCCGGCGGTCTCTCCGCGGCGTGGCGGCACACCCATGGGACGATTCATCGGCCACAGACTGCTGCTCATGGTACCGACGCTGCTGCTCATCTCGGTGGTGTCGTTCGTGATCATCCAGCTCCCGCCGGGTGACTACCTGAACACCTACGCCGCCACCCTGGAAGCCAGCGGCGACCTGGTCGACGCGGCCACGCTGGAGGCGCTGAAGGCGCAGTACGGACTCGACGATCCGTTCCACGTCCAGTATCTGAAATGGGTTTCAGGGTTCGTGCATGGCGACTTCGGCCACTCCTTCGAGCAGCGCCGTCCGGTGGGCGAGCTGATCGGCGACCGCCTGCTGCTGACCGTCGTGATCTCGCTGTCGACGTTGCTGTTCACGTGGGTGGTGGCCATTCCCGTGGGCATCTACTCCGCTACCGCCCAGTATTCGCTGAGCGACTACACGGTGACGTTCCTGGGGTTCGTCGGTCTGGCAACGCCCAACTTCCTGCTCGCACTGATCCTGATGTACGTCGGGTACCGCTACTTCGACATCAGCGTGGGCGGGCTGTTCTCCATGGAGTTCATCGACGCGCCCTGGAGCCTGGCGCGCGTGCTCGACCTGGTGAGCCACCTGTGGATCCCGATCATCGTGGTCGGGACCGCGGGCACGGCGGGACTGATCCGCGTGATGCGCGCCAACCTGCTGGACGAGCTGCGCAAGCAGTACGTGATCACCGCGCGGTCGCGCGGCGTGGCGGAGACGCGACTGCTGTTCAAGTATCCGGTGCGCCTGGCACTGAACCCGATCGTGAGCAGCGTCGGCTGGCTGTTGCCGGAGCTGATTTCGGGCGCGGAGATCACCGCCGTGGTGTTGAGCCTGCCTACCACCGGGCCGCTGCTGCTGCGCGCCCTGCTCAGCCAGGACATGTACCTTGCCGGCACCTTCGTCATGTTCCTCGCCGCGCTGACGGTGATCGGCACGCTGGTCTCGGACGTCCTGCTCGCCATCATCGACCCGCGCATCAGGTTCGGTCGCCGCGGTGACTGAGGCGCGGGCCGATTCGGAGGCAGCGCGCACCGCCGCCGAGGAGCGTCTGTACCTTGCGTCGCAATGGCGGCTGATGTGGCTGCGCTTCAGGCGCCATCGGGTGGCGGTGGCGGCCACCGCCGTGGTGGCCTTCCTCTACTGCCTCGGCGCGCTGTGCGAGTTCGTCGCTCCGTACGGCCTGAACACCCGGCGCGTGGAGTTCGTCTACGCCCCGCCGCAACGCCTGCACGTGCTACACGAGGGACGCCTGCAGACGCCGTTCGTGTACCGACTGACGCGGGAGGTGGATCCCGAGTCGCGGCGCAAGATCTACAGCGAGGACCGTACGACGCCCTACCCGGTGGCACTGTTCACCCGCGGCGAGAGCTACCGCTTCTGGGGGCTGTTCGAGACCGACCTGCACCTGTTCGGCGTCGCCGAAGAGGCGACGTTCTTCGTGTTCGGGACGGACCGACTGGGGCGTGATCTGTTCTCCCGCATCGTCTACGGCGCCCGGATCTCGCTGTCGATCGGCCTGGTCGGAGTCGCTCTGAGCCTGATCATGGGGCTGATTCTGGGCGGGATCTCCGGGTACCTCGGGGGCGTGACCGACACGATCATCCAGCGTGTCATCGAGTTGCTGCGCTCGTTCCCGTCCATACCGCTGTGGATGGCGCTGAGCGCCGCGGTGCCGGCCGAGTGGCCGCCGTTGCAAGTGTACTTCGCGGTCACCATCATCCTGTCGGTGCTGGGCTGGACCGGCTTGGCGCGGGTGGTGCGCGGCAAGCTCCTCTCGCTGCGCGAGGAAGACTTCGTGACGGCCGCGGTGGTCGCCGGCGCCTCGGAAGCGGCGATCATCGGCCGCCACCTGTTGCCGTCGTTCATGAGTCACATCATCGTCACCATCACGTTGAGCATTCCGGGAATGGTGCTGGCGGAGACCGCGCTGAGCTTTCTGGGCATCGGGCTGCGGCCGCCGGTGACCAGTTGGGGGGTACTGCTGCACGAGGCCCAGAACATCAACGCCGTGGGACTCAATCCGTGGCTGCTGATCCCGGCGTTCTTCGTGATCGCCGCAGTACTGGCGTTCAACTTCGTCGGCGACGGCCTGCGCGATGCCGCAGATCCGTACGCCTGAGGAGGAACGGGTGACGCTGTCGGCCTGGAGGGGTGGCTGGACGGCGTGGTAGCGGGCGCGGCCGGTTGACGAACGCAGGAGGAAGACGGCATGGCTGAGATTGAACGAGGGCTGGCGAACTACGATCCGCGGTGGGAGCGCGGGACGCGCGGCGGACGGGGCGACGTGTTCGCCGACGGGGAGGTGTTGCTGGCCTCCGACTTCGAGGGCGCCAACGGCTGCAACTTCCGGGCGCTGGCGCCTGACCACTACGCGGTGGACCTGGAGAAGGAGCCGGGCACGCACCGCTTCGGCGGCCTGGGCTACTACGTGTGCGTGGGCGTGCGCAACGAGCTGCCGAGCCGGCGCCGCGTGCGGCTGCGCCTGAACGCCCCCTTCGAGGGCACCTGGGGAGAGCAGTCGGCCAGCTTCCAGGTGCGGCACGCCGGCGAGTGGAGCGAGGTCCCGGCCGGCGACATCCACCGCGTGCCGGACCTGCCCGACTCCCTGGACCTGGACCTGACGCTGCCGCCCGGCGGCGGGGAACGGGATGGTACGATCTTCCTCAGCAACTACCACTGGTGGCCCTACACCGAGATGCTGGACTGGCTGCAGACGGTCGAGTCCGGCACCGTGCGACTGATCGGCCACAGCTACCAGGGCCGCCTGGTGCACGCCGTCGAGTTCGGCCAGCCCGGCAACCCCACCATGGTGCATACGCAGACGCCGCAGCCGTCCGAGATGGGCAGCCTGGCCTGCCGGGCGATGATCGACTTCCTGGGCTCGGGCAGTGCCGCGGCGAACGCCATCGTCGATCGCTTCCACGTCTGCTTCATTCCCATGACCAACCCGGACGGGACGGTGCTCGGCTACGGGGTCAGCGACTCGCAGGGGCGGTTCCCGTACCTGGAGGGCAAACAGGGGGCCGAGCATCTCCCGGAAGCCACGCCGGAAATCCGCAACGTCTGGAGCTACCTGGAGGAGAAGCGCCCCTGGCTGTTCTGGGAGTGGCACTCCAACCACTGGAAGCGGCGCCCGGGCCACATGCTGCTGCGCTACCGCCCGGAGTGCCTGGAGGACGCCGCATTGCGGGAGATCTGGTACGACATCGACGCACGGCTGCTGGCGCTGCCGGACACCCATCACGGCAACTGGACCGGTCACGAGGAGGGCCTGTATCAGGCGAGCCTCGGGTTTCAGGCGGTGGTCCGGCTGAACGCCATTTCCTGCATGGTCAAGCAGCACGACAAGTTTCCCCTGGAGCGGAGCCGGCGCCACGCCATCGCCTGCCTGCAGGTGGCTGCGGACGCCTGCAGCCGATTCGGCGGCTGAACGCCTGACCGGGGTCGAAGCGGGCGGTGCGCCGGCGGCGCCGAGGCGCTACGCTACCGGATGCGCGTGCTCGTCACCGGCGGCAGCGGCATCGTCGGCAGCTACCTGCGCCGCGCGCTCGCGCCGGCGCACCGGTTGACCTGCTTCAGCCGCACGGCGCCTGTCGAACCCTGGGACGCCTGGATCGGCGGTGACCTGATGGACGCCGACGGCCTGCGCCAGGCCTGCACCGGGCAGGACGCCATCATCCACCTTGCCGCGGTCCCCGGACCCGGCAGGGCGTCCCCGGCTGACCTCCTCACGCTCAACGTGATCGGCACGGTGAACGTGCTGGAGGCGGCCGTCTCCTGCGGGGCGGAGCGAGTGGTCCTCGCCTCCTCCGCCGCGGCTACCGGCTTCTCCTTCCAGACCCACGACATCGTCCCGCGCTACCTGCCGATCGACGAGGCTCATCCGGACGCGCCGCAAGATGAGTACGGGCTCAGCAAGCTGCTGGCCGAGGCCGCCTGCAAGCGCTACACCGACCGCCACGGCCTGCCGACGATCTGCCTGCGGATCAATCACAACTGGTGCGTCGACCGCGCCGGGGCCGAGGTCGCGGTGCGCTGCGGCTGGGCCGGCCGCGCCGGCATGACCCGCGAGCGGCTCTGGGGCGAGCGCTACCGACGCGCGATCCGGGAGCCGGACGGCGTGTGGCCGACGCCCGGACCGCCGCCGCCGCGCAACCTGCTGTGGGCGGTGACCGACCTGCGCGACGCGGCCGGCGCCTTCGGGCTGGCGCTGGCCGCCACCGAGCTCCGGCACGAGGTGTTCCTGATCGCCGGCGCCGACACCTGCAGCCTGACCTCGACGCCGGAGCTCCTGGACCGGTACTTCCCGGACGTCGAACGGCGCGCGCCGCTGACCGGCTTCGACTCGCCGTTCAGCTCCTCCAAGGCGGCCGAGCTGCTGGGTTACCGGCCGCGCTCGGGGTGGCGCGGCAGCGACTTCGACGCCTGGCTGCAGGCGCAACCCGAGGAGCCGAGCGCATGAGCGACGAGGCGGCGCCGCGCTGGACCGGCGGCGGCTGGGTGCTGCCCGCCGCCGCCGGCGACACGCCGGTCATCGACGCGCACTACCACATCTTTCCGCGGCTCGGATCTCAGCCGCAGGGAATTCCGCCCGCGCTGCGGCTGAAGTTCTGGCAGTACCACTCGCGCGAGTGGGTCGACTTCTGGCGCACGGACACCGGCGAACACGTTACCGACCCGCTGCTCGAGTTCGGCTCCCACTCCATCGCGGACATGCCGGACGTGGGCTTTCACCTTACCGACCACGGGCAGGCGGAGATCATCGTCGAAGGGGTCACTTACCGGCTGCAGATTTACCCGCCGAGCCTCACCAACAACGAGGCGACGCCGGAGCGAATGGTGGGCGAGATGGACCTGGCCGGCGTCGACATCGGCGTCCTGCAGTCCGATCACGTCTACGGCGACCTCAACGAGTACTACGCCGAGGCGTCGGCGCGGTACCCGGGCCGTTTCGTCGCGCTGGCGCAGATCTGGGAGCCGGAGGCCGACGACTCGGCCCGCCTGGCGCGGCTGCGGGCAGGCTTCGACGAACTGGGCATGCGCGGCCTGTACTTCAGCGTGGAGCCGCTGTCGGTCATGCAGGTCGACCGCTCGCTCGACGACCCCACCTTCGACGCCCTCTGGCGCCTGATCGAGGAGCGGGGGCTTCCGGTGTTCTGGTTCCTGGACGACCGCGCCCTCGACCGTGTGGGCCTGTTCATGCGCCGCGTCGCCGAGCTGGACGAGTGGACGCGGCGCCATCCGGAGGTGCCGTGCGTGATCACCCACGGCTTGGTGCCGGCGGCCATCATCCACCGGATCGGCGTGCCGGAGGAGTTGCTGCGGGTGCTCGACCGACCACAGGTGCACGCCGAGCTGCTGATGCCGGCCAAGTGGCCGGACTACCCGTACCCGGAGGGCCAGAAGCTGCTGTGCGAGCTGCGCGACCGCGCCGGCGCCGAGTCGCTGCTGTGGGGAAGCGACAGCCCCTACGGGATGACGCAGTGGTGCACCTACCGGCAGTCGCTCGACTTCATCCGCGTGCACTGCGATTTCCTGTCGGCGGCGGAGAAGGCGGCGATCCTGGGCGGCAACGCCGCCCGCCTGTTCGGCCTGGAACCCGCGAAAACGCGGGCCTGAGGCCGCGGTGCCGAATCAAGCGGTTCTCGGCCTCCCGGTGGCTGGAGTTGATGGTGGCACTTGGTAGGCGCCATCCCCACATCGTCATCTCAGACTTCCCGGCCTGGGCCGTGCCGGTCGCCGCCGGCGAGACGAGCGCGCATCGCGACGACCTGCGGGACGATCCTGCCGAGCTCTGCATCCTCATCGACGACCTGACCGAGCTCCACTCGTGGCCGAGCTCAGCCAGCGCCTGCTGACTTGGTTCCTGGACACCGCCGACGCGGTGCCGCACGACCTGGACGCGGTCGAGTGGTCCGGCCTGTTCAGACCGACCTCTACCGCGGTGTAGAGTCCCTTTGCGACCAGGGGTTGTCGCTCAGAAGGCAACTCAATAGCCGCGGCAGCAGCTTCGGTCCAGGCTATGACTCTCGCAAATACGTCCGTCGTAAGGCCATCGCAGAAGTCGACTATGCGGCAACGGTCGAACAGAAAACCCGGAGGTCTTCGGCGAGCTCCGCGACGTCACCAGCTATTTCCAGCAGTGCCCTGGAGCCGTCGTATCCAGTGGACAGCATCTCGCGTGCTTTCTGAAGATCCCGCTTCGACGCGAGAAGCGCTTCTTCAAAGACCCTCGACGATGACCTTGCTCGGGATCATGCCCCAGGTGGATTCGCCCACGTTCAGACGTGGAAGCCGCCCAGGATCCACCAGAGCTGGATGTAGTGTGGCGGCGAGCCCAGGCAGAACCGCCGGCCCGTGCCGACGTCGCGGCAACCGTAGCAGGAGCCATCGGGGTCGCGCATCGCGTCCATCCAGCGGGCCAGATACCGGTAGTGCTCGGTGCCGGTATGGACCTCTTCGCCCGCGGCCAGATCGAACATCCGCATCGCCACCGCCAGCGCGCCGTTGGCGCGGATGTCCACGTGCTCGCCCAGCTCCTTCATGTGGCGGATGTCCCGGCGCTCGTGCTCGTACCGCCACGTCTCGTCGGCCAGGAATGCGTCGATCGCCGGGCCGATCGCGCCGCGCAGGTGCTCCGTGCCGGTCACGGCCAGCAGCAGGTGCATGCGCACCGCAGTCACGAACGGGAAGTCGAGCGGCGCGCCCTGCACCAGACCGTCGCGGACCCAATCGACGATCGGTCGCGCCGCCTGCCAGTACTCCGGGAACTCCTCCCGCCACAGGAAGCTGGCCAGCGCCACCCACTCCGGGGTCATGTGGTGCAGGGCGGCAGGATCCCCGAAGTAGGCGCCGGCCTGCATGCGATCGAACGACGTACGCACGCTGGCGGCGAACCGGCGGTCGCCGGTGATCCGGTGGTACACGCCCAGGCAATACAGGACGATCGGGTTGGTGTAGGTCGTGTCGGGCCGGGTCAGCTCGTCACGCCAGTCGATGGGCAGCCCGCGGTAGACGGGAAACTGGCACCAGCGTCCCACCGACCACAGCGCGCCGTCGACCCGCTCGGCCAGGATCCGCTCCAACATCGCCTCCGCCACGTCCATGCAGCGCTGCCGGCCCAGCAGATGGCCGGCGATTGCCAGGGTGGCGGCCAACTCCGCCCGGTAGGCGGTGCTCTCGGCCCAGAGGGCTTCCGGCGGCACGTAGCGCCAATCGCGCACGCGGCCGATCACGCGGTCGCAAATCGCCTCCGCCGCCTGCCGGCGCGTGGCGTCGATCCGCTCGGCTGCGTTCCCGTCGGGACGCATGGCCCACCATACCACCGGCAGCCATAAGGTCATCGAGGTCCATCCCCGGCTGGAGGGCGACGGCGCCCCCATAGCCGCCGACAGCCACGAACGCGAAGCGGCCGGCAGCCGCGCTTGCACCCTCTCGCCCGCCATGCCACGATCATGAACGTTATGTCTACATGCACGGATTCGGATTCGACCGAAAGCTTCGCTCGTAGAGGGCCTCGCCGGCTCCTCATCGCCATGATCGGCATCGCCCTGATGGCGCCGATCGCAGCCGCCGACACGGAGGACTGCGGCGGCATCGACCGTGAGATCGTGTTCGCCGGGCTCAACTGGGCCAGCGCTCAGATCCAGACCCACATAGCCGGGCAGATCCTCCAGACCGGATTCGGCTGCGCGTACACCGACATCCCGGGAGCGACTATTCCCATGGTCCAGGGACTGGTGCGCGGCGACATCGACATCAACATGGAGATCTGGTCCAACAATGCACCAGACATCTACTATGAAGCGGCTGACGCCGGCGACGTACTCGACCTCGGCATGAGCTTGAAAGGAGCGGGCGAGTTCTCGTTCCTGGTCCCGCGCTACGTGATCGAGGGCGACACCGATCGCGGCATCGAGCCGATGGCTCCGGACCTGAAGTCGATCGACGATCTGCCCCGCTACACCGAGGTGTTCAAGGACCCGGAGGAACCCGACAAGGGACGCTACTACAATTGCGTCATCGGCTGGCAGTGCGAAGTCATCAACAACGACAAGCTGGCGACGTACGAACTGGACGAGCACTTCACCAACTTCAGGGCGGGGACCGGGCCGGCCCTGGCGGCCTCGCTCATCGGCGCCTACGAGAAGGGCGAACCTTGGCTCGGCTACTACTGGAGCCCCACATGGGTGCTGGGGACCTACGACATGGTGGCGCTGGAGGAGCCGGCTTACTCGGAGGAGTGCTGGGTGGCCGGCGACCGCGGATGCGCATCGCCCGTATCCGACCTCCACGTGGCACTGAGCAAGGACTTCGCGGAGGCCGCCTCCGAAGAGATGGTCGGCTTCCTGGATGCCTATGCAGTCACCGTGAAGGATCTGGCCCCTTATCTGCGGATGATTTCCGACGGCGTCGATGCAACCGACGCAGCCCGCGAGTTCCTCATGAACGAGATGGACGTGTGGAGCGCATGGGTGTCCGACGAGGTCGCCGGCCGCATCCGGGCTTCCCTCCCCTGAGGAGACCGACGGGGCCTGTCGGCTGACACTCTTGCGACCCGGAACGGGGCGCTTCCGGTGGCGCCGGTCCCTGTTCGAGCGTTCTGACGACTGACGCGGCAGCCGGATACGCATGACCGTCAGCGCTGGCTTGGGGACTTGGGTTCGAGAGTGCGCCGGCAGCCTCGCCGGCATTCTCAGGACCTTTCCCGAAGGGTGCCAGATCCCGCTCCGCGAGTGGACCAACGACGCGCTGAGATTTCTGCTGCGCGAGTTCGGCACCGTCGTCGATAGCCTCAGTGACCGGTTGCTGCTGGTGCTCAGGCATGTCGAGCTGTCCCTGCTCTGGGTGCCGTGGTGGCTGATCGTCGCGGCGATCGGCTTGGTTTCCTGGCACGCGTCGCGACATGGGCTCATGACCCTCGGGCTGATTGCCTCCCTCGTCGTCATCGGGATGATGGACCTCTGGGACGACACCATGCGGACGCTGTCCCTGATGCTTGTCGCCACGTCGATCACGGTGGTGACCGGCCTCCTGGTCGGCATACTCATGGCCACCAACCGGTGGGTGCGTGCGGTCATCAGCCCGATCCTGGACGCGATGCAGACCCTGCCGCCGTTCGTCTACCTGATTCCGGTCGTGTTCTTTCTGGGGCTGGGCAACGTTTCGGCGATCTTCGCCATCTGCGTGTACGCCGTGCCGCCGATGGTGCGGCTCACCAACCTGGGGATCCGGCTGGTGGACCGGTCCACCATCGAGGCGGCGGACGCATTCGGGGCGACCCGACGCCAGATCCTGTGGGGCGTGCGCATGCCGCTGGCGATGCCGACCATCATGACCGGCGTCAATCAGTCGATCATGATGGCGCTGGCGATGGCCGTGATGGCCTCCATGATCGGCGCCCGCGGCCTGGGGGCCAACGTGCTGCGCGGGGTCAACAACGGCGACGTCGGGCTTGGGCTGGAGTCGGGGCTCGCCGTCCTGGCCCTGGCTGTAATCCTGGATCGCGTGACGGCGGCCTACGGCGCTCGCCTGGACCCGACGCGGACCTCGAGACCTCGGCTGTAATGGAGAACACGGCAGTGTTCCCTGACAGGGACGCCGGCTCGAAGAACCGTATCGCCGACCCGAGCGACATCGAAGTACGCCACCTGTACAAGATCTTCGGCCAACGTCCGCAGGAAGTGATGGCGCAGGTCGCGGCGGGTGTGAGCAAGGAAGAGATCCTGGATCGAACCGGCCACACGGTCGGGCTGGACGACGTGAACCTGCGCATCAAGGGAGCGGAGACCTCCGTCGTGATGGGGCTGTCCGGCAGTGGCAAATCGACGTTCGTGCGCTGCGTGAACCGGCTGATCGATCCGACCGCGGGTCAGGTGCTGATCGACGGCGCCAACGTCATGGACATGGACGCCGGCGAGATCACGGAGCTGAGGCGCACCAGGATGAGCATGGTGTTCCAGAGCTTCGGACTGCTCCCGCACCGCAATGTGGTCCAGAACGTCGCGTACGGCTTGAGGGTCCGGGGCGTGCCGAAGGAGGAACGGCTGGAACACGCCGCCCGGTGGATCGACGTCGTCGGGCTGCAGGGCTACGAGCGCATGCGGCCGCACCAACTCTCGGGCGGCATGCAGCAGCGGGTCGGTCTGGCGCGAGCGCTCTGCACCGACCCGGAGATCCTGTTGATGGACGAGCCGTTCAGCGCGCTGGATCCGTTGATCCGGCGTGACATGCAGGACGAGTTGATCCGCCTGCAACGCGACCTGCGCAAGACGATCGTGTTCATCACCCACGATCTGGACGAGGCGTTGCGGCTCGGCGACCACATCGCCATCCTCAAGGACGGCAAGGTCGTGCAGCTCGGCGCGCCCATCGACATCATCACCAATCCGGCGGACGCCTACGTCCAGGAGTTCGTGCGCGACGTCAACCGCGCCCGCGTCCTGACCGCCTGGGCGACGATGGAGCAGGTCACTCCGATGGACGTGAACACCTCGCCCGACCAGGCGCGCGCCGAGACGAGCGGCAACGGCCGGAGCGTCGTGTTCGTGACCGAGGGAGCAAGCCGTTATCGCGGCCATGTCGAGGTCGACGACCTGCCGGATGCCGTCAAGCGTGGAGACTCCGATCTCAGGAAGATCCTGCGCGACAACGCTCCGACGGCCCACGGCGGCCAGTCCCTGGACGAGCTCCTGGGGGTCATGGCCGACAGCCGGCTGCCGATCCCGGTGCTGGACGACGAACGCCGCCTCCGGGGAGAACTGACCCGCCGGCGGACGCTGTCCGCCCTCGCCGGCGACTGCGAGCCGGAGACCGCGCCGAGCGACTGACTCCTCGTCACGACCAGGTGGCGGTGAGCTCGGCGACGCCGAAGCCGGCCGGCATGTCCACGAACGCGTGGCGCATGCGCTCGGCCTGGAAGCCGGGCATGAAGCCTTCCTCTTCGTGGTTCAGCCGCGCTTCCATGGGCGCGAAGCGCTGCCACAGGAGATCCGCCTCCTCCGCGGTGAACCGCTCGGCGAACCGCGGACCCCAGTTCAGCGTGATCGGGTGCCGGCTGGCGCTTGCGGCCGCCACCCGCTCGGGGACGGTGGAGCGCAACTCCGGCCGCCTGCAGAGGCGGATGAACAGCGCCGCCTTGGTGAGGAACACCGTCTGCAGCAGCTTGCCCTGTTCCACCACGCCGGGCCGCAACTCCGCCAGCGCCCGGTCGTAAGCGTCGGCGTCGCCGGCCAGAGCCGCGCGCAGCGCCGCCTCGGTGTGATCTTTCTTGCCATCGCACGCGCGCCGCCAGCGCCGGAAGATGTCCTGCGCCGGCGGCTGCAGGTGTCCGACGAACGGATCGTCCTCCCGCAACGCGAACGGCGAGAAGCCGCCGTGCACGGTGCGGCGCAGCCTGGCGCTGTAGTTGCTGCCCCAGTGTAGGATCGGCGTGATGTAGACCACGCCGTCACCGGCGCGCAGACGGGTCTGTACGGCGCCCGGCAGCGGGCGGCGGTCGTTCTCCAGCAACAGCCGGTTCTCCCGGTCGGTGTTCACGCGCACGTGCGTGCCCGGCATGACCCACAGCACGTCGTCGTCGTAGAGGGGGATGTTCCACTGGATGTAGGCCGGCCCGTTCTCGAGTATGTCGTCGATGTAGCCGCGCAGGGGCGCCGTGTCGATCGGATGGATGTCGCGGTGCCAGTTGGCCGGGCCGTGGTCGCGGACCGGGCTGCACATCATCATCAGCTCGGTGGCGCCCGCATCCTCGACGCCCAGCAACCGGTCGGCCACCGCGCGCAGCCGGTCGCGGGTCCAGATCTCGACCGCCGCCGCGCAGCTCCCGTCCACCTGCGCGCCGAGCTCGCGCGACAGGTGCAGACGCGGTTGCCGCGCGGTCTCCCACATGCCGCCGGGCGGGTCGTCGGGTGCGCGCTCGGCGGCCCACACCGCCCGCTGGCGCTCGACCAGGATCTCGTAGGCGCGGCGCACTTCAGGAAGCCGCGCCGGCTCGATCACCTCCGGAACGATCAGGTATCCCTCGCGGAGGAACCGGGCACGATCGATGTCCGCGGCGAGACCGTCGCCCGGCGTGCCGTCTTCTGAAGCCATGGCTCACTTCCTCCTCGGTTACGTGTCGATTCGTTCACGTTCGGGCCGGCGGGCTGCGCCTCTGGTGGTCATCGGCGACAGCATCGCCGGTCCAGCCGTTTTCTTCCACCCGATACCCGTCGCCTTCGGCTCCGCGTATTGGCCCCTCCCCGCCTTTCGGCTCGGAGGCCGTCGGTCCTTGCCGCTCACGCGGCAAGTTCGCCAGACTCCGAGCCACACGAATCATGGCAAAGAGACAATCAACCCGGACGGCGATCAGCCCGACTCGCACCGAGAACTACGCGGAGTGGTATCAGCAGGTGGTGCGCGCCGCCGACCTGGCGGAGCTGTCGCCGGTGCGCGGCTGCATGGTGATCAAGCCGTGGGGCTACGCGCTGTGGGAGAACATGCAGCGCGTGCTCGACGGCATGTTCAAGGATACCGGCCACACCAACGCCTATTTCCCGCTGTTCATCCCGCTGCGCTACCTGGAGCGCGAGGCCGAGCACATCGAGGGCTTCGCCAAGGAGTGCGCGGTGGTGACCCATCACCGGCTGGAGCCGGGGCCCGAGGGCGGGCTGGTGCCGGCGGGCGAGTTGGACGAGCCGTACGTGGTGCGGCCCACCAGCGAGACCATCATCGGCGAGATGTACGCCAAGTGGGTGCAGTCCTACCGGGACCTGCCGATCCTGATCAACCAGTGGGCGAACGTCGTGCGCTGGGAGCTGCGCCCTCGCCTGTTCCTGCGCACCGCGGAGTTCCTGTGGCAGGAAGGCCACACCGTACACGCCACCGCCGAGGAGGCGGTCGAGGAGACCCTGCGCATGCTCGGCGTGTACGCGGACTTCGCCGAGCAGTACATGGCGATGCCGGTGCTGCGCGGCGAGAAGACCGCGGGCGAGCGCTTCCCCGGGGCGGTCAACACGTACGCGATCGAGGCGATGATGCAGGACCGCAAGGCGCTGCAGGCCGGCACCTCGCACTTCCTGGGGCAGAACTTCGCCCAGGCGTGCGGCATCAGCTTCAGCGACCGCGACGGCGCGCTGGCGCACGCCTGGACCACCTCGTGGGGGGTATCCACCCGGCTGGTCGGCGGCCTGATCATGACGCACGGCGACGACGACGGCGTGGTGCTGCCGCCGCGCCTGGCGCCGCAGCAGGTGGTGATCCTGCCGATCTACAAGGACTCCGAGCAGCGCAGCGCGGTGCTCGGCGCCTGCGACGCGTTGAAGCGCGAGCTGACGGATGCGCGCTATGCCGATGAACCGATGCGCGTGGAGATCGACGACCGCGACCTGCGCGGCGGCGAGAAGAACTGGCACCACGTCAAGCGCGGCGTGCCGATCCGGGTCGAGATCGGACCTCGCGACCTGGATGCCGGCGCCGTGTCGGTGGCGCGCCGCGACCAGCCGCCGCGCGAGCGGCAGTCGCTGCCGCGGGAGCGCTTCGCCGCGGAGGCGCCCGCGCTGCTCGGCAGGATCCAGGACGGGCTGCTCGACCGGGCGCGCGCGTTCCGCGACGCCCACACCGAGCGGGTCGAGGACCTCGGAGCATTCGAGGAGTACTTCCGCGACGAGACGCGCTCCGGCTTCGCCATCGCCCCCATGGCGGCCGGAGCCGAGCAGGATCCTGCGTTCCAGGAACTGCTGAAGCCGCTGAAGGTCAGCCCACGCTGCATCCTGGGCACGACCGGCGGCGACGGAGCCGCGCAGCCGGCGAAGTCGTGTGCCTTCACCGGCGCGCGTGGCGCCTCCGACACGGTATTCGCCCGCGCCTACTGAACTCCGTTGCTGCGCCGGCTGGTCGCGGCTCGGCCGGTAACGACGACACGCTCAGGTGATCAGGTGAGAATTGCGCGTGCGCCATGACCGTGGTAGCGTCAGTCGGCGTGACCGACGGCTCCGTGATCGTGGCGGTGGTTGGCGTTGGCGTTGCGTTGCTGGCCGTGCTCGTACCGTTGCTGCTGGCTCTTGCCGCCGGCATCCGGCGTGAGCTCGACCACGTGCGCACCGACGTCGTTGAAGTACGACGCGACCTGCATGCCTTGAGCGACCGAGTGGCCCGCATCGAGGGAGCGTTGACCGGGCCCTGGCGCCCGCCAATGAACGGCGGATCTCGCCCGGATGCGCCTCCAGCGGCGGCCGCGAGCCCCGCAGCCGAATGATGACCGGGACGACGGCATTCGGCACCCTACGATCAGTATATTGGCAAAATAGCGGCACCTGCTCTGTTGGAACTCTCAATTTCTTCATCCGTCCAATACCCGCATAGGCCATCGGGAAAACAGGACCCTGCCCTGCTATAGTTACGGCAGTCATCGCCGTCGGCGACAGTTCGATGTCATATGCTTGGAAATCGAAAGACGCATGGCGCCCGTGGCCTCCAGCAGCAGCCGGTGTCCCGGTCGGACGCCGGCGCCATCTGCACGCCACCGGGGGGATGGGGACTATCCTCGGATACTTGACGCTCAGCGGACCCGGGGGGATCATGGGCGTCACCGGCCCGCACCCGGCTCCGTGTCCGGCGGGCCACCGGAGCGAGGGAGGAAACGCGATGGCTGAATCGGTCACCATGACGGTCAACGGCCGTACATCAGAACATCAGGTGGAAGCGCGACGATTGCTCGTGCACCACCTGCGCGACGAGTTGCGCCTGACCGGCACCCACGTCGGCTGCGACACGTCGAGCTGCGGGGCGTGCACGGCGATCGTGGACGGCAAGGCGGTCAAGACCTGCACCATGCTTGCCGTGCAGGCCGACGGCGCCGACATCACCACGATCGAGGGGCTGGCCGACAACGGAACGCTGCACCCGCTGCAGGAGGCGTTCCGGGAGGAGCACGGCCTGCAGTGCGGGTTCTGCACCCCCGGCATGATCATGACGGCGGTCGACCTGCTGGAGCGCAACGGCAAGCCGAGCGAGGCGGAGATCCGCCACGCGCTGGAAGGCAACTACTGCCGGTGTACCGGCTATCACAACATCGTCCGTGCCGTGCAGCGCGCTGCCGGCACCCTGACGTAGGAGGCGGCCATGGCTGAGGCACAGATCGGCAAACCGGTCCGACGCGTCGAGGACCAGAAGTTCATCACCGGCGCCGGGCGTTACACGGACGACATCCAGCTTCCCGGCATGACGTGGTGCGCGTTCGTGCGCAGCCCGCACGCGCATGCCGCGATCGAAGGCGTCGACACAGCGGCGGCCGCCGCGGCCCCCGGCGTGGTCGCGGTGCTCACCGGCGCGGACGTGGAGGCCGACGGCCTCGGCGGCCTGCCCTGCGCGTGGCAGGTCGACTTCAACACCGGCGAGCCCATGAACGAGCCGCCGCACCCGGTGCTGGCGTCCGATACGGTGCGCTACGTCGGCGACGGGGTCGCCTGCGTGATCGCCGAGACCCTGGAGCAGGCGCAGGACGCCGCCGAGCTGGTCGAGGTGAGCTACCGCGAGCTGCCGGTCGTGGCGTCGGTTCCGGCGGCGGTCGCCGACGGCGCGCCGCAGATCCACGCGGAAGCGAAGGGCAACCTCGCCTTCATCTGGGACCTGGGAGACCGCGAGGCCACCGACGCGGCGTGTGCGAACGCGGCCCATGTCACCACCCTGGAGTTCATCAACCAGCGGCTCATTCCCAACGCCATCGAGCCGCGGGCGACGGTGGCGGACTTCGACGCGGCGTCGGGCCGCTCCACGCTGTACACCTCGACCCAGAACCCGCACACCATCCGCGCGGTCATGGGCGGCGTGCTGGGGCTTCCCGAGCACAAGCTGCGGGTGGTGGGCCCGGACGTCGGCGGCGGCTTCGGCAGCAAGATCTTCCACTATCCGGAAGAGGCGGCCGTCACCTGGGCCGCCCGCAGGATCGGCCGGCCGGTGAAGTGGACGGCCTCCCGCACCGAGAGCTTCATGACCGACGCCCACGGCCGCGATCACGTCACCACGGCCGATCTGGCGCTCGATGCCGACGGGAACTTCATGGGGCTGCGGGTGCGCACGCAGGCAAACATGGGCGCCTACCTGTCGCTGGTGGCGTCGGCGATCCCCACCTACCTCTACGGAACGCTGCTGCAGGGCCAGTACACGACCCCGGCCATCCACGTCGAGGTCACCGCGGCCTTCACCAACACCACCCCGGTGGACGCCTACCGCGGCGCCGGCCGTCCGGAGGCGACCTATCTGCTGGAGCGGCTGGTCGACACGGCCGCGCACGAGACCGGCGTCAATCCGGCCGAGTTGCGGCGCAGGAACTTCATCCCGCCGTTCGACGGGGTTACCCAGGAGGGCTACCAGACGCAGGTCGCGATGGTCTACGACAGCGGCAACTACGCCGGCGCCATGGATCGGGCGCTGGAGGTGTTCGACCTGCGGGCCTTCAGGGTCATGCAGGCGGCCGCGCGGATGGACGGACGGCTGATCGGCGTCGGCTTCTCGAGCTACATCGAGGCGTGCGGAGTGGCGCCGTCCAAGGTCGCGGGCGCGCTGGGCGCGCGCGGCGGCTTCTACGAGAGTTCCACCGTACGCGTGCAGCCTTCCGGCAAGGTGACGGTGTTCACCGGCACCCACTCGCACGGACAGGGCCACGTCACCACCTTCGCGCAGGTGGTCGCCGACGAACTGGGCATTCCCATGGAGGACGTCGACATCGTGCACGGCGACACCGACATGATCCCGATGGGCAACGGCACCGCCGGCTCGCGCAGCATCGCCGTGGGCGGCAGCGCCATCGCCGTGAGCCTGGGCAAGATCAAGGAGAAGGGGGCGCAGATCGCCGCCCACCTGATCGAGGCGTCGCCCGAGGACCTGGAGTACGCCGACGGCGGCTGGAAGGTGCGCGGCACCGACCGCGGCATGAGCTTCCAGGAGGTGGCCGCGCAGGCCTACACCGTCCACGACTATCCCGACGGTGTGGAGCCGGGGCTGGAGTTCACGTCGTTCTTCGACCCCGAGAACTTCACCTTCCCGTTCGGGACGCACATCGCCGTGGTCAAGGTGGATGCCGACACCGGCCAGGTGAAGCTCGAGCGCTTCGTGGCGGTCGACGACGTCGGCCGGGTGATCAACCCGCTGATCGTCGACGGACAGGTGCACGGCGGCATCACCCAGGGCGTCGGCCAGGCGCTGCTGGAAGGCGCCGCCTACGACGACGCCGGTCAGCTCCTGACCGGCTCCTACATGGACTACGCGATGCCGCGAGCCGACGACGTTCCCTCGTACGAGGTGGACCGCACCGAGACGCGATGTCCGATCAACCCGCTCGGCGTCAAGGGCGCCGGCGAGACCGGCACGATCGGCTCCACACCGGCGGTCGTGAACGCCGCCGTCGACGCGCTCTGGCATCTGGGCGTGCGAGACCTGCAGATGCCGCTCACCCCGCAACGGGTCTGGCGAGCCCTCAATGCCGGATCAGGGCACGCCAACGGAGGTACCACGTGATTCCCGCGACATTCGCGTATCGACGCGCCGGATCGGTCGACGAAGCGCTGCGGATGCTGGGCGAAGCCGACGGCGACGCCCGGCTGCTGGCCGGCGGACACAGCCTGCTGCCCGCCATGAAGCTCCGGCTCGACCGGCCGGGCACCCTGATCGACATCAGCCGCATCGACGAGCTGTCCGCCATCGAGGAAAGCGGCGGCGGCGTGTGCATCGGCGCGGCCGCCACCCATGAGCGCATCGCCGCCTGCGACCTGGTCGGGGCACGGGCGCCGCTGGTGGCCGCGGCCGCAGCCGTGATCGGCGACGTGCAGGTGCGCAACAAGGGCACCATCGGCGGCAGCGTCGCGCATGCCGACCCGGCGGCCGACTACCCGGCCGCCCTGCTCGCGTCCGACGCCGTGATCCACGTGCGCGGCTCAGGCGGCGGCCGGCAGATCGCCGCCGGCGACTTCTTCGTCGACCTGTACGCCACCGCGCTAAAGGATGGCGAGATCGTCACCGCCGTGGAGGTGCCGGACCAAGGCGGCGCCGGCAGCAGCTACCGGAAGTTCCCGCATCCCGCCTCGCGGTTCGCCGTGTGCGGCGCGGCCGTGGCGGTCGCCACCGACGGCGGCCGCTGCACCAGCGCGCGCGTGGCGCTCAACGGAGTGGCCGCCGCCGCGTTCCGGGACGCCGGCGTGGAGGCCGCCCTGCAAGGCGCGACACTCGACGCCGCCGCCATCAACGCCGCATCGGCGAAGGCGGCCGACGGGCGCGAGCTGCTCTCCGACATGTTCGCGGACGAGGACTACCGGCGCCACTTGGCCAAGGTATTCGTGCGCCGCGCGCTGGCCGCCGCGGCCGGTTAGCGCCTCTATCGGCTCGCGGCGGCGCCGCACGGCGCCGCTGCGAGCCCACCGGCGGCTGCCGTCTGCCGCCCCAACCCGCGCGCACCGCAGCGGTGAACCGCTGCATCCACGCTACTCGCCCAGCCGGAACGGCGGATAGCGGTCCGTCGTCAGCAGGAACGCGCGTAGGCGGCCACGCGGAGCCCCCAGCGCATGAGCCCCTCCAGGAACCGGAACATCCCCATCGGCAGCCTGCCGGTGATCAGAACCACGAACCAGCCGAGCACGACCACCACGACGCTCGCCGTACCCAGCACGCTCAGGACGATGTAGTGCGGGATGGCGAGGAACCACTTGAACAGCGGCAGTACTCGGTCGAGATCGTTCTTCGCGTCCGGATAGTCGATGTCCACCGTCACCGCCTGCCGCTCGTCGGTGGACGGATAGTCATCCCTCAGCAGGAGGAGGTACGCACTGATCCGGGTGGTGAACCGCGCCACTTCCAGGTTCCAGTCGAACCACCAGCGCGGGTACTTCTGGCGAAACAGGATCATCAGCGCCGTGGCCAGGAACAACCCGACCGAACCCGCCAGCGCTTCGGTGCGGCCGAGGTCCCAGCTCGTGTCCGCCTGGCCGACCTGAGAGGAGCCGGTCACGAGCGCGCCGATGATCAGGATCGGTATGGCGAGAAGAATCCGCACGAACACCGAGAGCCGGTTCCTCGGCCCGTCCGGATACTCCACCGAGAGGCGCGCCGGATACGCCTCGGACGCGTTGTCAGTCACTTCTTCATCCTCCTGGGGCGATCGAGGAGCGTCGGGACTGCGACAGCTCCTTTCACTCGCCCGCAACGGCTCCACATTACCGTACGCTGCTGCCCGGCGTCAGCGCGTTCAACGTCAAGGCGCGCTCGCGGCGCCTCGGCGACGGGGTATAGAGTATGTCCATAGACGACGATGACCGAGAGCGAGCCAAGGCGGCGGGAACGAGACCTCCCACGGTTCGCGCCCTGGAGCGCGCACGCCAACGAGCCATCGGACCGACTCTTCCGGAACGGTTGCTGGACGCTTTGCAGATCGAGAGCAGCGATTACCGGAAATACGGCTGGAGCCGGCCTCCGGCAGTACGCGAGGTGGTATACATGCGGCCTTCCCTGTCACCCGTTCCTCGGCGCACGCCACCGGCGTCGCGCCAGACGGACAGCGGGCGCGTCACCGTTGCGCGCTATCTCCTCGCGGGCCGGCCACAGCCGCGCATCGAGGATGCCGTGAGAATAGGCGAACTGATGCGGCGTGCGGCGCTCGCACGCTTCGGCTGGGAGCAGAATTCACAGACCGGCCGGAGCCGGCCCTTGGCGCCGCCTGACATTTCCGGCCGCGATGCCGACGGCCGGCCGCTGCGGGATGCCGAGCACACGCACGCCTTCTGGCTGCCGGAAGACGCAGACGGCGACGGCAGGATCGACCACGTCTCCGTCTACGTGGCGGCGGGTCTCGCCCCGCACGTGCGTGCAGCACTGGACCGGATTACCCGATTGTGGATAAGGCCGGCCGGCGCGGCCGAGCAAGAAGGCGTCGAGGGACGTGGACAGCGGGAGTGGCGACTTGCCCTGGAAGGATTCGGGAGTACCGCCGAGTTCTCCTCTGCGTCGGCGTTGTTCGGCCGGTCGCGGGTCTGGACGAGCGTCACCCCATTCTTGCCGACGGGGCATCTGAAACGCACCGTTGACGGGCGAGAAGCGTACCGCCTGCTGGAGCGAGACGAAGTCGTGAGCGGGATACTGGCGGAGGCCACCGGCTACCCGCGCGAAGTGCGCCGGCTCGTGCAGCGCCGTGGCATCCTTGACCCCTCACGGGCGGAGCGCATCCAGGTCGATGTGCTCCCGCACGTGGAAGTCCACGGAAACCGTCGACGGCCGCTGCAGTTCCACCGCTTCCGCTCCCGCGGTCGCGAACGCGCCACCGATTCGCACGGAGTGCTCCTGCGGCTGCGGTTCCCTGATGGGATCCCGGGACCCCTCGCGTTGGGATACGGCTGTCACTTCGGCCTGGGGTTGTTCGCAGTAGCTGGCGAAGCTGCGGCGGCCACCACATGGGAGACCAGGAGCGTGTCCCGCTGATCACCGGCGACTCGACCCTGCTGGCGTCGCTGGGCTCCGCAGAGGGACCGGCCGTCGCGAAATCCGCTCTCAAGATTGCACACCGACGCGACCGACATTGCATTGGGAGGCGGCCTCACCGCAGAGGCTCGGCACGTCGCAGTGGACAAGAAACCCGGACATGACGAAGAGGCGCAGAACCCGCCGGCCGCCGGAACGCCCCTCGTGCCGGCGGGCATGGTCAACGAGTATCAGTACTGCCCGCGCCTCGCATACCTGGAATGGGTCCAGCGCGAGCGGGCGGAGTCGGCGGACACCGTTGAAGGCCGCTACGCCCATCGGCGCGTCGACCGCGACGGAGGGACGCTGCCGCCGCCCGGCGATGTAACAGTCGACGACAAGCTGCACGCGCGCTCGGTAACGCTGTCGTCCGACACGCTGGGGCTGATCGCGGCGACGGACCTCATCGAGTCCGAGGACGGCTGCGTGATCCCCGTGGACTACAAGCGCGGCAAGCGACCGCACGTCGAGGGCGGCGCCTACGATCCGGAACGGGTCCAGCTCTGCGCACAGGGGTTGCTCCTGCGCGAGCACGGCTACCGGTGCGACCAGGGGGTGCTGTACTTCGTCGCCAGCCGCGAGCGCGTTCGGATCCCGTTCGACGATGCGTTGATCCGGACGACCGAAGAGGCGATCGCCGGGCTTCGGAGCCTCGCGCAGAGCGGGGCGATCCCCCCGCCGCTGGAGGACAGCCCGAAGTGCCCACGCTGCTCGCTGGTCGGCATCTGCCTGCCGGACGAGATCAACCATCTGTCCCGGTCCTCGCCCGAGCCTCGCCCGATCGCCGTCCCGAACACGGAGGCGTTGCCCCTCTACGTGCAGGCGCACGGCGCCAAGGTCGCCAAGTCCGGGGAGACGCTGGTAGTGACCATCGATGACGAGAAGGTGGCCACCGCCCGCCTCGCGGAGACCTCGCAGGTCGTCCTGATGGGCAGCGTCTACGTCACCGCCCCGTGCCTGCAGGAGCTGATGCGGCGCGGCATTCCGGTCACGTGGTACAGCCACGGGGGGTGGTTCTACGGCCACACCGTCGGCAACGGCCACAAGAACGTGGAGCTCCGCACCGCTCAGTACCGGGCGAGCTTCGATGAGGCCACCTGCCTGCGCTTCGCCAAGGGCCTGGTGAACGCCAAGATCCGGAACTGCCGCACGCTGCTCCGGCGCAACTGGAAGCGGACGGACGACAAGCGCGACGTGATGATCGAACTCAAGGACGACAGCCGCAGGGCCGACCGCTCGCAGTCGATGCCTGAGCTGCTCGGAGTCGAGGGCACGGCGGCTGCCCGCTACTTCGGAGCGTTCCCCGCGATGATCAACTCGAACGACTCCGAGGCAGCGGCGTTCGAGTTCAAGAAGCGAAACCGTCGCCCTCCCACCGATCCCGTCAACGCGCTGCTGTCCTTCGCGTACTCGCTGCTGGTCCGTGCCTGGACGGTGACGCTGACAGCCGTCGGGTTCGATGCCTTCCGAGGCCTGTACCATCAGCCGCGCTACGGCCGGCCGGCGCTGGCGCTCGACCTGATGGAGCCCTTTCGGCCCATCGTCGCCGACTCCGTCGTGCTGCAGGTAATCAACAACGGCGAGGTGCGGCCGACCGACTTCAAGGCGGCAGCGGGGAGCGTCGCGCTCGCCCCCGCCGGCCGGCGCAAGTTCATCGCCGCGTTCGAGCGCCGCATGGATCACGAGGTCGCGCATCCTCTGTTCGGCTACCGGGTGAGTTACCGCCGTCTCATGGAGATGCAGGCGCGCCTGTTCGGCCGTTTTCTGCTTGGTGAAATCTCCTCCTACCCGAACTTCCTGACGCGCTGACCTCGTGCCCGAGCATCTCTACATCGTCACCTACGACATCTCCGACCCCAAGCGCTGGCGCAAGGTGTTCAAGGTCATGAACGGCTACGGGGCATGGATCCAGCTCTCGGTGTTCCAGTGCCGCATGAGCCGCCAACGGCGCGCCGAACTCCTTGCGCGGCTCGACGGTCTGATAGATCATGGCGACGATCATGTGGTCCTGATCGATCTGGGCGTTGCCGACAACGTCGAGCCGCGTGTCGTCAGCCTCGGAAAACCGTTCCACGTGATGCGACGCGAACCGATGATCATATGATTCGGTCGCCGCTGCGGAGCGAGCGCTCCCGTGACGCGCTCCGGCCGGGGAGAGCTCGCAAGCAGTGAGCTCTTTGACATGTGGCAACTTATGTGATATAGTACCCTCCGAATGTTGCGCTTGCTTCCCCATTGCACGGGACCGCACCTGACCTCTCGCATTGCAACCGGCAACCGGTTGTACAGCTTGGATTTGGGCACGGTCCGATTCCGTCGGTAAATATCCGGCGGCCTCATTGAAGCGAGCCTGATCGGCTCCAGCCTCTCGTTCGGAGGGAGATTCCGTCGGTAAATATCCGGCGGCCTCATTGAAGCTCCCAGAATAGTGTCTGGGCAGCACCCCCTCCCCCAAGATTCCGTCGGTAAATATCCGGCGGCCTCATTGAAGCTCGAGGTGCTTTCGACGCCATCCCATCGCCCGTCCTCTAGATTCCGTCGGTAAATATCCGGCGGCCTCATTGAAGCACAACAGGTATGGTACAACCCATTGCGGAATTGCGAAGATTCCGTCGGTAAATATCCGGCGGCCTCATTGAAGCTCGGAGGCCTTCTTGTGGGCCTCCCTCAAGTCCTTCTCCTGATTCCGTCGGTAAATATCCGGCGGCCTCATTGAAGCTGTAATGCCCCGGAAGGGCATCCATCACCATCCTCGGAGATTCCGTCGGTAAATATCCGGCGGCCTCATTGAAGCTAGATGAGCTCCTCGTCCGGAAGGTCCCGGAAATACGAGCGATTCCGTCGGTAAATATCCGGCGGCCTCATTGAAGCGAAGGAGCCACCGTCTCCTTCCCGTTAGTCTGGGAAGATTCCGTCGGTAAATATCCGGCGGCCTCATTGAAGCCTCAGATCAGTCCCGACGACGTATTGAGACTTGGGGAGATTCCGTCGGTAAATATCCGGCGGCCTCATTGAAGCCCGAGCCTTCTTCTCTAGTATGCTGTGGGCATGGACTATGCCCGATTCCGTCGGTAAATATCCGGCGGCCTCATTGAAGCTATACGAGTTTGTTGGTAAAGTTCGTGGTTTTCTTTCGAGATTCCGTCGGTAAATATCCGGCGGCCTCATTGAAGCCAATCCTCATCCGGTTGGACTCCCCGCGGATTATGGCATGATTCCGTCGGTAAATATCCGGCGGCCTCATTGAAGCGGCAGAACCTCCACCGAGGCAAGCGCCGCATCCGTGGCAGATTCCGTCGGTAAATATCCGGCGGCCTCATTGAAGCGAATGACTGCCTTCGTCTCCCTATCGATCCCCGAAGAACGGGGGATTCCGTCGGTAAATATCCGGCGGCCTCATTGAAGCCTATCTCTCCAGCCCCGTGGGACTCGACTCCATATGTGATTCCGTCGGTAAATATCCGGCGGCCTCATTGAAGCGAGCCCGCTGGCCCCGAGACTACGATCCTATTTATTTTTGAAGATTCCGTCGGTAAATATCCGGCGGCCTCATTGAAGCGCTTGTCCAGATCAGCTTTCTCCGAATTCTCTTGGAGTAGAGATTCCGTCGGTAAATATCCGGCGGCCTCATTGAAGCGATCTGAGCTGCGATTGTCTCGCCTCCAGAGAGGCGAGCCGATTCCGTCGGTAAATATCCGGCGGCCTCATTGAAGCTCAAGGGTCGTACCTTTGGGGAACTCGAACACCTGGGGAGCCGGATTCCGTCGGTAAATATCCGGCGGCCTCATTGAAGCTATTTTTACTTGAATGAACTGATGTTGCTGTTCTTATGATTCCGTCGGTAAATATCCGGCGGCCTCATTGAAGCTTTCGGAAAGAGGCCTAGAAAGCCTCGTTCCTGACAGATTCCGTCGGTAAATATCCGGCGGCCTCATTGAAGCCTCCGACAGCCGAAGCTGTCGAAATGACTGTTTGGATTAGTGGGATTCCGTCGGTAAATATCCGGCGGCCTCATTGAAGCACCTGAAGAGTGGCTATCTTAACCCGATTCGACTCCCCAGATTCCGTCGGTAATATCCGGCGGCCTCATTGAAGCAAGAGCCAGTGAAGTCTCCAAAGAGAGACATCAAGGCACGATTCCGTCGGTAATATCCGGCGGCCTCATTGAAGCGCTATCTCCTCATGGGAAAGTTTCCGAAATTCCCGGGCCAGATTCCGTCGGTAATATCCGGCGGCCTCATTGAAGCCCAGCCTAATAAGCTAGGGAGGGGAGAGGCTACGCGACGATTCCGTCGGTAATATCCGGCGGCCTCATTGAAGCCTGCTCCATACCCTCTTCCAGGAGGCCCCTTTCGAGGATTCCGTCGGTAATATCCGGCGGCCTCATTGAAGCATCTTTGCCGCAACACCCTGGGAATGTGGCGTCCGGGTAGCCCAGGGCCGTTACCGGCCCCAGGCCCCCACAGAGCCGTGCGAGCGCGATTGACGCACACGGTTCCTCAAGTCGCAGGCTTCGCTGCGTAAATGGAGTGCACGATACGAGCCAGCGGCAGCGGGTATCGCCGTAGCAGCCGGGCAAAGCATGCCCAGTTGAGGCGCCGACCACCGCGGCGTGGCGCGCGACAAGGGCCATCGGCTTGCGGCGCAGGGCAGGGATGAGATGGTGATAGTTGACTACGTGGCCACGGCGCCCGTCGCTGTGGGGACGACCGCGGGGCAGGGTCAGCAGTGGACTGGAGCCGATCATCAGCTCCAGGCGATCATCGTAGAGGTGGACGCGCAGGGTGTGGCCGATCAGCCGCGACGGCACCGAGTAGAACACCTTGCGCAGGGTGAACCCGGAGTGCGAGGTGACCTGCACGCATTCCAGCTCGAAGTCCTGGGTGCGCTGCGCCGGCAGCGGTCGCAGCACGGCGCGTTCGGCGTCGATGCGGGCGCGGTGACGGGCGTTGTGG
This sequence comes from Spirochaetia bacterium, assembly GCA_965215345.1. Taxonomy (GTDB): domain Bacteria; phylum Spirochaetota; class Spirochaetia; order SZUA-6; family Bin103; genus CATQHW01. The sequence continues at coordinate 232,001 of CBDCDL010000001.1, read as the reverse complement.
CGACCGACGATCTCGGCGATGAAGGCACGATAGGCAGCGAGGTCATCGAAGTCGTGCGAGCCGCGCAGCAGCAGGGCTTGTTCGATGGCGCGCTTGAGGTGGCCGTGGGCGCTTTCGACGCTGCCGTTTTCATGGGCGACGCCGCGGTTGTTGCGCGTGGGTTGCATGCCGTAGTGGTCGCACAACTCCTGGTAACGGCGGGTGAGGTCATCGCGGGCCGCCTGATCCAGATTGTGGTAGGCGGCCGCCAGGCTGTCGGTGCGGTGCTCCCGAGGGACGCCGCCGAGCAGCCACAAGGCGTTCTGACAGCCGCCGCTCAGGGCGACGAAGCTCTCGCCGCCGAGCACCACCTCAGCGTACTCGAACCCGGAGTAGGGCAGCCGGAAGTGGTACAGCAGATGGATCAGCGGCGCACCGGCGATGGTGAGGCCGAGGTGTCCGGTGGCGGTGAAGTCGGACAGGCCGAGGCGACCGGGGGGATGGCGCTGGGCGAAGATCACCTCCTGTTCGGGGCCATGCAGGGCGCGCCAGTGGCGCACGCGGCGCTCGAGGGTGCGCCGCACTCCGGCAGACAGCTCCGGATGGTTGCGGCGCAGTTCTTCGAAGATGGTGACCGCCCGCAGAGACGGGGACTCGACCAGCAACGGCACTACTTCTTCATCGAAGATGCCGGCCAGCGGGTCGCGGCGGCGGCGCGTGCGCGGGGTCTGTTTCTGTGACGGCAGTCGCGGGTCGGACTCGATGCGGTAGGCGGTGGCGGTACTGAATGCCGCCCTGGCCGCCGCGACTGACGGTGGGTCCTTGCGGCGCAAACTCATGTAGAGCCTCACTTGGTGATCGGTAAGATGTCGGCCCGGCAACGGGTGCTCCTTTCGTCGGGTGGTCAGGAGCACCCTTGCTCACGCCGGGTCCGGCTGCGATCACCGCCGGCGGCCTCATTGAAGCTGGAACCTTCCTGTGGCCTCATTGAAGCGATCCGACTGCAAGGGCGGTTGGGACTATGACGTGAATCATAGATTCCTGGCGCCAACACCACCCGGGGCCTGTCGGTCCGGCGGCTGACCCATAGCTTGCCCTCAACACCGGGTCGATGGACCCGAACCGAGGAGGTTCCGATGAACCACACCGCCAACGCCGACGACAACCACGACGAAGAGAAGCTGCGCCGCGAGGTGGCGCTGTTCCGCTACGGCTTGATCGCCGATCTGGCCCACCTGCCGCCCGGCACGCCGGGGATCAGGGATCGGTTGCGCGCCAAGGCCGAGCATTCAGTACACGATTCCGGGCACGCTGCGGACCCGCGTGGCCGCAGAGACCCTGCGCGACTGAATGCCGAGGAGGGGTCGCTAACCTTGCCGGCTTAGAACCGGCTCGACGTGACCAGTTCTTCCATTCCGGACCAGCGATCCGTCAGGGAATCACGTCGATTTTCTGCCGCAACCGTTGCCGGCTCCCCGCACGCCCGATTTCGTTCGCTACCTTCTCTCATGGCCACGAGAAAACGGCTACGACGATCGCGTCTGCCACATCGATCGGCAGGAGCTTGGTGAGCAGTCCGCCGCCATGAAACCGACATTCGCTTCGCTCGACCGATTCGAAGACTTGGAGGACATAGCATAATCAGATACTACGCAACCAAGGCGAGCATCGAGCTGAAAAAGAAGAAAGCGCACGAGGCAGTCGTAGCGGCGGCTGCCGTGGCGACGGCGGTGGGCGCAAGCCCGATACCGTTCTCGGACGCTGCGATGCTGGTACCGATTCAGACTCTCATGCTCAAAAAAATCTCGGCGATCTTCGGAGTCGCACTGTCCGAGGCGTCTCTCGCCGGGATGGTCGGAACCACGATCACGACCAACCTGGGGCGAAGCATCGTATCCAATATCCTGAAATTCGTTCCCGGACTAGGCACGGTCGCCGGCGGACTGATTTCGGCAGGACCGCCGGTGCCCTCACCATGGCGCTGGGCGAGACCTACATTGCTGTTGTATCCCGAGCTAAGGGACGGCGCAGAATTAAGTCCATGTAAACGGATGCAATCAAGCCGCTCCCAGTAGGCCGCGATGGCCGGATGACGGCTCTCGTGGCGTTCCGATGGCAAGCGCGGCATCATAGTGGCACTATTACGAATATGACATTCGTAGAGGTGCCACAATGAGAACGCCCCAGTACTCGACCGCCGCGATCGTCGACCTGTTTCGTCAGCAGACCGTCGCCTCGCTGCCGGACGTCATGGCAGCGCTCGGCCGCGCCAGATGCACCCCGTTTCGCAAGCTCAAGGAACTGCCCTACCGCACCAGCTACTCCCACCGCGGCGGTTACTACACCCTGGCAGAACTCATCGACTTCGATGAGCACGGCCTGTGGTCGTTTCGCCCTCACGCCGCGACCTCCGGCACCCTTAATTCACACGAAACCCGGAAGAGCCGCGGGTGAACGCTCACTCCGACTCCGGCTCAGGCGTCGCCACCCGCCGGCCTGCGCTGATCTCCCTTCTTGCGTTCAACGACTTCGCCAATGCCCGAGGCCTTGTTCGGTACTTCGGTTTTTTCCTCTTGCCTCTCACGGCGTCGGGATCTTCCAGTATCCCCGGCCAACGCTTCACAACTTCGTCGGCAAGCAGCTTGAGGCCTTCGTTGCTGATCGTCGGATTGTCAGCAAGAAAGCGCTCCGCGGCGTCCAGAAAGGCGTTCACGTCGTTCCATCTTCCTTGTTGGCGCTGCAGTTCCAACCGGGCCGCGTCTTCCGGAAGATCACGTATCCTCTCCTGAAGGGCGGCCTTCCGCTCGTCCTCCTTACGGCGATCTATCCGCTCCTGCTCGCTTCTCCTCTGCGCGTCCTCGTCGACGCGCATGCGGCCGTAGCCGACTGCCGTCTTGGCGCCGGCTCCAATCCACTCCAGAGCCTCTTTCAACCAAGCACACGCTGTCGTGCAGTTTTCGTGTGATTTCTCGCCCGGTTGCCGCGGCGCGACCGCAAAGCGGAACGTCACACCTTCTTTGACGACGAGAAACGGTATCGGTGTCGGGCTCATCCAGTCGCCCGGGACCTCGCCGCTCTGGTAGTAGGCGCCGTAGTGCGGCGTCATCACGTCGGCGCCCAGCTCGACGGGCCCGGCAGGCAGCGCGTCGAGAAACACGACGGCTCCGACTCGTGGATTCGGTACAACGCCTGGGATCGGCGGCGGTGAACCGAGAATGTGCAGTCGAGCGGCTTCTTCCACCTCCTTCCACTGTGTGACCCACGCACGAACCATGCCTTTGACCGATGATCCGGGCAGATAGGGAACGCCCAACGTGTAGTGCCAAGCGAACCCGTTTTCCACCGGATGCGCACGGCCCAAGCCACTGACGAACGGACTACTGGTCCGCAGATCGAGCCACCTGCCATGTAGTGACCCGATCATGCGCTTCTGTCGCTCCCCGTACTGCCGGAGTTCGCCGCCGTTGCCGCACACCCCGGCAACCTCGCCAATCCACTTGTCCTTGTCGAGAGCCGACTTCTCCCCGCCCGGCGGAAGCTGTAGCCACGTGCTGCAGAACTTGTCGTACCAGAGGCCGCGGTTTCCGTCTTGCGCGAGAGAAGCGGACTCGGCATCCTTGTAGAGTGGGAAGTTATCCATCCGTCTTCGTTGTTGTTCTTGCTTGCAGGTAAGCAGCGGCGAACTTCTTCAGCCAGTTCAGATACGCTTGCGCCTCGTCTTGGGCACGCAAGTAGTGCTGCTGCTTGTTCTCTGTAATCGCGGAGAACAGATCGCCCGCGTTTCGATAGGGCGCATCGTCGTCATTGCCGCACAGCCAGTCCTGCACGTCCGCGAACAACAGGTGGTGCGGATCCCGCTGGTTTCCCTTGGCCGCGGCCAACAGCGTCGCCAGCGCCTGCCCGAGACCGTTCTGCTGGATCGACGCGGGCAACGCCTTGGCGTAGCTCAGGTAGTCCGATTGTCTTTTTTCGTTCTGACGCTGCTTGATTCGGTGCAGAGCGTGCTTAGCGCGGCGCTGATCGAGGCTCAATGGGTTCACGCGTCCGCCTCCGCGCAGGCCACCGCAAACCAGCCCTGTCCCACCGTCGCGTTGCCTCCGACCTGCAGGTACGGGCGGTGCTCGAAGGCCGTTCGCATTGCGGCCAATCCGCCGCTATCGGAGTCGTGCTCGGCAAGCGTGGTGTACATCAGCGTATCGGGCGGCAAAGTTTCTTCATACCAGAGATTCTCACTCGTCTTGTTCTTGTCGAGCTGATTCCGCGCCAGTACCGGCAACCCGTGACGGGCGAACCAAGCGAAGTCGCGGTCATCCAGCACGATCAACTGCCGAGGCAGCCGGTCGCATGCCGCGGCATCCGGAATCAGGCGGGCAATCGACGTGATCCAGCCATCCAGGTTCGGCCCGTTTACGGACGACGACTGGGCGGTGAAGCTGCGTTCCTCCAGAAACAGCTTCGCGTCCTGTTGCCCCGCCGCGCCCAGATAGCGGTACTGGCCGACGGTCGGCGTGTCGGCGGGCGCAGTGCCGGTTTCGGTGCGCCGCAGGTCGCGCCCGAATCGTTCCAGCAGGTGCGGGCAGGTCGCCCAGTGGTAGAGACTCGACAGGCTGCGCAGCGGCAGCAGCAACAGCCGCGCGTCCGACACGAGCAGAGCGCCCCCGCGGTCCTGGGTGCCGAACACGCGCTCCTGACTCTCTTTGTCCAGCCGGACCGCGTCGCGCATCGCGCCTTTCATGCTCGATCCGGCGATGAACGGATAGCCGGTTGCCGCCTCGCGCGCCACCGGCAGGTCGATGGCACCGCCGGTCTGGCCGGCGCCGGGATGGATGAAGGTTTCGGCCAACAGGCCGAGCAGCATCTGATTCATCGCTGCAGCTCCTTGAATGACTTGAATGACATGAGGTTCACGAATCCCAACGACCGATGACGGTCAGCCCGTAGCCCCACGCGGTACGGTGACCGAGCGCGGCGCCGTGCAACGTTGCGATCCGGCTGGCCGCTTCCCAACGGGCCTCCAGGAACAGAACGCTGCCGGCGGCCAGATGGGGACGCAGCGCCAGGGGCGCCCCTCCCTGCTCGTGCGAATCCCAGCCGCCGACCAGCTCCGGACGGGGCAGACAGGCTGCCTCGATACGACCCGGCAACCCGGCGTAGTCGTGCTCTCCGGGTCGTGGCGGTTGTCCCGTATCGGCCGGGGTCAACAGCGTCGCGGTGTAGCGGATGGTGTTGCTCGGCGGCCCGAGGTCAGGCATACCGGGAAGGGAGAGCGGCTCGGTACCGCATCGCAGCCAGCAGGTTCGCGCCTCTCCGCCCACAGGATGAGGACGCGAATGGCGCGCGGTCACGAATTCCTGCGGCAACCCTTCGGTCTCCATGGCCAGCGCGACTCCTTTGCCCAAGCGGACGTGAGCCGGCGAATAGATGGCCCCCTCGTCGGTGGTGCGTGTCGTTTCGCTACGGACGATTCCAACACGCGGCTCCAGCACCCACAGCTTCCGGCCGTGCACAAGACTCGCGGCGGCGGGCCGACGGTTGCGGAGGACGGCTTGCAGCCCAGCCGCCGTAATCCACCAGCCCGACTCTCGCAGCAGCTTGGCGCCCTCCGGCGGATCGACTGTGGTCGGCAGCCGCACGTTCGATCCGATGTCGCATTCGATCTCCGGCCCCGGCGCAAGCAAGGCCGCATCTGGCGGGATATCGTTCTGTACTGGCGAGTAGATGAGATTCGCCGGTGCGGGAAACAGGCACTCCCATGCGCCCGGTCCGGAGTCGGAGCGCCGCACCACGACGGGGCCTCGGAAACGCAACGGTCCGAGGTCGGCCCGGTCCCCGAGTCGGCTTCGGATGTGGGCGCTCCAATTGCCGCCGGTCCAGCCCATGGCGCGCGCGCACGCTGCGCGAACAGCGCCGACCAGCGTCGTCGGTCTCGGGGGGAACAGGCTGGCGACCCCCGCCTGACTGAGCTCTCCCCCGTGGTACGGGCGACCGTCGCGGAAGAACAGCGTGTCGATGGGGTCGAAGTAGACGAGGTTCACTGCTGCGCTCCCTCTCGGAAGCGCCCCGTCTCTGCCACGAAACGTGCGATGAGGGCTCCATCGAACTGAAACCGGGGGGTGTCGACGGCCGCCTCGTCGCCGCGCTCGGTGACACAGGCGCGCAACAGAAGTTCGACTGCCTCACGCGCGCGCTCGCGGTCATCTTCGCTTTGCGGCGGCTTCCCCTTGAGGTACTCGGCCAACAGGATGCCGCGACGATCGTCTCGATCCGCAATGCGATCGATCATCGGCCCATAGCGCTCTTGGATGTTGTACAGGAAACTCGCCGAGAAGGCTTCGACCTGCCGAACAAGTAGCCCGAGCGCGTCCGGCGCGGCTTCGAAACTACCCACCCAGCGGCGGTTGACTCCGCCGCTGAGCATCACCGCCAGCGCCAGCGAGTTGCGCCCGTTACCCTCCTTGGCCGTGTCGAGCTGCGCGTGAGCGCACATGAGTACGTCGCGCAACGGGCAGTGGTAATGAGCGAACACGATGGCCGCCGACGCCGTGGATCGCCGGCCCGTTGCGTCGAGTTGCAGCGGCTGGAACGCCTCGTCGTAGTCCCGTCGCAACTTGACCGCGCATTCGACTGCGGACGTGACCGGCACCATCGCCAGGACGTCGTCGCCACCGGCATACACGGTGACGCCGTTTCGACCAGCTACCGTACCCGGCACCCGCCGGACGAACCGCGCCAACGCAGCCGACACGGACCGTTCGTCGTTCTGCCGCAACAGGCTGCCGAGCCGATCACCATCCATCAGCAACAGTGCGTAGAACGGCTGCGCGGAGCCGCCGACCGCTCGGCCAAGCGCTTGCAGCGCTTCGCGCAATCGGTGGCGAGTCTCCGCGTCGGGATCTTCCCGATCCGCGTTGTCGGTGCTGCACAGACGTGTCAGCGGCGTGACGCGGGGGTTCGCCAACGCCGCTTCGAGGAACAGGTTGCCGTCCAGATCGGCATCCTCGGCGAGCGATTCAAGGCCGGGCAGGCGAGTGGCGCGCTCGCTTCTGAGTTGCGCGAACGTGTCGGGTCCCACGCATTGCTCGATCTCGCGGACGTATCCGCTCAGTTTCGAGCGGCGTTCCGCCTTGGCGCTGGCGTGCATCAGCCAGGGGACGGCCGCCATGTAGGCGGTGGAAGGCCAATTCGCCGCGCCGAGCCGCCAGCCGATGGCCCGTTCCTGCCGCGTTGCGCCGAGCTTGGGAAACAGGCGCTTGACCAGCGCCACCGCACACAGCCGTTCTCCGTCCCGAATGTCGAGCCGCCCCACCGTGCGCTGCAGATCGATCCAGAAGGCGTCCTGCAGGTGCCGCTGGCGCCCGCGCACGAATCCCGAGATCTCCTGCCAGTCGCCCATCGCCGTACAGTGATCGCCCCCTTCGCGCGGCGGCCAATGCGACCGCCAGTTCTTGCGCCGGTCCAGCCAAGCTCCATCGCTGCCGTCGCCCGGGTCGGCGCCGATCACCCACTGCAGGTCCCAGAAGCCGTCGATCTGCCGCTCATAGATGGCGCGGGTGCCGCGTCCCCGATCGGCAGTACCGGCCACGAACTGGTCCCATACGCATTCCGCCAGCCTGCGCCACGCCTGCCGCGCGTCGTGTGCCGCAAGCGCGGGATCGAACGCTTCCGGGACCGACGCCTTGAACCGGTTGGGCAGCGTGCCGATGGGGGGCCGTTCGGACCGAGATCCCAGAATGGCGGCCAGCAATGGATCATCCGGGGCCTGCACCGTGCCGACCACCGGAAAGAGCACTTGCCCGCCTCGGCGCATGACGGCTGCCATCAGTTGCCCGGCCAGCCACGAGAGCAGAAAGGACCCCGCCCACAGGTCCCGCGTGCGCCGTGCCTGGCCCACGAACTGCTGCACGGGGCCAATGGACATGTGCAGCGTCCGGTCAGCCATCGGGCCAGATCGTCCTTCGTTTGTTGGCATCAAGAAAATCCGTCAGTACGTTCCAGTCCGGCCTGGCAGGAACACTCGCTCTTCCCGCATGTATCCCTTCGCCGTTCGGCAAGAAGTGGGAGCGCAGCAACACCGCGACGCCGACGTAACGCGAACCGGTTTCTTCATGGACGTGGAACAACAGGGGGCTGGCGCGACGATCGTGAGATGCCGGCTTCACCGCCTTGCGCTTGCCGTAATTGTGCGGCAGGCCGAACACTGCCCTGCGAGGGTGAAAGTCAGGCGACGACGGCATGTCGTACATCCAATCGTGATCCTCACGGAAACGGCGCTGAGACGGCTCACGGCCCAGAATCCGGTTGTCTTTCCCCCAGCTCCGATAGCGGACCATCGCTTTGCCGTAGGCGTCGAGCGCTTCCAATGGCGTGCGGTGACTTTGGAACAGATCGACACGGGCATGCTTCGAGAACGCGCTGATGTCCGGCTCATCATGGCAGTCCGCCGCATCCTGCAGCAACGTGCGGAGTTCCTTCCGATAGTCATCTTCCGTGCGTGGGGGATGCCATCGGTCGACGCCATCTCCTTCGAGGGCGGTCAGATTGACGCTGCCGTAGCCTTTGCGTGACTTGGAGCCGAACCCGCCCAGCATACCAAGCAGCCGCAGCGCCGGGACGACCGATCGCAGAGAATCCGTTTCCTGCGCGCCGATCCGCAAGGACACGTCGAATGGCGCTGCAAGACAACTGCGGCTCAACTGGGCCGCCTTGGTCCCCTTGTTCCGGCTCGCAAAGGCTTCCATGACGCCATAGCCGAGATAACGCGCGCCAGCGCCAACGGCAGCGCCGTATGCATCCGTGAGGATCGTGTCTTTCTTGAGGACCTGCGGTCGGGCATCTTCGCCATCCAGGGTCATGATCAGGCGGCTCTGTCCGGTCTCACTGGCTCCGAACAACCATCGTTCTGCGCTCGCCAATCGTTTGATGATTCCGTCACGCTCTGCATCTGCCATCCGTGCATAGGTGATCGCACGCCACCAGAAGCGAAGCGCGCCCTTGATCGACGGGAGGCGCACTTCGGCCTGGTGACCGTGCCCCCCGAGAAAGCAGGGCGTGACGACCTTGAATCGAACTTCGAGGCGTTTCATGCCGGGGCGTCCCGGGGCGCGCGGAATCCGAGTCCTCCGGCACCAAGCCTTTGGTCACGTGTCGCGTTCAACTTAGACATCATCAGCGAGCAGCTGTTCACAGGCGGATTTCAGCGCATCGTGGAGACGGTCCGGCTTCTTGAGCATCGACTGGTAACGTTTCGTCGGCTGGGTGGCGTGCGCGAGCGCGTTGCGCAAATGGGTGACATCCTGGAACGCCTTCTTCTTCCACTCCGGGTGTAATCCTTCATCCAGTTCGGTTACAAACTGTTCGACGGCCTTCTGCCGGGCGGCGTATTTGACGGCAGTGTCCGAGCAGAGCCGCGTAACCCACGCCTCGCGCGCCAGCACGGCGGCTCGGAGGAAGTCGCGACGATTCAGGTACTGGGACGCCAGCTCGCGCTGTTGCCGCCACGGCTCGAGCTCTTCCGCCCAGCGCAGCCGTTCGGCAAGCCGGCTCTGGAACAAGCCCGATGCACCTTGCAGCACTTCGGCGAGCACCGGACGAAAGGTGCCGATCCGGCGCGCCGCTTCCGGCACATTGTGCGTGCGCTCGTAGAACGCAGCCGCCTCCAGACAGTTCGCTTTATCTTTGGCGACGCCGTCTTCGATCAGGAGCGGTGCGAAGACGCCGTAGTCGCCGGTGGCGTCGAACTGATCCAGCGCTTGGACCCAACGGCGCACGCGCACCAGCCCGTCGAGTTCGAGGACCGGCGCGACGCCATCGCGCATCATGTCGAGCGCCCCGTACCACAGGTCTCGAACGTTCAGCTTGTGATGAAGGCGCTCCAGCACGACCGCCGACAGGAACCCGATCATGCCGAGGTGCCGGAATCCATGGGTCAGGTCGATGCTAACGGATCCCTCCTTCGGTACGGAGTCCGCGATCGCGGCCAGGATGTCGTACTGCCTCTCGGCATCCTCTCCGAACGGAATGAGGCGAGGTATCACGGCACACCCGACCGCCCGGCTCATGAGGGGTTTGAACTGGTCCAGCAGCGATTGCTCAACGGCTTCCCGCTCTTCCGCGTCCAGCAACGTGAGGCGCGCGTCTTCTTCATCGTCCTCTTCCGCCAGGTTCTCCACCAGTACGCTCCATTGGCTGCCGGAGGTGCCGAGGATCACGGTGGTGTCGACGACAAGATAGCCCGCCAGCGCGAGTCCGAAGAACGCGGTTTTCTCCGTCCGTTCATTGGGGAATCGGTAGGTGGCTTTCAGGTAGCCGGTCTTGGGGTCGTATCTCGACTTGCCGAGGAACGTTACCAGAGTGCTCATTGATGGTGTTTCTCCGTGCGTGCGTGGCGTGCACCGGACCTGTTGCGCCCACGAATCCGGATGGCGTTCGGGGGTACCCGGAGTCCGAAGCGCTGGCGACGTGCATGCCCGGGGACCGGGCCCAACGAAGCGATCAGGTAGGGAGTGGCGCGCCGTTCGCCCAGGAATTGCCGAAAATGACTGTTGATGCGAGCCTTTGCGGGATTGATGACGTTCTTCGGCTCCCCGCCCTGATATGCCTCTTCGACACGCTCGTAGTGACCAGGGTCGGGATTCGTTCGTTCATAATAATGCAGCAGATTCATCATGAAGCCGTCCTCGCTCCAGTGGGCGGCCGCCTGGCCGCGGCGCGCCCGCTCCGCCAGCAGCCAGTAAAGCGCGAACAGAGACGGATCCAAGTGCATCGTTTCTCCGGCGGCTGTGACCGTACAGGTCTCGGGTTCAAGTACCAATTCAATCGGCTGCACGGCACGTTGCGCTTGCTCCACCACGTCGGAGAAGCTCGCCGAGCCGGCCAGCAGGTCGCGGTCCAACGCTTCCCGCAGGCGTACAAACGGGATGTCGGCCAGCGTCACGCGGGCGTCTTGCGCGTCGTACGATCGGCCGTCCCGGTCCTGTATGAGACGGCTCTCCGGCGGCGGGTAGAAGAAATCCGGGTGCGACTCGTAGGGCGCGTTCACCAGCACGTGTGACAGCCGATCCTGAGCGCGACCGTACAACGACAGGGCATAGCCGAGATAGAACCCCATGGTCTTGCGCCCGCCGGCAATGGAGACGTGCAACGAACTGGCGTCGTCACGGCTCAGCTCTCGAATGACTGCGGTGATAGCGTCGGCGGCGAGCCTGTTGTCTTCCCTGCTGCGGATGTCATCCAGCGGTTGGCCGGCTCCTTTGTTGAGCACGACAATGTCCTCCGGCCCGAACTCGATGGCAGGCAGATCGTAATCGGAGCACAGCCGGTGGAACCAGCCGCGTTCAGGATGCAGGAGTGCGGACCGGGCGCGTCGCGCCCCTTCTTCCGTCGTGATGAGCTGGATCTTCGTCGGCACCAGGAGCCGTTGCGGCAGATCGGGATCGACATACTGGTCGCGGCGATGACCGACAGCCAGCGCGAACAGGGTTTCGGTCACGATCTGCGGCGAGAGGCCCGTCACGGCGACCAGGACTCGGCTTGGATAATCGTGTGGCATCATGGCAGGCAGTACTCCATTACGCGGGTCAGTCGCCGAACCACAGCTTGCCGAGTCCGCGGCCCAGTCCGCCGCCCCCGAGCGAACCCGCGAGCCCACCGATCACCGCGCCTACCACGGTGCCGACGCCCGGAATGACGGAGCCGACCGCCGCTCCGGCGGCAGCGCCGCCGATCGCGCCTCCCGTGGAGCCAGCGGTCCGTACGGTGCGGACGCCGTACTCCTGGCCGTCGATTTTGCCCCCGAGCACCTGGACGGTGTTGACCATCTGCTCGGCCAGTCCGAACGCGACCGCGGTGCCGGGGTTGGAGCCGGCGAACCGTTTGAGCCCCTCCGCTCCTGCTCTCCGTGCGACGGCTTTCGTCGCTTCCCTCGCTCCGAGCGCTATGGTCGTCTTGACGGCGCGGCGGACTACCCACCGGGCTTCTGCCGATCGATGTGGCGGACGCGATCGTCGTAGAGGTTTTCTCGTGGCCATGAGAGAAGGTTAGCGAACGAAATCGGGCGTGTGGGGAAACGGCAACGGTTGCCGCAGAAAATCGACGTGATCCCCTGACGGATCGCTGGTGCGGAATGGAAGAACTGGTCACGTCGCGCCGGTCCCGGTGTCCGTGGCGGCGAACAACCCCAGCCCGAAGTGGCAAGCATAGCCCAGCGCCACGGGTCCCGCGATCGCCTCCGGGAACCGTGGGAACCGTATGCGAAGGAACGCTCCAACCGCGCTGGTGGCCCGTTCGCGGCCGCGGGAGCGGAAGCGGTGGAACGGGAGCGTCAGCCGGCGCGTGCCGCCGACTTCCAGGTACGGGAGCATGTCTACCTGAATACGCGCCGACGGTGACGGGCTTGGCGATGCCCGTCGCAGGACCAGCCGGCGCACCTCGCGCGGGTAGCCGGTGGCCTCGGCCAGCGCTCCCTCGACCGTCGCTCCGTGCTGCAGCAGACGCCACGCCTCCGAGCTCGGGGTGCACACTCGTCAAAGCGTGGATGAACAGGAAATTCACGTCAGCTATGGGCACCCCAGCCGAGGGCCGCGTCCTCGGGCGCGCACAACGATGATCCGTGCCGGGCGGACGAGTCCGCGGTCCCCGGCAGGAAGCATACAGCGAATGGTCGAACATCGCCCGCGCCGCGTCAAGCGGCCGCATTGCCCCATCCAACGAGGAACAACCCGCCGGGCCGCTCCACCAGCACCACCCGCCGCGCGTGCTCCCAGGAGCGACTTGGTTATTAGCGCAGCTCATGGCATCACACCTGCCCCTCGCGTGGCGGACGCCCCGGCGTACGGCGCAGATACGGTGAGGCCATGCGGTCCAGCACCGCGTTGTTGCGCAACCGCGCCACGACAGCGTCGCCTGCGAGGGCAGCACGCTGTCGGGCTCCAGCCTGTCACTTCGGGCTGGGGTTGTTCGCCGCCACGGACACCGGGACCGGCGCGACGTGAACGGTTCTTCCATTCCGTACCAGCGATGTGTCAGGGATCACGTCGATTTTCTGCCGCGCAACCGTTGCCGCGTCCCCGCACGCCCGATTTCGTTCGCTACGTTGCTCTCATGGCCACGAGAAACGCCCGCCATCGATCGGCAGGAGCCCGGTGTGCGCAGGCCCGGGAGACCGCATGGGACTATATGGCGCAGGAGGCGGTCCGCCGCGCCGGGAGAGGACCTCAGCTCAAGGGCAACATCCTCGAGATAGCGATCCGCGAGAGGCGCAACCTGACCCTGGGTGCGCTTCTGTCGGGCCGGAGAACCGACGTCACCCGCTCGGCGAACGCAAGGACCGTGGACTTGGTCACGACGCAGAACCGTCGCGTGGTAGAGCGCATCCAGGCCAAGGACTGCATCAGCGACGCCTGCGTCCGAGAGGTGCAGCATCGGGTGGCGGCGGGCCAGTACCGGACCGCCCGCCTCGTCGGCACCCGCGAGACGGCCGAGAAGTTCAGAGCCGCCGGGGTTACGAAGAGGGTGCGGTCTTCGGGGGTGTCAAGCCGTTCCACCACCCGCGCCGCCGACAACGCCGGGGCGAAGGTGCCCAACAACAACCTGCTGCTCAACAACGCGCTGGACATCGCCGGATTCGCCGGCAAGGCGGGCGTGACGGGAGGCGTGCTGGGAGCCGGCGCGGAGGCTTTGGGGAGTCTCAAGGAGTTGCTTACCGGACGGATCGACCTCGCCGAGTATGCGCAACGGGTCGTCGTGATCGGTGCCAAGGCGACCGTCGACTCGACCGTCAGGACGATCGTAGCGCTCGGAGCGAAGGAAGCGATGAAAGCCGTCGGACGGAGAGCAGGAGCGGAGGGGCTCAAACGGTTCGCCGGCTCCAACCCCGGCACCGCGGTCGCGTTCGGACTGGTCGAGCAGATGTTCAACACCGTCCAGGTGCTCAGGGGCAAAATCGACGGTCAGGAATACGGCGTCCGCACCGTACAGACCGCTGGCTCCACGGGAGGCGCGATCGGCGGCGCTGCCGCCGGAGCGGCGGTCGGCTCCGTCATTCCGGGCGTCGGCACCGTGGTAGGCGCGGTGATCGGTGGGCTCGCGGGTTCGCTCGGGGGCGGCGGACTGGGCCGCGGACTCGGCAAGCTGTGGGTCGGCTACTGACCTGCGTAATGGAGTACTGCCTGCCATGAAACCGACACTCGCTTCGCTCGACCGATTCGAAGACTGGAGGACATAGCATGATCAGATACTACGCAACCAAGGCGAGCGTCGAGCTCAAAAAGAAGAAAGCGCACAAGGAAGTCGTGGCGGCTGCTGCCGTGGCGACGGCGGTGGGCGCAAGCCCGATACCGTTCTCGGACGCTGCGATGCTGGTACCGATTCAGACTCTCATGCTCAAAGAGATCTCGGCGATCTTCGGAGTCGCGCTGCCCGAGAAGTCCCTCGCCGGGATGGTCGGAACCGCGATCACGACCAACTTGGGGCGAAGCATCGTATCCAATATCCTGAAGTTCGTTCCCGGACTAGGCACGGTCGCCGGCGGACTGATTTCGGCAGGGACCGCCGGCATCCTCACCATGGCGCTGGGCGAGACCTACATTGCCGTGCTGGCCGATGCCGCGCGGGCCGAGCCTGCAGGACAATCGACGCGTAGGATTACTCAGAGGGTCTTGCAGGCCCTGAAGCGTGGATAGAGCCTTGTCCCCTGTCCGGTAATCCTGTTTTGGAGACGGAGCCGGCGGAGGAGTGCCTGTAGGGGGCGTACCAGGCGTGTGGAGGTCGGGATTCGGAAGCAGTCGAGCTCGGTTTCGCACGATCGAGGAGACTATTTCGGAATCTGTGGACACATGTCCTTGTATACCGATGCGTAAGACGCATTTGTGCCGTAATACGGCCTCCGAGATAATTGTCAGATAAGAAACCGACGCGCGCCGGCACCGCGTCAGGCTTGTCCATGGAAGGCCGGCCCTGTCGTCGGCCTCAGCGGCCCATGGCGCGGACCGGCTTAGCCGTCAAGATGACGGGAAAAGAACCTGACCCAGTTGCGGTACATGACGTCGGTGACCTGGTCGTCGCCGTAGCCGCGGTGGGCCAGCACGTCCGCCAGCCGGTGGTAGTCGACCACGGTATCGATCTCCGCCGGCGCCCCGGTGCGTCCGCCCTGACCGTCGGTGTCGCCGCCGATGCCGGCGTGCCGGGCGTCACCGGCGAGCTGACAGATGTGGTCGATGTGGTCGGCCAGGTCGTCGAGCGTGACGTCCGCCTTGCCGAACGGGCGCTGCAGTCCCACCACGTTGGCCCAGTCGATGCCGCCGCGGTACAGCATGGCGGTGTCCATCGACACGCCGATCACGCCGTCGCGCTCGATGATCGCGCGCAGGATCTCGTCCGGGAACTGCCGCTCGCCCGGAACGAGCGCCCGGCAGTTCTGGTGCGTGGCGATCACGGGGCCGGCGTACCGGTCGAGCGCCTGCGTGATGGTCGCGTCGGAGGCGTGCGTGGTGTCCAGCACGATGCCCAGCCGGCTCATGTCGGAGAGCAGCCGGTCCGCCGGCGGAAACAGCCCGCCCTCGGTACCCGTGCCCGTGCCGTGCCCGTACGCGCTGGTGTCGTAGTGGGTGAGGCTGACGATGCGCAGGCCGGCCGCGTGGAACTCCTCCAGGGACTCGGTGTCCAGGATCGGGTCCGCGCCTTCCAGTCCGATGACCACGCCCACCGGAAGGCCGTCGAAGCCCGCTCCGGCGCTCCGGGCCTCCTCCCAGTCGCGCATGTGATCGGCCAGATCGGCCGCTGAGGTCAGGATGCGGTAGTGCCCGCGCCGCGCCATGATCCGGTAGAAGGAGACCTGACCCCACGTCTCCGCGCAGGCCAGCTCGCCTGACCGGTACCCCGAGAGCTGCGCGCCCGGGCGGTGGACGCGCGCGGTCAGCTTCCCGATGAAGGCGGCGATGCCGGCGCGGCGCTGTTCGGGCACCGACGCCATGAGATTCGACTGGTAGTGGGGATCCTCGCCGGCCACGCCGGCCGGCGGCGCGGCGCGCACCTCGCCGATCGGACGAGTGAGATCGGCGTTGAGCCGCACCGCCACGTTGGCCGGATAGTCCCCGTCGAAGATCAACACCTCGGGCCTTTCGTTCCTCGCGCAGGAGTCTGTCGGATTGGCGCGTCGGCGGCAAACCGACGGACTCCGTTGCGGAAGGTGGGGATGGGCCAAGAAGCGGAGCCGGAGGCGACGGTTCTTGGGGCGGCTACGCCTCGCTCCAGTCGAAGACGACGTTCATCATCGTCTTGTCCCGCTTGAACGCCA
The DNA here is from genome assembly GCA_965215345.1 of Spirochaetia bacterium. Classification (GTDB taxonomy): domain Bacteria; phylum Spirochaetota; class Spirochaetia; order SZUA-6; family Bin103; genus CATQHW01. The sequence continues at coordinate 215,731 of CBDCDL010000001.1, read as the reverse complement.
TGTCGTACGCCTGTTTCATCTCGGTGTAGTGGAGCCGGTGGGTGATCAGCTTGCTTGGTCTGAGCACGCCGTCGGCCATGAGCTGCAGCACGTGCGGCCGGTGGTGGCGCGTGCCGGCGGCCATGCCGGTCAGCTCGGCCGGGCGCGGATAGAGGCTCGGGTCGCCGCCGCTGACGGCGATCAGCGTGACCGCCTTGTCGTAGAAGAGCTGCATGGCCAGCGGGTTGAAGTCCAGGTCCTCCTCGCCGCGGCCGAGCAGGCTGACGATCGCCACGCGGCCGTCCCGGCGCACGATCTCCAGCGAGGTCTTGTAGGCCGGCCACGGATTGGCGGTCAGGATCACCAGGTCGATGCCGCGCCCGCCGCTGAAGCGGTCGAGCTTGGCATGCAGATCCGGATCGTCGGACATGAGCGCCTCGTGCGCACCCATGGTGCGCGCCGCCCGCAGGCGGATATCGCTGTTGCCCAGCGCGACCGTGCGCGCGCCGAACAGCGGCCCCAGCGCCACCGCGCCCAGCCCCAGCGTTCCCAGCCCGACCACGGCCACCGTCTCGCCGGGCCGGAACAGCGCCTTGTGGTAGCAGAGCGCGCTCAGCGCATAGAGGTTGCCGTACACGGCGTCCTCGGGATCGGCGCCGTCCGGGACCTTCGCGGGATCCTCGCCCGCCCGCATGATGTACATCGACTGGTGCCACGTGCCCGAGATCACCCGGTCGCCGACCGCCAGGTGCTGCACGGCGCTCCCCACTCCGCGCACGATGCCGAAGTTGCTGTCGCCGACCCCGCGCGGGTAGTCGGGCGCGCCGGGAACCCGTTCCGCGCCCTCGTAGTTGCCGCGGTCGGTGCCGATCTTCAGGGCGCTGACCGTGGTCTGCACCCATACCTCGTCCGGCGCCAGGTGGTCGGTGTCGAGGGTGTCCTCCTCGATGCGCAGGTCGCCGGGTCCGTGGAGGATCGCCTTCTTGCAGGTGGTCATGGCTGCGAATCCTTGTCCTCGTCGGCGAGGTTGGCCTGCAGGCGCTGCGCCTGCTTGCGGCTGCCGAGGTGGAGCGTGCGGTAGGCTTCCTCCGAGGAGGTGAACGGCTTGTCGCCGGCGCCGTGCCAGCCGAGCTGGGTGTACATCGGGTTGCGCCGGCCGGTCTGCGCCTCGCGGCGCTCGATGTGGGCGGCCATCCGCTCCTCCAGCAGGGCGACCACGCCAGGTTCCCGCTCGGCCAGGTTGTCCAGCTCTTCCGGGTCGCGCGCCAGGTTGAACAGCTCCACCTCCGGCTTGAAGTGGAAGTCGGGCTCCAGCGCGTGGATGAGCTTCCATTCCGGCGTGCGCCAGCCGTGCTTGCGCATCCAGGTCGCCTCGGTCAGGTAGAGCTCGCTTTCCGGGACGAACGGCTCGCCGCGCGCGAGCGGCACCAAGCTGCGGCCGTCGAACTCCAGCCCCGGATCCACGCCCAGCAACTCCAGCATGGTCGGCGTCATGTCCCTGGTCTGCACCCAGGGATCGATCCGCGCGCCTGCCGGGAGCTGTCCGGGAGCGCGGATGATCAGGGGCACCAGCAGGTTCGGCTCGTACAGGCCGTGGTGGTCGTACCAGCACTCGTGCTCGTCCAGGGTCTCGCCGTGATCGGCGGTGATGACCACCACGGTGTTCTCGGCCAGGCCGAGCCGGTCGAGGACCGTGAACAGCCGGCCGATCGCCGCGTCCATGTAGGCGACCGCCCCGTCGTAGAGGCTGTTGACGAACCGGGCGTCGGTGACCTTGCCCGGAAACCAGGAGCTGAAGTAGTCGGCGAACGGCGCGAACGCGTACAGGCCGTCCAGCGAGTGGTTGGACGGGTCGAGCTCGTCTCCCTCGTAGAAGAGGCGGTCGAACGGCGCCGGCGGCAGGTACGGGCTGTGCGGGTCCATGTGGCGCAGGAACAGGAAGAAGGGATCGTCGCCGCCGGCCACCGTCCGCAGATACGGGACGGTGACCTCGTTCAGGGCGTGCGCCTTGGGCATGCTGCCGGGCACGTCTCCCCAGCCGTCGTACTCCAGGTAGGTCCGGAAGCCTCGCGAGGCCGGATTGCCGGGAAACCCGACGCAGCAGGTCGAGTAGCCGGCCTGCTCCAGGATCTCAGGAAGCATCGAAGCGGCCACGTCGCCCTTGTGGCGCAGCCCCACCACGCCGGTGCCGAAGCAGTCGCGGCCGGTGAGCATCGACGCGTAGGCGGGCGTGGTGGGCACGCTGGGGCTGAACGGCTGGCGGAACATGGTGGCCTGCTCCGCGAAGCGGGCGATGTGCGGGGTGGTCAGCCGGTGGTAGCCGTACAGGCTCATGTGGTCGCGCCGCAGGCTGTCGATCGCGATCAGCAGCAGGTTGGGTCGCGATCCCATCAGCTTCCGAGCTGCCATCAGCGCGCCCCCAGGGTCTTCAGGCAGGCGTTGAGGTAGCCCGCGCTCTCCGCGGCGATGACGGCGCTGGCGGCCGGATCATCCCAGGTCTGCGCGCCGATCACCTCAAGGCTCAGCGCGCCGTCGTAGCCGGCCTCCGCCAGCACGCCGCAGTAGCCGGCCAGGTCGATCTGGCCGCGCCCGCACGCCTGCCGGGCGGGAGGTCCGGGCGAGGGTTCCCGCGACGGACAGTCGCGGATGTGCACGTGCCGCACGCGGCCGACCACGGCGCGCAGCGCCTCGACCACATCCTCGCCCGCGCGGTGGATGTGGCTGGGGTCCATGTTGACGCCGAACCCCGGCGAGTCGATCGCCTTCATGGCGGCCAGCGTGGTCGGCGTGTCGTGCACGGCGCTGCCCACGTGCGCCTTCAGGCAGAGGGTGACCCCGTGCGCGTGCGCCTCGTCCGACAGGGCGGCGATCCGCTCCACGGCGGACTTGAGGGAGTCCCCGTCGCCGGCGGTGCCGCCGGAGCCGATGCACACCACCGGGATGCCGATCTCGGCGGCCGCCTCGAAGGCCGGGCGCAGGCGTTCCTCGTCGAGGGCGGATTCCTCCATCGCCAGCGGCTGCAGGCCGTGATCGTGGAGGACGGTGCGCAACTCGGCCGCCTGCGCGCGCCAGTTCGACAGTCTCAGGTGCTCGCACATGCCGGCCAGGGCCGCGACCTCGACCCCGTCGTAGCCGGCTGCGGACAGCAACCGCGCCGCGGTGGCGAATCCGGACCGGCCGAAGAGAACGGTGTTCGCTGAGAGCTTGATCATGGTTGGCCGCATCATGTCACTTGGGACCGCCCGCGCGCCACCACTCCGCGGCCGGCAGAGCCCATGCAGCGGCTATGCTGCTTCTTTCGACTTCACTTCCAGGCGGAGCCCGATGGCGCCCAGAGCGAGATCCATCTGGTCGAGCCGCGAGTGATGGTTCACGTCCAGGACACGATCGACCTGCGGCAGGTGCCAACGCAGACGGCGGGCCAGCTCGGCTTTGCCGATTCCCTGATCGCGCATGCCTTGGTACAGGATCACCTTGACGGCGGTGAGGGTCGGCAGCGGGACACGAATCGCGCCATGCGAAGGCTCCGGAATGTCCTGCCGAGCATAGATGCGCGCGGCGACGGCTTCTTCGAGCGCCCCGACCGCGCGCTCAAGCGCCTCGGCTCGATCGTCTCCGAACGTCGTGAGTTCTGGAAAATCCGGGGCCGTAACGAGTACGGCCCCGTCGTCATGTTCCAACGTGATTGGATAAGAAAGCATACTTCTGAATCGTCTTCCTTACGACCGATGTCTCTACCCTCCTGTCCGAGAATCTAACGCAACACATCTGTTAGGTCAACACAAGTGTTCTATGCGGTGGATCGGCTGTTGGGGCTCGGCCGTTTCGGATGCTGCGTGCCCGCTGGTCAGGCGGCGGTTCGATCCGGGACCCTCGCCTCGGTCCTGACGCGACCGGTCACACACGACAGGTCTCAGTAGCTAGCTTTGGCTGGCTGGCTGGCCGGCCGGTCGGCCGGTGGGGGAGCTTGACTGTCGCGTCGCGCCTCCGTATGTTCGTGTGCTCTACCATGGCATTCGAATCGAAGGTCTACTCGCTGCGCATCGAACCGCACCCCAACGCCGACCGGCTTGAGCTCGCAGCGATCGGCGGATATCGCTGTGTCGTCGGCAAGGACAGTTACGTCGACGGCGACCTTGCAGCCTACATCCCCGAAGGCGCGGTATGCCCTGACTGGCTGATCGAGGAGCTCGGCCTCGAAGGCAAGTTGGCCGGCAGCAGGAAGAACCGCGTCAAGGCGGTGCAGCTCCGCGGCTCGCTGTCGCAGGGCTTGGTCTACCCGGTCCGCGACGGGATGATTCGCGGGCGTCAGGTAGCCGAGGGCGACGACGTCACCGAGTTGCTGGAGCTGGTCAAGTACGAGCCGCCGATCCCGATCTCCATGCAGGGCGAGGTACGTGCCGTGCGCGGTGCGACCCTCAAGTACGACATCGAGGACTTCAAGAAGTACCCGGAGGAGTTCCGCGAGGACGAGCCGGTGGTCATGACCGAGAAGCTGCACGGCACGTGGTGCTGCCTTGGGCGGCATGGCGAGCACGGGCCGATCGTCACCTCCAAGGGCATGTCCGACAAGGGACTGGCGCTGCTGCTGGACGATGCGAACCGGAACAACCTGTACGTGCGGACGTGGCGTGCGCACCAGGAGGCGTTCGAGTCCGCGCGCACGCGGATCGCCGCTGACGGGCAGTCGTTCTATGTCCTGGGCGAGATCTACGGCCGCGGCGTACAGGACCTGCACTACGGCCAACCCGATCCCGCATTCGCGGTGTTCGACGCGTACGTCGGCGAGCCGGGTACGGGCCGCTACCTGAACCCCGACGAGCTGGCGGAGTCCCTGAGCGATCTGTTTCCGCTGGTGCCCGTGCTCTACCGGGGACCGTTCAGCCGTGCGAAGCTGCAGGAGTTGACCGACGGCGCCACCACGCTGGGCGGCGCCCACGTGCGCGAGGGCGTGGTCGTGAAGCCGGCCGCCGAGCGCGTGTCGCACGAGTTCGGCCGGGTGATCCTGAAGAGCGTCTCGGGGAAGTATCTGACGCGCAAGGGCGGAACGGAGTTCAACTGATCCGCGCGTGACGCGGCGCCCGTGATGCAGTCTACTTCGGGCATGCTGCGCACCCTTGCCGATCCGCCGCGGGAGTTCACCGTGGTGCCACTCTGGTTCTGGAACGACGCGCTCACCGAGGATGAATTGGTGCGCCAGATCGACGACTTTCAGGCGCACGGCGTGTACGGCTTCATGATCCACCCGCGCGTCGGCCTGCCGCGCGACATCGGCTGGATGTCCGATCGCTTCCTGCACTTCATGCACGTGGCGATCGAGGAGGCGCGCCGCCGCGACCTGCTGGTCTATCTGTACGACGAGGGCATGTACCCCTCGGGTGCATCCAGCGGCCAGGTGGTCGCCGCCGACCCGGCGCTGCAGTCGCGCGGCCTGGACTACCAGGTGCTGACCGCAGGCGAGGAGCCGGCCCTGGAGCCGGGCCACCACCTGGCGGCGATCGCCGAACGCGCCAGCGGCACCCGCATGGCGTTCTACGACCGCCCGACCGCCTGCCATGTCCGCGGCCTGCACTACACCGATCCCGACGAGGCCACCCGCGCCGAGGATGAGCCCACCGCGGCCGACCTGCTCAACCCGGCGGCGGTCGCCTGCTTCATCCGGCTGGTGTACGACCGGTTCGCCGAGGCGTTCGGGGAACACTTCGGCACCCTCATCCGCGGCATCTTCACCGACGAGCCCAACGAGTTCGGCGGCAAGTGCCGCCGGGAGAAGGGCCGCATGCGGGCCGGCGCCACCGGCGTTCGCATCCGGGCCGGCACGACCGGCGTGTTGGAGCACGTCGAGCGGCTGCTCGGCTACGACTTCGCCCCTCGCCTGCCGGCGCTGTGGTTCGACGGCGAGCCCGACGCGCTGCAGGCGCGCGCCGACTACAACCGCGCCATGCGGCTGCGCCTGCACGAAACCTACTACCGGCCGCTCTCCGACTGGTGCGATGCGCACGACATCGCCCTGTGCGGCCACCCGCAGTGGACGGACGACCTGGGCTCGGAGCGCTTCTTCCAGATCCCCGGGCAGGACCTCGTGCACGGCACGATCCTGCCGGGCAAGCCGGACGCGATCGACGGGCGCGAGTCGGTGCAGGCCAAGTGCGTCTCCTCGTCGATGGCGCACCTGGGCCGCCGGCAGTGCAGCGAGGAATTGCTCGGCGCTTACGGCCATACCCTGACCTACGAGCAGATGAAGTGGTTGACCGACTGGTGCCTGGTGCGCGGAATCAACCTGCTGTTCCCGCACGCGTTCTTCTACTCGGTGCGCGGCCACCGCCGGAACGAGGCGCCGCCCGACGTCGGACCCAACAGCCCCTGGTGGGTCCGCTACCGGCCCTATGCCGACTACTGCCGGCGGCTGTGCTACCTGGGCACCGACGCTCGGCATGTCTGCGACGTGGCGATCCTGGCCGACGCCTGCTACGTGCCGTGGCGGGCGGCGCGCGTGCTCTTCACCCACCAGCGCGACTTCAACTACCTGGAGGCCCGCCATCTGTGGGAGGACGCGCAGGTCGACGGAGACGGCATCCGGCTGGCCGGCATGCACTACCGCGCGCTCATCGTCGACGGCTTCGACGACGGAATGAATCCGTTGCCGGAACGCGCCGTCGAACCGCTGCGACGACTCGAAGAAGCCGGCCGCCTCCTGAGCTGGCCTGCCGGCGGCGCCACATCGGACGCCGACCTGATCGCGGATCTGGAACGGCTGGCGCCGCCCGATCTGCGGGTCACGCCTTCACAGCCCGACCTGCGCTACCGGCACGTCGTCAAGGACGGCGTCCACTGCTACCTGATCACCAACGAAGGGGTGCACTTGGTCGAGGCGCGCATCGACGTGTCCGCGGCCGGCCGCCGCACCTGGATCGACCCCTTCACCATGGAACGTCGCGCCGAGGAGGCCGGCGCATTCAGGCTCCCGCCCTACTCCTCGACCTTGCTCTGTGTGGAGCCGCACCCGGGTGGGGCGTCCCCGCCGGAATCTCCCCAGGACGAGCTCCGAGCCAGCGCGGAAATCGTCGGCGACATCGTGTCGCCGGCAGTTCCAGCCGCCGAGTGCGAAGGCCGGTAACGGTGCGGCTATAGCACCAGCCCGGTGGGTACAGGAAGCCCGATCAGACCGCATCGACTTGTGCAAGATCCTGTGTCAGGCACTCCAGCAACGAGATAGCCGCGAACATGACCGCCGCCGCGAAACCGACCGTGACCTCGGTTTCCGGATACTCGTCGCGGTGTTGCCCGAAGTCTCCGACCGATTGCAGATAGTCGAGCAGAAGACAGGTCGTCCTAGTGACGTATCTGGTCTGACGTATCGTACGCCCGGTTCCGGTGGCGAGCCGCAGGATAGAGCACTGAGCGCCAGGTTTGCTCGGCAGCCTGCCACCGTCGTCCTTGTTATAGTTCACGTCGGCGTGGCTCCATTCCTCAAGCCATTCTGCTGGCAACGTCCGGTCAGGCGGCAGCTCGGCGTTCCAGATCAGCGTGAGAGCCCTGCTTGCGATGCTCCTCACCCAGATGAGCGAGTGTTTCGGGACAGGCGCAAGGTCTCGGATCGCTTTGTCGACAGAGTCGCGGAGTTCGTCGTCAGCGCCTTTCGCCGCTACCTGGACAAGGCGCAGGTTCAGCAGGGATCGAACATTGACGTCGAATCCCGAGGTAGTACCCATAAGACGTTTCAAGTCGGCGACTGCAGGCTCCTGCGCCCCTGCGTAACGCTGCATGAGACGACAGGAAGTGCGCAAACGCTTGCCTGACACCTGGCCGAATCCACGCTCCACCAGCGCATCGCGGCGCCTGTCGGACAAGTCGGTCAGCGGCAGGTCGCCTTCGCACAGCATTCCGAGATCGGCGCGCAATTCATCGTCGCAGTCATCCCACAGCGCCGCCAGGACCTGTCGGTGTTCGTCCAACACCCTATCGCCGATTACGTCGATTGACGGCTTCGAGAGACGTGCTCCGCGCTGGTCCTCCCACAGCGCATGGAGCAGAGCGCAGAGCAGCACGGGCACCCGTCCCGTCCAGTTGGAGATTTCCTTTCGTGCGGACTCATCGAACTCGCAGCCTTCATCGCGGAGCGGCTGCAGGAACGTCTCCACGTCAGCATCGTCAAGAGCCGTGACGCGGATCGGCGTATCGTAGAAAATCTCCCAGAAGTCTGACGTGCGAGAGTCTTCAGTCCTGCAGAGTTCACGCAATGGCCTCCGGCTCCCCGTGACCAACCGAAGGCTATCCTTCTGCGCCAGCACGCGAAGCTGATCCCACAGGTTTCGTGTCAATCCGGTACCGGCAAGCGCGTAATCGAATCCATCGAACACCACCAGCATGCGTTCGTCGCCCCTTGCCAGTTCGTCGAGGACAAGATCGAGCACTTCCTGAAACTTGATGCTGTCGTCACTCTCGATCCATTCGGCAATCTCCGCACGGACCACCGCCAACGCCCCCCTGACTTCCTCCGCGAACCGCTGCATGAACTCCCGATCCGAAGCCGGAGTGCGGCGCCGGAGATCCATGTATACGGCCGTCACGTAGCTTGACCCCGTGCGATATACGCCTGCCACATGCTGGAGCAGGACGGACTTTCCGTAGTGCGCCGGTCCCACGATCGACACGTGGTCGGGCGACGGCTTCAGCAAATGCCTGTCCAGGCGCCGAACGAGGGCGGCGCGCCCCAGCATGGACGGCGCTGAGGGTCCCAGAACCTGATAGGGATTCGTCTTCATGTCGCGTCTTGTGCCTCCTGTCTGGCGCGAACGACCAGATCGTCGAAGTTCACATTCTTCTTCAGCCACATGGCCATCAACGGTGTCGAGAGCTGGTACGTCCCGCCGCGATACGACTCGTCGAAGTCCACCAGCTCCAGCTCGCGGAGCTTGGCGATATCGTCGACGAGGTCTGTGGCGCGTCGAATCAGCACCTCGTGCTCATGAAACTTCACGCTGAGGAGATCGACGTTCACCGCGTCCACGCCCGCCGCCTCCAAGCGATCGCAGAGCGCTAGAATGAGTCTGCGCCGCTCGCTGCCGGCGTAGCCCCAGAGGGTCTGGAAGTGCTCGTTGTCCCGCACCATCTCCCTCGCCGCCCGCTCCACGATCTCGACGGTGATCGTTCGGTCGCTCCCTGTCGCCGCCTGCTCGAATACCCGGTTGCAGAGCGACTGGATGAGGAACGGGTGACACGCACACAACTCCACCAACCGAACACACGCCTGCGGCAAGTACCGAAGGCGGCCTGCGACCGGTTCGGTGACCAGTCGCCGGGCGTCGTCCGTCGGCAGGGCGCTGACACCGATCCGATGGCCGAACCCGAACAGCGCTGACCAGTACTCCTCACGCAGCCGCTTCAGTCGCCGAGAGCCGGTGATGATGGCGCCAAGACCAGGCTGATGCTGCAACAGGTGGCGGATGTTTTCGGGGACCTGCGGGCTGGTGATGCCGCTGTCGATGCCCTCCTGGAGCTTGTCGAACTCGTCGATCATGAACAGGATGCGCCGCGGCTTCGCCGCTTCGATCGCGCCCGCAAGATAGACCTCCAGGGTCTCGAAAGGATGCCCGGCAGAGAAGGCACTCAGCGCATTGCGGAAGGTAATCTTGAACGGCTGAGGGGAATCCGGTCGCGGCCAATCGGGTACCCACGTTTCGATGCCGGCGTCCGCAAGCGCCTCACCGGTCCGGCGCGCGAACAGCCTGAATACGTCGGCCGTGGCGACGCTGTCGGCGTCCTGGAACGAGCAATAGACCGGAATCCATCCGGGAGGAGTTTCTACCTTCTCAAGCCGTTGCAGGATCGATGTCTTGCCGGTGCGCCGGTTGCCTTCGAGCAGGACTACGTTCGCGTGATCGCCGCCGAGCTGTCGTCTGATCCGTTCCATCGTACCTTCGCGCCCGAAGAACATCCCGTCCCGAACCTCGGGATTCCCAACCTGGTAGGGACTGTATCCCAGGTCTTCCTCCTCCGCGCCCGCTCGATACCTCGCGCCGTTCTCCCGAACCAGCAGGGATACCGCGCCGTCGCCGCGTACGAGCGTGCCGTCGAAGCGGCGCGCGCGCCATTCCACGGCGATCTGCAATGATCGTTCGGCGCCTGTCGGGCGCACCGCAACCGGCAGGTCGTGGGTGCCGCGCTCGGCCACATAGTCGGCCGCCCTCTCCTCGGTCGTGCCGTCCGGGCGCCACGCCCTGAGCCGGACGTTGCGCAGTGGGACCTCCGAGGCATTGGTCGCCCGTACGATGACCTCGCTCGCGTCGCCAGCGACCACCTCGACCGGCTCGACATCAAGGTCAAGAGTAATCGACCGCTGCATCATGTAGACCTCGTGCTCGACGAGCTCCACCAGTCCGCGGGTGACCGAGCTTAGCCGCCCAGCGACATGGCCCTCGGCGTCGCCGAGCGCTGCTAACGCCTCATGGAGCCGGACCAGAGCGAACTCCAGTGTCGCCAAGCGGCCCGCGCCGGGTGGAATCGAATCGACGCCGTCCAGAGCCGCCGCAGCCTTCCGTGCCGCTTCCAGCCACGCCCGGATCAGACTGTCACTCGACTCGGATACTGCAAGCGACTGAATACCTTGTGCAACCTCGACAAGCGTGTCCATGCCGCCCGCGGAGTCTACGGTTGAGCCCGCCGCGAGACGAGCCACAACGGGTGTCTCCAACCAACTCGCAATAGGACTCTTGGACGTCACTGCCATGAGGCGGGCGAGCACGGCAAGCGCGTCTGCCCAACGCCCACGGAGTTCTTCGATCACCGCTTCCTGCGTGGACAACGGTGGCACCGGGATTTTCAAACCGCGTAACTCCCGCAACCTCAGGTGACGGATCGAGGGCGTCGGCTCGCGGACATGGCCTGACAACCAGGCTCCGTAGACGGGCGAGCGAAGAATAGCGGCCAGAAACCTCGAATCGATACCGCTCCGCGCACGAATCTGCGCGAGTCCCGTCGTAGGGAGCATACGAATGGTCGACATGCTGTCGTCCACGAGCCCGATGTTCCCCACGGAGCCTGAGGTCGTGACGACGAAATCACCGCTACGGAGATAAGCTTCCTCCTTTACTGAAGCGGATCCTTCGGGGGAGAGGAACCACTTTGGCGGTCGGATTCCGTGATCGGTGATGTCCCCGGGGTAGACAAGGCCCGCGACGACGTCGGATCTGTCACCGGGTCTGACTCTGAATCGGGGCTCGTACGACACTCCGCCCCACACTTCCGCCAGACGACCCAACGTATCGATCTTCAACGACGGCTCGGTTTCCAGGAGCCGCTTGAGTTCAGTGTCGAGTTCCTCACTGCCCGATTTTTTCGCGATGAGTTCGTGGTCACGAATCTCAAGTTCACATATCGGGACATCCCACACCTGAACCCCTGATGGAAGCACTTCGGAAGTTGTCGCTTGGCGATGTCTGATCAGAGCAGAAAGCGATCGCATGAGCTCGGTGCTGTGGGCGGCCCTCTCATCGGGCGATCTGCGTGGCTCGTCTTGCCGAACGCTGTCATCATCGTTCGACGAGATCATATCCCACGCCTCCCGAGAAAAACGCGCAAAACGCACGGTTTCGTGTCGCGGAGCTCTAGAAAACACCAGCAGGTTCATCGGAAGGCTCGTGCACGGTTCGAGTGCGCCGGCCGGAAGCGAAATTACACCGTCTACGCGGTAATCCGATAGCAGCGCTTTTCGCAAGGGCCGATCCTCGTCACGAAACAAGGGTTCCTCCGGTAAGGCGACCACGGCGCGCCCCCCGGGTGCCAAGTTGTCCATCACGTGCCGTACGAACTGATGCTCCGTCGATTCTCCCGGCGCAGGAAACGCGCCGCTACTCTCCACCGAGCGGCCCCACGGTGGGGCCGCCAGAATGCAGTCGAAGCCCGCCTCCGCGCCCGCGCGCGGCAATGGTGCCCTGGGGTTCAGTGCGTCATCGAACACAAGACCGGAGTGGTCCACATCGGCCAGCATCAATCGACACAGCGCCGCAGAGTAGGGAAGCAGGTCACGTTCCACACCGAATATCCGTGTTTTGCGAGTGTCTGATGATGTGTTTGAAGAACTGCTCATAGCTCCGGCGTTCTGTCGGTATGCAGCCTCTACGAGGAGACCTCCATAACCGAAACAAGGATCGTATACGCTTTCTTCCGGCATTGGCATGGCGAGCTCCAGCATGAGATCGACAACACGTTGAGGCGTGACGTAAGCCCCGTCATGTTTCTGTGCAGAGATGCCCATGCCAACCATGCCTTCGACGGTGGTCACGCGGCTGTCGTGTCCTGTCAGATGGCCAAACATCTCTGCCTGAGACTGTATTCCCTTGGGCTTCGATACGTCAATCATATGCTTCACGGTCCGATCCTGCGAACGGCTCTCTTCCGTATCTAGTTCCTCTCGAAATAGATCAATTATCTCTCTCGAGAGACCCACATCGGCAAGAATATCCAACTGCTCGTTGTGTTCGATGCGCTTTGCGCGCGAGAAGTCGTCAAACGACTCGTACCCCATAAACTCTGCAAAGAGCTCGGATAGGGACTTTGATTCCGGGGTAATACTAAAATATTTCATCCATTCAGTTGAAGAAGAATTACTATATAGGGATCGCCTATATAGGGCTCGCCGATCGATGGAGCTGCCTAAGTCAAAGCTGGAAAGCTCGTGAAAGATATCTTCGATGGCCTCTGGCATCGTGACAGACGCCACGATGATCTGCTTGGCGAGCTCGACCAAACCACGACCTCCGGCAGGAAGCCGACGGTTCGCTTCCATCAGAGACCGACACACTTCCCAAACTCGCGCAGCGAGACTTACCGGAAGCCCTAGCACCTCGACAAGAGGCGTCTCCCGACCGTGAACCGACTCCCCGTGGTTCGCCGGCAAGCCGTTCGGGGAACGGAGCCGGACCTTCTCGTCGGACACTTCCTCCTGCCCTTTGATTATGCCGCGCTCTACCAGGGCCTCCATCAGTTCAAGGATGCTTCTCACGAACGGAGGGCGTACCGCCAACTTGCCGATCAGGATCCCGTAATATGCAATACTCGAAATCCTAAGGCGGGAAGGAGTATCGAGCGGAACGTTGCTTGCGTTCTGCCGCTCTTGCACCTCATTCTCCCCCGAATCGAGATCTCCGCGGACCGACTCGATCAGCGCACGGAGTTCTGCTGCGACTTGTTCCTCGTATTTTGCGGATACGTTGTTCGTCAACTATCGCCTCCAAGCCTGTTCCACCCAGGACCGGCACCTATCACAGGGGTTCTTCGTACAGCTTCCCTGTACAGCTCAAGGGTCCGTATCTCGGCTTCGAGCTCGCGTATCCTGGCTTCGAGCTCGCGTATCCTGGCTTCGCCCCGTTTGACGCGAAAGCTGACGCCGTCCAAGCCGACGCGGAAAGATACCTCTTCCACGTCTTCGTCGGCCAACAGCGTGCCGATTGCCCCAACCACCAAGCAGCCAGCCCCTATCAAAATGTGTACCACGTCATCCTCCCAGCGTTCGGGTCATCCTTCTCCATCTCTTCCGGTGATCGGCATTGAGATGAGTGGAGCTTACGGACTCTATGGAGCAAGACCCGTGCCATCATTGGGCGCGTCCGTACCTGGACAGCCAGTTGGCGAGGGTCTGGTAGCTCGCCAGCCCCACCAGTTCGGCGGCTCTGGTCTTGTTGTCGGACGCTTCCTCCATCGCGCGTCCCAGGTAGTGCCGCGCGACCTCACTGAGGAGATCAGGGAGGCTGAAGCCGTTCCCCAGCGGGCGGTCCAGGATCTGCCGGTCGTGATCGCGGGCGGCCGGGAGCAGGGCATCGCGCAGGCCCACCGCCGTGATGGCCTCCCCGTCCGACCAGATCGTGGCGCGGCGCAGCGTGTTGGACAGCTCGCGTACATTGCCGGGCCAGGAGTGGCGCAGCACAACGTTTCTTGCTTCAGCAGAAAGTCTCTTCTCTCGGTAGCCCGGCTCGCTCGTACTCTCGGCGTTGATCTGCTCCAGGAGTCGATCGGCCAGCAGCCCGGTATCTCCGGTGCGGTCGCGCAACGGCGGGAGTTGCAGGACGGCCACGGCAAGGCGATAGAACAGATCTTCCCGGAACCGGCCCGCAGCGACCTCCTCAGTGAGCGTTCGGTTGGTCGCGGCGAGGACGCGCACGTCCACTCGACGCGGCGTGGTGGCGCCGACTCGGACGACGGCCCCCTCCTGTAGCACTCGAAGCAGCTTCACCTGAGCGGCGGCGGGCAGTTCCCCGATCTCGTCCAGGAACAGGGTGCCGCCGTCTGCCGCCTCGAAGTACCCGCGGCGCACCCGGTCGGCGCCGGTGAACGCGCCCTTCTCGTGGCCGAACAGCTCCGACTCCACCAGTCTCGGGCGGCAGCGCGCCGCAGTTGACGGCGATGAAGGGCCGGCCACGACGCGGGCTCGCCTGGTGGATGGCGCGCGCCATCAACTCCTTGCCGGTTCCCGTCTCGCCCTCCAGAAGAACGGGCACGGAGCGCGGCGCAACACGACGAGCGCGCAGAACGACGCGCTGCATGACAGGACTCCGATGTGCGATCTCGTCGAACTCGGGAGCCTCCGGGGGCAGACCGGCGCTGAGGCGTTCCAGCTCACGGTCGGGCTGACGGAGCAGATCCGGCAGGAAGTCCGCCGAGATGTCGAAGGGGACCGAAGCGGTGCGGACTCCATGCTCTCGCGACGATTCGATCATTGCCGCGGGAAATCGCGTCTTCGCCAAAATGATCCAGACCGCGGCCATGGCCGGTGTCCCTGGGCTCAGGTGAAAGGTGAGCGCGGCACCCTGCGTGGTGGCGAGTGCTCGCTCGCATGCCCGCACCGCCGCGCCGTAAATCTCCCCGTACTCCGTGGGACTGGTGAGCTGCTCCAGGATCAGGCTGATCTCGGTGCCGCCGGAACGCGCCTCGAGCCAGCGGACGTACGTGTCAGCCTTGTCACGGTGATCGGTGAGCAAAAACGAGGCGTCGAACCTCCGGGCCTCCAAGGCTTGGGCGATCGGGCCGACGCCGAGCGACGCGCTCTCTTGCACGGCGCGCAGATCCGCATGACCGATCCATGTGACGAGAACGTCGGGCACTCATCGGAGCGTAACAAATCATATGCGAACACAACAAGTCTTACCTTCGACACTTCGACACGGCGTCGCTCATCGACGCGCGACTGCTCCCGGCGTGGAGGCTGCTCACATCCCCCAGACCGTGATCGGCGCCTCGGTTCCCGGCGGCGCTTCGTGGCGAAAGACCTTCTCGTCCCAACTTCGCTCCGGCGATCGGTCGAACACGATCAGGTGCCCGGACTCCGCCCCGCAGCGGTCCAGATAGCCACGCGTCTGCGCCAGCCCCTCTGCGATGGTCCGCTGAAGCTCCCCGCGGCGGACCTTGCACTCCACGACCACCCGCCGCTCGCGCCCCCCCTGCGGCCACAGGATCAGCAGATCCACCCGCCCCCGGCCCAGCGCGTACTCCCGTTCCAGCCGCCCGCCGCCGTTGACGATGCGCTGCAGGAACGCCTGCAAGAGCAACTGCGGTCCGGCCTCGTGGTAGCGCTCGAACCGCTGCACCCAGTGTTCCGAGTGCTCCCGGAAGAACGCCTGGAACGCGCCGATCAGCCCGTCCACGTCCAGGCCGCCGGCCGCGTCCACGTACCACGCGGTCTGCTGCGGCAGCGTCGCCTGCACCGCGTGGTTCAGATGCCGCGGCAGCACCTCCGCGTAGATGGGGTTGGCGATGTGCGGCGGACTGCCGGTGGGCTGCGTCACCAACCCCAGGTCGTGGGCGTACGCCAAATCCTCGCCGGAACAGTCGATCCGGTCGGCGCCGGCCAGAATCGGCTCGATCACCCGCCGCACGCGATCCTCGCGCAGCTTGTTCGCCAGATCGTCGATGTGCGTGTCGCGACGCAGGATCAGCCGCTCCTGCGCTTCCACGATCGCATCCGCGGTGATCGGTCGGGAGCGGTCCCGGCCCGCCTTGTCGCGGAAGCAGGCGTCGTAGCAGAGCGCGTTCACCAGCCACGGCTGGCCGGCAGTGCGCGTGCCGATCGTCCGCAACGCCTCCTCCGTGAACACCTGCCCGGTCTGGTCCGTGTGCTGCGCCAGCAACGTCCGTATCTCCCGTTCCGAGAAGTCGCCCAGCCGCAGCGACTCGGACTTGATGTTGAAGGCGCTGCCGCCGAGCACCATGCGGTCCTCGGCGGTGGAATGGATGCGGTAGTCGCGCACGTCGCGCACGCCGCACAGGACCACCGCGTGCGGATAGCGCCTCGGGCGATCGAGGTAACCGGTACGCAGTTGCCGCAGCACCGACAGCAGCGTGTCCCCCACCAGCGAGTCGATCTCGTCGATCAACAGCACCAGCGGGCGGGCGTCCGCCATCGTCCAGCGAAGCAGCGCCCGGCGCAGGGCAAGGCCCGGACCGACGCGCTCCAGCAGGTCGGGCCAGAGCTCCTCCAGCGTGTCGTCGCCCAGCGTCACGCTGGCCTGCAACGCCAGCTCGCCGAGGATGGTGCGCATGCCCTCCGCCACGTTCTCGCGCATCGCCTGGCCGGCCTCGACGTTGGCATGGACGCAACGGTAGTCGTCGCCGCCGTTCAGCAGGTCGCGCAGCGCGAGCAGCGCCGAAGTCTTGCCGGTCTGCCGAGGCGCATGCACGACGAAGTACTTCTTGTCGCGAATCAGGCCGAGCACCTCGTCCAGATCGATCCGCTCCAGTGGCGGGATGCAATAATGATCCGCCGCATCGACGGGGCCTTCCGTGTTGAACGTGCGTCTGGCCGCCATTGTCGGGACTCTCTCAGAAGGAGTGTTCGCTGCCTTCCCGGACGAATCGACAGTCGTGACGCCGCAGGTGTCTCAGCAGGTCGCGTCGCTTCAAGTCGATGTGTTCTGCGGGACCACGGCAACACGTGAGGTTGCTTGAAGCAGGAGAAAGATCGGCTCTTCCAGGTCGGACTCCGGATCGGTGGCAGTCGGATCGGCGTGAGGAAGAGACTCCCCCCGTTCCAGGCTGACCTCGGCCATGTCGACCAGGGCGCTCGCCAACAGCCGACGTGCGTGCTCCAGATCCTCGCCGAAGCTGATGACGCCGGGAAAGTCCAGTACTTCCGCATGGACCCCTTCATCGAGGTATCTGTACATCGCCTTGTAGGCCAGCATGGCTCAGGACACCGCCTCTACCTCGACCACCTCCGAGCGCTCGAACGAACGCACGCACGCCTCGATCACGAGTTGCGCCTGCAGCGCGTCCACGCCTGACGCGTCGATCCGGTCCGGCGGCACGCCATCGTCGAGCTGGTCGACCCAGCGGGCTATCCTGCTGTCGAAGGTCTCGTTGAAGCCGAGCATGCCGCCCAGGTAGTGGAGGGTCTCCGCCTCCTCGCTCTCGCGCGTGAAGAAGGTCAGCCGCTGACACGCCTCCTCCAGCAGGAAGCGGCCCCTGGAGCCGGTCACGTCGCAGGTCTCCAGGCCGAAGCCGCCGCCGGCGTCGTAGCTGCCGGTGAGCGATCCGATCATGCCGCCCGCGAACTCGAAGATGATCTTGGCGTTGGACCAGATCGACCGGCCCTCCCCCTTCATGAAGAAGGCCGCCACGCGCCGGACGTCGCCGCCGAAGTAGCGCATCACGTCGATCGAATGGGGATGCAGCGCGCGGATGTGGAACCAGGGCGAGGTCTCCACCGGGTTGTTGATCCACATGGTCATGCCGATCATGTGCAGGGTCCCCAGCCGGCCGGCGTCCACCCACTCCCTGGCGCGCTCGGCGGCCGGCGTGAAGCGGTGGTTGAGGTTGATCGCGTAGGGCAGATTCCTGGCCGCGGCCAGCTCCACCATCTTGCGCCCCTCGTCGATCCGGTTGGAGATGGGCTTCTCGCCCAGCACCGGGATGCCGGCTTCGAGCAGCTCCATGGTCGGCGCGAAGTGGTCACCGCCGTTCTCCTCGCCCTTGGTGCAGACGCTGCAGGCCGCCAGCTCGATACCGCCGGCAAGCATGTCGGCGATGGACGTGAACGTCCGCGCGCCGTGCGCTTCCGCCAGTTGCGCTGCGCGCGCCTCGTCGATGTCGCAGACCGCGACCACGTCGCTCTTGGGGTGCTTGGCGTATGCTTGCGCGTGCCGGGTACCGATGCCGCCCGCGCCGACGATGCCGATGTTCATGTCGCCGCGGAGCCTACCACGGTCCCGGCGGCGAGGTGTCGATGACGCGGAACTCCGGCTACGTGACCGCCAACGATGGCGTGCGCCTGCACTACGACGAAGCCGGCGCGGGCAAGGCCGTGGTGCTCATTCACGGCGGCGGCCTGAACAGCATCTGGTGGGAGCGCAACCTGCCGGAGCTCGGCCGCCGGTTCCACGTGATCGCGCCCGACACGCGCGGCTGCGGCCGTTCACAGCGCACCCCCTGGGGCCACCGCACCGCCCGCTACGCGGCCGACGTTCGGGAGATCATCCACGCCCTGGGGCTGCACGATGTGACGCTGGTCGGCTGGTCCATCGGCGCCCGCACCTGCTACTCCTACCTGGAGCTGTTCGGCGGCCACCGGCTGCGCGGCGTGGTGCTGGTCGACGAGACCGTGCACACCTCCGTCCACAATCCGCGGCCGCCAAGCTCCGAGCAGCAGCCGGGCGAGAGCGACCGCGACCACCGGCGGCGCACGATGCGGACCATGCTCGGCCCGGTCTGCGGCCCGCAGGCCAGCGACGAGGAGATCGACCGGCTGGTCGACTCCGCCTCCGGCTACGCGCCTGCCGGCGAGACGCTGGGCCCCGACTACCACGCGCAGGACTGGCGCCCGCTCTGCCCCGCGATCACGGTGCCCGTGCTGGTGATCACCGGCCGCCACAGCGGCGCGTTGCCGGGCTGCCGGTACGCCGCCGACCACATCCCCGGCGCCCGCCTGGAGATCTTCGAGGACAGCGACCACGCGCCGTTCTACTCGGAGGCCGGGATGTTCAATCGCGTCGTCGCCGACTTCGTGAGCGACCCGCTCCAGCCTCGGTTTTGACAAATTTGCCAAAGATCCGATACTCGTGGCATGGGCACGATGAACATATCTCTCCCGGACCCCCTGAAGTCCTTCATGGAGGAACAGCGCTCGGCCCACGGCTACGGCACGTCCAGTGAGTACGTGAGAGAGCTGATCCGGAAGGAACGGGATCGCGAGCGCCTGCGAGGCTTGCTGCTCGAAGGTGCCGGGTCCGTCCCGAGCGTTCCCGCAGATGGTGCCTTCTTCGATGAGCTGCGCGAACGCGCACGAGTCCGCGCCGCGGGGTGACCGGCCAGTCGCTCATTCTCCGCGAACGGGCGAGGAGGGACATCGAGCAGGCCGTCGATCATTACCGCGATGCCGCAGGTGACCAGACCGCACTCCGCTTCATCGACGCCCTGGCGCGAGCCTTCGATCACATCACCCGCCACCCAGCAACCGGGTTCTGAGTTCCATACGCCACCGCTGATCGCGGCTTACAGGTCGGCGACCTCCTCGATAGTCTCGGCGACCAGGGCGAACAGATCGTCGATCTGGGACGGCGTGATGGGCAGCGGCGGCGCCAAGGCGATGGTGTCGCCGGTGACGCGGATGAACGCCCCCTTCTGGAATGCCTTGTGCAGCGCCGTCGTGCCCCGCACGGTCGGCTTGCCCGGCACCGGCGCCAGCTCGATCGCCGCAGTCAGACCGATGTTGCGGATGTCGATCACGTGCGGCAGCCCGCGCAGGGCGTGCGCGGCGTTCTCCCAGTGCTCGGCGAGATCGGCCGCGCGCGTCAGCAGGCGGTCGCTCTCGTAGACCGCCAGCGTGGCGCGCGCCGCCGCGCAGGCCAGCGGATGGCCGGAGTAGGTGTAGCCGTGGGTGAACTCGACCGCACCCTCCGGCCCCGCCATGAACGTATCGTAGATCTCCTCCCGGACCGCCACCGCCCCCATCGGCACCGTGCCGTTGGTCAGCCCCTTCGCCAGCGTGACCAGGTCCGGCAGCAGGTCGAAGTGCGTCGCCGCGAACGGTGAGCCCAGCCGCCCGAAGCCGGTGATCACCTCGTCGAAGATCAGGAGGATGCCGTGCGCGGCGGTGATCTCCCGCAGCCGTTCCAGGTAGCCGACCGGCGGCACCAGCACGCCGGTGGAGCCGGACATGGGCTCCACGATCACCGCGGCGATGGTCTCCGCGCCGTGCAGGGCGATCAGGTCCAGCAACGCGTCGGCGCGCTCGGCGCCGTGCTCGGGCTGCCCGCGGCTGAAGGCGTTGCGCTCCGGATCGTGGGTGTGCGGCAGGTGGTCGACGCCGGGGAGCAGCGCTCCGTACGGCGTGCGGTTGGGGCCCATGCCGCCCACGGAGATCCCGCCGAAGCCGACCCCGTGGTAGGCGCGCTCGCGGCCGATGAGGCGGGTGCGGGCGCCCTCCCCGCGCCGCCGGTGGAAGGCCAGCGCGATCTTCAGCGCGGTGTCCACCGCCTCGGACCCGGAGTTGACGAAGAACGGGTGGCCCAGGTCGTCCGGCAGGATCGCGGACAGCTCGCCGGCCAGCTCGAACGCTCCCGGATGGCCCATCTGGAAGGACGTCGCGTAGTCCAGCTCCGCGACTTGGCGCTGCACCGCCTCCACGATCTCGGCCCGGCCGTGGCCGGCGTTCACGCACCACATGCCGGCGATCCCGTCGATGAGCCGGCGGCCGTCGCGGGAGCGGTAGTAGACGCCCTCCGCCGACTCCACCAGCCGCGGGGAGCTCTTGAACTGCCGGTTCGCCGTGAACGGCATCCAGTAGGGTGTGAGGTCCAGCTCGCTCGTCTTCGTTGACACCAGTGCCCTCCGATCAGAGAATCGTCACGGGACCGTACCGCCCCGAACGCTCACGCTCAACCCACGCATCCATGACAGCCGAACCACCCCCGTACGGAGTCGTCAACGCCCGCAACTGCGGCATGACCGCGCGCGACGGCGTCCGGCTGGCCACCGACGTCTGGCGGCCGGCCCGCGACGGCGAGCCCCTGCCCGGCCCGTTCCCGGCGATCCTGATGCGCACCCCGTACAACCGGGCGCGCCCCACCCACCAGGAGATGTGCGAGTTCCTGGCATCCCACGGCTACCTGGCGGCGATCCAGGACTGCCGCGGGCGCTACGCCTCGGAGGGCGAGTTCGTCCTGCTGGCGAACGAGGGACCGGACGGCTACGACGCGATCGAGTGGCTGGCGGCGCTGCCGTACTGCGACGGCAACGTCGGCACGTACGGCACTTCCTACCTGGCGTGGGTCCAGAACGCGGCGGCGATCGAGCGGCCGCCGCACCTCAGGGCGATGTGGGTCAACCAGGGCGGCGCCAACGGCAACACCGCGACGCTGCGCCACAACGGCGCGCTGGAGCTGCGCTGGCTCACCTGGGCGGTGACCTTCGGCACGGTGTCGCCCGAGGCGCAGCGCGACCCGGCGTTGCAGGCGAGTCTGACCCGTGCCGGCGAGCGGATGTACGAGTGGCTGACGCGGCTTCCCTGGCGCGGCGGCGAGTCGCCGCTGGACGGCCTGCCGGGCTACGAGCGCTGGGCGCGCGACCTCTACGAGCACGGCGACGCGGACGAGTTCTGGCAGCGGCCCGGCCTCAACTTCGCCGCCCACTACGACCGCACCGCCGACGTGCCGACCATGTACGCCGGCTCCTGGTACGACTCCTACACGCGCGCCACGACCGACAACTACCAGGCTCTGAGCGCCCGGCTCGGCAAGCAGTCGCTGCTGATGGGGGCCTGGGTGCACGGCGACGCGACCATGGACACCTGCGTCGCCGGCGACATCGACCTCGGGCCGGAGATGCCGGTGGCCGGCAACCTGGCCGCCGACTTCCGGCACCTGGTGAAGCGCTGGTTCGACCATCACCTGCGCGGCAAGGCGAACGGCGTCGAGTCCGAGGCGCCGGTGCGCCTGTTCGTGATGGGCGGCGGAGCGGGCGGACGCACCGCCGAGGGGCGGCTCGAACACGGTGGACGCTGGCGCACCGAGCGCGAGTGGCCGCTCGCCCGCGCGGTCCCGACGCCGCTCTACCTGGCCGCCGACGGCGGCCTGACCGGGGACCCGCCGGACTCGGCGGCCGAATTGACGGCCCGCTTCGATCCCGACGACCCGCTGCCGAGCATCTCGGCCAACACCTCCTCCCTCAACGAGATCCTGCCGGCGCCGCCGCGCTTCACGCCGGAAGCGCCGAACGTCATGACGCGGGTGATGATCGTGCAGGGCGGCGCCGACCAGCGCACGCGGCCCGACGTGCACGGCTGCGCGCCTCCGTTCGCGCCGCTGGAGTCCCGGCAGGACGTGCTGCTGTTCGCGACCCGGCCGCTTCGGGAACCGCTGGAGGTGACCGGACCGATCACCGTGACCATCCACCTCTCCTCCGACGCGCCGGACACCGACCTGTTCGCGATGCTGCAGGACTACTACCCGCCGAGCGCCGCGTGGCCCGACGGCTTCCGGCTGAACGTTGCCGACGGCATCATGCGCGTGCGCTACCGCGACGGCATGGACCGGCCGCAGCCGATGGAGCCGGACCGGGTGTACCGGGTCTCCTTCCCGCTGTATCCCACCAGCAACCTGTTCGCCGCCGGCCACCGGCTGCGGCTGCTGGTCAGCTTCTCTTCGTTCCCCCGCTTCGACGTCAACCCCAATACCGGCGAGCCGGTCGGCCGCCACACGCGGGCGCGGGTGGCCGCCAATACCATCCACCTGTCGCCGGAGCATCCGTCGTCGATCGAGCTGCCGGTCGTGGGGAAAGGAGGCCGCTCATGAACCTGCGCGTCGGACTGGTCGGCTCGCGCTTCGCCGCCAGCTTCCACGCCGAGTGTTACCGCGGGCTGGGCGATGGAGCCGTGACCCTGGCCGGGGTCTACTCGCCTACCCCCGAACGCCGCGACGAGTTCGCCGCGCGCCACGGCGTGGCCGCCTTCTCCTCGCTCGACCAGTTGCTGGAAGTCTCCGACGTGATCGACGTCTGCGCGCCCCCCTGCGCGCACGAGCCGTGCGTGCTCGCCGCCGCGGAGGCAGGCACGCACGTGATCGTCGAGAAGCCGTTCACCGGCGCATTCGGGCCGGCGGACGATCCCGGCTGGCGTGGCGACCGAGCCTCCAAGGGAGAGATGCTGGAGCAGGCGATGGCCAGCGCGGCGCGCATGCGCGACGCGGTCGAGCGGGCCGGCGTCACGCTCTGCTACGCCGAGAACTGGGTCTACGCCCCGTCCGTGCAGAAAGAGGTGGAGGTCATCGTCAAGACGCAGGCGCGCATCCTGTGGATCCAGGGCGAGGAGTCCCACTCCGGCTCGCACTCCCCGGTCTACGGCATCTGGGCCAGGACCGGCGGCGGCTCGCTGGTCGGCAAGGGGTGCCATCCGCTCACCGCCGCGCTCTACCTGAAGCGCGTGCAGGGTCAGGCCACCGACGGCGCCCCGGTGCGCCCGCGCGCGGTCAGCGCCCGCGTGCACCGCCTGACCGGCGCGGCCGGCTTCCGCGACCTGGGCTGGCTGCGCACCGACTACCACGACGTGGAGGACTACTGTCAGGTGCACGTGGTCTTCGACGACGGCACCGTGGCCGACATCCACTCCACGGAGATCGTCATGGGCGGTGTGCACAACTGGCTGGAGGTGTACGCGAACAACCACCGCATGCGCTGCAACATCAACCCGACCGACACCAACGTCCTGTACAACCCGGAGGAGCGGCAGCTCGACGACGTCTACGTGGTGGAGAAGATCGGCACCAAGCAGGGCTGGTCGTTCCCGGCCCCGGACGAGGACTGGGCTACCGGCTACCGCCAGGAGCTGGCCGACTTCCTGGGCGCGATCCGCGATGGCCGCGAACCGGCGAGCGGCCTGCCGCTGGCGATCGACACGACCGCGGTTCTGTACGCCGCGTATCTGTCGGCGGAGCGGGGCGGCCAGGAGGTGGATGTCCCGCGATGAGTCCGCACCGTGACGAAGGAGGCAGGCGAGGTGTCCGCTGAGCTCCAGGTGAGCCGCGACCGGGTGATGGTCCTGGCCAAGACCGGCCGCCTGCCGAGCTGGCACCGGCTCACCGAAGACGAGCGCCGCTCGGCCGAGCGCGAGCACATCGACCTGATGCTGTCGGTCGCCGCCCGCCACCGCATGCGGCGCCTGGAGGGCTTCCGGCTGATCGGGCCGCAGGGCGGCTGGCACCGGTTCTGGCTGATCGAGTTCCCGACCCTCGCCGGCGCGGAGGAGTGGATCGACGCGGAGATGGCGCCGCCCTACGGCCGGGACGGCTTCTACGAGTACCACCTCACCCGGCCGCTGGCGCCCGGGCACTTCGACGCGTGGCTGCCCGGACCGCCGCGGGTGATCGCTCCGCAGGAGGCCGATCCGGCCGCGATCCCGGCGCTCGGCGCCGACCGATCCAGCGTGGTGGTGCTGCAGTTCTCCCGCAGCGACGGCGCCGACGGGCGCGCCGATGCCGAGCAGACTGCGGGGCTGCAGCGGGTTGCCCGGGAGCACGGGATGCTGCGGTTGGAGTGCTTCCAGCTCATCGACCCCGTCCCGGCGTGGCGCCGCGCCTGGATCTGCGAGTTCCCGGACTTGGCCGGCGCCGAGGCATGGATCGAGGCCGAGGCGGAGCCTGAACGCTCGGCGCGCGCCGAGCGCATCTCCTTCCTGGCACGCCGCTGGTCGCCCGAATACTTCGCCGCTTGGTGCCGGGCCGAAGGCTGAGGCCTGACGGCTGATCAACCCGCCACAACCCCGATCCCCATGCCCCTCGGACAGTCGCTGCCGGTTGTGGCGGCAGCCGCGGCGATCGTCGTCGCCGCCTCGGCGCTGCAAGCGACCGTCGGCTTCGGCCTGGCGCTGCTGGCGATTCCGCTGCTCCACCTGAGCGGCTTTGCGCCCGAGCAGGCGATCGTCATCTCCAGCTCGGCCATGATGGTGCAGATGGCCAACGGCGTCCTTCGGCTGCGCGCTTCCGTGCAGGCGCGCGAGCTCCTGTGGCCGCTGGCGATCACCATGCCGGCCATGCTGATCGGCGTGCTGGGCCTGCGGGCGGTGGTCGCCGCGAATCCCGACCTGGCTCGGCAGGCCGCCGGCGCCGTGGTGCTCGGCGCCCTGGTGGTGCTGCGCGTGGTGCGGCCCGCCCCGCGCGCCCGGGTGGCCTGGCCATGGATGGCGCTGGCGATGAGCACTTCGGGGCTGCTGGGCGGTTCCACCGGCATGGGCGGCGCGCCGCTGGCGCTCTGGTCCTACGCGCACGAGTGGCCGGCGGAGCGGATCCGCGCCACCATCTGGGCAATCGCCCTGCCGGCCACGGGCACGCTGCTGGCGCTGCTGGCGGTCGCGTTCGGAGCGAGCGCGGTGCGCGCGCTGGCGCTGGCCGCGCTGCTCGCACCGTTTGCGCTGGCCGGATCGAACGTCGGGCTCGCTCTGGCGCGGCGACTGCCGGTCGAGCGGCTGCGCACCGCCGCCGTCGTGGTGCTGGCCGTGCTGGGCGTGAGCGCGATCGTCCGCCCGCTGCTGTAGCCGCCGGGAGCGGACGGAACGAACCGGGCCTACGAGCCCGCGCGGCTCACGCGGGACAGGAAGTCCGCAGTCGTGGCGCAGTCCACGATCCACTCCCCCGCTTCGGCCAGGCGATCCGCGTCGGTCACGCCGGCGAGCACCGTCGAGCGCAGCCGTCTACCAGAGGCGGTCGGTTTCGAGAGCCCCCAGAAGATCGGTCAGCGGCCAGATGTCGATCCCGTCCGGGCTGCGCATGCGGCGTGTGCCCGGGTAGGTCAGAATCCGGCGCTGCAGGCGGGGCAGCGGGGCGACGGCACGGAGCCCGGCCAGATGGCGATCGTGGATACGCGCAGACGCTTTGGCCTCGATCGCGATGGAGTCGCCATCGCGCAACAGCAGAAAGTCGACCTCCGTGTCCCTCGCTCGCGCCGGTGCCCAGTAGTACATCTCGTCGAACGTTCCGCGATAGTCGCGATAGCTGGCGAGCACGGTGGCAATCCAGCCCTCGAACAAGGGGCCGCGTTCGTGCGGATCGAGCTCCCGGAAGCGCCCGGCTGCAGCGCGCGCCAATCCGGGATCAATCCAGTACAGCTTGGGGTGCTTGCGTTCCCGGATCCGCAACTTTGGATCGTACGCCGGCAGACGGAACGCCACCAGCGTGTCCTCCAGGATCTCCACGTAGCCGGTCAGCGTCGTCCGGCTGACCTCGGCATCGCGCGCGGCCGAGGCAACGTTGAGCGTCTGGCCGTGAAGCAGGGCGGCGACCGGCAGGAAGCGCGCGAAGCCGGCCAGGTTTCGTACCAGCGCTTCGCCCTTGATCTCTTCCTTCAAGTAGAGCTGGACGTAGGAACGCAACGCCGCAACCCGGTCGTCGGCGTTCCAGATCACCGGCAGGCTGCCGTGCCGGAGCACCGTGTCGAGATCGAAGTCGTTCCCCAGCTCATGCGGCAGGAACGGATACATGCGAGTGTAGACCGCGCGCCCGCCGAGGAGGTTGACGCCGGCTCGCTTCAGCTTGCGCGCCGATGATCCGGTCAGGATGAACCGCAGCCCACCGGCTTCGATGTGGCGATGCACTTCGTTGAGCAGGCCGGGCAGCCGCTGAATCTCATCCACGAACACCCAGCGGCGCGGGGCGAGCACCCGCAGCTCGCCGGCAAATCGTCCCGCGTCCGCCAGATAGTTCTGGTACAGGGACTCGTCCAGCAGATCGATGCGATGGGCATCCGGGTATTCGCGCCCAACCCAGGTCGTCTTGCCGGTTCCGCGCGGGCCGAACAGGAAGAAGGACGAGCCCGGCGCCGTCAGTGCGCGTGGCCGGTAGACGGTCACGCCGATGCCCGCCCGCCCGCCCGCCGTGCGCATGGCGCGCGGCTTGGGCGGTGTCGTGCGTGAACTGCTATGTATGTCGTCATTTTGCGTCGCTTTCTGACGACATCATAGCACAATCGGCCGCTGAGACCCTGACTCGGACTGAGGCGTGTGCATCTATCTGGTTGCGTTCGGCCCGCAGTTCAGATCAACTATTGAATGGCTCATGCCCCCGGTGATCGAGGTCGAACGGCTCCACAAGCGGTATGGCGAGGTGGTGGCGGTCGACGAGGTGTCCTTCTCCGTCGACGAGGGCGAGATCTTCGGGATCATCGGCCCCAACGGTGCCGGCAAGACCACCTCGGTCGAGTGCGTCATCGGTCTGCGCACACCGGACCGGGGCCGCATCTCGGTCCTGGGAATGGACCCGATCCGCGATCGGATCGCTCTCACGGAGCGCATCGGCGTGCAACTGCAGGAGGCGGCGCTGGCGGAACGGATCAGGGTATGGGAAGCGTTGGACCTGTTCAGCTCCTTCTACGCGCGGACCGTTCCGTGGCAACCGCTGCTGCATCAGTGGGGGTTGGCCGACCACCGTACCGCGATGTTCGGCACCCTCTCCGGCGGTCAGCGGCAGCGGCTGTTCATCGCCCTGGCGCTGGTGAACGATCCGGAAGTGGTCATCCTCGACGAGCTGACCAGCGGCCTGGACCCGCAGGCGCGCCGCGCCACCTGGGACTTGGTGCAGGCGATCCGGGAGCAGGGCAAGACCGTGCTGGTGATCACCCACTTCATGGACGAGGCGCAGTTCCTGTGCGACCGGGTCGCGATCGTCGACCGCGGCAGAGTCATCGCGCTGGACACGCCAGCCCAACTCGTCCGGACGTTCGACCAAGAGAGCAGCGTCGTGTTCGACGTGGCCACGGATGCCGATTGGTCAGCGCTGCGGGCGCTCCCCCAGGTCGCCGCGGTCGTGCAGCAGGGCAGCCGGGTGACGGTCTCCGGGAGCACCGAAGGATTGCTGGCCGCGGTGGTGTCGTGGTTGGAATCGAGTCGCGTTTCGTTCAGAGACCTGAGCACCCGACAGGCCGATCTGGAGGACGTCTTCCTCCGTTTGACCGGGCGCGGGATCCGGGACTGATCCGATGGCCCTGACGGCGAGCCTGCGCTCCTACCGGCGCCTGTCTTCGATCCAGTTCAAACGCTTCCTCCGGGAGCCGATCGTGCTGTTCTTCACGGTGGCGTTTCCGGTATTGCTGGTGACTTTGTTCGGCTTCATCTGGGGGAACGAACCGGGCGGTCCGTTCACGCCTCCGGGATTCGGATACATCGACAGTTACGTACCGGCGCTGGCCGCGATCGTGATCGGCACCGTCGCGCTCATCAGCCTCCCGATCACGACGGCGGCGGACCGGAAGCAGAAGCTGCTGAGGCGGTATCAGGCCACGCCCTTGCGCCCGGTGGTCTACTTCGCCGCCGACGTGAGCGTCCACTTCGCAAGCGCCCTGCTGGGAATGGGGTTGACGATCATCGTCGCCAGACTGGTCTTCGGCTTGCGCTTCGGCGGTAGCTGGGCTGCCGTGCTCGGTGGGTTCACGCTGAGCACGCTGGCGTTCGTGGGGGTCGGCTACGTCCTTGCCAGCTTGGCACGGAGCGAACGCGTGGCTCAGGCGGTCGGGATGGCGATCTACTTCCCGTTGATGTTTCTTTCCGGCGCCGCCATGCCCCTGGAGACCATGCCCGAGGACGTTCGCGAGGTTGCCCGCTGGCTGCCCCTGACCCACGTCGTGCACCTGCTGCAGGACCTGTGGTTCGGCGTCGGCTGGAATTGGCCATCGGGCCTGGTTCTGCTGGGCATGCTGGTGGCCGGCACCGTGGCCTCGGCGGCGCTGTTCCGCTGGGAATAACGGCCTGGACCAGGGATCTGCTCGCCGCTACCGCGGCTCCTGCAGCGCGATCTCCCACAGGTAGCCGCTGCGCCGCGGATTGTCGTTCTCGCAGGCGTACAGCGTGCCGTCGGCGGCGCGCACGACGTGGTGGACCTGGAAGCACGGCTCGCCGTCCTGGTCGACCACCGGACCAAGCAACTCGTAGCCGTCGCGCCGGAAGTCGAAGCGCAGCATCTCGCAGCGCCCGGCCCTCCCGGTCACGCCGTACGCACAGCCGTCGTCGGCCACCACCAGCGAGGTGAGCCGGCTGGGCCGGTCCTCGATCGGCGTGAACAGGTACGTGGCCGAACCGGTCTCCGGGTCGATCCGGAACAGCGATCCGTTTCCGCCGGAGGCGTACATCATGCCGTCGCCCAGGTTGAACAGCCCCTCCGCCTGGACGGTGCCGTATGAGCCGTCCGGCCGCGGCAGACCGCCCCGGTAGTAGACCACCCTGCCCTGCTCCGGGTCGATCTTGCACAGGCGTGCCATGTCCACGCCGCTGCTCGACTGCCAGGCGCGGGTCACCTGCCAGGTCGACCACAGGCAACCCTGGTCGTCCAGGCAGATGTTCTCTCCCTGCGCCATGCCGCCGCAGCCGGAGGCGATCAGCCCGTAGTCGGTGACCGCGCCGTTGGCCAGATCGTAGGCGGCCAGCATCTCGGGCGCGAAACACAGGCAGTAGATCAGCTCGCGTTCCCGGTCGATGGCGATCGACTGGATGTAGGTGTGCGGCACCGGCGTGGCGATGCGCGCGAGCTCGCCGGTGCGCGGGTCGTAGCGGAAGATGCCGCCGCCCGGAGCGTCGAAGAACCGGTCCACGTCGTGCAGCAGCGCCGTCGCCCCGTAGATGCAGCCGTCGGCGCCCCGTTCGAGCGAGCGGTGAAACTTGGCGTCGTACTCGTTCACGACCGCCTTGGCCCCCAGGTCGACGAAGGTCTCCGATGCGCGGTCGTACGCCTTGAAGATGTCGGAGTCGAAGGAAGTGATGCCCAGGTAGACGCGGTCCGACTCCTCGTCGTACAGGGCGCAGTCCATGCTGATCCAGCCGCGGCGCCAGCGCCGGTCGGCCTTGAAGTCGGCATACTCCCAGCGGTCCTCGATCTCCTCGAACCACTGCTCGCCGTAGCGTTCGTCCTTGAGCTTGATGGAGCGGATCGTCATCGCAGTCCAGGTCGCGCCGGCGCCTCATCGATCCACGTTCGTATCGGTCTCTTCTCCATGTCGGAACTCCGAATGCTCCCTTACCCTCACTATAGGTGCTTTGGAATCGCCGATCACATCAAGAAGGGATCCCGCCGGTACCGGACTCCCGGGGATGCCCGGGGATCGGCGGAGCCGTGATCTGATGACGAGCCGAGTGCCGGACGCTCGGCGGAGAAGCCGGCCGTCCGTTGCGGTACGCTGCGTGCGGAGGGCCCATGCCCCATGAGCATTGCGCGGACCGACTTCGGCCTGGCGGGCGGCAGCCGCGTGCACCGCTACGAGATGCGCAACCGCCGCGGCACCACCGCGGCGGTGCTGACGCTGGGAGCCAACCTGCAGTCGGTGCGCACGCGCGGCCGGCACGGGCTGGACGAGATCACGCTGTCGTACGACGATGTGGACGGCTACCTGGATCCGGAGTACCCGTACTTCGGGCCCATCATCGGACGGGTCGCCAACCGCATCGCCGGGGGCGCCTTCGACCTCGACGGAATCCGCTACGAGCTGGCGTGCAATGCGGGCGACCTGCACCTGCATGGCGGCGTGACCGGCTTCGACCGGCGCATCTGGCGCGCCACCACGCACGAAGGCGAGGACGAGGACCGCGTGGCGCTGCGCTACCGGAGCCCGGACGGCGAGGAAGGCTACCCCGGCGAGCTGACCGCGCACGCGGTCTACCGGCTCACCGGCCACGACGAGCTGATCATCGACCTGCAGGCAACCACCGACGCGCCGACGATCGTCAACCTCACCAATCACGCCTACTGGAACCTGGCCGGCGCCGGCAACGGCGCCGTGGACGGGCACGACCTGCACCTGCACTGCGCGCACGTCCTGGAACGGGGCGACGACGGGGTGCCGACCGGGGCAGTGCTCCCCGTGGCGGGGACCCCGTTCGACTTCACCAGCCCCCGCCGGATCGGCGAGCGGATCAGGCCGGCCGGCGGCTACGACCACTGCTTCGTGATCGACGGCCCGCCGGGACAGCTCCGCACCTTCGCCCGCGCGTACGCGCCGGGCTCCGGACGGGTCATGGAGGTGGCCACCACCCAGCCCGGCGTGCAGCTCTACACCTCGGAGTTCCTGGAGCCCACCACGGGAGCCGGCGGACGCACCTTCGGCCGCCGGGGCGCCCTCTGCCTGGAGACCCAGCACTTCCCCGACAGCGTGCACCAGCCTCACTTCCCGTCCATCGTGCTGCGCCCCGGCCAGACCTACCGGCACCGCACCGTGCATCGCTTCTGGGTCGCGTAGCGAGTGGACAGGCGAACAGATCTGGCAGTAGCGTCTCCGTGAACGGAACCTCGTCGTGAGCGTGACCCTGACCAAGTGGACACTGGATGACTACCACCGCATGGTCGCCAGCGGCGTGCTCGGCGACCGACCGGTCGAGCTTCTGAGAGGGGAGATCGTCGAGATGCCGCCCGAGGGGGAAGCCCACGCCTACCTGCTTACCGAGACCACCGCGTATCTGATCCGGACGGTGGGCGAGCGAGCCACCGTCCGTCAGGATCACCCGATCACCCTGCCGGAGCACGACTCCGAACCAGAGCCGGACATCGCCGTCGTGCGGCCGCGCGGTCGCGAGTACCTCGATCATCACCCCTACCCGGAGGACATCTTCTGGCTGATCGAGTTCTCGGACAGCAGTTTGGCCAAGGACCTGGATGAAAAGCGGCGGCTCTACGCGCAGACCGGGATTCCCGAGTATTGGGTCATCGACCTGCAGCGGCCGCAGATTGTCGTGTTTCGCAACCCCGGAGCCGACGACTACCGTCAGACGACGAACGTCACTGCCGGAGTGCTGACTCCTCTGGCGTTTCCCGATCTGCGCTTCCCGGTCCGGCGCCTGCTCGACGGAAGCTGAACCCGCGACTCGAATCGAGGTCCGCTACCCGTTACCGAGCGAGGCGGTATGCCTCGTAGGGGTTCGAGCAGGGGGTGCCGCGGCTGACGTGCATGCGGCCGGCGTCCGCCTCGATCACCACCGAGAACACGCTGGTCCAGAAGCCGTGACGGGGGTCGTCGTTCGTATGACGGCAGATCGACCGGGGCTCGTCCCGGTGGTCGCGCAGCGCCGCCTGTGCCGTGCCGACGTCGATGCCGGACTCGGCCTGCTCCAGGAGGTCGTCGATGCGCCGCTTGCGCGGGCGGGACTCGATCAGTTCCGGGAACCGCTCGTTGACGCCGGTCAGCGCCGGGTGCAGGCAGTGGTTGGTGTGCGTCAGCCAGGCGGCGCCGTCCTCCGGCCGCAGCACGCGCAGGTCGTCGATCAGGATCTCGAAGTCGGCCGGCCCCTGCGGCGTGGCCAGGATCAGGTTGGCGGGGATGGCACGGTGCGCGCTCCGCACCGCCTCGATCGCGGCATCCAGCGAATCGGCCTCCAGCACCCGACGGACGATGAAGTAGTGCGGCACGCCCACGTCGCGGGACGGCGCCGGCAGGGTGTTCAGGCACACGCCGATGCCGCGCTCGCCGCAGCCGATGTAACCGATCAGGCCGGCCTGGCCGACCGTCAGCGTCGCCGGGCCGGCGAGCGGCCGGCGCGTGAGCACCACCGTGTACGGGTCGAGCGCCGGGTCACTGTCCCAGTTCTGGGCGACCAGCGCCGGCCGGCGCGCTGCCAGCGCCGTGCACCCGCCTTCGTTCGGAGCGCCGATGTCCGGCCGGTTGCGGAGCTGGTTGCGGACCTGCAGGAGCATCAGCTCGTCCAGCGAGACGCCGCTCGATTCGGCCGTCCCGCGCAGCTCGGCGAGCAGCTCGGGGGCATGGTCGGCGACGTACGGGATGCAGGCGGAGGCGATGGCGAGCGCCTGCTCGCGGCTCATCGACACCGTCTTGTTGACCCGCTCGACGGCGATGCCCGCGAAGCCGCGGATCTCCTCTCCGGCGGCCTCGCCGAGCTGGCGGCCCATCTCCCGCGGCGTCCCGTACACCTCGATCTCGCGGTAACGCGAGGAGGGCTTCACGACAGCCACCGCCCGAAGAAGGCCGCCACCGAGTCGAGGTGCTCCGGCAGGAACAGGTGGTTGAGGTGGGGACGGTGCACCTCGAAGCGGTGGGCACAACAGGCAGCGGCATAGGCCGGCCGCACCTCGCGCTCCATCTCGTCGACCCCGCCCGCCGGCATGTCCTCGTCCTCGGTCGGCGCCAGCACCATGAGCGGCCGCGGGCAGATGCACACCCGCGCGATGCGGCCGTGGTCGAAGTGGCGCAGCAGGTGGGGGACGTAGAAGGGGCTGGAGTGGCGGTCCAGGTCGCCTTCCCGGATGACGGCGGCCATGCTGCCCAGGCTGCCGGCCAGCGGCGCCGAGGCGCGTATCCAGGGCGCGACCGCCTGCGCCTGCCACGCGGCCTGCCCGCCCAGCGAGAAGCCGGTCAGCCCGATGCCGTCGGCGCTGACCCCGTCCACGGCCGCCAGCACGCGAGCGGCCTGCAGGGCCTCGCGGACGCGCAGTCCGACCGCCGTCCGCCCGAACGGCTCCATCGCCTTGGACTCCCGCTCCCGCTCCACCGGATTGGGCTGGCGGGCCGTGGTCCCCCGAAGGGTGACCGCCAGGGTCGCGAAGCCGCGCCGCGCCAGCTCGCGAGCCCAGCCGTGCAGCGGGCCGCGGTGGCGGAGCGGCCGGTGCAGGCGCTCCTCGCTGATCAGCTCGGCGTCGCCGCCGGTGCCGGGCATGCAGACGATCCCGCCCGGCGCGCCGCCGGCCCCGGCCGGGCGCATCAGGATGCAGGGCACGGCCTCGCCGAGCTCGTTGCGGAAGCGCAGCGGCGTGACGCTCACGTCGTCCGCGCCGGTTTCGCCATCCCCCAGCTCGACCGGAACCGAATCCGGGCCGGGCACGTCGAGCAGGCCCAGCAGCTCGCAGAACCTGGGGCGCACCTCCTCGTCCGCCACCGGCACCGGGTGCACGACCGACACGCGGCGGTAGGCGGGGATGGTGGGCTCCATCACGAGTTCGGCTCGATCACCACCTGGCAGGCGCCGTCGCCGCCGGAGCGCGACAGTTCGTAGGCGCGCGCCGCGTCGTCGATCGGCAGGCGGTGCGTGACCAGGCCGTCGAAGTCGAAGTCGCCGCGGGCCAGGTGGTTGGTGGCCAGGCGATAGGCGTGGTAGCCGTCGGCCTCGTAGGTGGCCGGCGTCGACATCACGACCGCGCACTGCTTCTCGTAGAGCACGCCGTAGTCGAACGGAAAGGTCGGCGCGCGCGGCTCGCCGTACAGCAGCAGGCGCCCCTCCTCCCGCACCAGGGCGACGGCAAGGTTGATCGAGTCCGCAGTGCCGGCCGCCTCCACCACCACGTCGGGGAGCTGCGCGCCG
Source organism: Spirochaetia bacterium (assembly GCA_965215345.1). Lineage (GTDB taxonomy): Bacteria > Spirochaetota > Spirochaetia > SZUA-6 > Bin103 > CATQHW01. Next base: position 181,497 of record CBDCDL010000001.1, on the reverse strand, counting down.
GAGATCGCGTGCACCTGCGCCGCGGCGTCGGCCGCCCCGCCGCCCGGATCGACGGCCGCCGTCGCCCCGAACCGGAGCGCCGCCTCCCGGCGCGCCGCGACCGGGTCGATGCCGATCACCTGCCGCGCGCCCGCGCGCCGCAGCACCGCGTCCAGCACCAGCCCGGCCGGCCCCTGGCCGACCACCGCCACCGACCGGCCCACCACGTCGCGGAGCCGCTCGGCCGCCATCAGTGCGCGGGCGAGCTGGTGCACCATCACCAAGCGGTCCAGCGGCGTGTCCAGCGTCTGGTGGATCAGCTCGCCGATCGGCACCAGGATCTGCTCGGCCAGCCCGTCGAAGCCGGGCCGCCGCACGATAGCCACCTCGTCCACCACGAACGGCAGCGGCTTGACGCCGACGTACTCGATCGCCTCCACGCGGCCCACGACTTGGTGCGCGCACGTGGACGGAGCCAGGGGATAGGCGTCCGGGGCGCCGTCGTACACGCGGCGCGTGTCACTGCCGTCGAGGGCGATGGCCAGCGGGCGCACGACCGCCATGCCGGGCCGGACGCTCAGATCGGCGACCTCGCCTACTTCGACGCGTCCGGGAGCGACGATCCTGGCACTCTTCATACCCCTATCCTACCAATCTGGCCCGATCCTACCGAACTGGCCGGCGGCGACAAGAGCCCGGTAGAATCCGTCCCGATGAAGCTGCTGTTCATGGACCGGCACGACGTGCACCGGCCCTGGGGCCACGTGCGGTTTCGCCCTACGCCGTTCCGGTACCTGGGCAGGACCGAGATGCGCGACGTCATCTGCTTCGCGGCCCCCCGGCCCGACGGCACCGCGGACGTGTTCCACTACCAGATGAGCCGGCACACGCCCTGGAAGCTGTTGCGCAGCGTGACCGCCGACGGCATCCGCTTCGAGGACACGCACGTGGTCTGCGAGCGCTCGGAATACAAGTGGCACTACGCCGCGCGCATGGCCTACAGCCCGGAGCTTGCGCGCTACGTCTTCATGAAGAACGCCATCCACGACGGCGAGATGCAGATGTACATCTTCCACAGCCGCGACGGCGAGAGCTGGGAAGAGCATCCGGGCGGGCCCGTGTTCGCCGACGGCGACGCCTGGGGCGCCATGTGGAGCCCCGCCGTGCAGCGGTTCTTCTACTACGGCAAGGGCTGGCAGCGCTGGGACAAGGGCGTGCACGACTTGGTCCTCAACGGGCGTCGGGTGGTGACGATCCGCACCAGCGAGGACGGCTTCACGTGGACGCCGGACACCGCCAGCCAGTACTTCGAGAAGCCCGAGTACCACAACAACATGCGCCTGCTGCGCGGGCGGCTGGTGCCGATCGAGTTCCAGATCTCGCCGGACGATGAGGACCCGCCCGACCTGGAGTTCTACTCCGGCAACGCCTTCGCCTACGAGGACCGGTACTACCTGCACATGAACAACTATGCCGGCAGCTTCATCCAGCCCGGCATCGACCCGATGCGCGCCAACGGCCACGGCGTGTTCCTGCCGTGCGAGCGCTGGATCAGCCGCGACGGACTGAACTGGAGCCGGCCGTTCCGGGAGATCGACGTCGGCGCCTTCGCGCTGCACAACCCGATCCTCGTGAACGGCATGATGCTGTTTCAGCGCGGCGACCGCCTGCACGGCCTGCCGGCCGACCGGCTGACCTATGCCACGTCCACGACCAATTCGCACTTCGAGACCGCCGAGTTCCCGATGCCGGCCGGCCCGCTGCGCCTGAACGTCAAGATCCCCGGAGACGAGTACGACAACCAGGAGAACCAGGCCTACGTGATGGCCGAGCTGATCGACGACCGCGACCGCGTGATCCCCGGCTACGAGCGCGACGGCTGCCTGCTGCAGGCTCCCCTCGACCGCCCCGACCATCCCCTGGTCTGGCACGACGAAGGCCGGCGCCGCGACGGCTCCGAGCTGGCAGGCTCCCCGGTCCGCGTCCGCTTCTACGCCCGCGCCTCCGCCATCTACGCGCTGACCGGATAGATCCGGTGGGCTATAGGATGTCGTTCCATAGCCCATGAGCTGGATCTGGCAGCGGCCGGGCTGGCCGGACTTCACGTGGAGTCAAGCCGAGCTGGAGTCTCTCGAAGCTCGCTTTCGGGACGACGCCGGTCGCCGGATCGGCTCATGGCGCCGCCTGGGCGCGGACGAGCAGGTGGAGCTGAGGATCGCATGGCTGAGCGACGAGGCGGCGGAGACCTCCGCGATCGAAGGCGAGCTTCTGGACCGGGACTCGGTGCAGTCGTCGATTCGCCGCCAATTCGGCCTCGCTCATGACCAGCGTCCAGCGTCACCGGCCGAAGCCGGCGTCGCCGAGATGATGGTCTCGGTCTATCGGGAATTCGACCGCCCTCTGGATCACGACACGCTGCGGGACTGGCACCGCATGCTGATGCGGGAACGGCACAGACTGGACGTCATCGGAGGCTATCGCCGCCATGCCGAGCCGATGCAGGTCGTCTCCGGCCCCGAGGATCGGCCCACCGTCCATTACGTGGCGCCGCCATCCGACCGGATCACGATGGAGATGGACCGCTACCTCGCCTGGTACGAACGGGCGAGCACGGGTGGGGACCGGTTGGCGCCGCTGACCTGGGCCGGAGTCGCACATCTGTACTTCGTCTTCATCCACCCGTTCGAAGACGGCAACGGCCGCATCGGGCGCGCTCTCGCCGAGAAGGCGCTCGCCCGGGCGCTCCGGCAACCGAGCCTGATAGCGCTCGCGCGGACCATCCTTCGTCGCCGCAGGGCGTACTACGATGCTCTCAGGGCCGCCAACGACTCGCTCGACATCACGGGGTGGCTGGTGTGGTTCGCCGGGATCGTGCTCGAAGCCCAGACCTGGAGCGAGCGGCGGCTGACCCGGACCGTGGAGCAGACCCGGATGTTCGACCGGCTGCGCGGCCGGTTGAATCCGCGGCAGGAGAAGACGCTGCTGCGGCTGTTCCGCGCCGAGCCGGACGGATTCGAGGGCGGGCTCAGCGCGTCAAACTACCGCCGCATCACCGGTGCACCGGCATCCACGGCGACGCGGGACTTGGCGGATCTGGTTGCCAAGGGCGCGCTGCGGCGTACGGGTGCCCGCCGTCATACGCGCTACTGGCTCGATCTGCCATCATTCGGCGAGTAGCTGCGGGCTGCGTCGAAGAGCACCGAAATGGAAGACCAACGACTCCTCGCAAATCGACAGAACTGGAACGATGAGTGGCAGCATCCGCTGGGCGACGTGGTGACGGCGTTGGCCGACGCCGGATTGACCATCGAGTTTCTGCACGAGTTCCCGTATTCCAGCCAGCCGTATTCGGGCATGGAACGGTGTGAGGACGGACGCTGGCGGTTGCCGAATCATGGCGAGTCGTTTCCTCACCTGTACTCCATTCGAGCGACGAAATAAGCGGATGCCGGACGCAACTCGCTCTTCTCCTTGCAGAAAGGAGAGCAAGGATCCGATTTCTCCTTTCCTGAAGGAGAAGTTGCCGTTCAGCCCGGTTCTTGAGCTACGCCCCCAGCACGTCGGCGAGCGCCTCGCAATCGGCGACGGTCAGGTCGTGCGGCTCGGCCGGCACCTCGGCACTGCCGCTCGGGCCCCATTCGGCGGGCCGCGGGAGGAACGCCGTGCGGAAGCCGACGGCCCGTGCTCCGCGCAGATCGTCCTCGTGCGCGGCCACCATGAGGATCCGCTCCGGGGGCAGATTCAGGCGCGAGGCCGCCGTGGTGTAGACCGCCGGCATCGGCTTGTACGTGCGCGCGTGCTCGGCCGACAGGATGTGGTCGAAGCCGAGCTCGTTGTAGCTCACCAGGTCCTCCAGCAGCGAGACGTTGCCGTTCGACAGCGCGCAGACCGTGAAACGGGTGCGCAGCCGCGCCAGCCCGGTGCGCACGTCAGGCCATGCCGGCAGCCGGTGCCAGGCGTGGATGAACCAGTGGCGGTCGTCCGCGTCGAGCCCCAGTCCGCGCTCGGCCAGCAGGCGGTCCAGGATCTCGCCGTGCAGCACGTCGATCGGTTCCCAGGGGCGCCGGCCGCTGCGCACCGGCTCCATCGCCGGCTCGTACCCACCGCGCCACGCGGCGGCCAGCCGGGCCCAGTCCGTGCCCTTGCCGGTCCGCCCGTGCAGCTCGCAGCCGGCGTCGATCACGCCGCTCCGCCAGTCGACGATCGTTCCGAAGATGTCGAAGGTGAGCGCGTCGATCGACTCGGGCGCCAGCCTGCCGCCTTCGTTGTCGCCCTGCGCCATGGCGCCGCATCATAGCGCTCCGGAGGAGCCGATGCCGAACCCTCGTGATGCCGACCTGCCCGCCCGCATCGACCGCGCCATGGCCTACGTCGCCCGCTGGTGCGAGCGCCGCCTGGCCGACGGCGTGCTGGACCCGCACAACTACGGCCGGGCCGTGGACGCGTTGCTGAAGGGAGCCGCGGCGAGCGGCACACCGGCACCGTCCGCGGTCGTCGACGGCCTGCGCACGGTGCTGCTGGACGTGACCGACAACCCGCTGGGATTCCCGCGGGTCGACGGGCAGACCGATCCGCACGACCTGCGCGAGATCGTGCAGGCGTTCACGGAGCTGGCGACCGCCCGCGGCGACCGCGACGTTTGCGGGCGCCTGGAGACGCTGCTCGACACCTGGATCCGGCTCACCAACCGCGACGGCACGTGGCGGGCCGACCTGATCGCGGCCGAGCCCAGCCTGAAGCATCCGGGGTTCACCGACGAGCGCCACGGCATCGAATCCCCGGCACCGCGGTCGCGGGCCCGGACCGTGATGGCGCTTACCCACCTGTTCCGCCTTGCCGGCGACCAGCGCGCGCTGGAGCTGGCCGACCGCTTCGTGCGGCTGGCGCGTACCACGTCGTTCACCGAGGACGGCCGCCTCACCGCGCGGGCGGGCATCCACACCCATTCGATCACCGGGACCGTACAGGGTCTGGCCGACTACGGGCTGCTGATCGGCGACCTGGACACCGTCGAGCACGCCCGCCGCATCTTCGACGTGGGGCTGGCGCCGACCCGCAGCAGCTTCGGTTGGTCGATCGAGAGCCTCGGCCACGAGCGCGTGCCCGGCCGGGGCGAGATCAACAACACCGGCGACATGATCCAGACGGCGATCATCCTGGGGCTGGCCGGCCGGCCCGAGTACTTCGGCGTCGCCGAGCGCATGATCCGCAGCCACGTGCTGCCCAGCCAGTGGCTCGCCGGCCAGGAGATGCTGAGCCCGGAAGACGCGCCCGACTACGCGGTGACCGAGTTTCCCCCGGAGGCCGACGGCGGCTGGGGCTTCCCCAGCCCCTCGGACCGCCACGTTCCCGACCCGCTGGGCGTTGCCACCAGCGTCCTGGACATCGTCCAGGGCGGCATCCAGTGCCTGTGGGCGGCGCTCCGCCACGGCTCGACACGCCGCGGCCCGGACACGCGGCTGAACCTGCTGTTCTCCACGGACCGCAGCGCCGCTCGCGTCAGCAGCCGGCTCCCCGCCGCGGGCGACGTGACCGTGACGATGCCGGCGGCCGGCAGCCTGTGGGTGCGCAAGCCCGACTGGCTGCCCTGGGAGGGGTTGACCCTCGGCCGGGCCAGCGAAACCGGCAGCGAGCTCGGCTTCCGGCGCATCGAGCCGTGGGCGGTGACCGATCCGCTGCCGGAGGAAGCGGAGGTACGCGTCCGCTTTGCGCCCGTGCGCCGCTCGGAGTCGGAGTGGGTCTACTGGCAGCGGCACCGGATGGTGTTCGAGGGCGACACCCTGGTCGAGATGAGCCCCCGCGGCCGCTACTCGCCGATGTTCGAGGAGTTCGGCCGCTCCGGCGGATAGCGCCAGACCTTCCGGTAACCGGCGACGATGACGCCATCGGCAAGCGGCAACACCGCTGTGGCGCGGTCGTCTCCGGCGTCTCCCAGGAATCGCTCCCACAGCGCTTCGCCGGTGCCGTCCAGGCGCACCAGCCACACATCGTGCTTGCCGGCGCCCGCCGACCCGGTGGCCCCGCCGAACAAGAGCTGCGTCTCGGGCCGGATCGCCACGGCAGCCGCCGTGTCATGGCCCGCTCCGCCGTACGTTCGATACCACTCCAGCTTCAGCCCCGGATCCAGCCGCACGACAAGCGCATCGCTGTCCCCGCCGTGTCCGCCGCACCGACCGGCGAGGAGAACACCTCCGTCACCGGTCACCGCAAGGTCGTCAAACGCGCTGCGGTCACACGCCACCGCGGGAGTCACCTCATGCCAGGTGCCGGCGCCGTCGCGGAAGTCCAGCCAGCCGCTGACCCCGTCGGATCCGGTTGCGAGAACCCCGTCCGGTCGAACGGCGATGTCGGCCAGGCCGATCCGGCCCGGCACTCGCTCACGCGCGGTGATCCGGAACGTCGCGTCCACGCGGGCAACCCAGCCATGAGACCCGCCTCCGGGCTCACCCCGGACACCGGCGACGAGCGCGCCGCGTTCCGTGGCGGCAAGAGCGACGACGCTGTCGAACCCACCTGACTCGAGCGAGCGCTCGGCCACGACGGATCCCGAACCGTCCACCGCGAGCAGCCAGGCGACGGTTCCCCCGGCAGCTACGGTGCGGAAGCCGCCGAGCAGGTACCCGGCGGGCAGCGCGGCCGCCGCCGCCAGCACCTCCGTCCCTCCCCGATCGTAGGTCCGCTCCCACAGCGGCGTCCCGGACGAATCGAGCATCGCCGCCCAACCGTCCAGCCCGCGGGTCCGGTCCTCGACTTGGCCGGCCGCCAGGACCATACCGTCCTCGGCCGCGGCCAGCGCGCGGGCGGCGTCGGCACCCATGCCGCCGAAGCGGGCCGTCCACACGACATGTCCGGCGCCGTCGACGCGGGCGACCCACACATCGTAACTGCCCGGCCTGTCGAGGCCCGGCGGCAGGCCGACGGACTGCGCGTCGAGCCGCAGCACGCTCAGCGCCGCGAACAGGAGAATCGGGATGGTTCGCCCATGCCGGCGGAGCAGCGGCGATCGGAGAGATCCCCGTACCGCTGCTCCGCCGTCCCGGTCGCTCAGGGCTCGGCTCTTATCCCTGCCTACCCAGCGCGTCGTTGTAGATCTGGACCAGCTCGTCCACGCCGAGGTCGCGGAGCTGGCTCACGAACGCGTCCCAGTTGCTCATCGGCTCCTGGCCGGTGGTGAACTTCACGACCATCTCGTCCGAGAGCGTGTTGATCGCGGTCTCCAGCACCTTTCTGCGGTCCAACTCATCATCCGTGAAGGTAAGCTGCGGCGCGGGATCGGCGATGACGCCGTTCGAGGCCAGCCACTCACCGTCCGCGAACCGCACCGGCGCTGCCTCGTAGAAGGTCGGCACCGACGTGCTCTCCGGCCACACGAAGTTGTTGAAGTTGCGGAATGCCCGCCAGATGTTCTTGAACTCCTTGCTCAGGATCACCCAGGGCTCCGGAGCCTGGAAGTCGGCCGGATCCTCGATCGTCATCTCCGCGGCGAAGTCCTTCGCCTCACCCGTATCGGGGTTGTACGCCCGGGTGCCGGTGAACAGGCCGGGAGCCGGCCAGATGCGCATTCCCTGGTCGTCTCTGACGTAGCTGTAGTTCTCCTTGCCCATTGCCATCGCGTAGATGCCCTCGTCGGAGAGCCCCCAGTCGATCATGCGCAGGATATTGTCCAGATACTCCGTCTTGGCCGAGACCAGCCAGAGCTGCCCCGTGTCGACGTTGTTGCCCGCCCGGCTGGCGTAATAGCGCTCGCCGTCGACCATCGGCGGCAGGATCGCCACGAAGGGATGATCGGTCATCTCCAGTTGGCCCTTCCCCTCGCGATCGCCCCAGAAATAGCCGTTCCAGATGTTGTCGACCCAGAAGTGCACCCGCTCCTGGCGGCTCAGCCCCTCCATCACCTCATCCGGCATCGACCAGACGTCCGGGTGGATGAGCCCGTCCTCGTACGCCTGGCGCACGAAGTCGACCATCAGCCGGAACCGGGGGCTCAGCGGGCCGTACTGATACGCTCCGGCGTCGTCGTCGTAGTACATGTTCTGTCTGACGCCCCACATCATGCCGATGGTGTCGACGAAACGGCCGGGATGCCGGGCGGTCCAGGGGAAGTTCTCCTCGCCCTTCATCTCCATGTCGTACTGCTTGATCACCGACAGCGCGTCGTGGAGGTCATCCATGGTCTGGATGTCCTCGCGCGGATCGATCCCCTTCTCCTCCAGGATGTAGCCGCGGATCGCCGGCGCGCTGCCGAACGGCACGAAGTCGTAGATGTAGGCGACGCCGTACTGGTTGCCGTCGGGCGACGTCATGACGCTCTCGTATTCCTCGTACTTGTTCATGAAGCGCACCAGGTTCGGCAGCGCGTCCAGGTGTTCGTTGATCGGTACCAGCAGTCCCTTGGGGCCGATGTTGTCCGCGATGTCCTTGGGGCGCTCGACCCGGTCATGCCAGATGTCCGGCAGGTTTCCGGACGCGATCCATGCGTTGCGCTTCACGACGAAGTCCGCGCCGGGAATCGCCTGGTACTCGAAGATCACGCCGCCCGCGTCAGCCAACTGCTGCGACTGCCACAGATCCGCGGACCAGTCGGTATCCGATTCGTCGTACACGACGATTCTGATCGTCGGCCTCTCGGCCTCTGCGCCTTCCTCGTCGCCGCTCGCCACTGCCCACGCCGCTGCAATCAGCAGCGAAGCCAGGATGAGCCACAGTGTCTTGTTCTTCATCACACCCTCCTATGGTGCCATTACGAGGCCGCGGGTCATGCGCCACGGCCACTCGATCATCCCTTCAGTGATCCTATAAGCACTCCTTTCACGAAGTGTTTCTGGACGAACGGATAGACGACGAGGATCGGGCCAACGGCCACGATGATCGTCGCCATCTGTATTTTCTTGAACAGGCCGGGGTCGCGAAGCTCGCCGACATCCGCGGCGCCGGCGGCATCGACCCACCCCGCCTGCACCTGCAGCGCGCCCTGGATGACGATCTTGCGCAGCACGATGGAGAGCGGGTACTTCTCCTGGTCGCTCAGGTAGAGCAGAGGAGAGAAGAAATTGTTCCACATCCCGACGGCGGCGAACAGGCCTATCGTCGCCAGGATGGGCTTGGACAGCGGCAGGACGATGCTCAGCAGGATGCGCCAGTCGTTGGCTCCATCGATGTACGCGGATTCCACCAAGGCCTCCGGCAAGCTCCTGAAGTAGGTGCGCGTGATGATGATGTACCACATGACCGGCAGCACCGGCAGCACCAGCGCCCAGACGGTATTCATCAGCCCGAGGTTCTGGATGAGCAGGAACTGCGGAACCAGACCGGCCGGCAGGAACATGGTGAGGACGAACACCACCGTGATGATCCCCTTTCCCTTCAGGCGGCGCTGAGCCAGCGGATACGCGGTCAGCGTCACGAAGACCAGCGTGCAGAAGGACGTCAACGCCGTGTAATACACGGAGTTCAGGAACGCCCGCGGGATCTCGTCGGTGCTGAACACGATGCGGTAGGCCAGAAGGTCGAACCCGCGAGGAAAGAGCATTACCTCCTGCGCGGACACGCGCTCCGGGTCGCTCACGGAGAGAGAGAAGACGTAGACGAACGGGTAGATCATCGCGAATATCAGCACCACCGTGAACGCCACGTTCGCGGCATCGAAGACGTGTGACCCGGCGCTTCTCCGGTATTCCATCTCGTCCTACCAGAGGCTCGATTCGCTGGTCTTGCGGCTGATGTAGTTTGCCGACACGAGCAGGATCAATGCGATGGCGCCGTTGAACAGACCGATCGCCTGCCCGTAACTGAAGTCCAGGCCGACGATGCCCCGGCGATACACGTACGTCTGGATGACGTCGGCGGTCTCATAGATACCCGGGTGATACATCAGAAACACCTTCTCGAAGCTCACGTCCACGATGTCCGCGACGGCGAAGATCAACACGATCTGGATGACCGGGAGAATGCTGGGCAGCGTGATCGACAGCATCTGCTGCCAGCGGCTGGCGCCGTCGATGACCGCCGACTCGTACAGCTCGGAATTGACCCCTGCCAGCGCCGCCAGGTAGACGATCGCCCCCCATCCCATCCCCTGCCAGACGCCGGACCCGACGTACAGCGGGCGAAACCAGCCGGCATCGTTCATGAACTTGATGGGCTCGATGCCGACGAACCCCAGCACGGTGTTCACGATTCCCTGGAAGCCGAAGAAGTTGTAGATGATGCCGACGATCACGACCGTCGCGATGAAGTGGGGCAGGTAGCTGATGGTCTGTGCGACCCGCTTGAAGGCCGCCGAGCGCAGCTCGTTGAACAGCAGGGCGAGGATGATCGGCGCCGGAAACCCGAATACCAGGGACAGGACCCCAAGCAACAGGGTGTTGCGGATGATCCGTACGAAGAACGGATCTTCGAAGAACTGGCGGAACCACTTGAAACCGACCCACGGGCTGGCCCATTGGCCGCCGACCAGGTCGTAGTCGACGAACGGTATGATCAGTCCGTTGAAGATCGGCACGTAGCGGAAGATGAAGAAGATCGCGAACGCGGGCAGGAGCATGAGATAGAGGTTGCGATCGCGGGACGCATACCAGAGCACGCGCGCGCTCAGGGACTTGCCCGTGACTCCGGCGTGGACGGCTGGTCGCTCCATCGCCTATCCGCCTGCCTGCAGCCGGCAGGAGTACAGGCTGCCGGAGCGGATCCGGAAGCGAAGCCGGTACTCCCCCGGCGGCAACCGCCTCAGAGCGTCGCCGCCCACCTCGGCGTCGACGCTGTCGCCGCGGAACGCTCCCGTCGCCAGCACTCCGCGGGCAGCGCCGCCCTCCCGCGGCAGCACGTCGACCGCGATGGCGCCGGATCGGCCGGTCGTCCGTGCGTTCACGAACAGCCGCACACCGCCCAGCCGTTCCGGCGTCGTCGTCAACGTCCCCTCGTCCTCGCCGGCGTCCACGCTGACGAAGCCATCCTGGCGAAGCCATGCGAGCCCGGTTCCGCATCCGAGGCGCCCCATCTCGAGCAGACCCGGATCGTTCGCGCGCCGGTACGCCCTGGTCTCCCGATGCTCCCCGTCCATCCGTTGTAGTACAGCCGGATCCGTCCATCGCGCTCGACCAGCCCGTTGCCGGGTCCCACCATCCCGGGATTCGACGTGTGCGTCGTCCAGGAACAGCCGCCGGCACCCGCACATCCCGCCTGATCCCTCAGTCGGCCGCCCAGATGCTGTAGAGCCGCGTCTGGCGCATCCGCAGCTCCAGGTAGATCTTGCGGTTCATCAGGCGCGACGGCAGCGGCCCGGTGGTCCAGCGCAGCGGGACCCGGCGATGGTCTCCGTTGATCGGCCGTGCCTCTTCGAATCCGAAGCCGTCGACCGGCTCCCCGCGGTCATCGAGCACGCGGGCGACGAGCGACCCGGCCGGCTCGGTGATGACGTTGAGGTAGATGGTTGGAGCGCGCAGCATGAGCCCGGAGGTGGTCAACTCGCCCCGCTCGGCCGCCCGCAAGGCGACCAGTCGTTCGTTCTCCCACAAGGCCCACTGCACGATGTGGCGCCATTGGGTCGTGCGCGGCCACTTGTGCGGGAAGTTGTCCCGCCGCAGGATGATGCCCACGTGGTCCGCGTCGAACTGCACCAGGTCGTTCGTCGGGAAGACGCAGGCCGACGGCGACTCGGCATCGGGGTCCCAGCCCTTGGCGTCGACCGCCACGACCGGTTCGCCGGGGACGAACTCGAACGCCTCGCCGTCCAGGCTGACGGCCAGGTGCAGATCCGCGCAATCGTCCTGCCCGCGCCGATAGCGGCTGACGAAGAACAGATGTACGTCGGGCGTTCCCGGATACAGGCTGTGGCAGTTGGTGTAGTAGTCGACGCCGAGGTCCTCGCGGTAGGACGGAAACAGGATGGGACGAGGCAGGGGCCAGCGGCGAAAGTCCGTGGTGCCGGTGAAGCCGATGCTGCGGCGCTGGGCGCGTTGCCAGTATCGGCAGTAGGCGGCGTAGCGGTCGTGCTCGGCGTCCCAGTAGGGGGTCACCTCCTCGGCCATGAACGTGAGCACCGGATGCGGCATCGCCGTCCAGTGCAGGCCGTCGGGAGACTCGGCCCCGAAGAACGCCATGGCGGGGCCGTCGGGCAGGGCGTCCAGGTCGTCCGGCATCACGCCGCCGACGATCAGCTCGTAGTGGCCGCCCGCTTCGACCTGGTCCCTGGGCATGCGCGAAAGCTGAACGAGCATGGACATGGGATCGAACGGCTCGTTCGTTTCCCGGCAGTGGCGCACCAGGTCCGGGATCGGCATCCGGCCGCCGAACAGACCCTTGTAGCGACCGGCCGGCGCGGCCGACGGGTCGACGAAGAGCTTCATCCCCGAGAATCCGCGTTCCGGCACCTGCAGGGTGCCGAAGACGATGTTGGTACGCCGACCGTCGATCTCGACCACGTCCAGGGCGGGCGCGCGCCAGTCGACACCGTCATCCGATTCCAGGTAGCGCACCACCAGGGTGTGGCTGGTCAGGTCGAAGCCGGCGGCCTCCTCCCGGCTCTGACGCCGCTGGGCTGCTGTTGCCTGGTCGCCGAGCCGGATGCGGCCTCCGGCCCACGCACGGAAGCGGCCTCCGTCCTGCATGATCTGCGGATGCAGGTCCGCAAAGGCGTCCACGCGGTCGCCGAGCGTCGCGGGCTGCGCCTCGAAGGCGAGGCCGCTTGGCGCGTGGAACGGACGGCCGATCACCTCATGCTTGCGGAGGGTCCTGGTCCCGTAGTAATCCGCCGTCGCATGCAGCGGGTGCGGCGTGCCGTCAGGCTCCGACCAGATGATCTTGCCGGGAAAGACCAGCCCCGCGTCCAGGAACAGAAGGTGCCGCGCGCCGAGGTCGTAGACCATCTCGACCTCTTTCGTGGCGGGATACCGGCAGTAGACGTTGCGCGCGCCCTGATACATCTGGGGCCTCCCTTCGGTTATGTCATGCGGATCCCGGCATGGCCCGGCGTGGTGAGCGTCACGTCGAACAGGCGATTCACGACACACCCATTCTCTTTGGTCACTTGGAGATGTCGATTCCTCGGAAGCAGGCGGCATCCGCCGCTGGTGGTAGTGCGGGAGGACTGTTGGAGGTCAGTATGGCAAGCACGGGTCACCTCCTGCCGTGTGAGGGCTGCCCGATCGAGGAACGGAGCCACGCTACCCCGCTACCGGGATTCTGTCAACGGAGAGGCTCCGCCCGCCGTGCCGCCGGTGCCGTTGCCACGGCCGCTACGCGCCGATGTTCGCGGGGAAATCCCACTCCCCCGGATGGGCTCGATCGAACACCAGGTCCGAGTAATAGACGCCGTGTGCCTGCCGCTCGGCGGCATTCACGGCGACGCCGGCGTGTGCCGGATCGGCCAGCGCGAAGGTGCGCAGCCGATGCACCACCGTCTGACGATCTCCTCCGGCATGTGACAGCACCTTGGCCTGGTCGACCACGGCTTTCGCCTCGTCGCGGATCGGCATCTTCCAGTCAACCGCGTCGAATACCACCTGCGGCTCGCCGGCGGCGAAGCCGCACTCGGTATCGACATCCCACTGATAGAGCGGGTTGCGCATCCCCGGCCAACCCGGCCGGACGCGCGAGTCGTTGCCGTAGATCCGGATCACGCCGTCGGCGCAGCGGAACGCGGTCTGCAGGCCGGGCGCGGGCACGTCGACGTAGACCGGCTGCGGCAGGTCGCTGAGCGGATCGGCGGCGCGCAGCCACGCCATCCCTCCCTCGGGACGGCGAAAGGCCGGGCGCACCCGCGCACTGATCGCCCAGTCGCCGTCGCGAAGCCGCATCGGGCACGGCTCCCAGAGCCCTTCGGCGGAGACCGGCCCGGTGCGGGTCCACGTCCACATGAACGTAAACAGTCCGGCGTGCGCCGGAACCTGCCCTTCCATGAGCGCCCCGGCCGGCACGCCAAACCCCAGCGGGCCGATGGTCTGCCGGCTGTAGACGCGGCCATCGGAACGTGCGTCCCAGTCGTCGGTGGTGGCGCGGAGCACTCCCTCGCACAGCAGCTCGCCGTCGTAGCCGCCCGCGCGGATCTGGTACAGGGTGCCGCGATTGTCGTCCGAGCCGCGCCAGCCGCCGCTGGTCAGCAGCAGCAGAAAGCGGTCGCGGCTGAGCTGCAGGCCGCCGACGTGGCGAGGGAACACACCATCGGCGCCGGCCTCGCCGGCGGTGCGAAACCGATGGACCAGCTTGCCCCGGTAGTCCAGGGTTGCTGCCGGCGCGGTCACCCCGGCCGTGGCGAATCGGGCCAGATGCCGTCCGGGTACTCGTAGCGGATCTCCATCTCGATGTCCTCGACGGTGATGTCGAACTCGTCGGCCAGACGCTCGTTGCGCTTGGCCATCCGCAGGGTCACTTCGTTGCTGCCGCGGCGCGGCAGGTGGCCGGACAGGTCATACTCGAACCAGTCCCGCCCGACCCAGCGCAGGTAGTAGGCGCCGGCGCGCATCGGCGTGTCGCACTCCAGCAGCTCGCCGTTCAAGGCGACCTCGACCTCGTCGTAGCCGGTCATGTTCGTCAGATGGACGCGGAGGCGGCACGTGCTCAGGCGATCCGCCTTGCCGCGGGCGTCGTCGGCCACCTCGATCGTGATCCGTAGCGGCTCGGAGCCGACCACCGCCGGGATCTGGTGCTCGGTCTCCAGGCAGTTGGGGAACGAGTCGTGCGAGCGCATCACCACGTAGGTCTTGTCCTTGAACTCCAGCCGCATCGGGTTGCCGATGTCGTCCAGCACGTCGCGGTTGTCGTAGTTGTAGGTGGGCGCGGTGCCGAAGTAGTTGAACACGTACAGGCCGGGAACGCCCTTCGCCAGATGGCGCGCGGCGATCGCTCGCGTCATCTCGTTGGTCATCCGCGTCATGATCGGTGTCTCCACGAACCAGCGCTTGTCGTCGGAGTCGCCGGCCAGATACCCCTCCTCGATCGCCGGGTAGATCTGCGTGTCGGTCGAGTCGGCCAGCTCCACCCACTCGCCCACATCCTCCTCCATGTCCTGGCCGAAGAAGCAGGAAGGCACGAGGATGTCGACCAGGCCGTCGCGCACCCAGGTGCGCACGTCCAGGCCGAGGCGCTCGCTGCCGGCGATGGTGTTGGGGACCCGCGCGGCGAAGCCGATCGGCCGGCCGCGCGCGTCGCCGATGCGGTCGATCCCGATTCGCATCTGCCGCATCATGTCGGTCATCAGGGCCATGCCGGCCTGCTCCCGGCCGCGCTTGAAGTAGCCGGGGCAGCGCATGTAGTCACACAGGAAGCCGTCCAGGTCGTAGCGCTCGCACGACTCGAAGGCCAGATCGCGCCGCAGGTCCCGTACCTCCTGGTGGGCATGGTCCTGGAAGAAGCGCAGCACGTTCCACAGCCTGTCCGGCCAGCCGGCGGAGCCGTCCTCGCCGATCAGGTACTCGGGGTGCTCGATGAAGAACTCGCCCGACCAGAGATTGGCGTCGTCGGCGTCGGCGCCCCAGTGGTGCCAGTCGTTCATGGCCAGCCGGAACCAGAAGTCGACGCCGATGCGCCTGGCTTCCCGGACCTTGACCTCCTCCGGGTCGATGCCGGCCGCGAAGGCAAGGCGCAGGTGCTCGGCGGCGCGCCACAGCTTCACGTCCCCGACGCGGGCGCCGCGCTGCATGCGATCGACGATGAACTCCACGCCCTTCACCTCGGTCGGCCACCCCACCGTGAAGCCGGCGTTGGATCCCATCGCGCCGACGTAGGCGTCCACCGGGCGGCCCTGGAAGAAGCCGAAGTGCGCCTGCGCGATCCGCTCCGCCGAGATGGGCGGGTGGTAGTACATCTCCTGCCCGGCGTTCTGGTCCCACATGACCCGGTAGCGCCGCACGCGCCGGTCCTTCCTCTGATCAGCCATCGGTCACCTCCTGCGCGATGCGGCCGGCTTATCGCGCCCGGTGACGGCAGGTCAAGCCCTCGGTCCCTACGGTCGCGCCGCGCGGCATGCGTACTCGGCGCCATGCTACATTCGTCGCGCACCGCGCGGAGCAGGGCGCGGCGCGAGGGAGGGGCGATGACGGACACGCAGAAGTATCTGTTCGACCTGCAGGGATTCCTGATCGTCGAGGACGTGCTCTCGGACCCGGAGTGCGAGCTTGCCAAGCGCAAGATCCGCGAGCACATGGAGCCGATGGACAAGACGCCGGACGGCTACGACAGCAACGGCACCTGGAACAAGGCCTACGGACTCGTGAACCTGGGCGAGCCGTTCACGACCCTGATCGACCATCCCGAGCTGGTCTCGGTCCTGACCGAGATCATCGGCCCCAAGCTGCGGCTGGAGGGCAACTACAGCTTCGTGCGCTCGAAGGGCTGTCCCCACTTCGAGATGCACGGCGGCCACCGCGGCGGCCGCGTGAACTTCCGCTACTACGTGCACGGCGACCAGATCTACACCGGGCTCACCGTCGTATCGTTCACCCTGCAGGAGATCGCCGAGGAGGACGGCGGCTTCGCCTGCATTCCCGGCTCCCACAAGTGCGACTTCCACGTCCCGCCGGAGGACCACAAGCGCCTGTTCGCGATCGACGGCCCGCTGGTGCGCAACATCGCGGCGCCCAAGGGCTCGGCCATCATCTTCACCGAGACCCTCGCGCACGGCGCCGCTTCCTGGCAGGGGGACGAGCCCCGCTACGGCGTGTTCTACAAGTACAACGACCGGGCGGCGACCTACGGCTACCGGCCCTATCGCCTCCCCTCCAAGGAGACCCTGGCGAAGCTCCCGCCGGAGAAGCGCGTCTTCTTCAACGGCACCTGGGAGGCGTTCGGACCGGAGGACAACCCGCACAACGATCACGCCGAGGCCTGAACGCTCCGGTCACGCGCCTTGCGCTCCGCGAACCAGCACGACGTGGCGCCGTTCGATCTCGGCGTGAAACCGGTCCGGCAGGCGGGCCCAGTCGTGCATCTCCACGAGAAACGGGATGGTCGAGTCTCGCAGTGCGTCCTCCAGTTCGGCCAGACAGGATGCGTCGATCCGGCTCAAGCCCGGACTGCGCAGCACGAGATCCAGGTCGCTGCCGTCATGGCTCCGGCCGTCCACCCGGCTCCCGTAGGCCCAGACCTCAACGCCGGGCACGTGCTTTTTGACGAGCGCTTCGATACGCGCCCGATGACGCGCTGACAGATGCAGGTCCCCGGCCGTCTCGATCTTGGCAGAAGGCTCAGCCATCGGCCTTCCCCTCGATTACGCCCGCCAGTCTCCGCGCGTCGTCGACGAAGCGTGGCAGCAGTTTCAGCGTGGCCTCGGCGAAGCCCTTGCCGTAGTCGTGGGCAGTATCGTTGCGGTTGTCCCGGTACTCCAGCCAGCGCTCGCAAGAGTCCGTCGGGATCAGGCCGTGCTTGGCCGCATGCCGGAACACGTCCTTGAATGCCAGCCGGTCCGCCTGCCGGTTGCTGGCGAACCATGGCCGAAGACGCTTCTTCAGCAGCTTGCCGCTCTGCTCCAGAACCAGCTCGAATTCCTTGACGCATGCCGCCCGGTAGATGTCGTACAGGATGTCGTCTTCGGACCCCTGGGCGTGGAGTGCCGCAAGCGCATGCTCCAGGGTCTTGATACAGCGCCTCAAGTAGGCTGTGTCTATTTCGCTACCTCCCACGTTTTCGACCCTGCCGACTCGACCTCGTCCTGCTCAACTCTGGACCACCTTTGAGACTGCCAGCCTGACCGTCCAGTATCTCCGGGCCGATACGTTCGGCATGGACGCTCATTCGTGGCGCGGACGATCGCACCGACACCACAGACGGTCTCCGAGCCGACAGACAGCGATCGGTCGCCGCCCACATCTCAGCTTTCGGCTCCATCCAGATTATCGATTGTCAATAGGAAATGCTCCTCACGGCGAACGCCTACCTCGTTCTCGGCAAGTAAGACCGCTAGCTGTTTGCCGTTCATCAGTGCCACCGGCGAAGCATCGGAGCGTGCCGCCTCCTTGCGGGCGCCGCTACTGAAGTCACCGGTCGTGATGATCAGTCCTTGCTCATGAGCTCCGAGACTGCCCCGAACTTGCTGGACGATCGGCGCATCTACGTTGCGCTTCCAGCGTTTCGCCTGTACCGCCATGCGGACACGCACGACATCGCCGACGATCAAGGTACCGCGTACGTCAACGCCTCCGTCCCCGCTCAGCGGCGTTGCCTCGACGTCGAATCCTATCTTTGCGAGCAGGGTCGCAATGAGCCGCTCGAAATCAGCCGGCGATCCTTCCCGAGCCTGGTCCAGCAATTGACTTCGTACTTCGCTATTCTGTTCTTGGATCTGAGCACGAACGCCAGCAGGCAGTTTGGCGGCGAGTCCGATCATTCCGCGCTCGGCACGGACAAAGCGCTGCGGCTCACCCCGTGCTTTGCGCCGACGGATGTCCGTGCCGACCAAGGCGTTCAAGGTAGCAGCCGGCGTCTTGCCGACCGTGCGCATGAGATCCGCCGCAAGCGCGCGCTCGGCAATGTCGTCGTAACGCATCGGTGCGCGTGCCCCGGATTCACTCAGTACCTGCTCGGCAGCATCAAGGAACGACAAGTAGCCGCCCACAGGGCTCGCCTCGCCCGCGTCTCCGTCGGCGTCCGTTCCATCTGAAGGACCATTAGCAACGGGTTCTCTGGCGGCGAACACGCCGGGTTCGACTCGACAGAAGCGCGAAGAGTCGCCGTGCTGCTGAATGTCCTTTGCAAGTCTGGCGTTTAAGGTGGCCCACGGAGTCTTGCCTTGGGTGACCCAAGTCCCCTGAGCCAAGATCCGTTTCGTGATCTCACGATAGTGAAGCGGCTCGGCAGCTTCGCGCAGGACCGAATATGCAGCATCGAGTACTTTCACTCAAGTCTCCTTGATCGACATCGAACTATACTGGACCGCCCCGCCTGTTGGCCGGTACTGCATGATGTCCGGCGGTCCTCCACCCGGCAAGCCCGCAGGCACAGGGACGATGGCTGAAGTTGACGAGCAAGGATCGATCGGCAACGGTGGGCTAAACTCTCAACTACGGAGGCACCGACGCAATGTCTCTCAGTCTACGGAGCTCGCTCACTGCTCTGATCGCCGCGGTACTCTTTTCGGCCGGCTCGGTGTCGCTTGCGACGGCGCATGACACGCCGGACGATGTTCCCCGCACTGCCGTGGTGTCCGCCTTCGCGCCGGAGCTGTCGATCCTGAAGGAAGATCTGGCCGATGCGTCGACGTACTCGGTGAACGGCGTCGAGTTCTCCGTCGGGACTCTGAAGGGTCGGAGTGTCGTGCTGTTCCTGAGCGGGATCAGCATCGTCAACGCGGCGATGACGACACAGCTCGCGCTGGACCACTTCAGCATCGACCGGATCGTCTTCTCCGGCATCGCGGGCGGCGTCGATCCGTCATTGAACATCGGCGACATCGTGATCGCCGACCGGTGGGGCCAGTATCTCGAGCTGGTCCTGGCCCGTGAGGTCGAAGACGGGTGGAGCACGCCGCCGTTCTTCGACTATCCGTACGGGAACTTCGGGATGATGTTTCCCCGCTCGGTCACAGTGCAGCGGACCGCCGCCGACGCGCCGGAGACCCGCTTCTGGTTCCCCGTGGACGAGTCGCTGCTTGCCGCCGCCCGCGCCGCGGCAGCGGACGTCGAGCTGGCCCACTGCACGTCGGACGGCACGTGTCTGCGGCACACTCCCCGGATCGTCGTCGGCGGTGCCGGCGTGTCCGGCGGCGCCTTCGTCGACAACGCGGCGTTCCGCGTACACACCTTCGACACCTTCGGTGCGCGGGTGCTGGACATGGAAAGGGCGGCCGTCGCGCACGTGGCCTACGCGAACGACGTGCCGTTCATCGCCGTCCGGAGCCTGTCCGACTTGGCGGGCGGCGGCGAGGGCGAGAACCAGATGGGATTATTCCTCGGTCTCGCCGCCGGCAACGCGGCCGCGGCCGTCAAGGCGCTTTTGCGGGCGCTACCGGACGAGCCGTAGAAGCGGTCGACGACCGGATCCTGCCGGAAGCCGCGCACAGGACACGCTACCCGCGCCGCGCTCATGCGAGGCGAATGTTGTGGACCGTGATGTCGAGGAGTGGCGCCCGTGAGAGCGGCCCGTCCGCGGTGAGGAGCGCCGCGTCCCATGCACGGGCCGTGGCCACGTAGAACGCATCATATGCGGTCAGGTTGTGGCGATGCCGCCACGCGGACTTGGCCAGCGCCCGATGCGAGATACGTTCCACCGCCCAACCCGTCAGATCATCGAGTGCCAGGAGAGCCCGGTCCTCGGAAAGCTCCTCGCGCAGTACCGCGCGCCTCAGCACGGCGACCACCTCGACATCCATCAGTTCCGGAGCCACCAGTAAGGAATGCTCAGTAGCCGCCGCGATGTTCCGACCAAGCGGAGTCTTCAGGAGGTACTCGACCGCGGCCGAGGCGTCGATAACGTACCGAGTCACTCCCGGTTCACGTTCAGCTCGCGTCGCGCCTCTTCCAGAAGCGACGCCGCCGTCACGCCCATGTCGGTCTCCGGACGCGTCGCGAAGCGCTCCGTCCACTCCCGCCGCTCCAGTTCATGCTCGACGGCGACGAGCACGACTTCGCCGATCGTTCGTTTGCGAGCGCGAGCATGACGGCGAAGCCGCTCATGCAGAGCTGGCGGTACGTTCTTGACCTGCAGGTTCATCTTCGAGCATGCTTATAGCATGCCTCTGGCATGAGAGTCAATTCCAACCACTCGCTTCGCAGATCGACCCAGCGAGCGTCCGGGTAACGCTGCCGGAGCAGGATGCTCTTGCCCGTCTGGCGTGGTCCTCCAGAGAAAGAAAATCTCGGTGCCGGGATCAGGCAAAGCAACGAATCGATTCAACATCCCCTTCAATCTGTCATGATGATTTGAAGTGGCACATCAAGCGAGCGAGTCCGGCCGGCTGCAGTCACGCCGTCAGGGGCTGACACAAAGAAGGCGCCAGAGCCGGCTCGTATGAGTCGGCCCTGACGCCGTCGTCAGGCGTGTCCGGCGGGCTGCCGCGACCGCGGTCGCCTACTGGTCGCGGAACCAGACCTCCGGGCGGCCGAGGTCGCCGCAGTGCCAGCAGTTCTCGGGGTCGTCCTCGGGAACATTGGCAAGGCTGTACGAAGTGATGACCGTGTTCACGCCGCCGACGATGCCGATCGCCCACAGGTTGTCGGCGTGCAGGTCGGTGATCTGCTTCACGGTCGCGATCCGATCGTTCATGTCGGCCTGGGTCGCCAGCAGCCGGCGTAGCGCCGCGCCTTCCTTGATCACGTCCGGCGGCTCCTCGCCCTCCGCCCCGTCGGTGGCCACCCACTGCGTCCACTTGGGAGCGAAGTAGCCCTGGTCGTTGAACGGCGCTCCGAAGCTGGCGGTGGCCAGCTCGTCGGTCGCGTAGGTGGCCCATGCCGGGCCGATGTACGCCTGCATCTCGCCCGAATTGCGCACCGACTGCAGTCCGCCCCAGCCGTCGGTCGAGCGGATGTTCATGTTGATGCCGACGTCGCCGAGGTTCTGCTTGACGATGTCGGCCACCGCGGCGCTGTTGTACTGGATGCGGATCGTCGACGTGAATTCGAACGACTTGCCCTTCCACAGCCGGTTGCCGTCGTCGTCGCGCTCGTTGAGACCGGCTGCGTCCAGCAGGCCGTTGGCCGTGTCCAGGTCGTAGTCACCGCACATGGTGGCCGCGCGCTCGTTGTAGAACGGACTGCGCTCCGAGTAGGCCAGCGGGCCGTATGGCACCGCGCCGTAGTAGATCAGCGTGGCGATCGCCTCGCGGTTGATCGCGTGCGAGACGCCGCAGCGGAAGTCGCGATTCGAGATCAACTCACGGATATCCGGATCGTTGGTGGTCTGGTTGAACTCGATGAGCTGCGCGCCGCCGACCAGGTGCACGTCACTCCAGCTCCGGGCGCGGATGATCTGCTCGTTCGCCTCGGCCGTCTTGGCGGCCGGGAAGATGTCCAGCCCCAGGAAGAGTATCCAGTCGTACTCGCCGTTCAGCGCGCGCAGCTTGAGGACCGTCGGATCGGTGGTCGAATCCTGGCGCACCTCGTCGAAGTACGGGAGCTGCTGGCCGATCGCGTCGATTCCCAGGTAGTAGGGGTTCCGTTCGAACACGTATGTGGCGGCCGGCGCACCGACCTTGAGCACCCACGGGGCCATCGTCGGCAGATCCGGATTTGCGCGCGGGAAGCCCTGCCCCTCGTCGACCCTGTCCTTGAAGAACTCGGCGGCGCTGGCGAACCCGGCCTCCTTGGCCAGGGCATCGACCTTGTCCTGCCCCGCGTACTCGGGATGGAACTGGCTCAGGTAGCCCTTGTGGAACCAAGCGAAATACCACTCGGCCAAGTATCCCACCAGGGCGATGTTGGGCTGCGGGAAGGTGAGGCTGAAGGTGTAGTCGTCGATGACCTCGAACTCCGCGTCCACGAGGCGGCGTGCGTCGCCGACGATCGCCGTTCCGAACGGCTCGTACTGCGCGACGTCTTCCACGAAGAAGGCGACGTCCGCCGTGGTGACTTCACTGCCGTCGGAGTACCTGGCGCCCTTGCGCAGCGTCATGGTCCAGGTGCGGCCGTCGTTGGACGACTGCATGTCCTGGCAGGTGCGCAGGAACTGGTTGACCTGACCGCCGTACTCGGCGGAGCGGCACATGACCCGGCTGGCGTGGCTGACGAGCGCCTCCGGGCCGTTCCCCCGAATCCAGGCGAGATCCTGGTAGGTGCCGATCTTCTTCACCTGGCTGGTGGGCAGCAGCACCAGCGGCTCATCGGGAAGCCGTTGCTCCACCGGCGGCAGGTCCATGGCGTCCAGCATGGGCGCCTGCGTGAGGGTCAGCGTCTGCCCGGTGGCCTGTTGCCACTCCGAGAGATCCCAGGCGTTCTTGCCGTGGTTGTCGGCGATGATGGGAGCCGAGCCGGTGGCGGCCATGGCCTCCTCGCCTTCGCCGGCAGCCAGGGCCGTGGCGGCGCCGGCGAAGACAAGCAACGCCAGGATGGCGAAACGAACGGTTTTCTTCGTCATCGGTCCTTCCTTCTCGGTTGATGCGGATTCGAGATCGTACGCCTGCCCGTTCCGGCGCGCAAGATCGGAACGGGCGCGCCGCACCTCGGGCGAGACCCATGACGGGCGCACCAAAAGAAGAGCGTCAGAGCCGGCTCGTGCGAGTCGGCCCTGACGCCGTCGTCAGGCGTGTCCGGCGGGCTGTCGCCGCCGCGGTCGCCTACTGGTCGCGGAACCAGACCTCCGGTCGGCCGCGGTCGCCGCAGTGCCAGCAGTTCTCGGGGTCGTCCCCGGGCACGTTGGCCATGTCGTAGGTGGTGATGATCGTGTTCACCCCGCCGACGATGCCGATCGCCCACAGGTTGTCGGCATGCAGGTCGGTGATCTTCTTCATGGTGGCGATCCGGTCGTTCAGGTCTGCCTGGGTCGCAAGGAGCTGACGCAGCGCCACGCCTTCCTTGATCACGTCGGGCGGCTCCTCGCCCTCGGCGCCGTCGCTGGCCACCCACTGCGTCCACTTCGGCGCGAAGTACGCGTGGTTGGTGTACGGCGCTCCGAAGCTGGCGGTCTCCAGGGCTCCGGTGGCGTACGTGCTCCACGCCGAGCCGATGTACGCCTGCATCTCGCCGGAGTTGCGCACCGATTGCAGTCCGCCCCAGCCGTCGGTCGAGCGGATGTTCATGTCGATGCCGACGTCACCCAGGTTGAGCTTGACCATGTCGGCCACGGGCGCGCTCTCGTACTGGATGCGGATCGTCGCCGTGAACTCGAACGGCTTGCCCTTCCACATCCGGGTGCCGTCCTCGTCGCGCTCGTTCAGGCCGGCCGAGTCCAGCAGGCTGTTGGCCATGTCCAGGTCGTAGTCGCCGCACACGGTGGCGGCGCGCTCGTTGTAGAACGGACTGCGTTCCGAGTGCGCCAGCGGGCCGTAGGGCACCGCGCCGTAGTAGATGAGCGTGGCGATCGCCTCGCGGTTGATGGCGTGCGAGATGCCGCAGCGGAAGTCGCGCTTCGAGACCAACTCGCGCATGTCGGGATCGTTGGTCGTCTGGTTGAACTCGATCATCTGCGCGCCGCCGACCAAGTGCACGCCGCCCCAGCTCACCGCGCGAATGGTCTGCTCGTTCGCCTCCGTGGTCTTGGCGGCCGGGAAGATGTCCAGCCCCAGGAACAGCATGTAGTCGTACTCGCCGTTCAGCGCCCGCAGCTTGAGGACGGTCGGATCGGTGGTCGCATGCTGGCGCACCTCGTCGAAGTACGGGAGCTGCTGGCCGATCGCGTCCACCGCCAGGTAGTACGGGTTGCGCTCGAACACGTAGGTCGTGGCCGGCGCGCCGACCTTCAGCACCCAGGGCGTCATGGTCGGGAGATCGGGGTTGGCGCGCGGGAAGCCCTGGCCCTCGTCGATCTTGTCCTTGAAGAACTCGGCGGCGCTGGCGAAGCCGGCCTCCTTGGCCATGCCGTCGATCTTGTCCTGCCCCGCGTACTCGGGATGGAACTGGCTCAGGTACCCCTTGTGGAACCACGCCACGTAGTGCTCGGCCAAGCGTCCCACCTCGGCGATGTTGGTCTGCGGGTAGGTGAAGCTGAACGTGTAGTCGTCGATGACCTCGAACTTCGCATCCGCGATGTGGCGGGAGCCGCTGGTCACCGCCGTGCCGAACGGCTCGTAGTGCGCGACGTCCTCCACGAAGAAGGCGACGTCCTCGGTGGTGAACTCGGTGCCGTCCGACCACTTGGCGCCCTTGCGCAGCGTCATGGTCCAGGTGCGCCCGTCGTTGGACGACTCCATCGCCTGGCAGGTGCGCAGGAACGGGTTGATCTGGCCGCCGTACTCGGCGGCGCGGCACATGACGGTCTCGTGCTGGCCGGGGCCGATGCCCTGCAGCCAGCCGACCTCCTGGTAGGTGCCGATCTTCTTCACGTCGCTGGTCGGCAGCAGCACCAGCGGCTCGTCCGGAAGCCGCTGCTCCACCGGCGGCAGGTCCATGGCATCCAGCATCGGCGCCTGCGTGAGCGTCAGCGTCTGCCCGGTGGCCTGTTGCCATGCGGACAGATCCCAGGCGTTCTTGCCGTGGTTGTCGGCGATGACGGCCGCACCTCCGGCGTCGGCCATCGTTCCTTCACCTGCGCCCTCAGCCAGCGCGGTGGCGGCGCCGGCGCAGACCAGCATCGCCAGCAGGCCGTAACGAACGATCTTCTTCGTCATTCGGTCCTTCCTTTGGTACGGAAATGGATCATCCAGTCTATGGCCGATGCCGGCGACGCGCAACGTCACCGAAGCTCCGATCCGGGTCGGAGGCGTCCGACGCTCCGCAAGAAAAGGCGCCAGAGCCGGCTCGTTCGAGTCGGCCCTGACGCCGTCGTCAGGTGGATCGGGCGGGATCGTGTGCCCGCCACGGTCTACTCGTCGCGGAACCAGACCTCCGGGCGGCCGGTGTCGCCGCAGTGCATGCAGTTCTCGGGGTCGTCCTCGGGCACGTTGGCCATGTCGTACGAAGTGATGACGGTGTTGATCCCGCCGACGATGCCGATCGCCCACAGGTTGTCGGCATGCAGATCCGTGATTTTCTTCATCGTCGCGATCTGGTCATCCAGGTCGGACTGCGTCGCCAGCATCTGTCGAAGCTCGATGCCTTCCTTGACCACGTCCGGCGGCTCCTCGCCCTCAGCCCCGTCGGTGGCCACCCACTGCGACCACTTCGGCGCGAAATAGGCGTGGTTGGTGTAGGGCGCTCCGAAGCTGGCGGTCTCCAGCACGTCGGTCGCGTAGGTGCTCCACGCCGGGCCGATGTACGCCTGCATCTCGCCTGAATTGCGCACCGACTGCAGTCCGCCCCAGCCGTCGGTCGAGCGGATGTTCATGTTGATGCCGACATCGCTGAGGTTCTGCTTGACCACGTCGGCCACCTCGGCGCTGTTGTACTGGATGCGGATGGTCGCCGTGAACTCGAACGGATTGCCCTTCCACAGCCGGTTGCCGTCGTCGTCGCGATCGTTCAGGCCGGCCGAATCCAGCAGGCTGTTGGCCATGTCCAGGTCGTAGTCGCCACACACCGTAGACGCGCGCTCGTTGTAGAACGGGCTGCGCTCCGAATAGGCCAGCGGCCCGTACGACACCGCGCCGTAGTAGATCAGCGTGGCGATCGCCTCGCGATAGATCGCGTGCGAGACGCCGCAGCGGAAGTCGCGATTCGAGATCAGCTCACGCATGTCCGGGTCGTTGGTGGTCTGGTTGAACTCCAGGAGCTGTGCGCCGCCGACCAGATGGACTCCCCCCCATCGCACGGCGCGGATGGTCTGCTCCGTGGCCTCGGTGGTCTTGGCGGCCGGGAAGATGTCCAGCCCCAGGGTGAACATCCAGTCGTACTCGCCGTTCAGCGCGCGCAGCTTGAGAACCGTCGGATCGGTGGTCGAGTCCTGGCGCACCTCGTCGAAATACGGGAGCTGCTGGCCGATCGCGTCGACCCCCAGATAGTACGGGTTGCGCTCGAACACGTAGGTCGTGGCCGGCGCGCCGACCTTCAGCACCCACGGCGCCATGGTCGGAAGATCCGGATTGGCGCGCGGGAAACCCTGCCCCTCGTCCGCCTTGTCCTTGAAGAACTCGGCGGCGCTGGCGAAACCGGCCTCCTTGGCCATGGCATCGACCTTGTCCTGCCCCGCGTACTCGGGATGGAACTGGCTCAGGTACCCCTTGTGGAACCAGGAGTAGTACCACTCGCCCAGGCGTCCCACCTGGCCGATGTTCGGCTCCGGCCACGTCAGGCTGAACGTGTAGTCGTCGATGACCTGGAGCTCCGCGTCCGCGACGAAGCGTGAGCCGCTGGTGATCGCCGTGCCGAACGGCTCGTACTGCGCGATGTCCTCCACGTAGAAGGCGACGTCCTCGGTGGTGAACGGACTGCCGTCGGAGTACCTGGCGCCCTTGCGCAGCGTCATGGTCCAGGTGCGGTTGTCTTCCGACGCCACCATGTCCTGACAGATGCGCAGGAACCGATTGACTTGGCCGCCGTACTCGGCGGAGCGGCACATGACCCGGGTCGAGTTGCTGGCGACCGCCTCCGGTCCGTTCCCCTGAATTCTGGCGAGATCCTGGTAGGTGCCGATCTTCTTCACTTGGCTGGTCGGAAGCAGGACCAGCGGGTCGTCGGGGAGTCGCTGCTCCAACGGCGGCAGGCCCATGCCATCCAGCATCGGCGCCTGCGTGAGGGTCAGCGTCTGCCCGGTGACCTGCTGCCACTCGGAGAGATCCCAAGCGTTCTTGCCGTGGTTGTCGGATATGACAGCGGCGTCGGCCGTGGCCACGGTAGCGCCGGCGCAGACGAGCAACGCCAGCAGGCCGTAACGAGCGATCTTCTTCGTCATTCGGTTCTTCCTTGTCGGTTGGTGTGGATCGGACATCGTAGGCGCGGCTCGTGCCGGCGCGCAAGCTCGGCCCCTACGACCCTACGACTTGTAGGGATCGGCGGCGTCACGCAGGCCGTCACCCATGAAGTTGAAGGCCAGGATGAAGAACACGACGGCCGCCACCGGCCACAGCAGCCACGGAGCGAACAGGATGGTGCGGAGCTGCCGCGCGTCCTGCAGCATCACTCCCCAGCTTATCACCGGCTCGTGAAGCCCCAGCCCCAGGAAGCTCAGAGCCGTCTCGCCCAGGATCATGCCCGGGATCGACAGGGTGAGCGACGCGATCAGGTGGCTCATCACCCCCGGAATCACGTGCACGAACATGACCCGGCTGGTGGAACCGTTGTCGAGCTGGGCCGCGATCGCGTAGTCGGCCTCCCGCAACGCCAGCACCTTGCCGCGCACCGTCCGCGCCAGCCCCGGCCAGGAGAGCAGCGCCAGGATCAAGGTGATGGCGAAAAAGACCGCCTCCAGCGTCCAGCTCTGCGGGATCGCGACCGACAGCACCATCCACAGCGGCAGCGTCGGCACGCTGACGATCACCTCGATCACGCGCTGGATCAGCGTGTCGACCGCTCCCGAGTAATACCCGGACACGGTGCCCAGGATGATCGCCAGGAAGAAGGTGACCAGCACCCCCAGCAGCCCGATGCTGAGCGAGATGCGCGTACCCCACAGCACGCGCGAGAACACGTCCCGCGCCTTCTGGTCGGTGCCCAGCAGGTTCAGGCGCGTGTCGCCGTCCACCCCCCAGAGGTGCAGGTCGGCCCGGAACAGCCCCCACATCTTGTAGGGCTCGCCATGGACGAACAGGCGGATCGGATAGCTGACGCTACGATCCTCCTCGTAGGTGACGCGCAGGGTCACCGGATCGCGCGCCTCGACGAGCGGATGCACGTACGGCCACGTGAGCACGCCCTGCGGGCTGAGGATGCGCGGCAGCCTGGGCGGAATGAGCTGGTTGGACTGCATCGGCGACACGTAGGCGCCGCGCGTGGGGTCGTAGGGGGCCAGGAACTCGGCGAATGCCAGCGTGAAATACCCAAGGGCCACGATCACCGCCCCGGCCACCGCCAGCCGGTGCTTGAAGAAGGCGATCCGCATCAGCCTCCACTGGCTGGCGTCGTAGACTTGGCGCTCGGGTGCGACGGGTGCCAGGGCGTCGGCCGGAGCGCTACTCATACCGGATCCGCGGGTCGGCGACCGCCAGCAACAGGTCCGAGAGCAGCGTGCCGATGACGGTGAGGATCCCGAGGATCAGCATGTAGCTTGAGATCAACTGCATGTCCTCGGCGCGGATCGCGCGCAGGAAGACCGGCCCCATGGCCGGCAGGTCGAGCACGATCTCCGTGATCACCGCGCCCGATATCAGCCCCGGCAGGATGCTGCCGGCGCCCGACAGGAACGGGTTGATGGCGATGCGCAGCGGGTACTTGACGATCAGTCGCCGCTCGGTCAGCCCCTTGGCGCGCGCCAGCTCGACGTAGGGCCGCTTCAGCTCGTCCAGCAGGTTGGCGCGCAGGATGCGGATCAGCCCCGCGGTGCTGGCGGTGCCGATGACGATCACGGGGATCGCCAGGTTCGTCATCAGGTTCAGCACCCTCGGAATGCTCCAGGCGGCATCCTGGAACTCCTTCGAGAACAGGCCGCCGATGGCGCCGCCGAAGTACTTTGCCGAGTAGAACATCAACACCAGCGCCAGCAGGAAGTTGGGGACCGACAACCCGATGAAGCCCACCACGCTCCAGAAGTAGTCGCCGAACGAGTATTGGCGCACCGCCGAGTAGAGGCCGATCGGGAACGCCACCGCCCAAGTGAACAGCATTGATGCGATCGACAGCAGGATCGTGACGGGAAAACGGTCCCGGAACACGTTCCTCACCGGCATGCGGTACTCGATCGAGTAGCCCAGGTCGCCGGTCATGAAGCCGCCCAGCCAGGTGAAGAACCGCACGAACGTGGGGTCATCCAGCCGATACAGCTCGCGGATCGCCTGGATATACTCCATGTCGACGCTTTCCCCGCGCTGCTCCATCGCGTCGGCCACGCGGCTGGCGTAGTCGCCTGCCGGCAGCTCCACCACGACGAAGGTGAGCACCGAGATCAGCGCCACCGTCGGAACCATGATCAACAGGCGGCGGATGATGTAGGACCCCATGTTCAGAGCGGATGATGGTCGGCGGTCGCGCCGCCGGTCAAACCCGCGGCGGGCTCATCGCGTAGTGATCGAGCGCATCGCGGGCCGCGGCGAACGACGTGAGTGTGGCGGCGACCGTCGGGTGCTCGGCGAACCGCGTGGGCTGCATCGCGTCCGGCTCGAACGCCAGCCGGAAGCTGCGGCTGCGCGTCAGCCGGTCCAGGACGTCGCTGCCGACCCGGTCGTCGATGCCGGGGACGAGCGGGCGGGGCTCCGCGTCGTAGGCGCGCGCCCGGTCCGGGAAGCAGGAGACGTACACCGGCTCCGGGCCGGCGGTGATCGCGGTGTCGATGTTCCACGGTCCGCGCATGGATGCGACGAGCAGCGCGGAGCGGAGACAGCGGCGTTCGCGAAGGAGTCCGTACGAGCGGCGCGTGATCGCCGCGCTCGCCCACCGCGCGGCCGACTCGGGATCCCGGTCGCCGGCCGCTGCCAGCTCGGCGGCGACCGTCTCGTCGAGCCGGCCGTTCATCATCACCAGCAACCCGGCCGGCTCCGTGCCCGCATCCGGTGCGCTCCGCTCCAGCGCTTCCGCGAACGCCAAGTGCTGCGCTACCGAGCAGCTCGCCGTGATCACCAGCCCGATCCCATCGGTGGCCAACGCCGTGCACGCCTCCAGTCCCGCCTCCGTCCCCGGCAGCTTGAAGCGCACGTTGGGCTCGCCGTCCGCGGCTTCCGCCAGCCGTGCGTGCACGAACCGCGCCTCATCGACCATCCCTGCCGCATCGCCGGCACGGCGTGGGTCGACCTGGTACGTGACCCATCCATGGACGCCGCCGCTGGCATCGAAGACCGGCCGCAGCACGCGGGCGACACCGGCGACCACGCGCAGTGCCAGCTCGGCAGGGCGGCGCGCGGGTTCGATCGCGCGGTCGGCCACGATCGCGTCGCGGATCGGATCCCAGCGCTCCGGCGCCGCGCGGCACGCCGCGTCGATCATGATCGGGTTGGTGGTCACCAGCAGCGCACCCCGGCGCAGCGCCCAGTCCAGATCGTGCGGCGAGTCGTTGCCCCAGGGGTTCGCGCGCTCCCCGGCCGCGGTCATGCGCGCCAGGCGCCCCAGGCTGCTCGCCTGGATCGAAGCGGCCTCCGATCGCACTGTGTCGCTCAAATCCGAGCGGTCGTACCGGTCGAGGACCCGGCACAGGTGTCCCGCCGCGGCCGCCGCGGCCTCGCCCATCCCCTCTCCCGGATGTCGTGCCCACAGCAGCCACGCCGAGCGCAGATCGATGGCCAGCGCGGCGACTCCGGCGAGCACCGCGTCCTGCATGGCGGGCGCGGATCGGGCGAGCGTGCGCTCGGCCTCGGCGGCATGAGACTCGACCGCCGCCGGCACGCTTCCGGGTTCAGCGGCCACCAGCTCGGCGCGGATCCGATGACGCTCCGCTGCGATCACCCCGGCGGCCTGCCGATCACGACAAGCGGTAGATGCGCTCGGCGTTCCGGTGCAGCAGCTTGTGCTGCAGCCGCTCCGGCCGCCGGCTGACGATCTTCCGCAGCGCGGCGACCCAGCCGGCCAGCGGGCTGACGGGCACGCAGACCGGCCAGTCGCTGCCGAACACGATGCGGTCTTCGCCGAAGCAGTCGATGCAGTGATCGACGGTCGGCGCCAGGTCCTCCGCGGTCCAGCCCGGCCCGCCGCGGGCCACGATGCCGGAGATCTTGCAGATCGCGTTGCCTTGGGCGCCCAGCGCGGCGATGTCGTCCAGCCACTGCTGCCGCTCGTGGCCGTACACCTCGTCGCCCGACGGCCCGATCTTGCCGGAGACCACCAGGGGATCGGCGTTGCCGCAGTGGTCGACGATAAAGGTGTTGCGCGGGCAGCGCCGCGCGACCGCCACGGCATCGGCAAGCTCGCGCGGCCGGATGCAGATGTCGAACAGCAGGCCCGCCTCCGCCAGCAGCGTCAATCCGGCGGCGAACCGGTCCGAGAGCAGCGCCCCGGGCGCGGTGGTCGGGGGGTGCAGAAGGTGACGGACGCCGCGGCACGACTCCTGCTGCCGGATGGCCGCCAGCTCGCTCACGAAGCCCGGGGAGTCGACGGAGCCCGAGAACACCGCCGCCGTGGTCGGCACCTCGGGCCGCCGGCACAGCCCGGCGACCAGTTCGCGCTCCCGCGGGCGGTCGGACACGGCCACGTCGACTTCCATGTAGACCGCCCGTTCGATGCCGGTGCCCCGCGCTTCGCGCAGGTACGTGTCGATGGTGTAGCTCTGCTGCATCACCTCAGGCGTCTGGCTCAGCCACGGCGGGCTCAGCAGGTCCAGGTCCCAGAGATGCTGGTGCGTGTCGACGATCGGAATCAGTCCCTCGCGTGTCCTTTCCATGGGCCGTGCATCCTCCATCCACCGGCAACCGGCGCGGCCCGATGATGCAGGACGCCCCGGACCGGGGCAACTCGACGCCCGGCACGTGCCCGTCTACCGTTGCGTCCATGGCGCAGCCGTATCCGTTGCTGTACGCGGTCGGCGATTCGATCTCGATCGGGTGGCTCCCTCACTTGGCGCACTGCATCGGCACGGCATCCGAGCGTCTGCCATCGGCGCGGTACACCGTCGCGCACGCGCCCGGGTGGGGCACCTCCGAGATGCTGCGCGACCGGATGGCCCACTGGCCGCAGGGTCATCATCCGGCGGTGATCGCCTTCAACAGCGGCCTGCATGACATCGGCCGCGCGCGGGCGGAATGGCAACGAGCGGTTGCCGACGAGGAGGAGAAAGGATGAACAAGCCCAAGGGACGGCTCGCGCGCCGCTACCGCATCATGTGGGACCAGAACCACCCCTACGAGTCCATGTACAACCCGCCGATGGCGCCGGAGATGCATGGGGCCGGCCACCTCGGCTATTTCGTGGGGACCCCGGTGGACGCCTGTACGGAGGGGATCGGCCCCGACGCCGGCTACGTCACCGCGTTCCCTTCGCAGAAGACGCGCATGGAGTACCTGGTGGAGCGCTACGAGCGCGGCGCCACGCTCGGCGACGTCCGCTACTGGCGCCACGCCGAGAACCTGAAGCGGACCTGGGCGGCCGGCCACGATCCGCTCGGCCTGCAGGTGGAGGAGGCGAAGCGCCTGGGCGTCGACTTCTGGTTCCGCCTGAGCATGAACGACTGGCACCACGTCGCCGACGGAAAGGTCTACCGGCTCGGCGGCAGCCGCTTCTACGAGGAGCGCACCGACCTGTTGATCGGCGAGGAGGGGGCCGCCGGCTGGAAGGACCACCCGGCGACACAGTCGGCCCTGACCTGGATGCAGGACTTCGCGCACGAGGAGGTGCGCGCCCTGCGCCGCGACATCGCGCTGGAGGTGTGCGAGCGCTACGACTGCACCGGCTTCGTGTTCGACTTCATCCGCATCCCCGGCTACTTCCGCTTCGGGGAGGAGCGGCGCAACGCCCACCTGCTGACGCAGATGGTGCGCGAGACGCGCGCCGGCCTGGACGAGATCGGGCGGACCAGGGGCCGCGAGATCGGGCTGGCCGTGCGCCTGCCTCCCACCCTGGACGGCACCCGCCGACTGGGGATCGACATCGAGGACTGGATCGACGACCACCTGGTCGACATCGTGGTGACGTCGCCGTTCTTCCCGCAGGACACCGAGCACGACGCTGCCGAGTGGGTGGCGCTGGCAAGGAACTCGCCCGTGCACCTGCTGGCCGCGATCGAGGAGGGCTACATGGCCGGCCACAACGACGGCCACAACCGCTGGTGGTACGACCCGCCGCTGATGACCCCGATGTCGCTCGACATGGTGCGCGGCATGGCCGCGCGCCACCACCGCGCGGGCGTCGACGGCCTGTACGTGTTCAACTGGTTCGGGACCCTGCCGACCTATGACCAGGACCTGGTGCCCGCGCTCGACGAGATCGCCGATCCCGAACGGCTGCGCTACCGGGACAAGCGTTACCTGGTGATGCGCTCGACGGCGTCGTTTCCCAACTGCCTGGACAACGAGCGGACGCTGCCCCTGACGATCACCGGCGATCCGGCGCCGCTGACCTTCGACATCGTCGACGACGTGGCCGGCGCTGGCGATCTGGTCCGTTCGGTGCGTTTGCTCCTGCACGTGGCCAACGCGACGATCGCGGACGAGCTGGAAGTGCGCATGGAAGGTCCCGGCGGCGGCACGAAGCTACAAGTGGCCAATCCCATGGAGCCCGGCGTGCGGCAGGATCCGCGCACGGCCTGGTTCATCTACGATCTGCGCTCGACGCCGCCGGGCGCCGGGGTGAACCGCCTCACCGTGCGCGCCAGCCGTCGCAATCAGCGCACCGCGGACGAACTGCCGCTGACCGTGGAGGACGCGGAGCTGGAGATCGGCTACGAGGGCACCCGCACCGGCAAATTGCCGACGCACGGCGCCACCGCCGACGTTCCGGCCCTGGGATTGCCGGTCAGCTGAGATCTGTGGGGCCGTCCAAATCTGATCAGATACGCTGATGATTACGGCTGATCAACAACCACTTCTAAGCCAAGTAATGGCGCCGTCTTCGCTATTAAGCCCGGCCTACGGCCTGGCTTCCGGCCCGTTCATTTCCTCAGGCTCAGCGGACGACGGCCGCGTGACGGCCGCGGCGATCTCCGGCCAGCCGAGTTCCATCCAGTGCTCGCGGGCCGCCCGCAGCCGCTCCATCGCGAAGTCCCGCGTCTCCCCCTGCATGACGGTGCCGCGCTCCACCTGAGCGATCAGCCGGTCCAGCCGCTGCAGGACCAGACGTTTCGCTGCCTCGCTGCGGCGCGGCTCGGAGTGACGCCGCACCAAACGCGTCACCTCACGGTGCCAGCGTTCCGGCAGCGCCTGGTCGTTGACGATGTCGGTCGTGTCCGCGATGGCGGTGTTGATCACTCGCTCGACATGGCGGATCCCTCGGGTGAGCATGAACTTCAACAGAAACGAGACGCCGCCGACCGCGGCGGCCGCGACCACGACCACCAACAGGACTGACACGCGCGAGGTCAGGCGAGGTACGTGATGACCGCATCGGCCAGCGCCGCGATGCCGCGCCGGTCCACGGTGATCGCCCGGTCGTCTCCCTTGCCCTCGAAGTGTTTGGAGACGCGATGTTTCAGGGGCGTGCTGGCCCAGATCATGATGATGTCCGCCCATTTACGTTGACTGCGGAGCGAACGTTCATGCGGCGCCGCGGTGCCGTCGATGAACCGCCACTCCACGCCGGTTTCCTCTCGCATCGCCCGCTCTTTGGCAGCGGTGCCGCCGACGACCAGGATGCGGGACCGTCCCGCCTTCACCATGGCCGCCGCCATGCGCGCCAGCGCGCTGCGGTCCGACGATCCGCCGCAGACGGCGCAGGATGGCTGTTCCACCAGCAACGGCGGCTGTGCGGCGTCGGTGCGGAGCGCGCGAGATCGGCAGTCGCCATGGCCGCAGTGCCAGAGGAAGGCAGGCGCGGGCGCGCTCGGCCTTGTCGGCGGCGATTTTGACGCGGTTGGGGCGGCAGGACATGACCCCGGCCTCCACCAGTGCGGTCCGGGCTTCTGCTGCGACTCGGCAGCGGCAATCCCGAACCCCGTGAGCATCTGCGCGATCGGCACGTCAGCCATGGCGGCGCCCGCAGTGTACGACGATCACGTCACATCTGCCCTCTGCCCGTACTCCGGCCGGAGGCCTGCCAGCCGCGCGCCCGGGTCTCGCGCCGCGCCGCGTCGTCGAGCACGCGTGCGCACGACTCCCAGTCGACGTGGCTTACCTCGCGGTAGCGCAACTCGAAGGGGTGCTGCTGCGGCACGGCGTCGATGGTTCGCCGCGCCGCTTCCGCCTGACCCAACGCCACCTGCACCCAGACGTCTTCGAGCGTGTCCGGCAACTGGCCGAACAGTCGGGAGATGTTCTCCAGCCTCTCGGACAGGAGTTCGTGCACGCGATCCTCTACCGAGCCGGCGTAGCGCATGTTGTAGACATCGACTTCCGACCGGACCTGACCGATGCGCTGAATGCGCCCCTTGCGCTGTTCGAGGCGAGAGGGGTTCCAGGGAAGGTCCAGGTTGATGAGCGTGCCGAGGCGCTGCAGGTTCAGTCCTTCCGAAGCCGCCTCCGTGCCAAGGAGCAGTCGGACTTTGTTCCGACGCACGGCGTCTCTGAGTTCATCCCGCTGCCTCCGCGCGAATACGCCGCTGCGCATCACGCCGGAGCGGTTCGCACCGGCATAGACGCCGATCGCCTCGTCCGGCAGTTCGCGCGTGAGCTGGTTGGCAAGCCACCGGACCGAGTCGTAGTACTGGCTGAAGACGATGCATCCCCGATCGAGCCAGCCGTCGTCCACGAGCAAGCGCGTGACGGCAACCAATTTCGGGTCCTGCTCCAGGTTGGCCTCCATCGCCTGAACGAGCTTGAGCAGCACCCGCCGCTCCTCGTCGGTCAGCGCGCGCAGTTGAGCATCACCGTCTTCGTCCTCCTCGTCGTCGTCACGACCCTGCCAGCCGTCGAGTATCCTGGCCACGGTACGGCGACCCGCTTCGATCGTGCTGCCCATGCGCCGAAGCAGCATGGTGCGGAAGAACCCGGCGTTGGCGCGCGCGCCGAGCAGCCGGCAGAACTGCTCCGCGGCTGCGTAGGCGTCTTCGAGGAACGGCGGCAGCGTGATCGCGTCGGCGTCCGCATCGCCGTGGAGCCGAACGCGCACGGGCATGAGGTAGGGCCACTGGCCGCGGTCCCACACCGCCGAGGGCAAGTCGAGCAGCGTGTCGAGTTCGTCCTGCCATTGCTGCAGTAGTGGCTTCGGGGCAAGCACCAGGACCGGCCCGTCACCCACCAGCGCCATGAGCTGCGCCGCCATCGCCAGTTGCAGCGTCTTGCCGAGCCCAACCTGATCGGCCGGCACGAAGCGGGCGCCATGCGGGCCGCGATGGGCGTCGAAGGCCAGCTTCACGAAGTGCTTCTGATGCTCCCAGAGCCCGACTTCCTTGCGGTAGATCGGCGCTTCGACCACGACCGCGGCAGGATCGGGCTCCTCCCGCCAGCGGCTCACCTCTCCCACCAGCTCGCGACGAGACAGCCGCTTCAGATCCTGGATCACGAAATCGGCCAGCCGCACTGCGTGCGGCGACGACCACAACGCGTCGAATTCCTCCTGCACCCACGCCACCGCTTCCGGTGCGTCGTCCTCCCAGATCAGTTCGTAGTTGAGGCGGAACGCCGCCCCGGTCTCGTTGGCGCTGCCGAGGAACGACGTGCGCCGCCAGCGTGATGACGCCGGCCTTGCCGTGGATCAGGCCGAAGGCGTCGTCGGGCAGCACGCGAATCTCGATCTTGCCGGACCGCAGCCACTCGTAGAGCCGCCTGAAGCGCGGCTTGGCCGCATCGCCCAGTCGCTCGGGGCAGGAATCGCACCACTCGCGGCGCATGGCCGCCTGCACGGCCTTGGCAACCTCCACGTCCTCCAGCGTCAGCCCCGAGTTGCAGACCACGCGGATCGGCCCGGTCACGCTCTCCAGCGCCTCTCCCGCGACTTCGAGTATGGACGACGAGAAGTACCCGGCGATGCGGACGTAGCTCCGGGCGCCGGTGAGCCGTGCGTTCAGGAAGCCGGCGTCGAGCGGTTGGCGGCGTGACGAGTAGCGATTGAGCATGCTCGGTACAGCGGTCCCATAATACCGAGGCCGATATGCGAGCGTGCGGCCGGTTCAGAGTTCGAGTCGATCGAGCGCGCTTTGGAAGCGGGTGATCACTCGTTCGTTGATATGCAGGGGGTTCGACTCCTGAATCGTGCGGGCTATTGCCATGGCTCGCTGCGGGGTGAGCGCGGAGACGGCGACCAGGTCGACCATGAGACCGAGCCCATAGCGGGTACGAACGCCGTGGCGCGCACACAGCCGACGGAGGGCGCCGTCGTTGGTGACACACGTCCAGCCCTCCTCACGGCACACCAGGAAGCAGAGGCGATCGTTGAACGAGACCGTCGTGTCGAGAGCGCCGGCCCTGAGCAGGCGGCCGGTGCCGGCTTCGATAACGGCGATCGACAGTCGCGCGCAATCCGCTCGGCTGACGCCGCGCACCTCGCCCAACACCGATGACAGGACCGCTACGCGGCCCACGTGTTGCCCGACAAGCGTGAGGACCGCGAGATCGGAGTCGCGGTAGTCGATGAGCACGTCCGCGTCGGCCAGGAGAACGGTTGGCGCGGCCAGCTCAGTCGGCCCACTCACGAACGCGCTGCCGCATCTGCTCCCGGCTGAGCCCCAGGATCTCGGCGCCGCGCCCAAGGGAAATACGTTCCGCCGCAAGCGCTCTGCGCACGAGGCTCGACAGGCGGTCGTCCATGAAGTCATGCCGGGAGAGGCGGTCCGGCTCCCCGGCGCGTCCCCAGTGCCAAGCGAGCTCACTGTCGTGCAGAGCGGCCGGCTCGTCCGCCTTGCGCAGCGTGGCGCCAAAGTGGTCACGATGTTGGACCTGGAACACAGCCCCGACGTCGTTTCGCGCACGCCGCGACTCGACCAACCGGTAGAGTACGGTCTTGTAACTCACGCGGAATATCCGCTTGACCTTGAGGACGCGCACCAGCAGCGAGTGGCCGACGGTCTGGTCCCACGCCTCCGCGAAGGCGTCCTCCGGCATCAGGAACTCACCGGCGAAGGCGTCCGCCTCGCGTTCCGTCTGCATCGGCTGCTCGGTGGCATCGCGGCGGTACTCGGCGGGATGCAGCAACAGATGACCCAACTCGTGCGCAGCCGTGAAGATCCAGCGCTCCACGGAAATCCGGTCCCAGGTATTCACGACCACCGCCGGCCCGCCGTCCGCTTTGCCCACGCTCAATCCGAAGAACGAGTCCCGCCGGGTGTCCATGAGCAGCACCTTCACGCCGTGCCGCTCCAACAGCCCACAGATGTCCTGTACGGGCTGGTGCGGCGCCAGCTTGACCGCCGAGCGGGCGGCCTGTGCCGCAGCGCGGGGGTCGCCGTGGTCCTGCGATGCAAGATCATCAGTGATCGGGGGCGAGTGCTCATTGAGAGCGGTCTCCAGCGCGCCGTAGTCATCGAGCCACGTCGCCACCTGGGCCAGGATCTGCTCGCGCGCGTGAACGCGCGTCCGGGCACGAAAGCGCACGCTCTCCAGCCGCCGCACCGGAGTGACCAGCTCGCCGACGGCGACCCCGAGCGCCCGTGCCAGCGCGTCCAGCGTTCGTGCCTGCGGCACCACCTCGGCCCGCTCGATCTTGCCCACCGCTACCCGCGATAGCCCGGCCGTTCGGGCGAGCTCCGCCTGGGTGAGCTCCCGGTCCAGACGGAGCCGGGCAACGTTCGCGTCGATGCAGCTCTCAGCCATCTGGTACCCCGCCTCCTTGGCACAGGCGCCTTTCTCGAAAATGCACCCCCCTGGTTCGGGTCGGCTTGACACCCTCCTGCTGAATGATTATCATATTGTCTCTATATCTGCTTCGCTTCGCGAACGGCCTTGCCGTAGGCGTGCGCCACGGCTTCGATCCCGGCCTCATCCGGCAGCCTTTCGGAAAGGCGGCGGCGCAGGATGTGGTAGAACTCGTCCGTGTTCATCCGCACCGGCTCCAGGTTCATCGCGCTGCGCCCCGTCTCTGCCTCCAGATCGGCGAGCGCCGTGACGATCTGGGAGCCGCCAGCGCCGTAGGTCGCGGTGAGGTCGGAGATCACCACGCAGACGTTGCGCAGCTCGTCCCGGCCCACGGCGACCAGCAGATTGGCCAGGGCCGTGGTGGTGACCGCGGACAGGTCGGAGTTGCCGATGCTCTTCGCGGCAGCGTTGACGAAGTAGGGCGGCAACTCGTCCAGCATGATGACCAACGGACCACCCTGCAGCAGATTCACCCACGCGGTCTGTCCCGGTGCGGACAGGGGAGCGTAGTAGTCGTTGAACTGCTCCTTCCTGCCGAGCTGCTCGGCGATGGCGCCCCAGATGCCGAACGGCGCGTCGCTCTCACGCCCGGAGAAGGCGACGACCCGCACCGGCCCGAGGTCATCGTCCGGCGTGTAGAAGCCGCCCATCACCTCGACGCGAAACTCCGGGTGTTTCGCGAGCAGGCCAAGGGCAAGCAGGTTGTGTGTCTTTCCGCCCCCCATCGCCTGGGTCAGCTTGAACACGCCCTGAGTGGACTTCCCCTCCAGCCGGCGGAAGCCCTCGGTGAGCAGCATGCGCATGCCTTCGGTGGTGTAGTTCTCGGCGAAGAACTCGGCTGGATCGATGCGCCCGTCGATCAGGTCGGTGAGGTCGAGAACCGTGTCGCGACGAGCTGGATCGAAGGTGCCGGGGCGCGGCGTGCATGCCTGCTTCAGAGTCTGCACGGCGGCGCGTCCTGTACGGTCATCGGCGCAGTATACCCGTCGGCGGCGACGGCCACCTGTCTCCGTACCATGTCACCGACGACCCGCGCCTGAAGGCGAAGCGAACTGGCCGGCGAGGCGTGATCGAATCAGCGGTGCAGCGGATTGCGCCATTTCAGCGCGGGGAAGCGGGCGAAGTCCGTGTCCGTGCTGTGCAACTCGTAACCGCGGCTGACCGCCAGAGCGGCCAGGTGAGCGTCGGTGGACGCCGACCGTGCCGCCAAGCAGGTCGTCCCGCCAGCGGCGAGCCGCGTCGTGAACCGGCGAGTCGGCGTTGTGGGCGTGAATGAGGAGAGTGACGTCCGGGAGTATCAATCGAGTCCCGTCTCCCGTTCATGGCGCGCGACGAAGGCCTCGGCCTCAAACTCGTCGACCAGATGGTTGAGCTTGTCGAGATCGATTCCGGGCCGAAAGCCAAAGTGATGTGGCTTGGTTCGCGGCGGGTCACCGTGTCCGGCGGGCCGTTGCCCGAGCCTCTGCCGAATCGTCTGGTTCACCACCTGATTGAAGGAGAGGCCTGACCCACTGGCCCTTTCCTTGAGTACGGCGGCAAGATCATCTTCCAGGGTCAGCGTCGTTCGCATGATCACATCATGACAGCCATTCGATAGATGTCAGGGCATCATTCGACGGACGTCAGCCGCCAATCCGTTGTCCGACGATAGAGCAGGACGCGGCGTCACATGCCCCAGACGGTGACCCGTGTTGCGCCCACGCCGGCCGGCGCCTCACGGCGGAAGGTCTTCTCCTCCCAGCTCCGCTCCGTCGAACGGTCGAACACGATCAGGTGTCCCGCCTCCGCTCCGCACCGGTCCATGTAGGCGTGCGTCTGCTCCAGTCCCTCCACGATGGTCCGCTCCAGGTCCCCGTGCCGCACCTTGCACTCCACCACCCAGCGCCGTTCGCGCCCGCCCTGCGGCCACACGATCAGCAGGTCCGTGCGCCCGCGCCCCAGCGCATACTCCCGCTCGATCCGCCCGCCGCCGTTGACGATGCGCTGCAGGTGGGCTTGCAACAGCAACTGCGGCCCGGCCTCCTGGTACTGCTCGAAGCGCTGCACCCAGTGCTCGGAGTGCTCCCGGAAGAACGTCTGGAACGCCGCGATCAGCCCCGCCACGTCCAGGTTGCCGGCGGCGTCCACGTACCACGCCATCTCCTGCGGCAGCCCCGCCTGCACCGCGTAGTTCAGGTGGCGCGGAATCACCTCCGCGTAGATCGGGTTGGCGATGCGCGGCCGGCCGCCCACGTCTTGCGTGATCAAGCCCAGATCGCGGACGTAGGCGAGGTCTTCGTCCGACCACGCCTGCTGCCCGGCGCCGGCCAGGATCGGCTCGATCACGCGCCGCACGCGCTCTTCGCGCAGCTTGTTCGCCAGATCGTCGACGTGCGTGTCACGGCGCAGGATCAGCCGCTCCTGAGCGTCCACGATGGCGGCCGCCGTGATCGGTACGGATTGGTCGCGGCCCGCCCGGTCCCGGAAGCACGCGTCGTAGCACAGCGCGTTCACCAGCCACGGCTGGCCGGCAGTGCGCGTGCCGATCGTCCGCAACGCCTCCTCCGTGAACACCTGCCCGGTCTGGTCCGTGTGCTGCGCCAGCAACGTCCGTATCTCCCGTTCCGAGAAGTCGCCCAGCCGCAGCGACTCGGACTTGATGTTGAAGGCGCTGCCGCCGAGCACCATGCGGTCCTCGGCGGTCGAGTAGATGCGGTAGTCGCGCACGTCGCGCACGCCGCACAGGATGATGCTGTGCGGGAAGGCGGTCGGACGCTGGTCGTAGCCGGTACGAAGCTGCCGCAGCAC
Source organism: Spirochaetia bacterium (assembly GCA_965215345.1). Lineage (GTDB taxonomy): Bacteria > Spirochaetota > Spirochaetia > SZUA-6 > Bin103 > CATQHW01. Next base: position 139,829 of record CBDCDL010000001.1, on the reverse strand, counting down.
CGACAGCAGCGTGTCTCCGATCAGCGCATCGATCTCGTCGATCAGCAGCACCAGCGGGCGCGCGTCGGCCATGCTCCAGCGCGCCAGCGCCTGATGCATCGCCTGCCCCGGCCCGACGCGCTCCAGCAGGTCGGGCCAGAGCTCCTCCAGCGTCTCGTCGCCCAGTGTCACGCTGGCGCGAAATGCCAGTTGGGCAAGGATCGTACGCATGCCCTCCGCCACGTTCTCCCGCATCGCCTGGCCGGCCTCGACGTTGGCGTACACGCAGCGGAACTCGCCCGCCTGCCCGGAGTTGAGCAGGTCGCGGAGGGCCAGCAGCGCGGACGTCTTGCCGGTCTGCCGCGGCGCGTGCAACACGAAGTACTTCTCGTCGCGGATGAGGCCGAGCACGTCGTCGAGATCGATCCGCGTCAGCGGCGGAATGTGGTAGTGCCGGTCCGCGCGAATGGGGCCTTCCGTATTGAACGTGCGCACGACCGAACTACCCATTGGAGGCATCCTCGTCCGCAATCGCCTCCCGCAGTCGCTGCAGATCCGTGGCACAGCCCGCATGCGCACTGCTCCGGGGAGCAGCGGCGACCAGCAGCCGCATGTGGGCGACGTCCGCGGCGTACTCCGCGCACCGCCGCCGATACGTAGCGCGGTTCTTCGTGCAGATCAGGGTGTGAGGGCTGCCTTTGCGCTCGGTCTGGCAGCCGATGTCCAGCCGCTGACGGGCGATCATGGACTCGACGTGCCGGCGCAGGTCCTGACGCGCCCTGAACCGCTCCGTCGTGGCCTCCGGCGAGTCGCAGAAGGCTTGCAGCCGTGCGCACAACGGGCAGCGATGCGGGATGCTGGCCTCGATCACCCAGTCGGCGGGTTCCTCCGGCGGCGCCGCGCTGCGCGCCAGCAGGCAGTCGGCCGCGTGACGCCAGAGCGTGACGAAGCCGTCTGGCTCGGTCGCGTCACCGGTCGTGCCGCGAAGTTCCGCCAGCTTCGCCAGCGCCTCCGGAACGGCCCGATACGGCGGCGCCGTCGGGTGCTGCACCAGCAACGCCGCGGCCTCCTCGGCGTCCGCGGGCGGCGCGTAAAGCCAGAGGAACGCGAACAGGGAACGGATCGCCGAGGCGGACAGCGGCCGGGCCGGTAGCCGCCCTGCCGCAAGCCGGTCGGCGTCCGTATCCGGATCCGTGGCGCCCACGAGCGCAGGCAACCCCAGGCAGAGTGCGCGCGCGGTGTCCGCCAGCGCCGGGCGCCGCGGCGCGTCCATGCTGGTGGGACTCGTGTCGTCCTGCGGGGTCAGGCGCCCGAGCAGGTCCAGGACGTCCTCCGGGACGAGCGGCAGATTCCTCTCGGTGAACTGCGGCAGCCACGCGTGCAGGGTCGCCGGAGCGATGGTCGCCACAGTCGCCAGCAACTCGTCGGTTTCGCCGCCGCTGTAGTGCGGAGTGGCGACCTCGCACAGGAAGCGCCGCGTCGTCGTCTCGTCCCCAAGCCGCCGCAGCAGGCGCAGCGTATCCCGGAGAGCTCCGGGCACGCCGTCCGTGTCGTCACGACGATAGAACCGAACGCCGTCCGGCGCCGGCCACGTTTCGACGAGCTGTGCGGCGAGGCCGGGCAGGCGCCGCCGCGCCGCGGCGTCGTCCTCCGACCGAGCCAACTCATCCTCGAACACAGCGACGGCGCGCTCGATGCTTGCGCGAGCAAGGGTCCCCAGCGTCCGTGCCGGCGGCCACAGCACCAGGGCCGCGCGGCGATAGCTGCGGGATACCTGCACCCCCTCGTTGCCGGTCACGTGCCGGTCCTCGTCGTCCGGTTCCACGTCATCCAGCGCCCCGGACGGCAGCAACTCTCCCGGCAGCAGCGGCAGCTCACCGTAGTCGGGGCGCGAGCCGTCCGCGGCGACCAGTCCGAACAGAGATCGGGTGGAGTTCATGTACTCCAGGTTGTCCCAATCATCATCATCCGACTCGTCGTCGTCCTCGTCCCAGTCGTAGTAAAGCGCGTCCTCGTCCACGGTGCCTGACTCGTGGATGCTGAGGATCCCCGCATACAGCGCGTGATCGGCCCGTTGCGCGGCGCCGGCGAGGACGCGGCCCAGCGCCGCGTCGGCGTTCTTCAGCACGTCGAACGACAGGCCGGCCTGACTGTACTGATGCTCCAGCAGCCAAACCAGCTTGTCGCCTGCCGCCGAGGCCGATTCCCAGCTTCTGAGCCGGGCGGCGATCGCTTCCTCCTGCAACGCGAAGTCGGGCGCGGCCCGGAGCACCGCCGCGGCGGCGCCCCGCACGACCAGATGGTAGACCAGAACGATACGGTACCCGGCCGTCATCGGCCGGATCTCGTGGACGCAGTCGGCGTAGAAGGCGGCGAAGGCGAGCTCGGAAGGCTCGTCGGTACTCAGGTCGACGACCGTGCTGCGCTGCCGGTGGCGGATGACCAACTCGCCGCCGGCGCCGGCCACCGGCAGTGACACCACCAGCGTGGCGACCATGCCGTCGACCTTCTCCGTGTCCCGGTGCGGCGCGAAGAACCCGCCCGGCTCGTACACCAGCAGCTTGTACAGGTGCGCGAACGTGTGTTCGGGAGGGCAGCCGAGTCCCGTTGCCGCCCGCTCGACGATCTCGCCCAACGTGTCGTCCCAGGCGCCGCCGGTGATGCTCACGCGTTCCGCGTCGACCTGCAAGCACGCGCGGACGGTGGTATCCACCAGCGTCTCCTCGCCTCTGCCGTAGGGCGCCTGTTCGGCCACCGCGGCCAGCGCACGCGCCTGTTCCTCAGTGATCGGAAATGAAAGCGAGCCCGCCCCGTCCACCGTCACGCGCGGCATCGGCGCCAGCAGCCGGTCCGCGGTGCAATAATCTCCGGGCCGGTCGATCGCCCGCAGCAACGCTTCCAACTCCTTCTGCTCCTCGTTGTAGGCAATCTTCACGTTCGCCATCGTCAGACCACTATACCCGGCACGGCCCGCCAACACGGTGTCGGCAACGTTCGGCCGCCTTTGCGATCGATCGCCGATCCCCTACGCTGCCCTCGTGATCGAACTGAGCGACGCGCACCGGGCAGCGGTGGGGCGCCGGCGGCGCATCATCGACCAGATGGACGGGATGACCCCGATCGACCTGCTGGGCATCCCGATGCAGGACTACGTGGACCTGCGCTTCCACCACGCCGACCTTGAGGGCAGCCAGATCGACGGCTTCATCTGGGACGTGGGCGACGGAGAGGATGCCTACGCGCTCTACGAGAACGAGAAGCTCCCTCTGCTCGACGACCCGGGCCTCAACCGGTGGCGGGAACAGGGGGTGGACTTCGTCGGCACCCTGGTCGAGGAGACCCGCCGGCGCGGGCTTGAGGTGTTCTGGAACAGCCGCGTGGCGCCCGTCGACCCGGCGCAGCCGTCGCTCGGCCAGCCGCTCACCGACCCTGCGCGCAGGAACTGGCTGAAGGAGAAGCATCCCGACTGGGTGCAGCGCTGCTGGTGGTGGAACGGGCTCTACGACCTGTCCTCGCCCGGCCTGCGCGAGCACAAGGTGGCGGTGCTCCGCGACCTGCTGGCCCGCTACGCCTTCGACGGGCTGCAGCTCGACTTCTCCCGCCACCAGCCCACCCTGCCGATCGGACGCCAGTGGCAGCACCGCGAGGACGCCACCGCCTACATTCGCGGCGTGCGGGAGATGAGCCTTGAGATGGAGGCGCGGACCGGCAGGCTGATCCTGCTGGCCGTCAAGGTGCCGGAGACGGTGGCCGGCTGCGCTATCGACGGTCTGGACGTCGCCACCTGGGCGCGCGAGCTGCTGGTCGACATCTTCGTGATCGGCTCGCGCACGCTCACCGTCGACGTGGCCGGCTTCCGCAGCATCGCCGCCGGCACCCCGATCCGGATCGCCGCCACGCACGACGCTCACCACTCCACGGACGGCTACTGCAGCCCGTCCCTGGAGGTCTTCCTGGGCGCCTTCTCCAACTTCTGGGCGCAGGGCGCGGACTTCGTGACCGTGTTCAACTGGCCGACCGCGCCCGAGGAGCACTACACCCGGCTGGGCTCCCAGGGCGACGTGATGGCCGGCACCTACGGCCAGCACACCGAGGCCATGTTCCTGATCGGCGAGCCGGTCGCCATGGCCGGCCGCGACAGCACGTACGTCATCGAGCGCCGCGGCGGCTTTCCCTGGACCGACGAGGGCTGCTTCTCCTGCTGCAACCACGACCGGCCGCTGCCGGCGGAGCTGCCCAACCACGGGCAGCCCGTGCACCTGCCGCTCCATATCTGGTGCGACGTCCAGGCCGGCACCGTCGCCGACGCGCGCCTGCGCGTGATCCTGTGGGCGGCCGATCCGCAGGACCGGATCGACGTATGGCTGGGCGGCCGGCGCCTGCGCGAGCTGGGCCGCGACGCCACCGTCAAGGACGCGCAGATCTACGGCGGCGGACCGCAGCCGCACGCCGGCAGCATCCCCTCCTACGTCGAGGATCCCGATCAGCAGCTCCTGGAGGTCACCTTCGAGCTGCCGGCGGCCGACGTGATCACGGGCGAGAACCGCATCTCCATCGCCGCAGGCGTGCGCGCTCCCTACCGCCCCGCCATGTACGGGAACGGCATCGTCGTGGAGAAGGTGGAAGCGGACATCCGCTACAGGTGTCGGTAGCGACCCCGTTGCCACCGGCAACGCACGCTGCACGTCACGTTGGACGAATGGACGAAACGTGACTTGGCACGGAGTCGGAGAACCGAGTACCGTGCGCCCTCTCGTTCTTCCGACGCGTCGCTCGGCCGACTATCCCGAGCAGGAGGTACAGGAGCCATGGCTACATTGAAGAATGAGATCGCTGCCTATGAGCGCATGCGCAACGACCTCGAAGTCGAGCACCTCGGCAAGTGGGTTGTGATGCACCACGAGAAGCTCGTCGGAACGTACGAATCATTCGAGGCGGCAGCCGAAGATGCGGTGCAGAACTTCGGCCGGGGGCCGTACTTGATCAGGCAAGTCGGTGCACCGCCGTTGGTACTGCCTGCTTCCGTACAGTATCGACCAGTCCATGGCGACGGCTGATTGCGGATTCGCCGACCGTCCTGGGTATCCCGGGCGAGATATGCTGATGCGTATCGGTCCAACGCTACCGGTGGAAATCGGATTCGACCCGAGCTTCCGAGCAGTCGCCGGGCCACGGCCAAGCTTGCCACCGCACCGGTTTCCCGCCTTGGTGGATACGGGCGCGATCGAAAGCTGCATCGACTCGGCTCTCGCCAGCACGTTGAACCTCCCGATCGTCGACCGGCAGCCGGTGGCGGGCGCCCATGGAAGCGGCGAAGTCAACAGGCACTTGGCTCAGATCTACGTCCCGACATTGGGCGTTACGGTCTATGGCGCGTTGAACTAAACCGCTTCGCGGTAGGGCGGCGTGCATCTGACAGCGGGCGGGCAGCCACATTACGCGCTCATCGGAAGAACATTCCTGCGGAACTTCACCATGGTATACAAGGGCAGAACCGGCGCTGTCACGCTTTCCTGAGTACCTGCCTGTCCGCAGACGCCAAGCCCTTCGCGTGGCCGCGGGCAGGCGGATCGACCGAGCGCACGCCTTGCCGCCTTGCCCCGGCAGCTTGACCCGGACGTGCAGTGGCACGCCATCATGTCGTGGTCTGGATGAGCGATTCGGCAAGGCGCGGCGCCGGTTCGGCGGGGAAGCCTCTCCTGGAGGTCTCCGGGCTGCGTACGTACTTCTTCACCAACCTGGGCGTGGTCCGCGCCGTCGACGGCCTGTCGTTCCAGGTGCCCGAGCAGCGCATCGTCGGCATCGTCGGCGAGAGCGGCTGCGGGAAGTCGGTCGCGGCGCGCTCCATCCTGGGCATCATCCCGCCGCCGGGACGGATCGTCGCGGGCAGCATCCGCTTCCACGGCGCTGCCACCACCGCCGCCAGCGACGCCGCCGGCGTCATGGATCTTGCGCAGCTCGACCCGCAGAGCGAGGAGTTCCGGTCGATCCGCGGCCGGGAGATCGCCATGATCTTCCAGGAGCCGATGAGCGCGCTGAGCCCCGTGCACACGGTCGGCAGCCAGATCGTCGAGGCGCTCTGCCTGTACGACGAGGACCTCACCAAGGAGACCGGGCGCGACCGCTGCGTGGACCTGCTGGCCGAGGTCGGCATCCCCTCCCCCCGCACCCTGATCGACTCCTACATCTTCGAGCTTTCCGGCGGCATGCGTCAGCGCGTGCTGGTCGCCATGGCGCTGGCCGGCAACCCTCGCCTGCTGATGGCCGACGAGCCGACCACGGCGATCGACGTCACCATCCAGGCCAAGGTGCTCGACCTGCTGCGCACGCTGCACGACACCAACCGCATGTCGATGATCTTCATCACCCACAACATGGGGGTCATCGCCGAGCTCGCGCACGAGGTCGTCGTGATGTACCTGGGCACGGTCGTCGAGCAGGGCGAGGTGGTGGCCATCTTCGACGAGCCCAAGCACCCCTACACGCGCGCGTTGCTCGCCTCCATCCCCGGCATCGGCGTGGAGCCCAAGAGCCGGCTGGAGGCGATCGAGGGGACGGTTCCAGACCCCTACAGCCGGCCGCGCGGATGTCCGTTCGGCAGCCGCTGCTCGGAGTTCATCCCCGGCACCTGCGACGCGCAGCTCCCGCCGCTGTACCGCACCGACAGCGGCCACACGGTGCGCTGCTTCCTCTACGAGGGAAACGAGGTGGTCGAGCCCGCCGTCCCGGAAGCGGAGCTCGCCGGGGAGGCGACCCCTGGCTGACGCCAACGGCGCCGCAGCCGATGATCCCGGCGCCGAAGCGCCTGACGTGCTCACCGTCCGCGGCCTGAAGAAGTACTTCCCGATCAAGCGCGGAATCCTCAAGCACACCGTGGGCTGGATCCGCGCGGTGGACGACGTGGACTTTCAGATCCGGCGCGGCGAGACGCTGGGCCTGGTCGGCGAAAGCGGCTCCGGCAAGACGACCGTGCTGCGACTGCTGGTCCGCGCGGTGGAGGCCACCGACGGCCACATCGTGTTCCGGCCGCACGACGCCGAGCCGATCGACGTGGTCGCGGCCGACCGCGAGGCGCTCAAGGCCGTGCGGCGCCGGATCCGCGTGGTCTTTCAGGACCCGGAGTCGTCGCTCAATCCGCGCATGACCGTGCGGAGGATCATCGGCGAGCCGTTGATGGTGAACGACGGCGTGACCGGCGGCGAGCTCGACGAGGCGGTGAAGCGGCTCATGCAGATGGTCGGCCTGGTGCCCGAGCAGCTCAACCGCTACCCCTACGCCTTCTCCGGCGGCCAGCGGCAGCGCATCGGCGTGGCGCGCGCGCTGGCGCTCGATCCGCAGTTGCTGCTGGCCGACGAGCCGACCTCCGCGCTGGACGTCTCCGTGCAGGCGCAGATCCTCAACCTGCTCCTGGACCTGCAGCGCGACCTGCACCTGACCGTGCTGTTCGTCACGCACGATCTCAGCGTGATCCGGCACATGACCGACCGCGTCGCGGTGATGTACCTCGGCCACTTCGTGGAGGTGGGCGAGCGCCGCGAGATCTTCCTTCGCCCCAAGCACCCCTACACGGAAGCGCTCTTCTCCGGCATCCCGCAGCCCAATCCGCACCGTCCGCTGGAGCGCATCATCCTGGAAGGCGACATCCCCGAGGTCGCGAACGTGCCGAGCGGTTGCCCGTTCCATACGCGCTGCCCGTACCGGCAGCCGATCTGCGAGCAGGAACTGCCTCCGCTCGCGCCGGTCGGCGGCGACGGGCACCTGTCCGCCTGCCACTTCGCCGACGAGCTGCACCTGAAGGGCGAGCGGGAATTGCTCGGCGAGGCGTAGTGGCGGACAGTGCGGGCGGCACGAGCGCTTGACCCGTCGACGGCACGCTCACGATACTTTCGCATCCTGATCCGCGTAGGCATCGATCGCGAGTCGCCTGCAGCTCGTTGCGAGGGAGCGTCAACATGGAAAGGATCGCCGTCGACTCCAAGGTCCACTTCGGAAAACCGTGCGTCACCGGAACGCGTATCACGGTGCAGGACGTCCTGGAACTGGTCGATGAGGATCTTCCGTTCCGTCATATCATCCGTGACTACTACCCTGATTTGACCGTCGCGGACATCCATGCGTGCATTCGGTATGCCATCGCCCGGGTGGCAGCGGAGGACATTCGTGTACGAGCATCGCCGGACTAAATGCGGTTTCTGCTCGACCAGGACGTGTATGCCGCCACAGCCCGGCATTTGACCGACCGGGGGCATAACGTCGTCCGCGCCGCCGAACTCGGTTTGTCGAGAGCTGCAGACGAGGAACTGCTCGAAGCCGCTCGGGCGCACGGCAGGCTGCTCGTCACCCGGGATAGGGATTTCGGTCGTATCGTTTTCTTGAACCGGCTGCGCGCAGGGGTCCTCTATCTGCGGATGTCGCCATCCACGCAGGCCTCCGTGCATGGTGAGCTCGACGACGTATTGCAAACCCACGTCGAGGCGGCGTTGTTACAAGCATTTGTCGTCATCGAGCCAAGCGGCCATAGAATCAGAAGGCTCACGGATAGGTCATCGTCGAGCCCGCCGCCGGGCTCTGGCGACGGCCGATAGCCTCCGGTGGCCCAGCGTCATGAGACCTTCCCTCCGCCCAAGCACCTCTACACGAAGGCGCTCTTCTCCGGGGCAACGGCACCGAACTTGCACCGCCGATGCAGCGCATCATCTGGAACGCAAATGGTAAGGATTAGGATTTGTCCCATACATCGTGCCAAACATCAGCAAGCGAATCAATCAAGGGACGTCGAGATCCTCTCCATAACGATCCCGAGGTTATAACGTCCAAGTTGTGGAAAGGTAACTCCTCTGGGTATCGAAATCCCGCACCCTTTCTATCTGCTTCATGGAACTCCATAATGCAAGCTTCAGCCGTCTTGACCGTTTCCCCTTCGTGCTCATCGGTAGTCGACTCCCGTTCAATCGGATGAGCACTACCGTAGCCACCGTGCTGTCAGCCGCCGACGGCCAACCTCTGCGGATCGCCGGTTGGCGGCAAAAAACTTGCTCTTTTCTCCCCTTATCCCGACCGACCGAGCGGACTCAGGAACCTCAGCAGCGCGTGCAGCCGCTTCTGGTGATCACCCGCGAACCGCTCCAGCAGCGAACTCGGCAGCGCTGCCTCCGCCACCGGCTCGGCGAACTCCGCGCGCGCCATCTGCCAGAATGGCGTCTCCACGAACCCGTTGCGCCACCACCGGCACCAACGCTCCACGGTACGCCGACTGACGCCGGTCAGTTCCCGCAGCTTCCGTACCCGCGTCGGGCTCGGCCCATGGCGCAAGGCCGCCACCAGCACCACGATCAGACCCAGATACACCCGCCGGCCAGAAACCGCAGCGACGCCGGCGTCACCCGCTTGCGGCAGCCGTCCTCGGCGCAACAGAAACTGAACCGGCGCTCGTACCCGGACCGCAGCGCGATGCCGCTGCGCGGCTTGCGCGGGTAGGCGGCCACGTGCAGCTTGCCGTAGCACACCGGACACCCCTTCCCGTGTACCTCCGCCGCGATCTGCCGATCCGCCTCCAGCAGCAACTCATGGAATCTTGCGTCTCTGAGCAACTTGTGCCACAAAGGAGTCCTCCTCTTCTGCGTTTCCACAGAGAAGGAGGCCCCTCCGGGAGCGTTCATGCAAGCTCTCGGAGGGTTTCTTCGTTCTCCCCGCGCCTATCGTGCCCAGAATCCGGGGAGAGTTACCTCAAAATCCGCGCTCATGCTGATGCTCCGGGCGCCCCTGCTCGCTGAGCACCCGCAGGTCGTCGGTCAGTTTGGCGACGATCTGCTGGAGATACTCTCCGCTCGATCCTGGCTCGTCAGCAATGACGGGGTCGGTACCGGTGTGCGATAGCGATAGGGACATCGGGCTCGCTCCTCTGGCGGTTCAGGTTGCGGGAGGGGTTCCGTCAACCTTACCCCAGAGGAGCGATGCCTTTCCGCACGCGCGTCATATTCGCCGTGCGCCAGCCATCGTGTTCGGTGACACTTTGTCACCTCCGCCCACCTTCATCCCTCTCAACCCAAGCCAGACCCTCCAAATCGCTCAATTCCAGAGCTACACCCGACCGTATGGCCGTCGACTCCAAGATCCACTTCGGCAAACCGTGCGTCGCCGGGACGCGTATCACGGTGCAGGACGTCCTCGAACTGGTCGATGAGGACCTTCCGCTCAGTCAGATCATTCGTGACTACTACCCTGATTTCACGGTCGAGGACATCCGTGCGTGCATCTCGGCTGGGGCTACGCCCCGCGCGGCTCACGCGGGCCAGGAAGTCGCCAGTTGTAGCGCAGTCCACGGATCCACTCCCCCGATTCGGCGAGGCGATCCGCGGCGGTCACGCCGGCGAGCACCGCCGACAGCCGCTCCGCCGCGGGCCGGACCGAACCGCCGCTCCGCCAAACGATGCACCAGCACCCTGTGGCGTTCGATACCCTGTTCAATCCCCTGCTCCAGGATTTCCGCTTCCCAGCGATCGATCCTCTCCGCCAACACTGCGCCTATCTCCTCGTACTCACGGATCGACGGCAACTCCACGCGCCACATCCGGCCCAAGGCGCCCAGCCCCAGGTCGAAGCTCTCCGGAGTTCTCCGTGCAGGTGCAGATCCTCAACCTGCTCCGGGATCTGTAACGCGAGCTGCACCTGACCGTGCTGTTCGTCACGCACGATCTCAGCGTGACCCGGCACATGCCCGCCCCGCTGGAGCGCATCGTCCTGGAACGCGAGATACCCGTGGTCCGGGAGTTACCAAGAGGCCGCCCACTCCCCACGCGCTGCCCGTACCGGCTGCCGATCTCTGAGGAGAAGGTGCCGTCGCTCGCGCCGGTCGGCAGCGACGGACACCTGTCGCGTCCCACTTCGCCGACGAACTGCACCTGAAAGGCGAGCCGGGGACTGACACCCTACGAATCGTCTTCTTCACGAAGTGCCCTTCAGAATTCCCCGGCGCTACGCGCTATAGTAGAAGGCTCCCATTGTAGGTGAGCGTTGGTGTTCGACCACACCCGTTATAGATCATATGGACTTCATTGCCGGCGCCATCCCGTAGTCCTATGGTCCCAGATGTTATGCAGCCTGCTGTGTTCAACTCGATATCGGTGGAACTAATGTTCAAGGCGACTCGCCCTAGACGACTACCGACCTCTTGCACCGCCTGCTGACACAGATCTCTATGGCCTTCGCGTGCAGACGCACAATCGAAATCCCACGAAATAGCAAAGTCACCGCTGAATCGGAGGGAGCGGCCCCCTCCGGCGCGTCTCAGCGTCATGGAGAGGTCCTGTTCGAGCTCGATTCTGTAGTACGAAGACACCACTGAAACGGTAAAGTCTTCCAGAGAAACGATCGAGGGTAAACCGTCGTGCAATGAACCAACATCCAGAGTACCTCCGAACCCAAATGTTATCAGCTCGCCACCGTGGATGAGCGACAACGACAGGTCGTATATCTGCACCTTGAACCCGCTTGAGGGGTCGTTGTCATCCTTGTCCGTGTACCGACCCGTGCCGGTGAGTGCGAGGGGTCGACTACAATTCCAGGTAATCGTGACGACCGCAGGAAATCCGTCGCGATCTTTGTCGGCGTATACACGTGGACTATACGTCTTACAGTGGTCGAGTATCGACTCGGGTATATTGTCACTCGCCGTGGATGTGCTCGATGAGTGAGTGCGCGTCGTGCTTCTTGATGTTCGCGGAACTGGTGCGACGAACTCTCCGGTCGACATTTGGGTCCCCCAAAGCACACCGACGTTCGCGAGTGGTGCAAGCTGTCGGGCGCTATCGAGAGACAGAACCGTATGATCTGTCATAGGTGTCCCAGTCATGTCCTCGCAAGCAACCAAACCCATGCAGAGAGCACCGATGACCGCCATGGTCGCGGTAACATGCTGGACACGAGCGTGGCGAGCGTTCGCGGACGCAACGGTAACTGCGTTGATACTCATCGTTCACCTCCTGTCAGCCCGATTCTGTTGGCACAGGTGCCGGGCCGTTGCAATCGCCCTGACACCCCAGTTGTCCTAGATGTGACGGACTCCCTACGTATTCGCCACGGGCCAAGGTAGCGAGCCTTGCCCCATGTGTGGCTTTTGTATTCCGCAGGTGACCCGACATACGGGACAACCGTGCGGTATCAGAACGATTGCACGCAGGATCGTGACGACTCGGAGACAAGGCGTCAAGCACCCCCACCGCGGTCGCCTCGGATGCGTGCTCCTGCGTGTCGGCGAGCACCCGTTTGCTTCTCACGATTGAGCCGGTGGTCCGGCCCGTGTGGACAGACACGTGCATTGTGGCGGCCCCCAGCCGGCGCCGGACGCCCATCAAGAGCTCGCGGCCAGAGTGCCCGGAGTGTGTCCACGAAAGCGGGGCAACTCCAATCCAAGGCGAGATCGACTACTTCTCACGGCCAATCAGCAGCAGATGGACTACCGCCGCTACCTCGAGCAGCCGCACCGATCAGCAGCGGCACGGTCGAGAGCGCCTGCAAGAACGTGGTCGCGTCGCGCCTGAAGCAGAGCGGCATGCGGGGCACGCCGGCACGCCCGTCGCCGCCGGCATGCTGCAACTCCGCGCATCCTTCAAGAGCCGCCGCTTCCGCAGCGGTCACGAGCGCCCGCTTCCCCTCTCACCTTCACAGGAGACTGAACGCATGGCTGCCTGGTCCGTCACGCTCACGGAATGCACCTCTACCTACCTATTGACGCGACATCGGCGATGCGACACGATGGATGAAATGTTCACCCGAGTCATGTTCGATCTAAGTGCGTTCTCACATCTGGTGAGCCGGCACGATTATCCGGACATTATTCGGCACTCTCAAGATCGAGATCACATACAAGCATACGCGACGCTCGCTCTTCTCGAAGAGCTGGCACCGCTTAGGACAACCGACCCTGTCCTGTTCGATAGAATCCGCGAGCATTATGTGAACGTAACGTTTCCTCGACTGATGAGACCCTGGAACGAACTGGTCCTACGTGAAGTACGCGAAGGGCGGCCAATCATTCGCGACGAAGCCCTGCTCCCGGAGGACACGTACGTCGAAATAATCGACCATGTCGCGGAGGACAACATCAGCGATATTGTCGCGAACGAGGCGAAGAGACGCAAGCATGAATACGAAGAAGAAATGAACGATGCGCATCGCAACATGCTGGAAGACCCTCTCCTGAACGACAGCAGCACGAGCGAAATTCGCCATGTTTTCACAGAGTGGTTCGCCAATTCCGAGCGCTTCATACAATCTCGGGGAGAGCGCGTCTTCACGCGCCGGGATATCCAGTACGGACAACTGCCTCACGTCAGAACGTTTCTTTTGTACTTCTTCGCGAGACTCCTCCAAGCAACTGTTGATCGAAGAAGACACCAAGAAGGTGATGGTTACGATCGCGCTTACCTTGTCGAGAGCGTCACTCTCGGCCACCTTGTAACGGACGACAAGAGCCTGAGGCGCACAGCGAGGCAGATCACGAATAGTGGTATTGTGGTCTACAATCTCAAGGAATTCATCGCTACAACGAACCGTCATTGAACAAGGGCGCGAACTGATGCGATACTCGTTACTACCGATTTCGGACGCTTGGCGATGAGACGGCTGCTTGTCTTTGTTACAATACTCGCCGTCGTTTCGTTTGACATCTCAGGTCAACAATACCCGGACATTCCACTTGAGAGGTTGTTGACAGAATCTCAGCAGGAGGAAATGGGGCTACACAAACTCACTGAGACCGAGCGAGATGAGATCCGAGTGCTCATCATAGACATGTTTCTCAGAGGAATCGAAGAAGGACAGAAGGGAGCGGCGCCTTCTCGGCACGCTCAGGTCGTAGAGAGCCGTATTGACGGCACCTTCAAGGGCTGGAGACGCGATACAATCGTCGTTCTAGTCAACGGCCAAGTTTGGCAGCAGTCCGAATATCACTTTGAATTATCAATACTTCTTAGGCCGGAAGTGATTGTATATCGTTCTGGAACCGGCTACAAGATGTGGATTTTCGGAACGGATGAGCCCGTTGGAGTGACGCAACTCACGCCACGCGATCGCTGAGGCATGGGCCTCGTCAAGCTCTCTGGATCCACTCCTGTTGCTCGTTGTGGTATCGCGCCACGGCGCATTCCGTCTCCAGCTCGTCGACCAGATGATTGAACTTGTCGAGATTGATTTCCGGCCGAAAGCCGAAATGATACGGCTTGGTTCGCGGCGGATCTGCGGGTCTGGCGGGCAGCTGCCGAGCGTTTCGCGGATTGTATCCTGTACCACTCGGCTCCTCCGCGGCATCGGGAGGTGTCACGTGGACGACGCCATCGACCGTTCGGGCGCCGCACAGCGGTCGGTCACGTGCTCGCCTCCGGAGCCGCAGGGGCAGGTCTCGGCTCCGGGGCCGGAGAGCCGTTCGTCGGCCGCCATGGGCCGGTCAACACGCCTTCGATCCGGGCCACACGATCGCTCAACGCGTGCAGGTCGCGGCGCACTTCAGTCACGTCCGCGCGCAACTCGGACCGCAGGCCGCCCATCTCGCCACGCAACGCGTCGATCTCCCGGCGCAATTCGGCGCCTTGGGAGTTGATCTCCCGGCGCAGGCTCTTGCCCTGCGTCAGGATCACCGGCACCAGCACGGCCAGCATGGCGGCCACGGCGCCAACGGCACCGAACAGGGTCACAACGGCGGCGTTCACGTGCTTTGCCTCAAGCTTCTTGCCTTGGCCGAGTAGGCGGGGTCGTTACCGAGCCCCGCCCCTCGCAGACCCGAGCGTGCGCGATTGACGCACTCGGTTCCTCACCTGACAGGTTCGCTCAAGCGGCGTAGATCGAGCGCATGACCTTGGCCTGTGGCAGGGGATGCCGTGTGAGCAGTTCGTTCATGCGAGCCCAGTTCAGGCGCCCCGCACGGTGGCGGCGTGAGAGCCACTTCCGCCATGTGCGGATGACCTGGCGGCGGAACCCGCTGAGTCGTTTGCTGTTCCCGGTCAGACCGTAGTAGTTACAATGGCCCCGAATGACCCGAGCCAGGTGCGCGCGCTGCTGCTGGATCGGCATATGCCGATTCCGTTTGCACCAGTCGTGCACCGCTTTCACGGCTCGGGCGAAGCGGCTCTTTGCCGTGAGCTGGCGCACGACCGTCTTCCCCCGCCTCGACCGTCCCCACACGTGGGTGAAGCCGAGAAAGTCGAAGGTCGCAGCCGCGTCATGCCCATGCGGGCACTTCGGCCGAAAGTCCACGTAGCGGGTCTTGGTCGCATGGAGCACCAGCCCGTAGCGGCCGAGACGTTCGCCCAGAACGGCCAGCATGCGCTCGCCGCTGTGGCAGTCTTCGAAGGTCATGACCAAATCGTCAGCGAATCGCACCAGTTGGCACGAGCCTCTCAGCCGCGGTTTCGCCACACGCTCAAACCACTCATCCAGCACGTGGTGCAGGAATATATTGGAGAGCATGGGGCTAATCACACCGCCTTGGGGCGTACCGGTATCGGTACGTCGCACCGTGTGCTGCTCGAGCACCCCGGCTTTCAGCCATTTGTCGATCATGCGTCTGACGACGCCGTCCTTGATCCGCAGGTCGAGGATTGACCGCAGATGTCCGTGCTCGATGCTGTCGAAGTACTCCGATAGATCAGCATCGATCACCCACCGGTGGCCTTGCTCCGTGATGCCTGCTCGCAGTGCGGCAAGCGCATCATGGGCTGACCGTCCAGGTCGGAAGCCGTACGAGCACGGTTGAAAGTCCGCTTCGTAGATCGGCTCCAGAAGCATCAGGATCGCCCGTTGCGCCACCTTGTCCTCAAGCGTCGGGATGCCCAGAGGCCGTTTCCTGCCGTCCGCCTTCGGGATGTAGTGCCGTCGCACCGGTGGCGCATGGTAGCTGCCCGCTTTGATCCGGTTCAGGAGGCTCTCAAGATTGGCCTCCAGATCCGTCTCGTACTCGGCTGCCGTCACGCCGTCGATGCCCGCCGCGCCATCCTTGCGCGTCCGTCGGTACGCCTCGTGCATCCAGTCGATGTCGATTAGGTGATGCAAGGACGTGAACACCCGTTCCGGGTGCTCCCTCGCCTGTTCGGCTATCCACTGCTGTTTCGTGTACGTGTTTGTGGAACTCAGGGTCTCCTCCATCGTTGCCCATCAGTGGCTCTGTCCAGGTGACGCCTCGCTTCCCTCCAACGGGTCCCGCTGGCCTCGGTTCCCCGCCTTCTTCGGTACTATCAAGGCGCTACGACTTCCTGCCATGCCTGCCCTTCGACTTATTGGTTCGTCAGCCGGGTCCACAGGCTGCTTGCCACTTCGTGTTCGCTCTCCAGCGCTCCCGACGCCATGCAAGCCTGCCGTCGAGCCAGGAGCCTTGTTCCGGTTCTCCCCGTATCCGGTTGTTCCCCTGCGGGCGATGACAGGACCTCCCAGGTTTCCTGGCGACCCTTCCCGTGACTCTGCGTCGGTCCACGACCCCGGACGACCCGTGGCGCCTCGCCTGTCGTGGCGCTTCCGGTGCTGCCCCCAGCTAGTTAACACTGAAGGCGTCATCGTTTGCTGATCTCGGGGCTTACCGCGACGCTTCATCACCCCCTGTCTACGCTTCACGACGCCCGTTACCGCACGCCATGTAAGACTCGGTTCCGGCTGGCGGGCTGCGCCTTTACCGGGCGGGAGTCGAACCCGCTGGATCGCAGTGAAAGGTTTCAGCTCATGCATTCTCCTTCCCAGGACTTGGCCTGGCGCAATAACTATTCAGCCCTTGAGGCAAGTCGTTCCAAGGGCTGGACATGGTTGGGGAGGTGGTCTACGCTCGGCAGCGGGGAGGGGCGAGTAGAGTGGCGGCGAGCTTCAAGCTGACACGTGAGGCGATACTCGCGGCATACGATGCGGGCAGCGAAGCGATCGTTGCGCTGTTCGGGCAGGTTATCGAGATAATCACGCAACAGCAGCAGCGCATCGCGACCCTGGAGCAGGAACTCCGGGAACTGAGGAAAGACAGTCACGACAGCGGCAAGCCGCCGTCACAGGACAGCTTCGAGCGCAAACAACAGCAGCGGTAACTACTCAGGGGGCGGGCCGGTTATGAGGCAGGGTGGAACCATCGGACGGCCTTCGAAGACTGAACTCAGAGCATCGATCACAGACAAGCCGTTCTTGCGGATCGTGGAGATATAGGCCCTGGTCCGGCAGAACTCCTCGGCGCCGTGCTGGCTGCGGAACGTCCCTGAGATCTTCTGCTGCACTTTCATCATCCGCAGATCCCGCTCCGCCTGGTTGTTGTCGAACGGAACCCGCAAGTCGTTCATGAACGCCAGCACCGACTCCGCGCGCTTCGACAGCCTCAGCAGCAGGTTGCGCGGCTTGCTCTGCTTCGTGCGTCCGCGGCGCTTGCCGCTGCCCGCCGGCGGCTGCGGCGCCGGTGGATTGGCCGCCATCCCCGCCGCGATGATTCGCTGGTACTCGGCCGTATAGCGCTCGCACAGCGCTTGGTCCAGGTGCTGACTCCCCTCTTCACGCGCGCCATCCACTGCCTCCTTGACGGTCAGCAGCAACTCCTTGAGGTCCGCCGCCCAGCCCTGTTCGTACTGCTCCTCGACGAACCTCAGTTCCCGCAGATGATGCGCGTTGCACAACCCATGCTCACACTCGTAGCCGAAGTAGCTCTGCCAGTGGTCGTGCACCGCCACCCCGGCGAACTCCGGCAAGATGCCGATGTCGGCTCACGCCTCCCTCCCCCGCTTGGCGTGCGCCGCGTAGTACGTCAGCAGCTCCGTGCTCGCCACGTGCAGCCAGTGCAGCCTGCCGCCGATACTCATCCCGGTCTCGTCAAAACACGCCATCGGCTGCACGGTGATCGCTTTACGGATCGTCTCGACCATCCCGGCCAAGCGCTGCCCGCAGGCTGCGTTGATGCTCGCCAACGTCCCCTCGCTGATCGGCATCGAGAACAGGTCCTTGCACAATTCGGCAGTCCGCCGATACGGCAACAGGCCATAGGTGCGCAGATACGCCGCTATCGCCTGCAGCCGATGGCCGTACTGGACCGGCTGCTCGACGCCGTCGGGGAACGCCGCCACCGTGATCTGCCCGCAGTCCGGGCAGCGCTTGCGTTCGCTGCGGTGTTCGCTGACCTCGACCGCAAGCGGCGGCACGTCGAATACCTGATGTTGTATCCCGGGTTAAGTCGCCGGGAAAGCAGGTGAATTGGTCGGAATGATCCGCTGACGGACCGAGCGGGACGACGGGCGAATGCGGACTGGGCTGTGGAAGGCCGCAGCGCGTAGAGGGCATCGGCTGGCGAGGCTGCGGACAGGGTATCCTTGGAGGACCAACCCCGTAAGAGAAGAGGCCCGCGCGGGAGACAACCCGCCGGGCCATGGCCGATGCAACTTCGCTACCAAACGGGCCTCACCGGCGAGCAGTACGTTAGCCGCGAAGCGTGGCGCGAGGCAAGGCTCGACCCGTGCCCGAATCACCCGGACGGGGGATGCTCGTTCGCACGCCACGGCACCTACGAGCGCAGGACACCGCCGGGCACGCTGATCGCGCGCTGGTACTGCCGAGAGAGCCAGCAGACGTTCAGCCTGCTGCCCGACTGCCTGGCGGCACGACTGCCGGGGACGCTGAGGCGGCTTGAGGAGGTGGTCGCGCACGCCGAGCAGGCGCCGAGCCTGATGAATGAAGGCGGCCGACGAGATTCGCCGCGACGAGGTGCACCTGCCCGGCGCGATGCGCTGGGTGCGCCGCCGCGTGCGCCTGGTCCAGCACGTGCTGCGGGTGGTGATCGGGTTGCTGCCGCAGCAGATGGCCGGTTGCCGCGCCGAGATCACCGCCTGCCGACAGCGGCTGGGCACGGAGGCGGTGTTGGTATCGCTGCGCTCGCTGACCGAGCGGTGGCTGGCGGATCTGGCAGCGCCGCTCGGTTTGCGCCCCCACGGCATCGTCGAGGGGCATCCCGATTTCGCCCGCCAACACCACCCGGGGCCTGTCGGTTCGGCGGCTGACCCATAGCTTTGCCTCGAACACGGGTCGATGGACCCGAAACCGAGGAGGTTCCGATGAACCACACCGCCAACGCCGACGACAACCACGACGCCGAAGAGAAGCTGCGCCGCGAGGTGGCGCTGTTCCGCTACGGCTTGATCGCCGATCTGGCCCACCTGCCGCCGGGCACGCCGGGGATCAGGGCTCAGTTGCGCGCCAAGGCCGAGCAGTCCTACACCATCCCGGGTACGCACCGCACCCGCGTGGCCGCAGAGACCCTGCGCGACTGGCTGCAGCACTACCGGCGCGGCGGCTTCGACGCGCTGTACCCCAAGCGGCGCGCCGACCTCGGTCGGCCCCGGCGGCTGGCGCCCGAGGCGGCCGAGGTGCTGATCGCCATCAAGACCGCGCACCCGTCCTGGTCGGTGCGGCAGGTCATCGCCGGCGCCATCGCCAGCGGCCAGCTTCCCGACGGCGTGCGCCTGGCGCACTCCACCGTGCACCGCCTGCTGCGCGCCGAGGGGCTGACCGGCAAGCGCGCCGCCACTGCCGACGGCGCCGATCGGCGCCGCTTCTCCTACCGCTTCGCCGGGCAGTTGTGGATGAGCGACGTCCTGCACGGCCCGTCGGTCGCCGACGGGCGCCGGCGCCGCAAGAGCTACCTCATCGGCTTCCTCGACGACGCCACGCGCGTGTGTCCGTTCGCCGCGTTCGCCGCCGCCGAGAACACGGCCGCCTTCCTGCCGGTGTTCAAGCAGGCGCTGATCCGCCGCGGCCTGCCGCAACGGCTGTACGTGGATTATGCCGAAGAACATGAAATGCCGAAGTCGGAGGGCAGTTTGTTTCCGCACAAACAGATACCGCTGCAAACGTCGGCATAACATTGCGACTTGTGAGGGGCGCCGGCCAGGATGACGAGAGCCAGATCCTGATCTGGACATCATTCGAGGAGGTGCCCGATGCACACCAACCTGTTGTGGGACGATCTCATCGAGAATGTTCTTCGGGAGATCGGAAAGTTCGGTCTTCATCCGGCAACGATCAATCACTATCGACAAACGTATGAGCGGCTCAAGGTGTATGCAGAAGCAAGAAGAATCGAGATCGTTTGTGACGGTCTGATCCAGAGCTTCCTGCATGACATAGAGGAACGGCACAAGGCGGGCGCAATCGGACGCGGCAGACGAGCCCATCTCAGACGGGCATCATTGATACTGCAAGAATACGTTGCAAACGCATCAATCAGGTGGACCACCTACACATACGAGCGCCATCAGATGCCTGAATCGAAAGATTTTCTGCTCCTGCATGAGAGCTTCTTGGATCACCTTGGAGCCGCGAACAGGAGCGCGAATACGATACAGTCGTGCGCCAACTCAGTCCGCCAATTCCTGTTGTTCCTGGAGGACCACGACTGCACTTCTCTGCCGCCGGCCAGCCCCGCTATGGTACCTGCCTTCTTCCAACATCTGCTCGCCACATACCGGCCCACGAGTATTCGTACCGTCGCCTCGAATATTCGCGCGTTTCTTCGCTTCTGCAAAGACGACCGCCTGTTGGCAGCAGTTCCGTCGCGCTGGGTCAGAAACAAGCCGATCATACCTGTCCTTTCGGATAAGGAGACCGATACACTGGAGACGTTTCTGCAGGACGGATCTCTTTCATTTCGAGACAAGGCCATCATCCTGTTGGCGTTGCGAACCGGATTGCGGTCGGTGGATATCTTGAACATTCAACTCTCCGACATAGATTGGATCGATGACACCATCACCGTCACCCAGTCGAAGACCGGTCGCGCTCTCCACATTCCGCTGACCGCGGATGTCGGCAATGCGCTCTCCTCCTATCTGCTGGATGAGCGTCCATCCGTCGCCACGCCTTATGTGTTCCTTCGTCGCCAAGCACCGTTTACCGTCTTGTCAGGCCATTCGGCCTGCTATGCAGTGCTTCGGCGCGCACTCCTCAAAGCCGGGATGAGGGTTGGCGGCGAACGCCGGGGACTTCATCTCCTGCGTCACTCCGTGGCCTCCAGGATGTGCTTTCCAAGGGGGTGCCGGTCACTACGATTTCGACCCTGCTTGGACACGCTCACAAAGCGTCCACCGACGTCTATCTGACGACCGACCAGGAGCGCATGAGAGCGTGTGCGTTGGACCTCGCCAAGATTCCGGTGAACTGCGCAGGCCTGTCATGAGTGCCGGATACTCCAGCCAGTTTGCGCCCTTCATTTCAGGACTGATCGCGACCAAGAAGGCCGCCGGCTACGCCTACGAGAGCGCTGCGTTCCAACTCCACGACTTCGACAGATACGCAGCGCTTCACCCCGACTGCCGATCCCTCGGCAGGGAGTTGGTCTGGGGATGGGCGAAAGCCAAGGACGGAGAGAATCCGGCCGCGCATCGTACTCGGTTGTCGCCGATCCGTGAACTCGGCAAGTACATGCAGTCGATCGGCGTTGCAGATGCGTTCGTGGTTCCGACCGCCGGCATCCGTATGGCCCCCAGATACGTGCCTCATTTCTTCACTCACAAGGAGCTTACGGCATTTTTCCGCGCCTGCGACAAGCTCCGCCCCCATGGTGCGGCGCGAGCGCGACATCTGGTCCTACCGGTGTTCTTCCGGCTTCTGTATTGCTGCGGCCTGAGAACCTGTGAGGCAAGGATGCTGCGCGTCGAGCACGTTGATCTGGAAACGGGCCACATCGACATCATGCAGTCGAAGGGTTGCGTCAGCCGCAGAATTCCGGTGGCGGACGATGTCCTGGGTCTGCTGCGTCGATTCGCTGCACGGGTGTCCGAGATATATCCCCACAGAATCTACTTTTTCCCGACGACCAGAGCAGAGTGCTATGGCAGGAAGAGCGTAGGAGCGGCGTTCAGAAGCATCTGGAAGGCGGCTGGCCTGGGGCCCGGATGCGGCAATCGGCCGCGCGCGTACGACTTCCGGCATCACTTTGCGCTCAGCACTCTGAACAAGTGGATCGAGACCGGTGTCGAGGTCGACGCCATGCTTCCCTATCTCAGCAGGTACATGGGCCACGCCAGCTTGGTGAGTACCGACTATTACCTGCACTTGGTTCCCGAGTTTTTCGCTACGTTCGCGGCCAAGGTGAGCGTCACCGAAGCCGTTCTTCCGGAGGTGGACCATGGCCAGGAATAGCCCTTCGGGACAACACTTCTGGAAGTGCGTACGAGATTACCTCACGGTCCACCTGCCGAAGATACGTTGTTGCAGTGTGCACACCGTTGACTCCTACCGACGATCCATAGGTATGTACTGCGAGTTTCTCAAAGCACAACATCGGATCAAGTTCGCGAACGTGTGCTGGGATCACTTCACGCGAGACGCGATCATCAAGTACCTTCAGTGGCTACGCGAGAGACCGTGCGGAGTGGCAACCTGCAATGTCAGACTATCCGCTCTCAAGGCGTTTCTCAGGTACTGTGCGGATGAGGATGTCAGCCTCTACAGTGTGTTCCAGGAGGTGAAAGACATTCCATCACTGAAGATGGCCAGGACGCCAGTCGGTTACCTGTCGAAGACGGCCCTGAAGGCGGTGCTCGCGCAGCCTGACATGACAACGGTAAAGGGGAGACGGAACAGGATGATCATGATTCTGCTGTACGATACCGGTGCCAGGGTTCAAGAGCTTGTCGACTTGGGTGTCAGCGACTTCCATCTGGATGCAGGTACTCCGTTCGTACTGGTCACCGGCAAAGGCGGCAAGACCAGAAGTGTTCCTCTCATGGCCAAGACCGTTGCCCATCTGCAGGAATATGTGCGGCGATTCCATGCTGGCTCCGGCGACCGTGACGAGGCGCCGCTGTTCTATTCTCTGCGCGCGGGGAGGCCGCACATGCTATCCACCGATGCGATCAGCGTATTGATCAGGAAATACGGCGATAGTGCGCGCACGGAATGTGCTGAAGTGCCGCCGAAGGTGCACCCTCATCTGTTTCGACATAGCCGTGCGATGCATCTCTATCAGGCGGGCATGCCGCTTCCCTACATCGCGGAGTTCCTGGGGCATGCAAGCGTGACCACCACCGAGATCTACGCCTCGGCGGATGTCGAGATGCTGCGCAAGGCGATCGAGCAAGCAGATCCGGGACTGGCGGACGAAACGCCCACCTGGAAGAACGAGGAGAGTCTCAGACGGCTGTGCGGCCTCTAGAAACCCAATGTAATGCCGAAGTCTGCGGCGCTATTTGTTTGATCGGAAACAAGATGCCCTCCGACTTCGGCATTTCATGTTCTTCGGCATAATCCACGAAATGCCGAATTCGGCATTTCGTGGATAACGGCGCCAACTACCGCTCCCAACACCTGGCGCTGGTCTGCGCCAAGCTCGGCGTCGCCCTCATCCACTCCCGGCCCCATCAGCCACAGGGCCGAGGCAAGATCGAGCGCTTCTTCCGCACCGTGCGCGGCCAGTTGCTCAGCTCCCTCACGCCGCCCGACACGGCCAGTCTCGACGCGCTCAACCGCCGCCTGTGGGCCTACCTGGAAGGCGAATACCACCAGCATCCCCATCGCGGCCTCGACGGCGACACCCCGCTGCAGCGGTGGGCGGCCGTCGGCGGCGAGGTCCGCTACCTCGATGAGTCAGTCGATCTGGACGACCTGTTTCTGGCAGAGGCCCGGCGCCGCGTCATGAACGACCGCACCCTCAGCCTCCACGGTCGCCTCTACGAGGTCGACCCGCTGCTGGTCGGTCAGACGGTCACCGTCCGCTACGACCCCGCCGTGCCGCCCACCCGGCCCCTGCAGGTCCTCCACAACGGCGCTGATGCCGGAGTGGCCACCATCCTGGACGCCTACGCCAACGCTTCGGTCAAGCGTGCCCGGCCCTCCCGGCACATCGAGCCCGACACCCCCGCCGCCGGGCCGCCGCCGTCGCCGCTGGCCCTGCGCAATCTGCACCGCCGCCAGCAGACCGACTGATGTATCTGCACCACTTCGCCTTCACCCGCTTCCCGTTCGCGGCCACCCTCGAAGCCGACGAACTGTTCGCCTCGGTCGCTCGCCGCGAAGCCGAGGCGCGGCTGCATCATCTGCTCGAACTGCGCGGCATCGGCCTGCTCACCGGCGAGGTCGGCAGCGGCAAGACCACCGTCTGCCGCTCGGTCACCGCCACGCTGCATCCCGGCCTGTTCCGCGTGTTCTACGTTTCGCTGAGCACCGGCAACGTCCTGGACATGTACAAGTCCATCGCTTGGGAGCTCGGCCTGCCCGGCGAACGTTCCCGCGCCACCGCCTACCGCGCCATCCGCGCCGAGATCACCCGCTTGGTCCAGGAAGCCAGGCTGCTGCCGGTGCTCGTCGTCGACGAGGCGCAGTTTCTGCGCAACGACGTGCTCGACGACTTGCGCCTGCTCACCAACTACACGATGGACTCCGAGCACCGCCTGTGCCTGCTGCTGGTCGGTCTGACCGAACTGCGCCGCCGGCTGTCCATGGCCGTGCACGAATCGCTGAACCAGCGCCTGGTCGTCCGCCACCACATCGGCGGCCTGGAGCGCGGCGAACTCGATGCCTACCTGACCCACCGCCTGCGGCTGGCCGGCTGCGAGTTGCCGCTGTTCGAGCCGCCCGCCGCCGAGGCGTTGTTCCAGGCCTCCCGCGGGCTGCCACGCCAGATCAACCGCATCGCCCACTACGCGCTCTCGGCAGCCGCCCTCCAGGACGCCCGCACCGTCGACGCCGAGCACCTGCAGCACGCCGTCGACGAACTGCGCCCCTGACCATGGCCGGCGCACCGCTGCGCGTGCTGCGCGCGGCCAAGATCCCCGAGCCCGGCGCCGAGGCGCACCCCTGGCTCGTCGAGCCGCTGTGGAGCGCCGGCGCTGTCGGCTTGATCGGCGGCGCTCCCAAGACCGGCAAGACCTGGCTCGCTCTCGAACTGGCCGTCGCCGTCGGCTCCGGCGCCCCCTGCCTGGGCCGCTTCGCTGTGGGGCGCCCGGGCACGGTGCTGGTGTTCGCCGCCGAGGACGCCCCCCATCACCTCAAGCACCGCATCCGCGGCCTGGCCGCCGCTCGCGGCGCCGACTTCGACGCCCTCGACGTGCACCTGATCGTCGAGGCCTCCCTGCGCCTGGACCGCCAGCAGGACCTGCAGCGCCTGCGGCTCACCGTCGCCGCCCATCACCCCGCGCTGCTGATCCTCGATCCGTTCGTCCGTCTGCAGCGCGCCGACGAGAACGACGCCCGCCAAGTCGCCGCCATCCTGTCGGAGCTGCGCGACCTCTCCCGCACCGCCGGCGCCGCCGTGGCTGTCGTGCACCACGTGCGCAAAGAACGGCGCCCAGCACCCCGGCCAGGCCCTGCGCGGCTCAGGCGACTTCTGGGCTTGGGGCGATTCCAACCTCTACCTGGCGCGCACCCGCACCGACGCCCTGCAGCTCACCGTCGAGCACCGCTGCGCCCCGGCCCCGCCTCCCATCTCCCTCAAGCTGGCGGCACCTGAGCACCCCGCAGATCCCGGAGCCGCCGGCCCTCACCTGCAGGTGCTCTCAGGTCCGCCCGCGCCCCCGCCGCTGGCCGATCGCATCCTCGCCCATCTGCGCCACGACCGACCCACCCCACATCGCTCCCTGCGCGCCGCTCTGCGCGTCCGCGACCAGACCCTCAGCGACGCCCTGCGCTCCCTCGAAGCCCAAGGCCGTCTGTCTCGCACCGCTCACGGCTGGCGGCTGTCCGCACCAGCTGAGCCGTTTCCCGTTCCTTAACGGCCGGAAACGGGAAACACGCGCCTCAGCCTGCACAACCCACCTTCCTCCTCCTGTCGCGTGCTCCCTCGGCCCGCGCCGCTTCCCGCAGTCTTTCGCCACGACGGCACTACCCGACAAACCCCGAGCCTCCTGCCGTCGAAACAATCCGGGAATTCCATGACGAAGCTATCTGGGATTCAACACCGCTGCCGCACGGGCAGACATCCACCGTGTGGATCGTGGTCCGCGTCGGTTCCTCTACCTGACACAGCGTCGCGGCCGCATGGTTGGGCTGCCCGCCCGGACGCCTGCGGCGCTCTTTGCGTGACTTCCTCTTGCGCTCCTGTTGCTTGCGCTCGAAGCTGTCCCGAGACGGCGGCTTGCCGCTGTCGTGACTGTCCGTCCTCAGTTCCTGCAGTTCTCGCTCCAGCGTCGCGATCCGCTGCTCCTGTTGCTCGATGCGTTGCTGCTGGTCCGTACTGATCTCGATGATCTGCTCTATCAGTGCGACCACTGCGCTACGGCCGGCCTCGTAGGCCGCAGCTATATCTGCACGTGTGAGTTCGGAAACCAGTCTCACTCGATGCCGCCCCTCCCGCCTGCGAGGCTAGACCATCGCCTCCAACCATGTCCAGCCCTTGGAACCACTTGCTCCGTGGGCTGAGTAGTTACCTTGCCTTTATCCTCATGGATGACGATTCAAGGGTCAACCGGGCTACGTCCGCGGCTTGAAGCCGGGGGGCGGGATCCAGGGGCCGTTCGGGTAGCGGTAGGAGACGTCGATCTCCAAGTCGCTGAGCACCAGCGGCAGCTCCTTCGCCAAGCGCGGGTGGCGTTCGACACGCACGCTGATGCGGTTGACGCCGACGTGCGGCGGTGCCGGCGTCAGGTCGAACACCACCCACGCGCGCTCGCGGGGCGCCGCACGGCCCGCGGCCATGGGGTTGGCGATCGGCAACGGCTCGCCGCCGTTCAGGCGCACCTCCAGCCGGTCCTCGTGACAGGGCTCGACCAGCAGCAGCTTGAGGTGCACGGAGCGCACGCGCGCCCCGGCGGCGGCCAGGTCGTCGGCCACCTCGATGTCGATCTCGGTCGGTTCCGGCCCCAGCTCGGCCGGGATCTTCCGCTCCTGCGGGAAGCAGTTCGGGAACGAGCCGTTGCGGCGCATCACCGCGTAGCGCTTGTCCTTGAAACGCAGCCGCAGCGGCGAGGCGATGTCGTCGAGCGCCGGGCTGTTGTCGTACCCGTAGGTCGTCCAGGTGCCGGGAAAGTTGAACAGGTACAGGCCGTCCACGCCGGCGGCGTGGTGGCGGGCCGCCAGCCCCCGAAGCATCTCCACCGTCATCGCCTGCATCGGGTCGGACTTCACCTGGTAATAGGGAATGCCATAGCCGGTGCGCATCCCGGTGATGAAGCCTTCCTCGATGGCGGGATGGATCAGCACCGGCGTCCCTGCCGCCAGCCGTACCCACTCGCGCATGTCCTCCTCGGTGTCCTGGGCGAAGAAGGTCGCCGGGACGACGATGTCGACCAGGTGGTCGGCGATCCATTCCTCGACGTCCAGGCCGAGCATGGCGGCGCCCTCGATGGTGTTGGGCACGCGCACCGACAGGCCCAGCGTCTTGCCGCGCGCGCGTCCGACCTCGTCCAGCATCCGCCGCGTATCGCGGATCAGCCCGGTGACCAAGTGGGCGTTGGCCCGCTCCTGACCGTGCTTGAACAGGCCCGGGCAGCGCATGAAGTCGTACTCCCAGCCGTCGGCGTCGTAGCGCTCGATCGCTTCGGTGGCGGTGTCCAGGCGGATCCGGCGCACCTTCTCGTGGGCGAAGTCCTGGAACCAGGCCAGCGACTCCTGCAGGGACTCCGGCCAGCCGGCCACCCCCTCCGCGCCGATCAGCAGCTCCGGGTGGTTCTCGTAGTGGTCGCTGCCGATCAGCCGGTAGACCTTGCCCTCGCTGTCGACGTGGTGCCAGTCGTTCATGCGGAGCTGCAGCCAGAAGTCCATGCCCAGGCGGTGCGCCTCGTCCATCACGATGCGCACGGGGTCGTGGCCGTCGGCCCACAGCCGGCGCAGGTTCTCCGCTCCCCGCCACTGCACGCCGCCGCCCAGCACCGCACCCGCGTTCAGGCGATCGACCAGGAACTCCATCCCGTCCACCCTGGTCGGATAGGACAGAGTGTAGCCGGCGCACTGGCCGACCGTGGCGACGAACGCATCCACGGGCGTGCCGGCCAGTCCGCCCACCATCAGGTGCGCCAGCCGTGCCGGGCTCACCGGCGGGTTGATCGCGCTCGCGGTGAAGCCGGAGTCGTCGACCCAAGTCAGCCGGTAGTTCCGCGCCAGCCGCCCGCGCGGCTTCTCTGTCGCCATCGTCACACTCCCTCGAAGAAGCCGCGGCCGCGCTTGAACAACTCACGCACCTCCTCGCGCTGGCGGTCGCTGCCGTAGCGCAGCTTGTGGCTCACCCACTGGTCCAGCGCCACGTCGATGCCGTCGATGAAGTACCCGGCGTCGGGTTTTCCCGCCGGGTTCGGGGTGCCGCAGCGCAGGTAGATCGGACTGGTGTGGGCGAAGATCTCCTGGTCGTAACTGTCGCGGACGTGGCTGTAGCAGCGCGCCGCGATCCAGCCGTCGGCGGGCGGCGTGAACCGCTCGCGGATCGTCTCGGCGGCGACGCCGGCCGGCCGGTGCCAGCGCTCGACCACCGCGCCGTTACAGACCAGCTCGACGCGGTCCACGCGGTGATGGCTCTTGAGATCCACTTCCACCTCCATCTCACGGTCGGGCTGCACGTCCAGCGTGTCGCCGGGAGCGGCGCCGTCGGCGCGCAGGAACAGGGCCGGCCCGTTGGTGATGAAGGTGCGGCCGGCCTTCAGTCCGTCGATCCAGCGGTCGTAGTCGAATCCGTGGCCGCCGCTGTCCCCCCTTCCCGTATCTACGTAGACGCGGTTGTTGGAGCAGACGAACCAGTCCGAGCCGGTGCTGGCCGGCAGCGGGATGCCGCAGTTGAGCAGCCGGTACCAGATCTCGTACTCGGGATCCATCCAGAACGGATCGAACAGGTTGAAGCCGTCCAGCTTGCCCAGGGCGGCGGCGACCGGCGCCTCCAGGCCGCGCCCGTTGTGGCACCAGAGGACGATGCCGTCCTGGTCGCGCGCGTCGTCGCAGGCGTGGCAGATCGGCGGGTAGTCGGGGTCGAGGTTGTCGACCAGCATGCCGCGGCTGACCGGCTCCACCAGGTTGCGGATGCGCAGGAACATCACGTGGCCGTAGCCGATCTCCTGCCCAACCCCGCCCTGCTCGCCGTGGAAGTTGTGGCGGTTCTCCTCGCCGATGTCGACGACGTGATGGGACGTGCTGAGGTCGGTCATCACCCCGATCGGAAAGTGGTTGCTGGCGTAGTCGAGGTCCCGGCGCCGCAGCACGCTGACCACCGTGACGGAGAAGTCGTGCACGTGCCCCTCCAGCGCCAGCCGGTCGTCGCGTTGCTGCTCCTTCTCGTCGTAGTGGATGTGGGTGTTCCCCGGGTACCAGCCCTGCTCGGGCAGATGGCTCCACCGCTGCAGCGGCAGTTCCAGGTCCACGGTCTGCGTCTCGGTGACGGTGAGGTTGCGCTCCAGCGGCACGTATTCGGTGCCGCGCTCGACCAGCACCCGCACGCCGCCCGTGTGCACCGTGACCTCGAAGCTGCCGTCGCAGTAGAACGCCGGGGCGCCGGGTCCCACCTTGAGCACCGCGCCGTCCGGATGGATGAACGTCCCGTTCGATGACAGCACATGCACGGTGCAGGCGGCGGGTTGGCCGCTCGCCTGGTCGGTGATCACCCCTCTGATCGTCGCCATCGAGTCCTCCTGCAAATCATCGTCGCATGCTATCGTCGCTCAGCATCGTATCGGGGGCCTGCGGTCCGTGCCACCGTGATGCGGTTGCCGCCGGTTGCCGCCGGTTGCCGGACGCCCGTCACCATGAGCCTGGATAACTTCGCGATCATCGAGTCGACCCTGCGCGAGGGCGAGCAGTTCGCCAATGCGTTCTTCACGACGGACGACAAGGTGGAGATCGCCACCCTCCTGGACGAGCTGGGCGTCGAGTACCTGGAGCTGACCTCGCCCGCCGCCAGTCCCGGCTCCCGGCGCGACTGCGAGCGCATCGCCGGGCTCGGCCTGAAGGCGAAGGTGCTCACCCACACCCGCTGCCACATGGACGACGCCCGGCTCGCCGTGGAGACCGGCGTCGACGGCCTGGACGTCCTGTTCGGGACCTCCAGCCTGCTGCGGCAGTTCTCGCACGGACGCGACGTCGGCGAGATCATCGATGCGGCCATCGAGGTGATCGAGTTCATCAAGGGCCACGGCCTGGAGGTCAGGTTCTCCAGCGAGGACAGCTTCCGCAGCGACCTGGTCGACCTGCTCACCATCTATCGCGAGGTGGACAAGGTCGGCGTGTCGCGCGTCGGCATCGCCGACTCGGTGGGCGTGGCCGACCCGTTGCGCGTGCACGAAGTCGTGCGGACCCTGCGCGGCATCGTCTCCTGCAACATCGAGTTCCACGGCCACAACGACACCGGCTGCGCCGTGGCCAACGCCTACGCTGCGCTGGCGGCCGGGGCGACGCACGTCGACGCCTCCGTGCTGGGCATCGGCGAGCGCAACGGGATCACGCCGCTCGGCGGGTTCCTGGCCCGGATGTACGTCCATGACGCGGACTTGGTGCGCACCCGCTACCGCCTGCCGGTGCTCCGGCGCGTGGAGAACCTCGTCGCCGACCTGGTCGGCATCGACGTGCCGTTCAACAACTACATCACCGGCTACGCGGCGTTCATGCACAAGGCCGGCATCCACGCCAAGGCGATGCTCAACAATCCCGGCACGTACGAGATCCTCGATCCCGGCGACTTCGGCATGGACCGGTATATCCACGTGGCGCACCGCCTCACCGGCTGGAATGCGATCAAGCACCGTGCGCAGCAGCTCCAGCTCGATCTCGGCGACGACCAGATACGCAGTCTCACGTCGCGGATCAAGCGCATGGCGGACGACAAGCCGCTGAGCCTGGATGACGTCGATGCGCTCCTGCGCGCCGCGCACGGCGTGGCGGACGGCGAGGAACAGTGAACGGCGCGCGGGCGTCCGCCCGGACCTTCGCGCAGAAGGCGCTCGCGCGCGCGGCCGGCGCCGGCTCCGTGGAGGTCGGGCAGGTCGTGGACACGCGGCCGGACGTGGTGCTGAGCCACGACAACACCGCCGCCATCCGCAAGATCTGGATGGAGCTCGGACAGGAGCGCGTGGTCATCCCGGAGCGCATGGCGGTCACGCTGGACCACGCGGCGCCGGCGCCCAGCACCGCGCACGCGCGCAATCACGCGGAGGTGCGCCGGTTCGTCCGCGAGCAGGGCGTCCGGAACTTCTTCGAGGTGGGGCGCGGCATCTGCCATCAGGTGCTGAGCGAGGAGGCGATCGTATTGCCCGGCCAGCTCATCCTGGGCGCCGACAGCCACACGCCGCACTTCGGATGGATGGGCGCCTTCGGCGCGGGAGTCGGCCGCAGCGAGGTGGCCTGTCTATGGGCCACGGGCGAGCTGTGGCTGCGCGTGCCGGAGTCGCTGCAGGTGACGATCGACGGCCCGGTGCCGCCCGCGGTCACCGGCAAGGACATCGCCCTGCACCTGCTGTCGCGGCTGGGAGCCGACGGCGGCCTGTACCGCAGCGTGGAGTTCGCCGGCGACGGACTCGCCACGTTGAGCCTGGAGTCGCGGATGAGCCTTGCCAACATGATGGCGGAGATGGGCGTCAAGTGCACGTACCTTCCGCCGGATCGGCCGGTCTTCGACTTCCTGGCGGCGGCGAGCGGCCGGAGCGCGGAGGAGCTGGCGCGGACGGCGCTGTATCCGGATCCCGGCGCCGCGTACGCGATGAGGGTGTCGGTCGACGCGGCGGAGCTGCGGCCGATGGTGGCGCGCCCGCACCGGGTGGACGACGTGGTGGCGGTCGACGAGCTCGGCGCCGTCCGGGTCGACCAGGCATTCATCGGCACGTGCACCAACGGCAGGCTGGAGGACCTGCAGGCCGTCCACCGCGTCCTGCGCGGCCGCAGGATCGCCGAGGGCACGCGGCTGCTGATCGTGCCGGCGTCGAGCCGCGTGCTGGAGGACGCCGTGCGCACCGGCCTGGCGTCGGAGCTGATGGCGGCCGGCGCGGTCTTCGGGACGCCGGGCTGCGGGCCGTGCATGGGCAACCACCTCGGCGTCCCGGCGCCCGGCGAGGTGTGCATCTCAAGCGGCAACCGGAACTTCCGCGGCCGGATGGGCACCCCCGAGGCGGAGATCTACCTGGGCTCGCCGGCCGTGGTCGCGGCCAGCGCCGTGGCCGGCAGGATCTGCGCGCCCGACGCGGTCGGCGACGGCGACTGACGTGGCGGCAGGGCGGGTCTGGAAGTACGGCGATGACGTCAATACGGACGTCATCTTCCCGGGGAAGTACACGTACACGCTCAGGTCGGTCGAGGAGATCAAATCCCATGCGCTGGAGGACCTCGACCCCGACTTCGCCCGCGAGGTCCGGCCGGGGGACGTGATCTTCGCCGGCCGGAACTTCGGCTGCGGCTCCAGCCGCGAGCAGGCGGTCACCTGCTTGGTCGCCAACGACATCGCCGCGGTGGTGGCCGTGAGCTTTGCGCGGATCTTCTACCGCAACTGCATCAACAACGGGCTGCCCGCCGTCGTCTGCCCGGAGGCGGTGGCCGCGGTCGCGGGCGGCGCGAGCGCCGAGGTGCTGGTCGAGGAGTCGATCATCCGCAGCGGAACCGCGAGTTACCGGTTCCCGCCGTTCAGCGAGGGCGTGCAGCGAATCCTGGACGTCGGCGGCCTCATTCCGTTCGTGCGCGCCCGGCTCGCCCGATGAGCGACAGCGGCCCAGCTCGGGTGGCGCTGCTGCCCGGCGACGGGATCGGGCCGGACGTGACCTCCCAGGCCTCGCGGCTCCTGCAGGCCGTGGGCGGGATCGACCTGGTCGAGCTGGAGGTCGGCTGGTCGGCGTTCGAGCGGTACGGAGACGCGCTCCCGGACGCCACCCGGACCGCTCTGGCCGGCTGTGCGGGCGCGCTGCTCGGCGCGGTCAGCTCCCCCTCGGAACGCGTCGACGGCTATCGCAGCCCGGTGGTTGCCCTGCGGCAGGAGCTCGACCTCTACGCCAACCTTCGGCCTTTGCTGTCGGCGCCGGTCGCCGGCAGCGTCGATGGGGTCGACATCCTGGTCGTTCGGGAGAACACCGAAGGGCTCTACGCCGGGCGCGAGCGCTGGGAGCAGCAGGAAACCGTCGCCGTTGCCGAGCGGGTGATCTCGCGCCGGGCGACCGAGCGCATCACCCGAGTCGCGTTCCGGCACGCCGCCGATCGCGCGCGGGCGCGGGGCGGCGCGGCGCGGGTGACGATCGTGCACAAGGCCAACGTGCTGCGGCTGACCGACGGCCTGTTCCGCGAGGCGGCCTTGGCGGTGGCGGGCGAGTTTCCGGAGATAGCCGTCGACGAACAGCTCGTCGACTCGCACCTCTATCGGCTGATCCGTGAGCCGGACTCGTACGACGTGATCTTGGCCCCCAACCTGTACGGCGACATCATCAGCGACGCCGGCGCCGCGCTGGTCGGCGGCCTGGGGCTGGTAGCCGGCGCGAACGCCGGCGGCGGCGCTCTGATTGCGGAGCCCGTACACGGCAGCGCCCCGGACCTGGCCGGCACCGGCCGCGCCAACCCGATCGCGGCGTGCCGGGCCGCCGCCATGCTGCTGGAGGCGTTGGGGCGTCACCGCCCCGCCGCGGCCATCGAGCGCGCCGTGCAGGCGGTGCTGGCAGCGGGTCCGCATACGCCGGACCTGCAGGGACGGGCCACCACCGCGGCGGTCGGCGATGCCGTGCTGCGCCGCCTGGAGCAGGACCTGCGGGCGGTGCCGGGTTGATCGAGCCAGGGCCGGGCCGCCGCCGACCCACGAACCGCGTGACGATCGCCGCCGCGCTGTGTGTGGCTCTGTACGCGGCACCTGCCGTGCTCGCCACTCCGCCGCTGCAGTTCAGCGAGGTGGGCGTCCGGGCCGGCCTCGGCCGGGAGCATCCGGGCGCGTTCTCCGCGCCGCCTCACGCCCCCGGCGGCGTGGCCGCCGACTTCGACGGCGACGGCGCCCAGGACCTGTTCTACGCGACGGGCGGCGGCGCCCCCGACCGCCTGTTCATCAACCGGCGCGACGGCACGTTCATCGATCGGGCCGTCCCCGCCGGACTGGCGCGCGTGCACCGCGCCCACGGCGCGGCAGCCGCCGACTTCGACGGCGACGGGGCGCTGGACCTGTTCATCCCCTCCGCCGGCCCGGAGGAGCCGGGACTGCCGCCGCCCGGACACCTGCTGCTCTACCGCGGCAACGGCGACGTCACGTTCACCTGCTGCGCGCCGTACCGCGACCCGGACGGCCGGCTGGACCGCGACGCCGGCGGCATGGCGGCGGCCTTCGGGGACTACGACCTGGACGGCGACCTCGACCTGTTCGTGGGCAACTGGGCGTCCGGCATCCGCGGCAACGTGCTGTTCCGCAACGACGGCGACGGCGGCTTCACGGAGGTGGGCGCTCGCGCCGGGGTGGCCGACGACCTGGTGCTGGCCTTCGCCGCGCAGTTCGTGGACCTCAACGGCGACCGCTACCCGGAGCTGATCGTGGCCGCCGACTTCGGCACGAGCCGCTACTACCGCAACGAGGGCGACGGCACCTTCACCGACCGGACCATCTCCTCCCGGACCGGACGCGAAGCGAACGGCATGGGCTCAGCCGTGGCCGACCTGAATGGCGACGGCCGCCTGGACTGGTACGTCACCAGCGTCTCCACGCGCTGGCCGATCGACCGGACGCCCGGTACCGGCAACAAGCTCTACCTCAACACCGGCGGCGACCGCTTCGACGAGGTGGCCCGCCCCGCGCAGGTGCGCGACGGCGGCTGGGGCTGGGGCGTGGAGGCGGTCGACCTGGACCACGACGGATTGCGCGACTTGGTCACCACCACCGGCTGGATCACGCCGAACGGAGCCGATCTCTACGAATGGGAGGACCAGCCCACGTTCCTGTTCCGGAACACCGGCGCCGACGCGAACGGCGTGCCGGCGTTCGCGCCGGTCGACGCCGCCGCCGTGGGGCTGCGCCACCGCCTGCAGGGCCGAGCGCTGATCACGCTGGACTACGACGCAGACGGCGACCGCGACATCGTCATCTTCAACTTCGACGCGCGGCCGACCCTGTTCCGCAACGACCTGGGCGGTCCCGACGGCCCGAGCGGCGCCGCGGACGCCGGCTGGCTGCGCGTGTTCCTGGATCCGCCCCGCGGCTCCGGGCTGGCCCCGCACGGCTGGGGCGCGGTCGTGACGGTGGCCGCCGACGGCCGCACGCAACGCGCACCGGTCGGAGCCGGCGGCTTCTTCGGCGCCTCCGAGCTGTCCGCGCACTTCGGCCTGGGCGCGACGGCGAACGTCGATGAACTGATCGTCGACTGGCCCGACGGCACCCGCACCGTGCTGCGCGACGTGGCGCCGAACCAGACCCTCACCGTCCGCCCGTGAGCCGGACTGCCCGGTGGCCGCGCGTCAGGCAACGAATTTGTAGACGGTCATCAGGACCCCGATCAGGAGGAATGCGCCGCCAACCAGCCATTGCATCGAACCAAACCGCTTGTTCATGTCCTCGAACCGCTTGTTCATGTCCTCGAAGCGTTTGTTCATGTCCTCGAAGCGGACGTTGACTGCTGCGAAGCGCTCGTCGGACCTCTTGCCCATCTCTGCGAAGCGTTCGTCGGACCTCTTGCCCATGTCCTCGAACCGCCGATCCACTGCATCGAACCGCCGGTCCACCGCGTCGAATCGCTCCGCGAAGCGATCGTTCATCTCCTCGAAACGGCGATCCACCGCTGCGAACCGCTCCTCCGACCGGCGGTCCATCGCATCGAAGCGCTCCGCGAGGCGTGCGTTCGTCTCCTCGAAGCGCCGGTCCATCGCATCGAACCGGACAGCCATCAGCTCCCGCTGATCCTTGAGCTCCTGCTCGATCGTCGCGACCCGCCCCAGGAGCTGCGGTCCGATGACCAGATGCGGCGCCACCTCGACGAACCAGCCGTAGAGATTCCCCTTCACGTAGGTGCCGATTCGCTCCAAGTCGGTGTCTGCAAGAGCCATTGCAGTCTCACCCATACCTTACCCTCATGCACCAGCAATGCACACCGGGACGGCGCCGCTTCAGATCAACCGGCGGCTTCGCGGCGTGTGGATTCGCGCACGGCTGTCGTCAGTGCCCGCCTGACAAGCTCATAGCCGTCCGCCGATTCCGTGTGAGGCAGCTCATCCGCTCGGAACCATCCGATCTCGGTATGCGCTTCCGGCGCAGCGTTCACCGGCTCCCCGCTCCAACGGGACACGACAAACACGCTGATGTCGGCCGGTTCGACCGGGTCATGGATCTCACCGAGTCGACGAAGAGACTCGATATCGACCTGCAATTCCTCACGAGCCTCTCGGCGCAGCGCGTCCTCCAGGGATTCATCTCCCTCGACGTGCCCTCCAATCGGATCCCACGCGCCGGGATGATGCTGAACCTGAGGGGATCTCCTCACAAGCAGGACCTTGCCGTCCCGTATCAGTGCGCCGGCCACGCACCGCGCGATGTCCGGCATGCTCACTCGGCTGCCGGCAGGTGCTCGGCACGCCAGCAGCGGACGTCGTGGCCCGGCGCGATGGCGTGGAGTTCCTGCGGCTCCCGCCGGCAGCGGGCCTGGACGAACGGACACCGTCCGGCCAGCCGGCATCCCTGAGGCGCCCGATCCGCCGATTCGTCACCGCCGGGCACGGTCGACGCGGCACGGGCGCCGCGTCCGATGAGCGTCGCGGCCAGCAGGGCGCGCGTGTAGGGATGCCGCGGCCGGTCGAACACCGCCGCGCGGCTGCCCTGCTCCACGACCTGTCCCTGGTACATCACGTAGATGCGGTCGGCCACGTAGCGGACGGCGCGCAGGTCGTGCGACACGAAGACCAGCGCCCGCTTGTGGCGTCGCTGCAGCTCCTTGAGCAGATTGACGATCTGCCCCTTGATCGACATGTCCAGGGCAGCGGTCGGCTCGTCCAGGAACAGGAAATCGGGGCCCGGCGCCAGTGCCCGCGCGATGGCGGCGCGCTGCAACTGGCCGCCCGAGAGCTCGTAGGGAAAGAGCGCCGCGAACCGCTGATCGAGTTGCACCTGCTCCAGCAGCAACCGCGCGTGGCCGCGCCGCGCCGCGGCCTCCATGCCGGTGGTGTGGCGCAGCGCGTCCTGCAGCGACTGCTCGATGGTCATCATGGGGTTGAAGGAGGTCAGCGGGTTCTGGAAGACCATCTGCAACTGCCTGCGCAACGGCCTCCAGTCGCGTTCGCCAAGCGCCTGTATTTGCTTCCCCTGAAACACGATGCGGCCCGCATCCAGAGGCGTGAGGTTGAGCACGCAGCGGCCCAGCGTCGACTTTCCGGAGCCCGACTCGCCGACCAGACCCACGCACTCGCCCCGCCGCACCGCGACGGATACGTCGTCCAGGGCCGCCACGTGCGAGCGGCGCAGGCCACGCCGGCGCAGCGCGTAGCGCTTGACCGAGCGCTCGACGCGGAGCAGCGGCTGATCGTCCATGCCGCGAGGAGTCTGTCGGATTGCCGCTCAAGCGGGAAGGCGACAGACTCCGAAGCGGAAGGCAGGGATGGGCCAAACGCGGAGCCGGAGGCGACGGGTTTGGGCGCTACCGTTCGCCCGCAAAGTGGCACCGCGAGAGGTGCCCGGCGGCTATTTCGACCACCGGCGCCGGCTGCCGGCGGCAGACGTCCTCCGCATGCGCGCAGCGCTCGGCGAATCCGCAGCCCGGCAGCGGCCGGCGCATGTCCGGGGCGCGCCCGGGAATGGATGGCATGTCGCCGCCCCCGGCCTCGGCGAAGCACGCCAGCAACCCTTCCGTGTACGGATTGGCAGGCGCCTCGAGCACAAGCGCGGTCGTGCCGCTCTCCATCACCTCGCCCGCGTACATCACCACCACGTGGTCGCAGAGCGCTCCCACGACCGCCAGATCGTGCGAGATGAGCATCAGCGTCGCATCCAGCCGCTCCACCACCTCGGCTATCAGATCGAGCACCTGCACCTGGATGGTCAGGTCGAGCCCGGTGGTGGGCTCGTCGGCGATCAGCAGCCGCGGCGAGCAGACCAGCGCCATCGCGATCATCACCCGCTGCGCCATGCCACCCGAGAACTGGTGCGGATAGTCCCGCGCACGCGCGGCCGCGTCGGGGATGCCGGTGGCGGCCAGCACCTCGACCGCCTGCTCCCACGCCTGGCGCCGCGTTCCTCCCCGGTGACGGCGGTAGACGTCCGCGATCTGACGACCGACCGGCCACAGCGGGTTGAGGGCCGCGGAGGCGTGCTGGAAGATCATCGCCACCTGCGAGCCGCGGATCTCGCCCAGCCGAGCATCATCCAGGGAGGTCACGTCCCGGCCGGCGAACTCGATCTGCCCGGAAGTGACCCGCGCGGCAGGAGGCAGCAGCCGCAGCACGCTGAGCGCGGTCACGGTCTTGCCCGAGCCGCTCTCGCCGACGACCGCCGTGCGCGATCCCTCCTCCAGGCTCATGCTCACGCCGCGCAGCGCGTGAATGGTCTCGCGGTCGACCGTGAACTCCACGGCCAGGTCGCGGATCGACAGCAGGGCCACGGCTTCACGCCCGCCGGACGACCAGCGAGCCCAGCAGGTCGCTGACGTTGTTCAGCACCCAGACCGATCCGAACAGCGCCAGGCCGGGAAAGACCGACGCCCACCACGTGCCGAACACGAGCTGGTTGGCGCCGAGCTGGATCATCGAGCCCCACTCCGGCGTCGGGATGGAGACCCCCAGCCCGATGAAACTGAGACCAGCGATCATCTGCACGGCGTAGGCACAGCTCAGCGGAAGCTGCGAGAACACCGGCACCAGCGTATTGGGGATGACGTGGCGGAACACCACCGACAGCGGCGAGTTGCCGAACACCCGCGCGGCCAGAACGAAATCCGCCTCGCGCAGCGGCACGGCGGCGCTGCGCACCATCTTGCTGTACACCGGCACGTTGTAGAACGCGATGATCAGCACCAGATTGACCAGCGTGTTGCCGGCAGCCGCCAGCACCGCCATGCCGAACAGGATCTGCGGAAAGCCTTGAAACACCTCCGTGATGCGGGTCACGACGGTGTCGAACCGCCCCCCGAAGTAACCGGCAAGCGCGCCGACCGGCACGCCGACCAGGATGCCGATCAGCACCGAGCTCAGCGCCAGCGCGAAGTCCACGCGGATCGCGTGGATGGTCCGCGAGAACACGTCCATGCCGTTCGTATCGGTGCCGAACCAATGCTCCCGCGACGGCGGTGCGAGCCGGGAGAGCGGGTCGGGATCGACCGGATCCTGCAGCGGCAGCAGCGGAGCGATCAGCCCCAGCACGATCAGCAGCGACAGCAGGGCGAGGTTGATCCGCACCCGCGCCGCGCCGTTGGCGTTCTCCAGGCGACGGTAGAAGCCGGCCCGCGGCGTGTCGGACAAGGTCCCCGCGGCGGACACGGTGTCGGCGGAAGCCACGCTCAGTTCCGGCTGCGCGCGCGCGGATCGAGAATGGCGTTGACGACGTCCGCGGCGAGGTAGATGGACAGGTAGAAGGCGGCCGTCAGCAACACCACCCCCATGATCGGTTCGTAGTCGGAGTGGTTCATGGCGTCGACCGCGTACAGCCCCAGCCCCGGCCAGGTGAACACCACCTCGACCAGGACGGTGCCACTCAGCAGGTAGCCGTAGGTCATGGCGATCATCGTGATGACCGGTCCCAGGATGTTGCGCAGCGCGTAGCGGCGGACGGTCCGGGCCGGCATCCCGAACGCCCTGGCGGTGCGGATGTAGTCGCTCTGCATCACCTCCCGCATCTTGTTGCGCGTGATTTGCAGGGTGCTGGGGCTGGTCGTGAACGCCAGCGTCACCGCCGGCAGAATCAGGTGGCGGACGCTGGACAGGAACGCCCCCATATCGCCGGCCAGCAACGCGTCGATGGTGTACCACCCGGTGACATACGGCGGCCTGGTGAAGTCCCGGTCCAGGCGGCCGAGCGGCGCGGGCAGCCAGCCCAGTTCCGCGAAGAACACGAAGATCAACAGCAGCCCCAGCCAGAATCCCGGCATGGAGACGCCGCCGCGAGCGGCCACGTCCGCCAGCCGGGCGAACACGCTGCGGCGGCGGATGCCGGCGACCACCCCCGCCGGCACCGCCCAGAGCACCCCCAACAGCAGCGCGCAGGTGGACAGCTCCAGGGTGGCCGGCAGGCGAGCGCGGATGTCGGTGAGCACCGGGTTGTAGGAGTAGCGGGAGACGCCGAGGTTGCCGCGAGCCAGGTTGCCCAGGTAGTTGACGTAGCGCTCGTACAGCGGGCGGTCCAGTCCCAGCTCGCGCGTCAGGTTGTCGAGCATCTCCTGGTTGTGCCTGGGGCCGACCAGCAGATAGACCGGGTTG
This sequence comes from Spirochaetia bacterium, assembly GCA_965215345.1. Classification (GTDB taxonomy): domain Bacteria; phylum Spirochaetota; class Spirochaetia; order SZUA-6; family Bin103; genus CATQHW01. The sequence continues at coordinate 99,614 of CBDCDL010000001.1, read as the reverse complement.
CCGATGGCGTGCGTGACCGCGAAGGTGATCATCGACACCCCCAGCAGCGAGATGGCCAGGATGCCGATCCGCTTGAGCAGGAACAGCGCCCACTCGCGCACCGATTCAAGCATCGGTCCAGTGCGCGGTCACGGCAGGCGGCAGAACGCGAAGCGGGGCGCCGGCGCCGAGCACCCGCACCCCGCGACCAGGAACAAGCGGCGCGGGAATCAGCCGTCGCCGCGATACAGCGGCCAGTACCACATCAGGTTGTCGGGGAGCTGCACGTAGCCGTGGATGTCGTCGCGCATCGCGATCTCGAACGGCATCTCCGAGATGTAGAGCGCCGGCGCGGCCTCGATCAGGATCTCCTGGTATCGCGCCGACAGATCGGCCTTGCGGCCCGCGTCCAGCGTGACGGTCAACTCGTCGATGACGGCGTCCAGCTCCTCGTCGCCGTAGCCCATCCAGTTGGCGACCGCGCCGGTGCGGAAGAACAGGTCGCCGGTGTAGCCGGCGTCATCCACGTACCACAGGAGGTCGCGCATCCAGGCGTGGTGCTGCAGCGTGCCGAGCTGCTCGGCGAACACCGCCGAGGGCTGCAGGTTGATGTTCATCGTGACGCCGATGTCCTTGAACGCGTCCTGCAGGACGACCGCGATCTGCTCGGTGGCAGGCACGCCCGATGCGATGTCCAGCGTGAACTCGAACCCGGCGTCGTAGCCGGCCTCGGCCAGCAGGGCGGATGCCTTGTCCAGGTCGAAGCGGTACGGCCACAGGCTGCTGTCGTGATACTGTCCGCCGACCGGAATCGGACCGGCCGACACCAGGGCGTTGCCGCCGAAGATCCCCTGCGCGATCGCCTCGTACGGCACCGCGTAGGACAGCGCCTGGCGAACGCGCACGTCGTCGAACGGCTCACGCTGCACGTTGAGGCCGAAGATCATCTGGTTGCGCGTCGGAATCGACAGCACCTTGACGCCGTCGGAGCCGCGCAGGGCGGAAAGCTCGTCGGTCGACAGCCCGGTGGCGATGTCCACCTCTCCCTCGCGCAGCAGCAACGCGCGGTCGGCCGAATTGGGCACGATCTGCAGGATGACCTGCTCGAAGAAGGCCGGCCCTGCCCAGTAGTCGGGATTGGCGCGGAGGACCATCTGCACGCCGGCCTCCCAGCCCTCGACGTAGTACTCGCCGGAGCCGACGTCGTTCTTTGCCAGCCAGCGCGTCGCCCACGGGTCGTCGGACTCGACGTGAGCCTGCGCCTCGACGTGATCCATCGGCCCCTGCGACTGGTCGCGGAACAGGAAGAAGAACCACGGGCTGGGGTTCGAGAACTGCAGCGTCACCTGGTGATCGCCGGTCTTCTCGTACGACGTGATGCCGGCGGTGTTGACGTTCCAGGCGGTGCCGGACTCGGTCCCGTGCGCGCGGTCGAACCAGTAGATGAAGTCGTCGGCGGTCAGCTCGCGGCCGGTCCTGGGGAAGGTCACGCCCTGCCGGATGTTCAGCACGATCGACGTTCCGTCGTCCGACCACTCCCACGACTCGACGGCGGCGCCTTCGATCGTGCCGGTGTCGGCGATGCTGTAGCCCTGACCGGTGTCACGCCGCCCGTAGCGGAAGAACTGGTCGTAGACGTTCAGGTTGGTCTCGTTCGAGCGCTGAAAGCGCGAGAACGGCGGGTCGAGCGTCTCGATGTCGCCCGAGATGGCGATCACCAGGACGTCGTCGTCTGCCACGGCCACGGTGCTGCCGAGCACCAGCGCCAGCGCCAGCACGGCCCGGAACACGGGCCTGATACGGATGTTCACTTCTCTATCCTCCTCGTGAACAAGGGTTTGGTGAGCGGAATCCGAAAGAGGAGATCACGGCTGCCGGCCCAGCTCGTACACCGCGGCGCGCGCCTCCGGCGACGCGTAGGTGGCGCGGTCGTCCGGTTGCCACTCGACCGGGTCGACCAGGGTCATCTGGTCCAGGCCGACGAGCTGAAAGCCCTGCTCCTGCAGGCCGTCGATGATCTTCGGCAGCGCCGCGATCAGCGGCAGCGGGCGCGCCAAGCGCAACCCGTCGTCGTCGGTCTCGCCGCTGTCGTGCAGGTCGATGATCGATCCTGCGGCCAGCGACGGGTGCCCCAGGGTCGCGTCGACGATCTCCTGCGGATCGGTCTTGGCGTAGTCGGCCGGGTTGACGTCGGAGTCGACGATCGCCATCGACGCCGCCATGGCCAGCGGCGAATACAGGCAGGTGAAGTAGTTGAAGTAGTGGGCGCGCAGGAACCGCGTGGGGCGGCCCAGGATGTTGCCGATCGCCGCCTCGGCGCGATCGAAGTCCCCGACATGCGCGTGATGGACGTGGCTGTGGTTGCCGATGCAGTGGCCGCGCCGGACGATGCGCTCGGCCGCCTGCGGCCAGCGCTCGACCCACTTGCCGAGCACGAAGAAGGTGCCGCGCGCCCCCTTCGCCTCCAGGATGTCCATGATCTCGTCGGTGCGCGGCGGATTCGGGCCGTCGTCGAAGGTCAGCGCGACCTTCGGCTCGTCGCGGCGTGCGTGGGTGTAGTAGGTCAGCGGCATGGTCCAGGAGGGGAGGGCTCGATGGTACGACGCTGTCCATGCCCGGAGTCAAGAAGTCCGTCAGGGGGCGACGGATTGCCGGCCACTCATGCAGGTCACAGGCGCTTGAGCCGCTCTATGAGCCTCCCCACGTCTGTACCCGATAGCGCGTCTCGTGTTACCGGGACGCGCCTTCCATGCTTGATGGCAGTATCGAGGCGCTCACGGCATCGACGATATATGGAAAGATCGGTCTTCTTGTAGTCTGCAATGTGGTTCCTGAGTTCGCGCCTCACCTGCTTGCATGCAGACACATCTCCGGTCCCCCGGTAGGTTTTGGTAGTAAACGTGAAGTGGAGCAGGATCCAGTATTCGAAGCAAGGAACCGACATGGCTGCGTCGATTTGGGTCGTCGTCCGTCTCGGTCGTCGCAACCAACAATTGAAGCGGTCGATTTCGACCATCCGTTCGTCATGGTCAAGAACACACCAGATCTCCTCCTGTGTCGGGTCCTCACGCACCTCTCGCTCCACTCGCTTGATCATGTCGGCGATGGTCCCGGCGCTTTGGACACGTACACTCGTCAGACCGAAGTCGGCCTTGAGTGCATTGAAGTAGCTGCGCTCGGGATCGGTTGCTTCGCAGAGGACCAGGATCCGGGGTTTGCCATCTTCGCTGGGCCGGCGTCTTCCCTTGTACCGCGGCTTCCTCATGTCGGGCCGAGTCTTCAGGAATCCGACTCGATGATCACCGGCACACCCCCGTAGCGTCCGCCGAGATAGCCGCGCATCAGCGCCTCCTTGGGTCGGGGACGGTAATCGGAGAGCGGCTTTAGCAATGCGGCTTCACTGTGCCGGTCCTTTTGCGTGAACCAGACCTGTCCGCGGTCAAGCACGTCATTCAGGAGAGTTACGTCGTGCAGCGTAGCGATGAGCTGTGCGCGCTTCTCACGACCGCTATCGGAGCCGCTGTTGATACGTCTGATCAGTGAGGCGACGAGCAGAGGGTGCAGGCTCCGGTCGAGCTCGTCGATCACCACGACGCGATCGTTGTCCATGATATCCAGCCACGGTCCGGACAAGGAAAACAGCCTCTGAGTACCGTCGGATTCCTCGACCAGTTTCAAGAAGTGCCTCGCTTCATCCTGCGGATCGCGGTGTGCCAAGCTGACGTCCACAACGTCGACCGTTGTCGATCCATCATCAGGCAGTCGTTCGGCCAGGGCGGGGGGGAGTATTGGGCGGAACTCTTCCAGGAGATGCTTTTCTTCGCGGACCGTGACGTCGGTGACGGGGATATCCGAGTCGCGGAGCAGCGTCAGAATCCGCGTCCTGATCCCCTCGCTCTCCGTGATCTTTGCAATCGTGAAACCGGGTGGTATGTCGCCTGCCGTCAGGACGTTCAGTCTCCGACACCAATCCACCACCGGCCGGAAGGGCTCGCTATTCAGTTGTGCGGCGGCAGACACCAGCAGTGTGTTCGGGCGTGTACTTGAACGCCACAGTTCCTTGGGGCCGCGTACAGAGGGCCCGAACGTCCATTGCTCCCGTTCGGCCTCCGGATCGTAGACGCGCTCCAGCAAGTGCCGCATACGCCCGCCGGGAGGCCAAGCCAGCAGCCACTCTGCATGCACACGACGCCGGTCGATGGCAAACCCGTACTCGTACGCGGTTCCGCCTTCGATGAACGAGATCTCGAATGTCGTCGGACGGGTACGTGTCTCCGTGTCGAACAGAAACGGCGAGTACGGAATCTCATCTCCCGCCTGGCTTTCCTTCGACGACCCGACGACGAAGCGCGTCGCGAAGGCAAGTCCGTGGACGAAGCGCGACTTGCCGCTTCCGTTGGGGCCGTAGATGGCGGACACCCGATTGAGCCGTGGGAAGCGTCGGACACCGGTGTCGAATGCCCAAGTGCCGGCGACGCGGGCCATCGCCTCGGCGCTGAACTCCTGACGATCACGATAGCAAGCATAGTTCGTAAGCGCAAACGAAACGAGCATGATGCGTCTCCCGACGGGATAATCACCGATTCTTGCATGTTCTCCGCACGCAATGCAAGTTAACGTCCTTTCTGATCAACTCAGGTCAGTGGTGAAGATGCCCGGTACACCTCCCGCACGCGATCGGGGCTGATCAGGCCGGAGCGCACGTCGCGCTCCAGCAGGTCGGGCTCGCGCTCGGCCGGCGGGCCCCAGCCGCCGCCGCCCGGCGTCTGGACGGTGAGGACGTCGCCGCGCTGAAGCTCCACGAACGTCTTGGTCGGCAGCACCCGCACGGTGCCGTCGGCGGCGGTCACGGTGAGCATGGAGCCGGTGGCGTTCTTCCCGCCTTCCAGCCCCCATGGGGTGAAGCGGCGGCGGTCGGCGCCGACGGTAACCACGGTCCGCTCGCCCAGGCAGCGCAACTCGCGGACCATGCCGCAGCCGCCGCGCCGGCGGCCGGCGCCTTCGGTATCCGGCACCAGTCCGTAGCGCACGACCTCCAAGGGGTAGGTGCGCTCGATCACCTCCACCGGGGCGTTGCGGGTGTTGGTCAGGTGGGTGTGCACACCGTCCTCGCCGTCCAGGTCGTGCATGGCCCCCTGCCCGCCGGCGTAGGTCTCCACGTAGTTGTAGCAGGAGTCGGGGGCGTCGGGTCGGTCGTCGGCGCCGCCGATGTTGAGCAGGTTCATCTCGCCCGAGCAGGCGGCGCAGACCCGTTCCGGGACGCACTGCGCGAGCGCGCCCAGCAGCACGTCGACCACGCGCTGGTCGGTGAGGATGTTGGCGTTGCCGATGGCCGCCGGGAAGGTGGCGTTCATGACGGTCCCTTCCGGGGCGGTGACGTGAATCGGGCGGTAGGCGCCGGCCGAGGTGGGCAGGTCGGGGTCGATGACCGCCTTGCAGGTGTAGTAGACGGCGGCGCGCGCGGCGCTCAGGCGCGCGTTCAAGGGGCCGGCCACCTGCGCGCTGGTGCCGTCGAAGTCGACGGTCAGCTCGTCGCCGGCCACCCGGATCTCGACGGCGATGCGTACCGGATCGTCGGTAAAGCCGTCGTCATCCAGAAAGTCCTCGAACCGGTAGACCCCGTCGGGCAGGCCGCGGATGCCGGCGCGCATGCACGCCTCGGCGTGATCGAGGATCGCGGGGATGGCGGCGAGCGCGAGCCGCCCGTCGCCTGCGTCGAGCAGCTCCGCCACCCGCCGCTCCGCGGTGCGGGCGGTGGCGTACTGGGCCATCAGGTCGCCGCGCACCTCGATGCGGGTGCGGACGTTCTGCTCGATCAGCCGCAGGATCGGCTCCTGCAGCTCGCCTCCCCGGACCAGCGCGATCGGCGGGATCTGCAGCCCCTCCTGGTAGATCTCGGTGACCCCGAACGGCATGCTGCCCGGCGCGTAGCCGCCCATGTCCACGTGGTGGGCGGTCGACGCCGACAGGGCCACCAGTTCGCCCCGGTGGAAGATGGGCGCCACCAGCGAAAGGTCCGGCAGGTGCCCGGGCCCCTCGGGATAGGGCAGGTTGCTCGCGTACATGTCGCCCGGCTGCATGGAGTCCGGCGGGAACTCGGCCAGGATCGCTCCGAGCACGCCGGGCATGATGCCCAGGTGGAGGGGCGTGCCCACCTCCGCCTGCGCGACGATCACCCCGTCCGGGGTGGCCAGCGCTACCGAGCAGTCGCGGCGATCCTTGATGTTGGTGGAGTAGCTGGCGCGCACCAAGGCGGCACAGCACTCCTCCGCGATTCCCAGCCAGCGGTTGCGCATGATCTCGAGCGTTATGGGATCGATCGCGGGGGCGTCAGTCATCGGTGCGTGATACCACCAGGTGGCCGAAGCGATCCACCACCAGCAGGTGTTCCGGCGGAACGACCGAGGTGGCGTCGAGCTGCTCGACGACGGCGGGTCCGCGCAGGGTGCAGCCCGCTCCCAGGTCGTCGCGGGCATAGACCGGCACCTCCCGCTCGACGCCGGCGAAACGGGCCATCCGCACGTGGCGCGGCGCGGGCTCCGCGGCGGCGGCCACCTCGGGCACGTCCAGGGGGTGCAGGTCGTGCTCGACCGCGACCCAGGCGCTGGCCACCTCCACCGGATGGTCGTCGCGGCGGTAGCCGTAGCGCTGGTCGTGCAGCGCGTGGAAGCAGTCGCCGAGTTCCGCAAGCGACGGCAGCTCGGCACCCACCGGCACCGACAGCTCGTAGCGCTGCCCCAGGTAGCGCATCCCGACCGCGCGGCTGACGGCCGGCGCGGCGCCGTCATTCCCCCGAAGCTGCTCGCGCCCTTCCGCTTCCAGGTTCGTCAGCACCGCGCGCAACTCCTCCACGGCGGCCGAGTCCAGCCGGCGGACCAGCGTCCTGGTGCGGTCCTCGCGCAGGTTGGTCATCAGCAACCCCAGCGCGGAGTGCACGCCGGGGGCGATCGGGATCACGGTCTCGGCGACGCCCAGCTCGGCGGCCAGCTCCGCGCCGTGCATGGGGCCGGCGCCGCCGAACGGGCAGAGGGCGAACCGGCGCGGATCGTGGCCGCGCTCGATGGTCAGCCTGCGGATCGCGGCGGTCATGGTGGCGTTGATCACGCGCACGACCCCCTCGGCCGCCTCGGCGACGCCCAGTCCGAGCGGCGCGGCGACGCGGTCGTGGATCGATCGCTCGGCCGCCTCCCGGTCCAGGGTCACGCCGCCGCCGAGCAGCGTCCGGGTCCCCAGCCGGCCCAGCACCAGGTCGGCGTCGGTGACGGTAGGCTCCGTACCGCCGGTCCCGTAGCAGGCCGGTCCGGGCACCGCGCCGGCCGAGCGCGGCCCCACGCGCAGGGCGTTGCCGGCGTCCAGCCAGGCCATGCTGCCGCCGCCGGCGCCCACGGTGTGCAGGTCCAGCATCGGCACGCCGAGGGCCAGACCTCCCATCTCCGTGTCCCGCGCGAACGGGATGTCGCCGTCCTGGACGACGCCGACGTCGAAGCTGGTGCCGCCCATGTCGCAGGTGATCAGGTCGGCGGCCCCGCGCGCCCGCGCCACCGCGGCGCCGGCGACTACGCCGCCGGCCGGCCCGGAGAGCACCGTCTCCACGCAGCGGCGCGCGGCCGACTCCGCGGTCATGACCCCGCCGTTGGACTTCATCACGTACAGCGGCGCCGTGAAGCCGGCCTCGCGCAGTCCCGCGTCGAGCCGCGTGACGTAGCGCTCGATCCCCGGCTGCACGAAGGCGTTCATCACGGTGGTGCTGAACCGCTCGTATTCGCCGTGCTCGCCCATCAGCTCGTGTGACAGGCTGACGGCGACACCCGGCAGCCGGCGCGTTACCTCCTCGCCTATCTCCCGCTCATGACCGGGATTGGCGTAGCTGTGCAGCAACCCGACGGCGACCGCCTGCACGCCCGCATCGCGGATGGCGTCGATCACGGCGGCCAGGCCCGCGCGGTCCAGGGGCGTCTGCACCGTGCCGTCGAAGCGCATGCGCTCGCGCACCTCGAAGCGCAGCTCGCGCGGCACCAGCGGCGCGGTGCGGCGCGCGCGCAGGTCGTACATGAGCGGCCTCGACTGGCGCTGGATGTGCAGCACGTCCCGGAACCCGGCGGTGGTGATGAGCGCCACCCGCGCCCCCGCACGCTGCAGCACCTGGTTGGTGGCGACCGTCGTGCCGTGGATGAGCATCGCCACGTCGGTCGGCTGCGCCCCGGCCCGCTCGGCGGCTCCCAGCGCGCCGCTGACGATGCCCGCCGCGGGGTCGTCCGGCGTCGAGGCGACCTTGTGGAACACCAGGCTGCCGCGTTCCGGGTCGAAGGCGACCACGTCCGTGAACGTGCCGCCGGAATCTACGCCGACGCGCATGCATCTTCCGCGAGCCGGAGGCTTGCCTCGATGACGTCCATCGCTTCGTCGATCTGCGCCTCGGTGACGGTGATCGGCGGCATGAAACGCAGGACGTGGGAGCCCGAGATCTCCATGAAACGCCGACTCAGCGGGTTGTCGTCTTGCACCATCGGCACGATCGGAAGCCACAGGCCGTGCTCGTAGCAATAGTTGGTCGCCATGGCAGCAGCGGAGAAATTGGGCTCGCGGCTCTTCTTGTCGGTCACCAACTCCAGGCCCAGACACAGGCCGAGGCCGCGGGCTTCACCGACGATGGCCAGTTCGCGCTCCAGCGCCTTGAGTTTTTCCATGAAGTAGCCGCCTACCCGCCGGGCGTTCTCCACGAGATCGTCGCGGTCGACGATCTCGAGATTCGCCAGGCCGGTGGCGCAGAGCAGCGGATCTCCGGCGTGGGATGAGAACGGCATGAACCCCCGTTCCACTGCCGCGTCGGCGATCTCAGCGCTGGTGAGGACCGCGCACAGGGGCACGCCGCCGCCGAGCCCCTTCGAGCAGGTGACGAGGTCGGGCACGAAGTCGAAGTGCTCGAAGGCAAACCACCGCCCGGTCCGGCCGAAGCAGGTCAGCGCTTCGTCCGCCACCATCAGAATGTCCCGGCTCCGGCAGATCTCGACCATCCGCCGTATCCACTCCCTGGAAGGCACGATCTGTCCGGCAGCGCTCATCAACGGCTCGAAGAAGAACGCCGCCGGCCGGCCGGAGGTCGCCGTGTCGAGGACGTACTCCGCCGCATCGGCGCAGCCCAGGTTGCAGCAGTCCTCGTCGCGGCAGAACTGGCAGCGATAAGCGTAAGGCGGCGGGACGAACGCGGCGCCGGTGGGCATGGGACCGTATCCCTCGCGCAGCATGCCGCCCCGGCCGGTGATGGATGCGCTCCCGTACGACTGCCCGTGGTAGCCGCGCATGAGCGCGATCACCTCGAAACGGCCCGTGTACTTCCTCACCAGGCGCAGCGCCATCTCGTTCGATTCGGAACCCGTGCACGCGAAGAAGGACTTCTGCAGCGGATCCGGTGCGATCTCGGCCATCTTCCTGGCCAACAGCACCTCGGACGGCGCTATGAAGGTGCTTCCGATTTGGACGATCTTCCGTGCCTGGTCGCACAGCGCCCGTACGTACTCCGGATGGGAGTGACCGAGCGTCACGCAGAGCTGACCGGACTGAAAGTCGATGAACCGCCGGCCCTCCACGTCCCACAGGTAGATTCCCTCGCCACGCTCGGGGACCAGCGGAGCGGTCCGCATGGGATGCCGCAGAAGATACCGATTGCCAAGCTCGAGCCAGCCCTTGTTGGTCGTGGGTAACGGCGCCATGAAACCTCCTGCGTTGAATGCCGCTATCGCGCGTACGCGGGCGGCTCGTGGGTGTGCGCCAGGGCGGTGGCATCGTCCAGCTCGCCTCCGCGCATGAAGTCGTCCTCGCGGCCTTGATCGACCAGCAGCGCCTTCAGCCGTTCCTCCAGCTTTCGCGCCCGCGGGTCGTCGGCGTAGCGGTTACGGGACTCGTTCGGGTCTTCCTGCAGGTCGTAGTACTCCTTCACGCCCATCCGATAGTGCCAGAGGAACTTCTCGGTGTGGTCGAGCAGGAAGTGACCGTACTCCAGGTGCTCGCCGTGCAGGTGGCCGCGGTCGAGGCGGTCCACCTCGCCTGAAATCAGCGGCATCAGCGACGCGCCGTCGCAGCGCTCGGGGATCGGCAGGCCACACGCGTCCAGCACGGTGGGCATCAGGTCGGCCAGCCCGACCGTCGTGTCGGGATAGAGGCGGTTGGTCGGCAGCGGCATCTCCTTGGGGAAGCTGAGGACGAACGGCACGCGGATGGAACCCTCGTACCCGACCGATTTCGCCCACCAGTGGTGGTCGCCGAGCATCTCGCCATGGTCGGAGACGAAGGCGAAGATGGTGTTGCGCACCATCAGCGAGCGCCACAGGTGGTAGGCCAGGCGGGTGATCTGCGCGTCGATCTGGTCGATCAGCCCGTAGTAGGCGGCACGGGCGCGGCGCATGTCCCTGGCCTTGAGCTGATGGACCTCCCCCTCGGGGAGCGGCCCGCGCGTGCCGGCCACGAACGGACTGGGCGCGCTGACGTAGCCGGCGGCATCCCCGATCACGGGCATCGGCAGGTCGGGATCGCCGTAATAGTGGTCGAAGAAGTGCGCCGGCGGGTCCCACGGCGGGTGCGGCTTGCTGAAGGAGACGTACAGGAAGAACGGATGGTCGCGTCCCCAGGTCCTGACGTGGTCCTCCATCACCCGGATCGCCTCCGTGGCGGTCCAGGTGGTGACGTGCAGCTCCGGCGGCAGCACGCTGGCGCGCCCGTGGTAGCTGTTGTTGGTGACGCCGGCGCCGAACAGGCCGAAGTCCCCCCAGCCCGCCTCGGCGAGCATGGACAGGTAGTCGTCGCGATAGCCGGGGCTCAGGAAGCGGCCCTCCTCGTGCGTGCGCAGCAGGTCGAAGCCGTGGCGGGCGTCCTGCGGATAGACGTGGCGCTTGCCGATGCCGTAGGTCCGGTAACCGTTGCGCCGGAAGACCCGGCACAGGGTGTCGGGCTCCGGCCACGGCTCCAGGTCGTCGAACCCGGTCATGCCGTGCGTCACCGGCCACTGCCCGCTGAACAGCGTGCGCCGCGCGCCCACGCAGGACGGCAACTCGGTGACCGCGCGCGGGAAGTAGTGTCCCGTGGCGGCCATCGCGTCGATGCCCGGCGTGTGGATCACCGGGTCGCCGGCGATGCCGAGCACGTCGCCGCGCCACTGGTCGGCCGAGATCAGGACGAGGTTGGGGCGTGCTGGAGGATCGCTCATCCCTCCTTCGGTTCCTCGTCCGGCTCGGCAGGCGGGTCGGTGTAGTGGCTGGCCTGCAGGCGAAACATCTCGGCGTAGCGGCCGTTGCGCTTCATCAGGCTGCCGTGGTCGCCGTCCTCGACGATCTCCCCTTCATGGAGCACGAGAATACGGTCGGCGCTGCGCACTGTCGAGAAACGATGCGAGATGATGATCGTGGTGCGGCCGCGACTACTCGCCAGGATCTGTTCGAACAGCTCATGCTCGGCGCGCGCGTCGAGCGCGGCGGTCGGCTCGTCCAGGATCAGCACCGCCCCGCCGCGAAAGAAGGCGCGCGCCAGCGCCAGCTTCTGCCACTGGCCGCCCGAGAGGTCCGTACCTTCGGCCAGCGTGCGGCCCAGCATGGTGTCGAGCCCGCTGGGCAACCGGTCGACCATCTCCTGCGCCGCCGCACCGCGGACGGCGTCCATGATCGCTTCGGTGTCGTCCAGCCGTTCGATATCGCCGAAGCCGACGTTCTCGCGCGCGGTGAGATGGAACTGGGCATAGTCCTGGAACGCCACCCCAAAGAGCTTCCGCAAACCGGCGACGTCGTAGTCGCGGTAGTCGACTCCGTCGAGCTCGATGGTGCCGGCGGTCGGGTCGTAGAGCCGCGTGAGCAGCTTGACCAGGGTGGTCTTGCCGGCCCCGTTCTCGCCCACGATCGCTACCCTCTCGGCGGCACGCAGGCCAACGTTGAGGTTCCGCAGGACAGGGCGTTCGGTGCCGGGATATTCGAAGGACACGTCGGTCAGCTCGATGCCACGGGTCACGGAGGACGGTGCCGCCACCCGGCCCGCCGGGCGTAGCGAGCCGGCGTAGTCGCCGGGATCCAGATCGATGAAATCGAAGTAGCTCTGCGCGTGCAGGCGGCTCTCGACCAGCATGCCCGCTCCTCGGGCGGCATCCTGGAGCTGAGCCCGCGCCTTGTCGGCGGACTGAAACACCAGCACCAGCGTGCCGAGCGCGAGCGCGCCGGTGACCGCATCGGCGGCGGCCCAGATCCAGATCGCCACGGTGCCCGCAACCGACAGCAGTCCCAGGAGGCCCAGGCCGCGCACCTCGACGCCCAAGATGCGGCGTTCCTGCCGGTACAGGTCGACCCGGGCCCGGCGGTAACGCTCGAGCAGCGAAGCTCCCAATCCGAACAGGCGGATCTCCTTGGCCGCCACCCGCTCAACGAGCAGCGACGAGAGGTAATAGCACAGCCTTTGGATCGGTGCCTGAGTGTTCCACATCACGTACAAGCGACCGTTGATCCGCCCTCGGAACAGGAGCTCGGGCACCACGGTAGCGCTCAGGATAAGCACGGCCCAAGGCGTGAACGTGGCCAGCAGCCCCAGCACCGACACCAGCGTGATCCATGAACGCAGCGAATACAGCAGAGCGACTGGCATATCACCGGCGTGCCGGTGATCCCGATCGGCTATCTCCAGCTTGTTGTAGAAGCGCTGATCGTCGAAAAGCGCCAAGTCCAGCGACGCTGCCTTGCGCAGAAGCTGACCCTGGACGTGGTTTCCCAGCTTGACGTAGAACGCACGGCCGCATGACTCGCTGACTGGGGCCAGCATGCCTCCCAGCAACCACAGGAGCGCCATGCCGGCCAGCGGCAACGCGAGCGCCTGCAGCGCATCACCGGCCGACCCCGAGCCGGCCAGGCCGGGGACCAGATCTATGGTCGCTGCCAGCAGCAGGATCTGCAGGGGCACGACGACCGCCCCCACCACGGACGACAGCGTGCTGGCAAGGAACAGCCCCTTGCCCGCGCGCCAGCTCAGCGCGATCCCGCGAGCGACAAAACGCGCGAACGTTACCACCTTCATCTTGCCCTCCACGGACTCCCGCAGGCATAGGGTACGTCGCCTGCGCGAGCCGGACGAACGGCCGCCTGCGCGTCCGCTGCGTCACACGCCCATCAATTCAGCAGTGGCTGCAGGGATTGCTTGAGGACGAGGTGGCAGTTCCTTGGCCGGGCCCGTTGCCCCCGCCGCGACGAAGGCGAAGCGGATACCGCAACGGCTACGGCAACCCCCGGCGCCTTGACCCATTGACAGGACCTTCGAGTCGGTGCGCAAGCTGGATCGAGGAGCATCAATGACCACTGCATACCGTTGGAATCGTGTGAGCGCGGAGCTGCCATGGTCGCCTCGCGACGGGGCGCAGCTCGTCTCCTTCCGGGACAAACTCTTTCTCCTGGGTGGCTGGAACCAGTACGCGGGCGAAAGGCCCGATCTCGCCGGCGTTGGCGCCGGCTCTTTCGAGTCGGAGGTGTGCTCGGAGGTGTGGTGCTCGGATGACGATGGTGAGAGCTGGTCCCTGGCGGCCACCGCGCCATGGAGCGGCCGGCACATGCACGGAGCCGTCGTGCACGATGATCACATCTGGATTGTCGGGGCCGAGAGCGGCACCCCCGACGACGTGTGGAAGTCGAAAGACGGCGTGAGTTGGGAGCTCGTCGCGTCAGCCGTACCCTGGCAGGAGCGCGGCAACCAGATGGTCACGGTCTTCGACGGCTCGATCTGGGTCATGGGTGGCCAGGCCAGCGTACCCGCCCAGACCAACTTCGTGGCGGACTTGAAGGCTGGGAAACCCTTTCCGCCGGCGCCTCCACCATTGCGCGACGTCTGGCGGACACAGGACGGTCTGAGCTGGGAACTGGTGACGGACCGTGCGCCATGGGCTCCCAGGGGCATGATCACCGGCGCGAATGGCGGCGTGGCTGTCCTCCACGATCGAATGTGGATCCTGGGCGGGGGATACGTCGGGACGGGCGGGACCACGTTGAGTTCGCTGCGATACGACCTCGAGCAGCAGCCAAGACTGAAGGCGCGCCTCTACCACAACGACGTGTGGTCGTCGGCAGACGGACGCGAATGGACCTGTCACCTGGCGGAGGGAGAAGCTCCCTGGCCGGCACGATCCTATCACGATACCGCGGCGTGGGACGGCAAGCTTTGGGTGCTGGGAGGGCACCGGGGAGTGGCGGACCACCCGGATGAGGTTTGGACCGAAGGCAATCGCAATGACGTGTGGTATTCCGCGGACGGCGAACGATGGGAGGAACTGACACACACGCCCTGGAGCCGGCGCCACGCATGTGCCGTTCACGTCCACCGGGATGCTCTGTTTCTCGCAGCGGGAAGCGCGGTAACCATCTCGGCGGAGCAGGTGGAGCTGAGCAAGCGCGACTTCACTCACCGCGTTGAGAGTGCGTGGCGTCCGGGGGACGTGTGGCGCCTGGATCGCACTGCCGCCTCCGGGCGGCTGTGATGGTTCAGGAGGACGCCGGTGCGTCCGGATGCCACGCGATCACCCCCTGGTCGAGGCGCAGGTGGTCGAACAGCGGCTTCACCGCGTCCGGCAAGGCCGCGAAGGCCGCCTCGTCGAGCGCCCGGAGCTCCATGGGCCGGTAGCCCAGGCCCTCGGCGCGCGTCTCGTAGTCCGCCAGCCCGGGGATCATGCTCGTGACGTCCAGCCACCATGGCACGTACTGGATGTCGAGCCAGAGGCGCCGTTCGCCGCCCGCGTTGGCGGTCGCCCGGTGCCACAGGCGGCTGTCGAACGCCAGCACGCTGCCGGCAGGAACCTCCGGCAGCATCTGCGAGGCGATCTCCGCGTCGGCGGCGTAACCGGGCGCGACGGCCGGATTGTCGTGCGTTCGGTGGCTGCCGGAGGCGATCAGGGTGGCGCCGGAGTCCGGGGGATCATCGGTGAGTCTCCACAGGGTGGTCACCGCCATGGCCAGAGTCGCCGTACGGGACGGCCACCCGATAGCTGTCGTCGCCGGAGAACGGCCAGTCGGCGTGCCAGCCGCTGCCGGCGGCGCCCGGCTCGGCCGCGAAGGCGTCGGTCCCGGCGATGCGCGACTCGGGGCCGAACATGCCCTCGGCGATCGCCGTGAGCCGCTCGTCGACCAGGTAGGGCGCGAACGAACGGTCGCAGGCGATCACGCCGCGCAACTCGGAACGGCCGTCGAGGGTGGTGGAGACGCTGTCACGCACCGCGGCCAGCTCGTCCTGCGGGATGACGCCGTCGATCACGCACCAGCCCTCGGTCTGGACGCGGCGGAGCGCCTCCTCGGCGCCGACGGCGTGGGCGACCTGCGGCACCCCTCATGCCGCCCGGACCTTCTGGCCGATGACGACGTGCCGCAGCAACGGCTTCACCGGGTCCGGCAACGACTCGTACTGCTCGGGCGTGATCGGGATCACGTCGTCGGCGCGCAACCCGCGCTCGGCCGCCGACGTGCTCGTACTGGCGGATACCGGCGGTCAGCACGTGGATGTTGTACCACCACGGCGCGTAGCGGACCGCCATGCCGACGCGCGTGTGGTCGCTGACGTTGTCGCCGTTGGTGTGCCAGACGCGGCTGTCGATCGTCAGCACGTCGCCCGGGTCCATGTGCGGCTGCAGCTCCGACGGGACCGGCCTGTGCTCGTGGTAGCCGTTGTCGCCCGAGGGGTTGTTCCCGAAGCGGTGGCTGCCCGGGACGATCGCGGTGCCGCCGGTGGCGGCGCTGAACTCGGTGAGGGCCCAGAGGGTCGTGATGTGCATCGGCGCGTCGATCGGGTACGGGTGCAGGACCTTCTGGTCCTGCCGCAGGCTGAACGGCCAGTCGCCGTGCCAGTTGGCGCGGCCGTAGCCGGGCGCGGTGACGATGCCGTGCGTCATGGAGATGCGCACCGGCGTGCCGAGCCGCGCGTGAGCCACCCCGAGCAGCCGGTCCTCGGCGACGTAGGGCGCGAACGCCTGCGTCTTGGCGATCAGTCCGCCGATGCCGATGCGCGGCTTGTCCGCGTCCCGCTCGTGACGGGACACCTCCAGCACGGCCTCCCGTACCCCGTCCACGTCGCCCGGCGGGATCACCGAATCCAGGACGCACCAGCCCTCGACGGCGACCCGCCGGATCGCCTCGTCAACGCTCACTCGCGGCATGTTCTCCCCTCGCCTGTAACCGCCCGTGGCGGGCGACCGCGCGCACCGTAGCACGGCCGCCCGGCGCCGCAGCGCTCGCCGTCCCTGAGCCCTGCCATCCAGGGGAAGCGCGGATTCGAGCACGCATCCATCGTTGCGAGCGTCTGCCGGAGCCGGGTTAGGATGAACGGGTGGCCAAGCGCAGACTGCCCATCGGCGTGCAGACGTTCCGCACGTTGCGCGAGCGGAACTGCTACTACGTGGACAAGACCGCCTACATCGAGCGGTTGCTCGACGCGGGTACGCGCTACTTCCTGTCGCGCCCGCGGCGGTTCGGCAAGAGCCTGTTCCTGGATACGTTGAAGGAGCTGTTCGAAGGCAACGAGGCGCTGTTCCGGGGACTCCACATCCACGACGGACACGACTGGTCGGTTCAACATCCGGTGATTCGGTTGGACTTCGCCGGCGGCCATTACGGAGAACCCGACGCTCTGCACGCCAGCGTGTCGGCGCAGTTGGACGGCATGGAAGTGCAGGCCGGCGTACATCCTCGCTACGATACGGCCCCGGAGCGGTTCGGCTACCTGATCAGATCGCTGCATGAGCGCAGCGGACGGGGTGTCGTGGTGCTGGTCGACGAGTACGACAAGCCGATCCTGGACGCGCTGGAGCAACGCGAGATCGCCCGCGCCAACCGTGACTACCTGCGCGGCCTGTACGGGGTCATCAAGGCGAGCGACGCGCACGTGCGATTCACGTTCCTCACCGGGGTGAGCAAGTTCACCAAGGTCAGCGTGTTCTCCGTGCTGAACAACCTCACCGACCTCACCCTCGACCGGCGCTACTCGGCGATCTGCGGGTACACGGAGCGTGATCTGGACACGGTGTTCGCGCCCGAGCTCGCCGGCCTGGACCGGGAGCAGGTGCGCGAGTGGTACAACGGCTACCGCTGGCGCGGTGAAGAGAAAGTGTACAACCCCTACGACGTGCTGCTGCTGCTCGACAGCCGCGAATTCGAGGCGCACTGGTTCGAGACCGGGACGCCGTCGTTTCTGGTGGAGACCCTGTTCGAGCGCCGGGTATCGTCGGTGTCATTGGACGAGACGGTGAGCACCACGGATCTGCTGTCGGCGTTCGACGTGGATCACATCGGCACCGAGGCGCTGTTGTTCCAGACCGGCTACCTGACCATCACGAGGGAAGAGCGGCTGGGCGGTATGCCCCTGTATCGACTCGGCTATCCGAACCGGGAGGTCCGCCAGAGCCTGAACCGGGTAGTGCTGCGCCACCTGGTGCAGGACGCCATTCGGCAGACGGAGAACAGCGTCCGCCTGGCGCATCTGCTGGAGACGGGCGACTGCGGCGGTCTGAAGGAGCTGTTCCACGCCTTCTTCGCGAGCATCCCGTATGAATGGCACGCGAACAACGACATCGCGAGGTACGAGGGCTATTACGCGAGCGTGTTCTACTCCTACTTCGCGGCGCTGGGTTACGAGATCGTGGTGGAGGAGTCGAGCAGCCACGGCCGGCTGGACATGGCGGTGCGCACCGGCGGGCACGTCTATCTGTTCGAGTTCAAGGTGATGGAGCTGGCGCCGCCGGGCTCGGCGCTCAAGCAGCTACAGGAGCGCGGCTACGCGGACAAGTATCGCGGACAGGGCGAGCCGATTCACCTGATCGGCGTGGAGCTCAGCCGCGAAACGCGCAACGTGACCGCGTTCGACGTGGCCGACGCCTGACACCGAGTCGGTGACCGAGTAGCTTCCTCCTCCCGGAGAGCGGGGCATGCCGAGGAACGGACGCCCTGTCCGTTCTTTGGAAAAAATATTATCTTATACGCATGAGTGGTCGCTGGTCCTTCTATGGCCGCCAGGAAGAGTTGGGCTCGCTCCTGGAAAGGCTGCGCCAACGCCGTTGGTTCTTCGGGACCATCCGCGGGCGCCGGCGGATCGGGAAGACCGCCCTCATCCAACAGGCGCTGGCGACGCTCCAGGAGGATGACCCGGACGGCCGCAGGACGCTGCTGGTCCAGATCCCCGACAGCAACCCCGCCGACTTGGCAGCGGTGTTCCGAAACGCAGTCCGGGAAGCGGGCCTGGAAGCTCAGGTCGACGGATCGGCCTCCATGACGGACCTGCCGGGCGTGGCGGCGGCCGTGGGAGCACTGTGCTCGGCCGGAACGATCGTGGCCCTCGACGAGTTCCAGATCTGCCACCAGGGGCCCCTCCGCGGCCTGCCTTCGCTCCTGCAGATGCAGGTCGACCGTCTGCAGGACCAGGACGTGGCTGCCGGACTGATGCTCCTCGGGTCCGTTCAGGCGGAGATGGAAGCCCTGCTCGACGACCGGCGGGCACCGCTGTTCGGACGGACGACGTTCGATCTGACGCTCGGCCCCTGGGATCTCCGAACGATCTTCGAGGTGTGCCGCGATCACGGAGCCGAAGCCCCGGAGCGCTGCCTGACGCTGTGGGCCCTCTTCGGCGGCGTGCCCAAGTACTGGCGCCACTTCGCCGAAGCGGATGGCCTGGACGCGATTCCCGCATGGGAACCATGGGCGCAACACGTATGCGAGAGGCTGTTTCTGCGCTCGGATTCCCCGCTGCGCGAGGAAGGCGACAGTCTCCTTGGACGGGAACTGCATCGAAACTACCTCGCCATTCTCCGCGTCGTGGCGGAGCGGAGGAGCTGTACCCATCGGGACGTGCGGGACGCGCTGCCCGACCTGACGAGCATGGGACCGTATCTCACGACGCTCGTGCAGGACCTCCGGCTCGTCGAACGGCAACTCCCCTTGTTCGCGCATGAACGGCAACGCCGTGCCCGCTACGTTGTTGCGGACCCGTTCCTCAGCGCCTGGCTCAGCGTGATGCAGCCCGCGTGCCAGGCGGCACGAATCGAGCCGTCAAGCCGCGTAGCCGAGCGGATGCTGCCACGGCTCGCCACGCTGGAGGGTCACGCCTTCGAGAGAATGGTACGAGAGGCCAGCGAGGAGGCATCCCGTGCCGGTGACACCGACTTTCCGCTGACCGATCGCGCCTCAGGCTACTGGAACAGGGCGCAGAAGACTTCGGGATCGGTGGAGATCGATGTCGTCGCATGGAACGATGAGGAGCAGCGCGTACGCTTCGGCTCGTGCAAGCGCAGCCCCGAGAAACACGACCGGCCGTCGCTTCGCGCGTTCCGCGGCCACGTGGATCGCTTTCTCACCACCAAGGAGGGCAGCCGATTTCGCGACTGGCATCGCGAGTTGGCGCTCTTCTCTCCGCGATTCCCGGCAGAACAGCGCGTGGCCCTGGAGGCCGACGGCTGGGTCTGCCGCGACCTCCTCGACTTCCGGCGCATGCTGTTGCCGGAAGATCGAGGTGCGAACGGAGGGCTCGCGGCATCGGCCAAGGTCGAGGGGGCCGAGTGACACTTGAAGCGGCGTCCGCGCTCGTGACCGTAGAGAACGGCAACTGGGGAGCGACCAGCCTCAGGTCGATACAGGCCGTCCTGTCGTCCGCCGCGGGAGTGCTGACCGACGCGTTCGGACGAGCGCCCGACGCCCCGATACACGTGGCCCGGTGGAACCGCGATCCGCAGGTATTCGACGATCTGCGCCCCTACCAGATCAGGCTCAGCGCACGCGACCGGTACTGGAGTCAGTACGTGTACCAGTTCTCGCACGAGCTCTGTCACGTCCTGACCAACTTCGATCGTCACAAGGGGCACAAGCACCGGTGGTTCGATGAGACCCTCTGCGAGTCGGCTTCCCTGTTCGTCCTGCATCGCCTGGCCGATCTCTGGAAAGAGAGGCCGCACGTCGAGATCGTCGGCGCGACAGAATTCGCTCCGAATCACCGAACGTACGCCGAGCGAATTGCGGCCCAATATCGTCGATTGAGCCGCGATCATCTTGCGGAGTGGTTCGCTGGAATCGGCCCAACGCTGGAGGTAGACCCGTACCAACGCAAGCTGTGCGGAACGATCGCCGCTGCACTCCTGGATGCGTTTCGAACCGACCCTTCGCTCTGGCGGAACTGCAGCCACCTGAACGACTGGGATCCGAATGGAGATTCGACATTCGTGAACTACCTGGGATCGTGGACGTCAAACCTCCAGGAGCACGGGCTTGATGCCCCGTTGCCGGCCGCGGTTGCCGAGCTGTTCAAGCCGATCCGTTGACGGCATCCGGCGCTTTGCGCACCTCGATCGCGAGCACGCGTGCCGGACTTCCGGGGCTGACGATCGACAGGTAGCCGCCGTGTGATTCGTAGGTGCGCCCAACCATGGCCAGGCGGTCGTCGAGAAAGCACTCGATGACCGTGCCGAGCACGAATACCTGCAGCGTGATGACCGGCAAGGGGGTGTCCCCCCAGCTCCGATGGTAGGGGCTGAGCTCCAGCGAGCGGCGGCCGGCATGGATCGTGAGCGGGATGCCGCCGCTGCCGTCGGCGCCGGCGCGCAGGGCGATGGTGATGGTGGCGTCCTCCGCGACCGCGAGCGAGCACCGCAGCAGATAGTCGGCGGGCACCGGGCAGCGATAGCCCGTCGCCGGAAGGTCGAATCCGTCGTCCGCCGACTGGTGGACGACGTCGACGAAGGACTCCACCACCTCGCGGACCGGACGAAAGCGCAGGTGTCCGTCGTCGCCCTGGAACAGCTCGCGCGGGAGGTTCATCACCGAGTCGTCGTGGTCCCCGGACAGCGGTCCGAAGTAGATGTGGCGCCGGCCGTCGAACAGGCGCTTGCCGGCCAGCAGCAGGGTGTTGTCGAGCTGGGACGGGACGCCATGCGCGAAGGGCCCGTCGACGTGCCGCGCCCGGCGGATGTTCTGCCCCCGCCGCGTGTAGAGCAGATGCCAGTAATCGCCGATGCGGAACAGGTCCGGGCACTCGGGCGCTCCCGTCTCGCCCTCCAGCAGCGGCGGGTCGAGCAGCAGCGGCTCCGCCGGCTTCCAGGAGACCAGGTCGGTCGACACCAGCCGGCCGATGCCTGAGAAGTCCGAGCCGGCCAGCCCGGCACACAGCAGCATCCACCACTCGCCGGTTTCCTCGTGCCGGAACACGAACGGGTCGCGGAAGTCGCGCGGATGGTAGACGGCGCCGTCCGGGCCGAAGCAGTGCGCGCGGTGCTTGCGCCAGGTCACCAGATCGGTGCTGGTGGCGTGGCAGATGATCTCGGCGCCATCGGGGTTCGCCGGGTTGTGGCCGGTGTAGAAGATGTGAAACAGGCCGTCGTGCTCGACGACGCAGCCGGTGAACATGTCGCGTCCATCCGGGCCGCGCGGGTCGCCCGGATCCCGATCCAGGGCGGTCGGCAGCTCGTACCAGTGCACGAGGTCGCGGGAAACGATGTGGTCCCACGGTACCCCGCCCTCGGTGTCGCAGCGGATGTAGAAGATGTGGTACGCGCCGTCGTGGAAGAACGGGATGGTGTCGCACAGCCTGCCGCGCGCGGGACGGAAGTGCAGCGGCGAGCCGGGATTGGCGGCAACGGGGACGCCGCCCGGTCGGGTTGCCATCAGACGCCGGCGACGGTCACCTTGACCGGCACGCCGGCGGACAGCGTCAGGGTCAGGCGGTCCCCGTCCACCGCGTGCTCGGGCGCCGGTCCGCGCCCTTCGCTGCTCAGGCTGTAGAGCACGAGCTGACGCCCGCGAAGGCCCGGCGGCAGCGTCCACTGTCGGCGCCCGCCGCGCAGGCTGTAGCAGAACACGCCATCGCCGAGCGGCACGAACCGGTCATCGCCGTCGGCGACCACCACGTCGCCCCAGGTCACGCGGAGATGGTCCGGCCCGTCGATGCACACCTGCGCTTCCACACCGCCCGCATAGCGGATCCGGGCGCCGTCGCCCTCTTCGTCCCACGACAGCATCTCGCGCTCCAGGTAGAACAGGTTGAGCAGCGATCCGAGGTAGATCCGATCCACGATGTCGTCCCAGTTGTCCAGGAACGACAAGGTCGCCCGCGTCTGCTCGTGCAGCCACGGAAAGTACTCCAGGAACTGCTCGTCGCCGAGCGAAGAGCGGCTGACCGGACGGTAGGTGATGTCCTGGTGGAAGGACTTGCAGATGCCGTAGTCCCTGGTCGTGGCACCGCCGTAGTGGTCGCCGCGGCCGCCGCCCATCACCTTGCGGTGGAAGATCTGCCGCGAGAGGTCGCTCGCGTCGTGGTGCCAGAACGCGGCGTTCAGCAGCGTCGGGTCGATCGGCAGGCCGTTGTACCCCTCGCCCGACACGCTGATGCCGCGGTCGCGCAGCCACTCGACGATCGGCAGCATGCCGCACACCAGCTCCTCGGTCACGCCGATGCCGTCCGGGTCCGCGCCCGGCACGCAGTTGGTCAGCCGGATGTTGTCCATGTGGATCGTCCGCTCCACCGGGATCACCCGCATCATCGCCTCCAGGCGGCGGAAGATCGCCCCGCTCTCCACGTCGCGGGTATGGGAGATGCCGGCGACGACCGACTCGTCCCAGGCCTCGCCGTCCTCGTCCCACACCGTGCCGTGCGGATCGTAGCGGCGGCCCAGGAGCGCCTCGTCGTAGTCCTTGCTGGTGCGGTGGGCATCGTCGATGTTCGTGTGATAGCTGAGCAGTCCGCCCAGCTCCTTGCACGTCGCCGCCAGCGCGCGCAGCTCCTCCGGGGTGCCGATGTTGTGGTTGTACAGGTCGAGCGCCGGGTAGGCGGCTTCCGGCTGCTGGCTGTTCCAGCTGACGACGAACACGGCCTGCGGGAGACCGTCGGTCACGTGATGGATCGAGCGGATGATCCGCTCGCACTCCTCGATGGTCGCGCTGACGCCCACCTCGGGATAGTCGCCGCTCATGTCGCAGAGGATCTTGTACCAGAGCGACGTGCGGTACACGGAATCGCCGTCGGGCAGGCGGCGGTTGAGCCACAGTCGGTAGTCGCTGGCGTCCACCCGGCCGTCCCGGTTGAGGTCGCCCAGGAAGACGACCTGCGCCTCCAGCGGAGGCACCGTGCGGTCGCGCACGCGATGCCGATACTCGCCCAGGTGAACCTCGCACCGCCCCCCGGAGATCCGGTGCGCCTGCGGAAACAGCGGGTAGTTGGAGTGCAGGAACGCGCAGACCGACTCCGGCTGGTAGAGCGCGCCGTAGATCAGCGGCACCGGCTCCGCCTCGTCCGGCGCGTCGCGGACGGCGCCGTCGGCGTCGCGCAGCCACATCTTTCCCATCGCCTTGTCGTCGGGCTCGGTCGTGAACATGCGGAAGAAGCGGAACGCCGGGTCGTCGCAAACCAGCAGCGGGCTGTCCACCCACTGCAGGCTGGTGAGCGGCGACCGGTCGTCCTCGATGTCCTGCATCCGCAGCGACAGCGTGGCGCCGGCAAGCGAGAACGCCAGCTCGAACGCGATTCCCTGCTCCGGTACCGAGACGCGGTAGCAGCGGCCGCCGGGGATGGCGCGCGGCTCGATCTCCAGATCGTTCATGCGGAGCTCGGCGCCGTTCACGCGCAGCGTCCCGTCCTGACTGCCGCCGAAGGCGCGGCCGGTGGGAAGGTGGCGATACCCCCGCACCAGGGGCAGGTTGGGATCCAGCTCCACCTGCAACTCCGGGCTCTCGAGCATCACCGATCCGCCGTTCCTTTCATCCTGCACGATGTGCGACCTCCTGCGCGGCCCCTGTGTATACGCGAACGCCGTTTCCGGCAAGCGTCCCCGACCCACACAACGGCGAGCTGCGGGCGGAGCTGCGGTATACTGCGACACGTACAGCGATGGAGTGGCCTCACGTCCAGCAGCGCATCCGCGGCGGCGAGGATTCCGCTACCGAGTTCAAGCGCGGCGTCGGGGACATGCGGGCGGTCGGCAGGACGCTGTGTGCGTTCGCAAACGGTGCCGGTGGCCTCCTGGTGCTCGGCATCGACGACGCCGGGGCGACCGTCGGCGCCTCGGCAAACCCCGAGGCGGTTCAGGAGCGGTTGACGGAGCTGCTGCACACCGGTTGCGGCAACCCGGTCTCGGCGCAGTGTGGACGCCATGACACCGCGGACGGATGGGTGCACTGGATCGACGTACGCCGTCATCAGCGCGGCTACGAGCCGTTCATGTACGACGGACGCTTCTGGGTCCGTCGCGGCCGGGCCACGGTGGCGCCCTCTCCTTCGGAGCTCCAGGAGCTGCTCAACGCCATGGTCGTCGCCGGCCTCATGGAACGCCGTGGACGCGGCTGGCTGACGATGCGGCAAGCCATGCGTGCCTTCAACGGCACGGAGCCCGAGCTGGCGAGCGACCAGCACAACCGCGTCGTGCGCGTTACGTTCCCCCTGTAACGTACGGATGGCGGCATCCATGAAGACCCGGCCCGACATCCTCCTCGCCGACTTCGAGGGTGACGACTGGGGCGGGTGGACGACCGAGGGTACCGCTTTCGGCACCGGGCCGGCGCGCGGCGTTCTGCCCGGCCAGACCGAGGTCACCGGTTACGCCGGCGACGGTTACGCCTCCAGCTTCCACGGCGGCGACCCGGCGCTCGGCCGGCTGATCTCACCGCCGTTCATCGTCGAGCGCCGCTATCTGAGCTTCCTGATCGGCGGCGGCCGGCGCACCTACTACGGCAACAACGACCCCGGCTACGTCGCGGTCAACCTCGTCCACGACGGCCACGTCGTGCGCACGGCGCCGCGCAGCCAGTGGGAGCCGGACGGGTCGGACCACCTGGCATGGGACTGGTTCGACCTTGGCGACCTGGAAGGCAGGCAGGTCCGGGCGGAGATCGTCGATCAGCACACCGGCCCCTGGGGTCACATCCTGGTCGACCAGATCGCGCAGACCGACACGCCGCCGGTCCCGCTGCCGGCCTTCGCGGAGCGCGGCTTCCGGGCCGAGCACCGGTTCCTCAACCTTCCCGTCGGCCTGCGGTCACCCTTTCGTGAGATACAGCTCACCGGCGGGGGGCGGACGCTCGCGTCCAACACGGTGTGCCTGGCGCACGGAGATCCGGACTTCTGGGTCCCGGTCGACCTGTCTGCCTGGAAGGGGATGGACCTCACGCTGCGCATCGAGGAGCTTGCCGACACCGCGGCGCCGCCGGCCGCCGACCTGCTGGCGGCCGTGCGCATCGGCGACCGAATGGTCGGCTGCGACGACCTGTACCGGGAGCCCGGCCGGCCGCTGCTCCACTACTCGCCGCGCCGCGGCGCCTCCTCGGACGCCAACGGCCTGGTCTGGTTCGAGGGCGAGTGGCACCTGCACTACCAGCACGTGCCGTGCAACGTCACGCCCGGCAACAGCAACTGCAACTGGGGCTGGGGCCACGCGGTCAGCCGAGACCTCGTGCACTGGGAGGAACTCCCCGACACGCTCTGGCCGGACGAGCGCGGCGTGGCCGTCTCCGGCTCGTGCGTGGTCGACCACCACAACTCGTCCGGACTGGGCAGCCCCGGCCGCCCGCCGATGGTGATCTTCTACACCGCCTACGGCGGCTCCAACCGGCTGTCGCACGGCCGATCCGTGGACGTCTGCATCGTCTACAGCACCGACCGGGGACGCACCTGGCGCCCGTACGACGGCAACCCGGTGATCCGCAACATCGATCGCGGCAACCGCGACGCGAAGGTGTTCTGGTACTCCGCCGGCGGGCACTGGGTCATGGTGCTCTACATCCACAACGACGTGCACTTCATCCTGACCTCCACCGACCTGCTGCACTGGCAGTTCCAGAGCCAGGTGCCCGGCATGCACGAGTGCCCGGAGCTCTTCGAGCTGCCCGTGCAGGACGAGCCGGGCACCAGCAGGTGGGTGTTCTTCGGGGCGAGCTGCGACTACTACCTGGGCACCTTCGACGGGACGCGCTTCGTGCCGGAGACCGACATCATTCGCTTCAAGTACACCGACGGCAGCCTGTACGCCTCACAGACCTTCAACGACGCGCCGGACGGCCGGCGCATCCTGGTGGCCAAGGGCCAGGTGAGCGGCCTGAACCCGATGTTGAACAGCCTCATCACCTTCCCGATCGAGCTGACGCTGCGGCGCACGGACGAAGGCCTGCGGATCCATCAGAGCCCGGTGGCCGAGCTCGATCGCCTGCGCGTCGACACCATAAACGTGCCCGGCGGCACCATCGTGAGCGACGGCGGGCCGCTTACGGTGTGGCCCGCCGGCCGGCTCCTCGACATCGAGATGGAGCTGACGCCGGCCGGCGCCGGCGCGCTCACGCTGGAGATCCTGGGGAAGGAGATCCGGCTCGACCTGCGGGCGATGGAGCTGCGGTTCCACGAGGAGCTGGAGGACAACGACGTACGGGCGCCGCTGGCCGCGGTGGACGGCCGGCTGGACCTGAGGCTGCTGGTCGACACGATCTTCCTGGAGATCTTCAGCGCGCGCGGCCGCTACTACACGCCGGTCCGGTGCGCCTTTCCTCACGCCGCAGACACCGTCCTGCTGCGGGCCGCCGGCGGGGCGGTGCGCGTGGACCGCATGCGGGTCCACGAGATGCGGTCGATCTGGGAGCGGCCGGCCGAGCCGGGCCGTCAGGACTGACCCGCCAGCGTCACCTTGTAGGGCACGTACGGCGGCATCCAGTGGAAGTCGATGCGGTCGTGCTCGACCCGGTACTTCCACCGGGCGGGCAACGCCTCGTCATGCTCCTCGGTGCCGTCGCGGGTCAGCATGACGATCCGCAACGGCTTGCCGTGCCACTCACTCGGCAGGACGAAGCTCTGCCGGTCGCCGACCGGTGAGTAAATATACAGCGCGTCTCCCAGCGGGATGCAGCGCGTGTCGTTGTCCCTGGCGATCACCATGTCGCCGCGCACCACGGTCATCGTGTGCCGGGACGTGATGTCCACGACGGTGCCGTCGTCGTACTCGATGTGGACGTCGTCCGGCCAGGTGCCGCGGGCCACGACCATCTCGCGCTCCAGGAAATAGAGGTAAAGCAGCGTGCCCAGGTAGATCCGGTCGACGATACCGCGCCAGTCCTCCAGGTAGCTGACCTCGAACTCGCGCCGCACATACGAGAAGTCGACGTGGATGTTCGAGCCGATCCCGTAGTCGCGGGCGTACAGCTCGCCGAAGTGGCGGCCGGCGCCCCCGCCGACCATCTTGCGGTGCAGCATCTGCCGGCCGATGAGCCCGCAGTCGTAGTGGAACCACCCGGAGAACAGCAGCGGCCCGTCGATCGGCATGCCGTTCGTCCCCTCGGTGGTGAGACTGATGCCCTTCTCCTCAAGCCACTCCGCCATGGGCAGCAGCCCGCAGTAGAGCTCCTCCAGCTCGCCGATGCCGTCGAAGTCGCGGCCGGCCGTGTTGCAGATGCGGGTGTTGTCGACGTGCAGGGTCCCGGCCACGGGCACCTCCTGCATCATCGCTTCGATGCGCCGCCGGAAGTGTCCGAGCTCCCAGTCCAGGGTGTGCACGACACCGCAGGGACGCCCGCCGTCCGACGGATCCCAGTCCATGGCGGTCATGTACGACGGGTCCCAGTCCGGGCTGTCGGGATAGGCGTCGTCGATGTTGATGTGATAGCTGACGGTCGTGCCGTAGCGCCGCTTGCACTCGTCGATGGCTCGCAGCAGGCGGTGCCTGCCGCCGGCTCGCGCATTGACCTGGTCGATCGACGGGTAGCGGTCGTCGTGGCCCTGGTATTGCCAGCCGGCCAGGTAGATGAGCTGGGGAATGCCGTCGGCGACGTTGTGGATGGCGCGCACGATCTCGACCATCTGCGGGAACGTGGTGAACACCTGGTCGTTCTTGACGGTCACGAAGACCTTGTAGGAGATCGTCGAGCGGTACAGCTCGTCGGCGTCCGGCAGGGTGCGGTTGACCCAGAGCGCCCAATCGCTCCAGTCGATGATCCCGTCGCCGTTGTAGTCCTGCAGGAACACCACCTTCACGTCGAGCGGCCACATCGTCCGCAAGCGCACCCGGTAGCGGTAGTCGTTCAGGGCGACCGAGTAGCCGCCGGCGCCGTTGGCATGGCGCTCCGGCAGTAGCGGGAAGTTGCCGTGCACGAAAGCGCACAGCCGGTCGGGGTGGTAGAGGCAGCCGCGCATCACGTCGCACGCGGCGTCGTCGCCGCCGACCGAACCGAAGTGCTCGCGCCACCACTTCTTGCCGTTCTCGCTGGGCTCGGACACCGAGATGCGGGCGTAGCGCCAGTCCCGGTCACTCACCTGCAGCAGCGGCGAGCCGCCGAAGCCGAGCGTATCGAGCGGACCCTCGATGCCGTCGATGCGCAGCCGCAGGCAGTCCGTCTCCAGGTCGAACCGCCAGTCGAACGAGATGTCGCCGTACGTGACGCGGAACTCCGCCGACGTCGCCGTTGCCGATCGATCGATGGTCAGCTCGGCCCAGGGGACCGCGACGCCGTTGATCGTCAGCGGCGTCGGGTCCGGGTCCCCGAGCAGCGTCTGGCCGGTGCAGAGGTGGGTGTACGACGCGACGACGGGAATCGCGTCGTGGAGTTGCACGCGCAGCGTCCCGTTCTCGAGCAGCATGCGTCAGGCCTGCGCTGGCTCGGCCGTCTGTTCCGCCAGCGTCACCTTGTACGGCACGTAGGTCGCCATCCAGTGGAAGTCGATGCGGTCGTGCTTCACGTGGTAGTGGGCGTCGGCCGGCAAGGCGAAATCGTGCTCCTCGACACCGTCCCGCGACAGCATGACGATCCGCAACGGCTTGCCATGCCACTCCGGCGGCAGGCCGAAGCTCTGCCGGTCGCCGACCGGGGAGTAGATGTACAGGGCGTCGCCCAGCGGGACGCAGCGCGTGTCGTTGTCCCTGGCGATCACCATGTCGCCGCGCTTGACGGTCATGGTGTACCGGGAGGTGATGTCCACGACCGTGCCGTCGTCGTACTCCATGTGGATGTCGTCGGGCCACGTCCCTCGGCACACCACCAGCTCGCGCTCCAGGAAGTAGAGGTAGAGCAGCGAGCCCAGGTAGATCCGGTCGACCATGCCGCGGAAGTCCTCGAGATAGCTGACCACGACATCCCGGCGTCCGTACGCGAAGTCGACGTGAATGTTGGAGCCGAGCGCGTAGTCACGCGCGTACAGCTCGCCGAAGTGGCGGCCGGCGCCGCCGCCGACCATCTTGCGGTGCAGCATCTGCCGGCCGATGAGCCCGCAGTCGTAGTGGAACCACCCGGAGAACAGCAGCGTCCCGTCGATGGGCATGCCGTTCGTCCCCTCGGTGGTGAGGCTGATGCCCTTCTCCTTGAGCCACGCCGCCATGGGCAGCAGTCCGCAGTAGAGCTCCTCCAGCTCACCGATGCCGTCGAAGTCGCGGCCGGCCGTGTTGCAGATGCGGGTGTTGTCGACGTGCAGGGTCCGGGGCACGGGCACCATGCGCATCATCCCTTCCATGCGCCGCCGGAAGTGGCCGAGCTCCCAGTCCAGCGCGTGCACGACGCCGCATGGTGTGCCGCTCTCGGCCGACATGTACGACGGATCCCAGTCCGGGCTGTCGGGATAGGCGTCGTCGATGTTGATGTGATAACTGACCGTCGTGTCGTAGTCCCGCCTGCACTCGTCGATGGCCCGCAGCAGACGGTGCCTGCCGCCGGGCCGCGGGTTGATCCGGTCCATGGTCGGATAGTTGTCGTCGTGGCCCTGGTTCTGCCAGCCGACCAGGTAGATGAGCTGCGGGATGCCGTCGGCGACGTTGTGGATGGCGCGCACGATCTCCATCATCTGCGGGTAGGTCGTGAACACCTGGTCGTTCTTGAGGGTCAGGAAGATCTTGTAGGAGATCGTCGACCGGTACAGCTCGTCGGCGTCCGGCAGGGTGCGATTGACCCAGAGCGCCCAGTCGCTCCAGTCCATGACCCCGTCGCCGTTGTAGTCCTGCAGGAACACCACCTTCACGTCGAGCGGCCACATCGTCCGCGAGCGCACCCGGTAGCGGTAGTCGTTGAGGGCGACCGAGTAGCCGTCGGCGCCGTTGACATGGCGCTCCGGCAGCAGCGGAAAGTTGCTGTGCACGAATGCGCACAGCCGGTCGGGGTGGTAGACGCAGCCGTGCATGACGTCGCACGTGTCGCTGTCGCCGCCGACCGCGCCGAAGTGCTCCCGCCACCACTTCTTGGCGATCTCCCTGTCTTCCTCGAACGAGATGCGCGCGTACCGGTACTCCGGGTCGCTCACCTGCAGCAGCGGCGAGCCGCCGAAGCCGAGCGTGGAGAGCGGCCCGGAGATGCCGTCTATGCGCAGCCGCAGGCAGTCGGCCTCCAGGTCGAAGCGGTAGTCGAACGAGATGTCGCCGCAGGTGACGTGGAACACCGCCGACGTCGCCGTTGCCGATTGATCGAGGGTCAGATCGCTCCACGCCACCGGAGTGCCGTCGATCACGAGCGGCGTCTGCCGCGGGTCGCCGAGCAGCGTCTGGCCGGTAGGGAGGTGGGTGTACGACGCGACGACCGGTATGCCGTCGTGGATCTGCACGCGCAGCGTGTCGTTCTCAAGCAGCATGCGTCAGGCTCCCGCCGCGCCGGGGTCGCGTGATGTTGTCCTCATCGACGAATTGGACCACGATGGCCTGTCGATGGGCAACGCAGCGGCAACGGAGCGGCTGACGGCGTACCGCCGCACCGTGGACGCGCTGCGCCGCGAGGTGCTGGCCGACCCGTGGTACCCGCGCTACCACTTGGCGGCACCCTTCGGCGCCGCCGGGGACACCCACCCCATCCATGCCGGCGGCCGCTACCACCTGACCTACCAGCACAGCTACGCGCCGGACTTCCGGGCCATGCACGGTCCCTGCCAGTGGGGCCACGTGGCCAGCGCCGACCTGGTCACCTGGACGCACTACCCGCCCGCGCTCACCTCCCCCGAGCACGGCGTCGCCGCGGATCGCCACCTCTGGTCCGGCAACCTGATCGCGCACGAGGGGAAGGTGTACGCCTTCTACACGATCGAGAACCGCGACGTGTACCTTGCGGTCAGCGACGGGGAGGACCTGCAGGGCTTTCGGGCGCATCACGCCAACCCCGTCGCCACGCTCCCGGCCGATCACGAAGACCTGGGCATCCCCTACGACCCGGAGCGTGCCGACGAGCACCTGATGGGCATGCGCGATCCCTGGGTGTGGCGCGACCGCGACGGCTTCTTCATGTCCGTCGGTTCCGGGCGCCGGGACAAGGCCGGCTCCCTGGTGCTGCTGTTCGAGTCGTCCGACCTCTTCGAGTGGCGCTACCGCGGCATCCTGTGGTCGGCCGCCGACCCCGAGCGGGAGGGCATCTACTTCGAGTGCCCGTGCGTGTGGCCGCTCGACGACGGCCGGCACCTGCTCAGCAACCTCAGCCACCGCCAGTACATGGTCGGGACGATCCGGGACGGCCGGTTCATCGAGGAGCAGCGCGGCTTCGCCGACCACGGCCACAACTTCCTGGTCTCGGTCCTGACCCGCGACGACGCGGGGCGGCTGTTCATGTGGGGCTGGATCCCGGACAAGCAGCGGCGCACGCAAGACCCGGATATCCGCTGGGCCGGGGTGTTCACGGTGCCGCGGCAGTTCATTCCCAACCGGAAGGGCACGTTCGACGTCGTGCCCGCCCGCGAGATCGCCGCGCTGCGCCGCAACCACCGCCGGTGGGCCGACCGCACGTTCGCCGTCGGCGAGGTCTGCGAGCTCGGCGTCCTGGGCTCGTCCGTGGAGATCGCGCTGGCCGTGGACCCGGGGTCGCCGGACGACCTGGAGTACCGCGACTTCTCCTGCGGCCTGCGCATCGCCGACGGGCCGTTCGCCTGCGAGGTCACCTACTCCACCGCCGACGGGCAGCTCCGCATGCTCACGCCTGACAACGAGTACACCGCGCCGGTGGGCCTTGAGGCCGGCGCGGAGGTGCGGCTGCGGGTGTTCGTGGACGCGTCGGTGCTGGAGGTGTTCGCCGGCGACGGCGTGCCGATGGCCAACCGCATCTACCCGCCGGACCCGGACCGGCTGGCGTATCATTTCTTCGTGCGCGGCGCGCCGCTCGACTCCAAGCACGTGGTGACGCTGCGGCACCTGGACGCGTGGGATCTGGACGGCATCGACAGCGGCGAGGATCACTTCACCGAACGGATCACGCCGACCGCCCCCTACGTGCGCAAGGGGCGTGACTGAGCCCATGGCGGACAGGACGGCAATCGACCGCGCGGCGCCGATCGTGCGCGTACCGCTGACCCGGCGGTTCAGGGGGCAGCTCCAGTTGCAGCTCATGACCCTGCCGGGGGTCCTGTTCCTCATCATCTTCGCCTATCTGCCGATGATCAGCCTGATCATCGCCTTCCAGGACTTCAAGATCCTGATGGGCTATTTCGCCAGCCCGTTCGTGGGACTCAAGCACTTCACCTGGGCGCTCACCGATCCGGAGTTCTATCCCGCGTTCAGGAACACCGTGCTGCTCAGCCTGTACGGACTGGTGATCGGCTTCCCGGTGCCCATCATGCTGGCCCTGCTGATCAACGAGATCCCCCGCACCGGATTCAAGCGGGTGGTGCAGACCACCAGCTACCTGCCGCACTTCATCTCCTACGTGGTCACCGCCTACCTGTTCATCCTGCTGCTTGACCGACGCGGCATCGTCAACGACGTGCTGGTGGCCGTGGGCCTGGTCGACGAACCGGTGCTGTTCTGGACGAAGCCCGAGTACTGGCGGCTGCTGGCGACGATGGTGAACGTCTGGAAGGGCATGGGCTGGAGCGCCATCCTCTACCTGGCGGCGATCGCCGGCATCGACGAGCAGCTCTACGAGGCGGCGATCATCGATGGCGCGGGACGGCTGCGGCGCGCGTGGCGGATCACCCTGCCGAACATGACCGGTCTCATCTCCGTGCTGCTGATTCTGAACATGGGAGGGCTGGTGCGCGCCGGCCTGGACACGTCGTACCTGCTCGGCAACCTCTTCACCCGCGAGACCTCGTACGTGCTGGAGTACTACATCCTGGAAATGGGCCTGGAGCTCGGGCGCTACTCGTTCGCCACCTCGGTCGGACTCATGCAGTCGCTGCTGGCGTTGATCCTGGTGGTCATCACCAACTGGCTGTCGGGCCGCCTCACCGGCAGGAGCCTGTTCTGATGGCGCTCGCGCGCATGGCCCAGTCGAGGGAGGATCGCGTCATCAACATGGTCGTGGTCGCGTTGGCGCTGATCGTGCTCATGGTCACCCTCTACCCCTTCTACTACGTCATCCTGCGCTCTCTCAACGAGGGGATCGACTCGGCCAAGGGTGGCCTGTTCCTGTTTCCGCGCCGCCCTACACTGACCAACTACCGCGTCGTGCTGGGCGATCCCCTCCTCGGCACCGCGTTCCTGGTGACCATCCTGCGCACGGCGGTGGGCACGGTGACCGCCGTGTTCTTCACGGCCATGGTCGCCTACGGGCTCTCCAAGAGGCACCTCGTCTTTCGCAAGACCTACTCGATGATCGGCTTGGTCACGCTCTTTTTCTCAGGTGGCCTGATCCCGACCTACTTGCTGTACCGCGCGATAGGCCTGCTCAACACGTTCTGGGTCTACATCGTCCCCGAGCTGTTCGCCTACTATCACGCGCTCCTGTTCATGGCCTTCTTCCGGGAGCTGCCCCAGTCGCTGGAGGACTCGGCGAAGGTCGACGGCGCCGGCGACTTCCGCATCTTCGTGAGCATCATGCTGCCGCTCTCCAGGCCTGTGCTGGCTACGATCGCCCTGTTCGTGGGCGTGTTGCACTGGAACGACTGGTTCGCGTCCGCGTACTTCGTCTTCAACCAGAAGTGGTGGACGGTGCCGACGATCCTGATCAAGACCATGTCGAGCCTGGAGGCGTTCTACCGGGTGGCCGCAGCTCAGTCGCAGAGCTACGTTCCCGGTATGGAGACGATCACCTCCGAGATGCTGGTGACCATGGAATCGATGAAGTACGCCACGATCGTGGTCACCGTGTTTCCGATCACCGTCGCGTACCCGTTCCTGCAGCGCTACTTCGTGAAGGGACTGCTGGTCGGCCACATCAAGGCGTAGTCCGCACAACACCGCGAGCCGCCCGCACCGTGCACTGCCTCTGGTACGACGCTCCGGCGGAGCTCGACCGGCCGGTCTCCGACCGGGATCGTCCCGCCCGCGGCTGGAGCGCCGCCCTGCCGCTCGGCAACGGCCGCATGGGCGCCATGATCTACGGCGGCATCGGGCGTGATCAGGTGCTGCTCAACGAGAAGACGATCTGGGCGGGACCGCCGGTGCCCGCGATGCAGCCGCACGCGCGGCGTCACGTCGCGGAGATCCGGCGCCTGCTGTCCGCCGGCCGCCACTTCGATGCGGAGCGCTACTGCCAGCGCCATCTCCTTGCCCCGCGCATCTCGCCGCGTAGCTACCAGCCGGCCGGCTACCTGTCGATGGAGCTCGGCCATGGGGAGGCAGCCGTGCGCGACTACCGCCGGCGGCTCGACCTGCACACCGCGGTCGCCGCGGTGGAGTATCGGTGCGCGGGCGTCCGCCATCGCCGCGAGGCGTTCGTGTCGGCCGCCGACGACGTCGTGATCCTGCGCCTCGATGCCGATGAGCCGTGTGTCGGCGTCACCTTCGCGCTGCAGCACCCGTCCGGCGCGAGCGGCGTCACCGATCGCCGCTCCGCCGCCGAGCTGGTGATGACGGCCCGGGCCGGCCACGGCGGCGAGCACGCGGGAGTCCGGTTCGCGGTCGTCGTCCGCCTGATCGCCGACGGCGACGGCGGCCTGCTCGATACGCCTGAGTCGCTGCAGGTCCGGGGCGCTCGTTCCGTGACCGTCCTGACCGCCATCGCCACGGATTATCGGCTGGACGACCCTTCGCGCCCGCTGTCCGGGGACCTGGTCGGCACGTGCCGGGGCCGGCTTGACGACGCTGCCGGCCGGCCGTATGCCGAGTTGCGCGCGCGTCACGAATCGGACCACGGACGCCTGTTCGGCCGGGTTGACCTGCAGCTCGCCGTCGACGCGAACCGGGATCGGGCCACCGACGCGCGCGTGAGCGCCGCGGCAGCGGGCTTTCGCGACCCCGGGCTGCTCCTGCTCTACTTCCACTACTGCCGCTACCTGTTCATCGCCGCGTCCCGGCCCGGCACGCTGCCTGCCAACCTGCAGGGGGTGTGGAACCCGTTGCTGCGCGCTCCGTGGCACTCGGACTACCATCTCAACGTCAATCTCCAGGAGGCCTACTGGCTCGCCGAGCCGCTGGCGCTTCCGGAGTGTCACGAGCCGCTGTTCCACCTCACCGAACGCCTGCGAGCAGCCGGAGGAAAAGCGGCACGTGAGCTGGGATGCCGGGGGTTCTTCGCCGGCGTCGACACCGACGCGTGGGGGTACGGGGCGGTGTACGGGGAACCGCTCTGGGGAATGTGGCTGATGGGCGCCGCCTGGTGTGCCCAGCACATGATCGACCACTACCGCTATACGCAGGACCGGGCGTTCCTGTCGGAACGCGCCTATCCCGTGCTCCGGGAGTGCACGCTGTTCCTGCTCGACTGGCTGGCGGTGGACCCGGACGACGGCACGCTGGTGTCCGGGCCCGGCGCGTCGCCGGAGAATCGATTCCTGGACGCGAGCGGCCGCGCCTGCAGCCTGTCGATGGGGTGCGCGTGCGACCAGGAGATCATCTGGCACACCTTCGACGGCTTCATCGAGGCAGGCGAAGTCCTGGAGATCGACGACGGCCTGCTGCACCAGGCCCGTGCGGCGCGCGACCGGCTGGCGCTGCCGGCGATCGGCAGCGACGGCCGGCTCCGCGAGTGGCGCCACGAACCGGCGG
This sequence comes from Spirochaetia bacterium, assembly GCA_965215345.1. GTDB lineage: Bacteria > Spirochaetota > Spirochaetia > SZUA-6 > Bin103 > CATQHW01. The sequence continues at coordinate 63,817 of CBDCDL010000001.1, read as the reverse complement.
AGGCGGAGCCCGGCCACCGCCACGTCTCCCACCTGTACGGGCTGATGCCCGGCTACCGGGTGCAGCCCGACCGCGATCCCGAGCTGGCGCGAGCGGCGCAGCGCTCGGTCGAGCACCGGCTGCGCCACGACTACGACGCGCAGGGATGGAGCCTGGGCTGGATCGCCGCGATCCTGGCCCGGCTCCGCCTCGGCGATCGCGCGCTGGAGCTCATCGAGCGGTCGTTCGCCCGCAAGCTCTATCCGAACCTGTTCGTGGACGCCCACGGGCAGGTACAGGTCGGCGACATGATGGGGGTCGCCGCCGCGATCACGGAGATGCTCCTGCAGAGCCACGCCGACGTCATCCACCTGCTGCCGGCGCTGCCGGCCGCGTGGGCCGACGGCTCCTTCCGCGGCTTTCGCGCGCGCGGCGCCTACGCGGTGGATGCCCGCTGGCGCGGCGGCGTGCTCACCGAAGCGGTGATTCGCGCGGACCGCGGCGGCCGGTGCCGCGTTCGCTACGGCAGCGCCGTGCGGGAACTGGAGACCAGGGCAGGCGGCAGCTACCCCCTGCGCTTCCCCGCCGGCGGCACGGTAGAGATCAATCGATCGTCTTGACGTCGCTCGCGGTTGCGGGGTCCCACTCCACCGTGCGCTCCGCCTGATACGGCGACGGCTGCCATTCGTTGCCGGCGAAGGTCACCCGGCTTGAGAGCTCCACCCAGACGGATCCCCGTTCGGGATTATGGTGCACACGCGGGGTGGGATTGCTGAACGTGTTGCCCCGCACTGTCACGTCCCGCGCGGAGCTGACGATCATGGCCCTGCGCGGATAATCGACGAAACGGTTGTTCTCGAAGACGAGGTCCCGGAAGATCGGGTAAGCGGTGCGATAGAGGGAGCCCGAGTCGCCGAGGGTGCTGGTGGGGTTCGGGGAACTGTGCTGGGTGATCGGTACTCCCGCGGGCAGGAACGCGCTGACGTACACCACGGCCTTGCCCCAGTCGTTCACGTCGCACGTGTCGAAGGTGTTGTCGCGGACGATCAGGTCCTCGACCCCCATCCCTTCCGACCACATGCCGTGGCTGGCGCCGGTCTCGATCTGCACCGCGGCGCCCTGGTTCCGGTAGAAACGGTTGCCCTCCACCAGGCCGTGGCACGCCTGCAGGAGGACGCCGCGCGCACGGTTCTCGTGGAAGTGGTTGCCGCGGACCAGGTAGTGGGAGCTGTCGTAGCGGCGGTTGAACAGGATGGTCCGCGGGTCCAGGTCCGCCGGCAGCACGTCGGCGAAGGCCAGCTCGCACTCGCCGTCCGGCAGGTAACGGGCGTCCGTGACCCGGCTCTCGAACCCGGCAGGCGACAGGCCGGGACGGCGGAACTCGACCGGGTCGCCCGCGTGCAGAGGCCGCTCGTCCTCGCGGACGTTGCGCGCGATCAGCGTGTGGCGCCGCACGTCGCGCACGCCCATGGAGATGTTGTCGTGGATGTTCAGGCAGTCGTCTCCGTGGAAGCTGAAGTCGCAGCCTTCGAGCCGGAAGAATCCGCGGCTCTGGGCCAGGTGAAGGCCGTCCGACGTGGTAGTGATCCGGCGGGTCGCGCCCGGCCGCAGGGCGATCCTGCAGGCCACCGCCTCCCAGTTGCCGGTGTCGCCGCGGACGATGAAGCCGGCTCCGGGTGACGAGTGGACGGTGATCCGCTGCAGCGACAGGTGCCGGCAGTCGCTGATCGTGAACGCCGGCGAGTCGTGCAGGAAGTGCCTGACCAGGTACACCGATCCCGGGTTGAACAACAGCTCGGACAGCCCGGCCGGATCGAGGTGGCAGCGCAGCACGTTGGCGCCCGCCTTTCGCACACTGGAGAACCCGCGCCCGTACTCGCGGCCGCCTTCGCATCCGGGCGTGAGCCGCTGTGGGTCCAGCGCGTTCATGGTGGCGAAGGTCATGCCGGCGTCGACGTGGTCGTGCTCGGTGAACTCCAGCTCGACCCAGTCGCGGTCCGGGGCGGCGGCACGCACCTGCGCCACGCTGGCAAGCGGCGCCGTGCCCCAGTCCCAGTCGACGACCAGGTCGCGCACCACCACGCGCCGGCAGTCGGAGAGGTGGATGAAGTCCTCGGCCCTGCCGAAGATCAGCTCGGCGCCGTTGCCGTCGAGCGTGAAGTCCTCCAGACCGCGGAGGCACAGGGGACGCGCCGTCGCAAAGCGGTAGACTCCCCGCGGGATGCTCAGCGTGGAGACGCCCCGGTCACGGCTGTAGTCGAGCGCCCTCTGAAAGGCGCCGTAGTTGTCGTCGGCGGCCGGATCGGCGCCGAAGTCCCGGACCGAAGCCCGCCTCGGCCGAAGCGGGGCGGGGGCGGTCACGGGGATGGTCAATTCCTCTGCTCGCATTCCTCTCTCATCTCACCTGGGCGTTGACCGACGCCTACTCAAAAAAGAAGGGCACGCCGGCTGCTTGTACCGGCGTGCCCTGGCGACGCTGAAGCGTCGCTCGTCGTGACGAGTCGTCACGCCCCCCGGGGGGCGCGACGGATTACATACCGAGGTTGCTGCGGTAGATGCTCGTTGCCTCGGCCTCGAACTGGGCGAGTCCCGCCTGCCCGGCCTTGTCCTGGAACTCGGCGATCAGGCTGACCGCCTCTTCCTCGCTGTCGGCGAAGACCATGCGGGCGAAGTAGTCCTCGAACAGCTTGTCCACCCGTTCGCGGATGATGCCGATGTCGCTGTCACCGCGGATCGGGACGTACAGCTCGGGACCGGCCGTGAAGTAGGGTGACATCATCTCGACGAAGGCGACGTCGTTCGCGCTCGGCCCATTCTGCCAGCGGGGTGCACCCAGCTTGATGCCGTCCAGGGTGATGATCGGCGGCAGATGGATCCCGGCCGTGATCAGGTTGGTCCAATCGGCATTGACCATGTCCAGGAACTCCGGGAACCAGGTCGGCAGCCCGTCCGGGAAGAGCGGAGTGACGTAGTTGTCGGCATTGTACGAGAAGTGGGGGCCGTTCACGGGGTCACCGGTCCACTCGTCGCCCTCGACACCGGCGGAGGTGTCGGCGAACCCCTCGGGGCTGGCGTAGTACTGGACGAAGCGGATCGCGCGATCCGACTTGTCCGACGCGGTCGGGAACAGGTCGGCCATCCACGGCGTGCGCCACAGGCTGTAGGCATAGGTGTCCCACGGGGGCAGTACGTACCGCGTGGTGCCGGTCTCGCCGATGGGAACGGACTGACCCGGGGGACAGTCGTTGGTCATGATCACGATGACGTTGCCGGCCACCCATTCCTCATGGACCTCGGACGTCCAGATGAGCGCCTCCTCCGGGTACAGGCCCTCACGCGCCAGCTTGTTCATGAACTTGATCGCCTCCGGGAACGCCGGGTGGCTGGTGTAGTACTTGATCTCCTTGGCGTCGGGGTCGGCGTAGTAGTTGCCCCACGTGTGGTTGGTGCCGAAGTGGTAGGTGAACCACGCGTGCTTGGTGTTCTTGTCGCCCAGGACGGGGATCTTGTCCGGATGGTTCGCCGCCATGGCCTTGACGGCTTCATAGAACTGGTCGGCGTTGCGGATGTCCGGCGCGCCGATCTCATCGAAGTAGTCCTGGCGCACGCCGAAGCGCGGCAGCCAGCACGGAATCGCGAACCCGACCTCGGCCGCTATGGCGGAGTCCTTCGCCCCCAGGTTGCCGCCGAAGGCCAGCCGATAGGTCTTGCCGTCGGTGTGCGCGTAGGTGCCGCCCAACAGCTCCGGGCCGATGGCATCGTCCAGGTAGGTGCGGAAGCTCGGCGCATGCGCATCGATCAGCTCGTTGACGTCATGGACCAGCCCGGCGTCCATCAACTGCGGCACGCCCGGGTTGTTCCAGTCGACGACCATCAGGTCCGGCCAGTCATTGCTGGCGATCATGAGGTTGATGTCCTGACCCGTGGAGTCGTCCTCGGGCGGCTTGCGGATTTCCAGGTTGACCCCGGTCTTCTCGGTGACGAGCTCGGCTCCCCGGCCCTCCCACGGCTGGAACCAGCCGCGGTCCGAGTAGACCTTCAGCGTCACCGGCGACGTGTCCATCATCCAGTCGTCGGCGAAGACGGGCACGGCGGCGCATAGCACGGCCACCGTGACTGCGAGTACCACGGTTCTTCTCATCGCGAATCTCCTTATGCGTGTGGTATTTGAACTTGGCTCCTCCCACGGGAGGCAGCCCGTTGGCCTCGCAGCGTAGCCCACTTCGGCGCGCGCCGGCAACCGGACGTTCTGTCGCCCGTCACTCTGATGGTCTCGGATTCTGAGGAACCGAATCTACTCGGCGCGGTCCCAGGGGAAGGTGAAGGTGGGCTGTTCGGTGTAGCGGGCCTGCTGGAACACGATCCGTTCGCCGCAGCCGGGCTCCAGGCGCACGCGTACGTGCGGGCGGTCGACGGTCGCCTGCGCCGAGCCGGCGGACGCCTGGCCGAAGCGGTGCTCTCCGTAGGCTCCGGCCTGCACGACCACGGTGCGCGCCTCCGTCTGGTCCAGGTTGACCAGCGTCACGGCCACCTCGGTGTCCGACATCGAGTCCACCAGCGCCGCCACGTTCGGGGGAATGCCCGCCCGCCGGCGCTCGGGATCGAAGTAGCGCAGCCGGCTGTAGACGGGAAACCCGTAGTGCGAGGTCTCCAGGCCTCCCAGCATCTGCTGCGTCAGCGCGGTCACGACCGCCGGGTTGGCGCCCATCGGGTCGTCGGACATGCGCGTGTCCGGCGAGCTGGCATCCCGGTGCATGCGCTCGACGCGCGTCCGCAGCTCCGAGAACTCGCGCTGCAGCGACTCCACCGGGAAGCCGGGGTTGTCCCCGCCCAGGTAGCGCACCCACTCGTCGCCGGCGATCAGCTTCTTGTCGGCGTCCCGCATCGACCAGAACCAGACCGGCATCGCGCCGTTCGTGTACGGCTCCGGTGCGTAGTTGTACCAGCCCGGCTCGCCCTCCTCCTCGCCGTAGTTCTGGGGATACATGGTCCGGCCGTCGATGACCTTGGCATTGGCGTTCACGCCGTCGATCACGCCGCGCCACGTGTCCACGTAGCCCTGGTCGCCGGTCACCATCAGCGCGTTGCCGAACCCGCGCGGCGCCCGCTCGATGAACAGGTGGCGATGGAAGCGGCCGCCTGAGCCGGGGTCGAGATAGTCGTCGATCGAGAAGCCCCAGCCGTAGGTGCCGCCCCACCAGCGGCCGTCACAGGCGCCGCCCAGGGTGCCGTCCAGCCCCACGTTGGTGGGGATGATGCCGCCGTTGGCCTCGGTGCGCTCCTTCCAGGCGCCCACGTACTCGATGATCCAGTCCCGGTACTTCGCTTCACCCGCGATCATGTAGGCGTTGATCGCCAGGGTGGTGGTCTGCAGGTTGAGCGGATGGTCGCCGACCACGTCGGTGTACTCGGCGAAGTGGGCGAGCATCTGCTCGTAGCTCGTCTCCCGGTGGCCGGGCTTGAAGCGGCCCTCGATCTCGATCCGGTCGCCGGTCCAGTCCAGCGCCGTCGCCTTGCGCATCAGCGGACCGCGGCTGCCGTTGAACATGCTGCGGATCACGCGGTGGCGGGGGTCGTAGTTCCTGGCGATCGGATCCTCGTCCATGTAGAAGCCGGCGTAGCGGCGCGTCCGGTTCCGGAACGTCAGGTCGTCCGGGGTGCAGAGGCCCTGCAGGTAGAAGGCGTTGAAACCCTCGCCGTTGTGGCCCCAGTCGAACATGACCGGGAACTCCTTGAAGTACATGCCGTCGCGGGCGAACTCCACCTCGACCGTCTTGGCCTCCGTGTACTGCCGCAGGTGGCCCCTCCCAGGCGTTGAGGTAACGGTCCCAGCACGGACTGGTCGGCGCCGAGCGCGTACAGCAGCGTCCCAGCTCGTGAAGTTCTCGGCGGCGTCGTCGGCGCCGTCGTCCCCGCCCCAGCGGGGCACGCAGCGCAGGTAGCCGCGCTCGTCGAAGTACGTGGCGTGGAACGCCTCGATGGCCGCCGTCTGGGCGCGCAGCAACTCGCGCTGCATGACCGCCCACGCGGGCGGCGCCATCGGCGTGTCGATCGTCAGAAGCGAACAGGTAGCAGTCGGCATGGGCCATCATACCAGGAGACGCGCGGGTGTGAAGTTGACGTTACGGCACCGTGCCGGTACGTTGCGCGACAGGCGGCCCCCGGAGGCCCGGCGCTGGGAGGCGTCATCCTCATGCACCGTATGACCGTGGAAATGCCGGACGAATTCGACGTCGTGCTGACCAGCTTCGCGGCACGCAATCGCGTCAGCAAACCGGAAGCGGTACGCCGCGCGCTGGCTGTGCTCGCGCTGGCCGAGCAGGAGAAGAGCAAGGGCAGGTCGCTGGGGATCGTGGAGGAAGACAAGGATACCCGCGAGTTGCATGCGGTCGGGCGCATTCTGGGATTGTGACGATGCCGGCAGACAGCGCGGACGTCGATATCGCCGAAATCGTCCCGAAAGACCTGCGCGTCATCACGGCAGGAGACCGTCTCCGTTTTGCGAAACAGGTGCTGCTGTTTCTCGGCGTCACGTGCGTATTGGTATTCACCGCGTACGTGATATTTCCTGACAATCAGGCGCTCGCACACATATTCGAGTTGATCAAGATCGGCTTGCTGCCGCTGGTGACGCTCGTCATCTCGTTCTATTTCCCCAAGACCGATCGCTGACGCGGCCACGGCCGGCGATCGCCCGGAGCCGACGTGGCCCGTGACGTGAATCGATGGAGGAGAGCGGCGCCCGGATGACGGCACACACGACAACCTTGCTCGCTCTGGTCCGAATGCCCGTCCACGCCCGCGTTCGGCTCACGTACGCCGCCCGCACCGGCTGATCGCCCGGCGAAACGGATCACGAGGCCACCGTGGTAGGCTGCCGCCCGTGAGCACCTCGCCTGCTTCCGCCTCCACGATGGCGTCCACGGCCGAGCGCGAGTGGAACCGGCACCGGCTGACTCTCGAGGAAGAGGAGGCGTTCGCCCGCGACGGCTATCTGGTCCTGCCGGAGGGGTTGCCGGAAGCGGTGACCGACGGGCTGGAGGAGGCGTTCGACGCCAGGATCGCCGCCGAGCGTGGCTCGCTCGGCGCCAGCGAGCTTGACCGGCTCAACGTGTTCGATTTCCTGGGACGCGACGACCGGTTCCTGGAGATGATCGACTGGCCGGCGACCTTCCCCAAGGTGTTCGACATCCTGGGCTGGAACATCCAGATCTATCACTCGCACATGATCGTCACGCCGGGCGCCGGCCAGGGCGCGGACCCCGGCACGCGGCACTGGCACCAGGACAGCGATCGGCTCAACCACGAGCTGGAGACCACGCCGCAACCGCGCGTGTCGCTGAAGGTGGCCTTCTTCCTCACCGACTGCAGCGAGCCCGGCCGCGGCAACTTCGCCGCCGCGCCGGGCAGCCACCTGGACGAGTCCGCGATCGACCGAGAGCGGCGCGACGTCGACCCGCCGGGGGCGACCGAGGTGCTGGTGCCGCGCGGCGGCATCGTGCTGTTCGACCGCCGCGTCTGGCACACCGGCAGCCCCAACCACGCCGACGTGCCGCGCAAGGCGCTGTTCTACGGCTACAGCTACCGCTGGCTGCGGCCGCGCGACGACATGACCGTCGCGCACGTCATGGAGCGCTGCGATCCGATCCGGCGGCAGTTGCTGGGCGCCGGCCCCTCGGGCGGGCACGGCTACACCTCGCCCAAGCCGCAGGACGTGCCGCTGCGCGACTGGCTGGAGCAGAACCCGCGTCGATGATCCAGTTCGACCACTTCTTTACGTACGATGAGATCGGCGCCGTGGTGCGCGAGCTGGCCGACGCCCACCCCGCGCTCTGCCGGGCCGGCTCGATCGGCCGCACGGCCCAGGGACGCGACCTGCACCTGCTGACGGTCACGGAGTTCGACTCCGGCGATCCGTCCGAGCGTCCGGCCTTCCTCATCCACGGCGGCATCCACGCGCACGAGCCGGCCTCGACGCACGGCCCCCTGTACACGGCGCACCGCCTGCTCGAAGACCACGAGCGCGGCGGGCTGCTGTCGCGCGTGGTCCTCTACCTGGTCCCGCGGCTGTGTCCGGACGCCTCCGAGTTCTGCGTGGCCACGACGGCCCGCGTCCGCAGCCGCACCGACTCGGTCAACCGCGCCCCCGAACACCATCTATTCCGCCGACATCGACGGCGACGGGCTGATCCTGACGATCCGCCAGGAGCACCCCGACGGCACCTACGTGTGCGACCCGGAAGAGCCGCGGCTGCTGGTCGACCGGCGGCCCACCTCGCCCGGCCCCTGGTACCGCGTCTTCCCGGAAGGGATGATCAACGACTGGGACGGCACCGACGACGTTCGCATCGGCGGCCTGCACTCCTTCTACCCCGGCGCGCCGGAGCTGCACGCCGGGCGGAGCTTCGACTTCAACCGCAACTGGTCGCACGACTGGCGGCACGAAGGCGAGCAGCAGGGCGCCGGCGACTACCCGTTCAGCGAGCCGGAGATGCGGTCGCTGGCCGAGTTCATCTTCAAGCAGCCGAAGCTGTGCGGGATCCTGGGCTACCACTGCGGCTCGGCGTCGGTCATCCGGCCGCCCGCCTGGGGCCCGCGCGCCGACCTGGATCCCGGCGACGACGCGCTCCTGGAGGAGCTGGCGCAGGAGGGCGCGGCGGCGATCGACAGCCCGGCCGTCGCCCTCAGCGATCCGACCGGGCCCGGCGGCGGCAGCGGCGGCAGGCGCGGCCACGCGCTCGGCTTCGCCTATCACCAGCTCGGCATCCCCGGCTTCGACGTGGAGCTGGGCACGATCGTCAACGCCGCCGGCGTGTCCGCCCACGAGTGGCGCGAGCGCTCCCGCGACCGGGACGAGATCGACGCCACGTACCGCCAGCTCCTGCGCTGGTGGGACGGTGACGGACGCCGGCACCCGCTGTTCGAGCCGTGGCGGCGGTTCGACCACCCGCAGCTCGGCCCGGTCGAGCTGGGCGGCCTGCTGTTCACGGCCATCGACAATCCCCTGGTGCCGGCGCTTACGCCGATGGTGGACGGCGCCTACCGCTTCACGCGCTCGTTCGCGGAACGCCACCCGCGGGTACGGGCGGAGGACGTCGAGGTCGCCCCGGTGGGCGGCGACGTGTACCGCATCCGCGCGCGCATCGCCAACCGCGGGCGGCTGCCGACCAACATCACCAACCAGGGACGCGGGCTGCCGCGCCTGCAGCCGGTGCGGACCAGCCTGATGCCGGCCGACGGGGTGGAGCTGCTGTCCGCGCGGGGCCACCTCGACCTCGGCCACCTGCGCGCGCTCACCGGCAGCCGCATCGTCGAGTGGTTCGTGCGCGCCCCCGGCGCGGAGCCGGGCGCCGAGATCGGGGTGATCCGCGTGCTGGGCGGCACCGGCGGCGATGGGCGCGTCGTGCTGAGGCGTCCGTGACGCCGGAGCGGCTGGACCGGGAGCGTGACGCCAAGGCGGTCATCCGCATGTGGCGGGAGGCCGGCTGGGTCGACGAGGACACGCACGAGCGTGCGCTCGACGTCGGCATGCGGCGCATGGCCGGCTGGGTCGCCCGCGTCGAAGGCGAAGCCGAATGCTCGGTGTTCACCAGCCGCGGCTCGATGCGTTACCGGGACGCGGACCTCGACCTGTGCGGGGTGATGGCGGTGACCACCAGCCGCGTGGCACGCCGCCAGGGGCTGGCCGGCCGGGTCACGGCCGCGGCGCTGGCGGATGCCGCCGGCAGCGGCGCCGCGGTCGCCGGGCTGGGGATGTTCGAGCAGGGGTTCTACGACCGGCTCGGCTTCGGCAGCCTGCCCAACAACCTCGACCTGAGGTTCGACCCGGCCAAGCTCCGCGTGCCGCTTCAGGCACGGCCTCCGCGGCGGCTCGCCGTCGATCACGCCGCGCCGATGCACGCCAACCGCTGTGCGCGGATGCGCGTGCACGGTTCGGTGGTCTTCGACGACGCGGCGGCCACGGAAATGGACGTGCGCTGGGCGAAGAACGGCTTCGGGCTCGGCTACTTCGCCGGCGACCGGCTGACCCACCACCTCTACGCGGAAGCCGAGAACGAGAACGGTCCGTACTCGATCTGGTGGATGGCGTACGAGGACGGCAAACAGTTGCTGGAGTTGCTGGCGTTGATCGCCTCGCTCTCGGATCAGGTCCACCAGGTACGGATGCCGGAGCCCGTGCACCTGCAGGTGCAGGACCTGCTCCACTGGCCGCTGCGCGGGCTGGCGACCATGCGCAACGCCAGGCACGAACAGCGCTTCCAGTACGTGGCGTGGCAGCAGATCCGCATCCTGGACCTGCAGCGCTGCATCGCCGCCGCCCGGACCGACCGGCCCGTCCGCTTCAACCTGACGCTCACCGATCCGGTCGAGCGCTACCTGGACGGGGCGACGGCGCCGGAGGGCTGGCGGGGGATCGCCGGCGAGTATCAGGTCACCCTGGATCACGTATCCGAGGCCGCGCCGGGCCACCGCGCCGGCCTCCCGGAGCTGCGCGCCTCGGCGGGCGCCTTCTCACGCCTCTGGGCCGGCGTGCGGCCGGCCAGCTCTCTGGCGCTCACCGACGACGTGGCCGGGCCGGCGGAGCTCCTGGCCGACCTGGACCGCGCCGCGCCGCCGCAGGCGCAGTTCGACTGGTTGTTCTGACGCGGTTCAGGAGCAGGATCTCGTGAGCCGCTACCTCGGCCTGGACCTGGGCTCCACCAGCATCACGGCCGTGGTGATCGATACCGCGGCCCGCGCCGTGACCGCGATCAGCTCCCGCGCCAACGACGCGGAGTTGACGTCGCCCGCCGACCGGGCTCGCGGGCGGTCCGAATGGGCGCCGTGGCCGCCGGCGAGTACCCGGACATCGCGACAGCCTCAAGGCGGTTCCTTTCGCCCGCGTAGCGGGTCAGCCGCCGCCGGCGGCCCGCTCGAGGATGAATGCGCGCAGCGCCGCCAAGCGTGGCTCCAACGAAGTGGCCTGTTTGGGACGCGCCAGAAGCTCTTGAAGTGATGGAGGGATCGGCGGCTCTACGCCGGTGGCCCGGCGCACGGTCTCCGGGAACTTGCCGGCGTCGGCGGTGGCCAGCACTACCAGCGGCGGCCGGCCGTCGCCGATGGCCGCAGACCCGCGCAGCCGGCGGGCGGCGGCGATGCCCACGGCAGTGTGCGGGTCGACCAGGCGCCCGTCGCGCCGATGTACGTCGCGCATGGTGGCCAGCGTGTCCGCGTCGCTGACCGCGCAGCCCCGCAGGTGGGCGCGCACGGCCGCGTGGTCGTGGTCCCAGCGCGCCAGGATGCGCTCGAAGTTGGAGGGATCTCCGACGTCCATCGCGTTCGACAGGGTGGCGAAACTGGGGTGCGGATTCAGCTCGCCGGTGTCGAGGTAGCGCGGCACCACGTCGTTGCGGTTGGTGGCCGCCAGGAAGCCGTCCACCGGCAGACCCCACCAGGACGCGTACACGCCGGCGGTCAGGTTGCCGAAGTTGCCGCTGGGCACGCAGAACCGGGGCCGGCCGCGGGAGCGCAGGCGCAGGCCGGCGAAGATGTAGTAGCAGGCTTGCGGCAGCAGGCGGCCCAGGCTGATGGAGTTGGCCGGGCACAGGCGCGCCGCGGCCGCCAGCTCCGGATCGACAAGGGCGGCCTTCACCAAGCGCTGGCAGTCGTCGAAGGAGCCTGCCACCTCAAGGGCGTGGACGTTATCGCCCAGCGCCGTGAGCTGCTGCTCCTGCAGGCGGCTGATGCGGCCTGACGGATAGAGCAGCACCACCTCGATACCGCTACGCCGCCAGAAGGCGCGCGCCACGGCGCCGCCGGTGTCACCGGAGGTCGCGACCAGCACCACGACACGCTTGTCCGCCGGGGTTCGCACGGAGCTGGCGCTCCAGCAGCGTCGCCAGGAACGAGGCACCGAAGTCCTTGAACGCGCAGGTGGGGCCGTGGAAGAGCTCCAGCAGGACGATGCCGTCGTGCAGACGGCTCAGCGCGGGCGCGAACGGAAATGCCTCCTCGACCAGCGAGTCTGCCGCCGCCACCCGCCCGCCGGGCGACGCCGCCAGTTCCTCCTCCAGCAACCGGGAGGTCGCGGCCGTCGACACCTCCCGGAACGAAGCCCCTTCCGGCAGGGCGGCGATCTCGCCCCTCAGGTCCGGGGGCGGATCGGGCTGATAGAGCCCGCCGCCCGGAGGCAGTCCGGCCAACAGCGAGTCGCTGAACGACAGGCGCACGCCGCGATCACGGGTGGAGCAGACCTGCACCTTCCTCCTCCCCCAACCCGCGCCCGGCTCAGCGCTCCGCCAGCACGAGCGGCCCGGACGTGCCGATCTCGGACACGTAGCTGACGGCATCGAGCCCGACGGCCGCGAAAGCGCTCTTCATGGCCTCTCCCACAGCGGCGGCCTGCGCGGTGGTCGCCGCGAGAGCGAACACCGCCGGACCGGAACCGGAGATGGAGCAGCCGATGGCGCCTCCCGCCAACGCCGCCTGCTTGACGCGATCGAACCCCGGGATGAGCGCCGCCCGCACCGGCTCGGCCACCACGTCGTGGAGCGAACGGCCCATCAGCGCCAGGTCGCCGGAGTGCAGCGACGCCACCAGGGCGGCCAGGTTGCCCCACTGCGCCACGGCGTGGGTGAGAGGGATCTGCGTGGGCAGCATGCGCCGCGCCGCCTCGGTGCGGACCTCGACGTCGGGGCTGAGCAGGGCCACGGCGAGGCCGGCCGGCACCGGCAGGCGTATCAGGTCCGGCGGGTCGCTGCCGCGGATCAGGACCACCCCACCCAACAGGGCAGGCGCCGCGTTGTCGGCATGTCCGGCGCCGGCCGCCGCCCGCTCCGCCGCCAGCGCGCACGGCAGCAACTCTTCGGGGCGCACAGCATCTCCGGCCAGCCGGTTCACGGCGACCAGCGCCGCCGCCGCACTGGCCGCCGAGCCCCCCAGCCCGGACGCCATGGGCATGCCCTTGTGCAGGGCCAGCTCTACCCCGAACGGCTCGCCGAGCCGTTCCATCAAGGCGCGCACGGCGATCACCGCGGTGTTGCTGTCGTCACGCAGCAGGCGCCCGCCGTCTCCGCTGACCTCCCGCAGGGTTACCCCGCCGGCATCGGTGCGGCGCGCCTCCACGGTGTCACCCGGATGCGACACGGCAAAGCCCAGCACGTCGAATCCCGACGCCACATTTGCGACGGTGGCCGGCGCGAATGCCTTCACCACCCGTGGCTGGCCGGTCATGACCGCGGAAACGGCGGATCGCTCACCCTGCCGGCATCATACCCCGAGCCGACCGCGGCCGGCGGTGGCACCGAGCCGGCGCCTGCGGCACACTCCCCCATGTCGTACTTCAGGAAGCTGGTCGGCGAGCGGTGCTACCTCTCACCCCTCAATCCGGACGACGCGGCCCGGTTCGCCGCGTGGGCCAACGACCCCGAGGTGGCCGCCGGAGTCACCCTGGCCCGCCAAGTGGTGGGCGTCGAGCGCATGCGGGACAAGATTGCCCGGCACGCCGCCCGTCAGGCGTACTTCGCGATCGTCGCGCTGGACGGCGACGAGCCGATCGGCAACTGCGGCATTGATGACATCAGCGCCGTCGACCGCACCGGCGAGCTGGTGATCATGATCGGCGACAAGCGCTTCTGGGACCGCGGCTTCGGCACCGAAGCCGTGCGCCTGCTGCTGCGCTTCGGTTTCCTGACGCTCGGCCTGAACAACATCCGCCTGCGCGCGCACGCGTTCAACGAGCGGGCGATCCGCTGCTACGAGAAGTGCGGCTTCAGGCAGTACGCGTTCTGGCCGGACTCCTGGTACCACGACGGCGCGCTGCACGGCAGCGTCTTCATGTACCTGCTCCGCGCCGACTTCGCGTCCGGGTAGCGGCGCCGGCCACGCTCCGGCATACTCCGCCATGGCGTACTTCAGGAAGCTGGTCGGCGAGCGGTGCTACCTGTCGCCCATCGACCCGGACGACGCGCCGGCCTGCACCGCGTGGCTCAACGACCCGGAAGTCGCCGCCGGCATCACCTTCACGCGCCGTATCGTCAACGTCGCCAGCGAGCGGGATGCGCTCGCCAGCTTGGCCGGGAAGCCCTATCACTTCGCCATCGTCGCGCTGGACGGCGACGAGCTGATCGGCAACTGCGGCATCGGCGACGTGAGCGCCGTCGACCGCACGGGCGACCTCGGCATCCTGATCGGCGATAAGCGCTTCTGGAACCGCGGCTTCGGCACCGATGCCGTGCGGTTGCTGCTGCGCTTCGCGTTCCACACGCTCAACCTGAACAACGTCAAGCTCACGGCGCACTCGTTCAACAAGCGCGCGATCCGCTGCTACGAGAAGTGCGGATTCAAGCAGTGCGGGTACTGGCCCGACTCCTGGTACCACGACGGCGCGCTGCACGGCACCGTCATGATGTACGTTCTCCGCGCCGACTTCGACGAGGCATAGCCCGCTCCACTCAGGCGGGTCCCTTGCGTTTCCGAGGGAACGTGCGGTAGGTTGGGCACACGAGTTCTCGACCACGGTTTCCTTCGGGGACCGACTTTCTGGAGGCAGTTCATGAAGAACCGGGCATCTATCGTAGCGGCCATCGCCGCGCTTCTGGCGCTGTGTCTGACGCCGCCCGTCTGGAGCGCCGCGGAGTCCGAGGCCGCAGCGGACGAAACGGTGGCGATCAGCATGTTCATGGGGAACTCCGGCATCCCGCACCCGGCCGACGTCGACCCGAGCAGCAACTGGGCGCTCGACATCGTCGAGCAACTGGCGAACGTGGACATCACCATGGAGGTGCCGAATTACCAGGACTTCGCCACGAAGATCAATCTGCTGCTGGCGTCCGGCAACCTGCCCGACATCATTCACGGCTGGCAGAAGGCCGATCTGGAGAATGCCGCCGACGCCGGCGCGTTCATCGATCACAAGCCGTACTACGACAATTCCCCGATCATGCAGGCGCGGGTATCGCAGCTCGCCTTCGACCTGGCCGCGACGCCGAACGGACTCCACTTCGCCATTCCGATGGTGATGAGCGCCCGCGAGCCAGGCTGGGGCAACCTCGTACGCTACGACCTGCTCGAAGAGTACAACGGCGGCGAATTCCCCGGCACGATCGACGGATACCTCGACTTCCTCCGGTGGGTCAGGGACACCAAGGAGGATTCCACGCCGCTCTCCTCCCGTCTCGCCTGGGGCGGACGGCTGTTCTGCAACGGCGACACCCTCTTCCTCTGGCACGGCGTACCGCCCTACGGCACGCGCATCCAGGACGGCACGGTGCACCACAACTTCACGCTCCCGGCCATGAAGGAAGCCCTCAAGGTGTGGCGACAGGTGTTCGACGAAGGCATCCTGGACCCGGAGTTCGCCACCAGCGATACGGCCGCCTGGGTGCAGAAGAGACGTGAGCGATACGTCTCCATGTTTTCCAACGCCACCGACCAGGTGATCCCCGGGTACGACAACCTGCTGAACGCCGGCCAGGTATGGGTGTACGCGCCGCCGCTCGACGAATTCCCGGAAGCCCTGACGGATCCCAAGTACATGCTGGACACGAGCATCAGCTACGGCGTGGACATCTTTCCGATATCGAGCCATCGCACCGGCATCACGTCCGCCGCAAAGGACCCGGACCGGGCGTGGCGAGTCCTCGAAGCCTTTGCGTCGGATGAGCTGTGGGACATCATCGCGTGGGGACGGGAAGGCAAGGAGTACACGGTGCAGGACGGCACGCGCACGGCTACCGACCGCCTCTACCTCCGCGATATCGATGACGCCGACTCCCATTACTGGACGCTGCACCTCGGCATCATCAGCGGATTCTGGCCCACGCAGGTCAAGTACGCCGTCCAGGCCAGCCGACACCCGATGGAGTGGCAGCGCGCCTACGACAGCGCGGCGTGGCTCATCGCCAAGGACCGCGACGTAGTAGGCCTGAACTACCTGTCCTTCGTACCCACGGACCCGGACGTCAGCAAGAAGGCCGGCGAAGTCAACCACTTCATCAGCGGGGCCATCGCCAAGGCGATCTCCGGTCAGATCACCCTGGAGGAATTCGACGAAGAGGTGGCGAAGTTCCAGCAGGAATTCGGCTTCATCTACGACTACCACACCCGCTACGTCCAGGAGAACAAGGACGAGCTGCGCGCCAGGAACGTCAAGATGGTCGACTGGTAGGGCATCTGCGCAGCGCAACAGCGTAGCACCGAACCCGAGGGGCGCATGCTCAGGTATGCGCCCCTCGCTTTTGACGGGCAGGGGAGAGGGACGAGCGAGATGGCAGACGCAGCGGCCGCGACGGCCCGCCCGGCGTCGCGGCGGAAGATCACGAAACGAGCGCTCTCGCTGTTCGCGCTGTTCCTGCCGGCGGCGGTGCTGCTGTTCCTGTTCAACTACCTGCCGATCTACGGCATCATCATCTCCTTCAAGGACTTCACGCCGTATCGGGGCATCCTGGGGAGCGACTGGGCCGGGCTCGACCACTTCCGGTTCTTCCTGTCCGATGCCCGCTTCTGGAACGTCGTCAGGAACACGATCTACATCAGCCTGCTCGACATCCTGATCGGGTTTCCGGCACCCATCGTGTTCGCACTGCTGGCCAACGAGATCGCCAGCACTCCGTTCAAGCGGGTCAGCCAGACCGTGTCGTACCTGCCCCACTTCGTGTCGTGGGTCGTGGTCTACGGGATCATGTACCAGCTCCTCTCGCCGCTGCACGGCATGCTGAACAAGCTCGTCGTCCTGTTCGGCGCCGATCCCGTCCACTTCCTGGGGCGCGTGGACCTGTTTCGACCGCTGGTCGTCACCCTGGAGATCTGGAAGAACGTGGGATGGGGGGCCATCCTCTACTTCGCGGCGCTGGCCAGCATCGACTCCGATCTCTACGAGGCGGCCTACGTCGACGGCTCCAGCCGGCTCCGCATGGTCTTCTCGATCACGCTGCCCGGGCTGCTGCCGGTGATCATGCTGTTGCTGATATTCCGCATCTCACGCCTGTTTCTGGTCGAGTTCGAGCGGATCTTCGTCTTCGCCAACCCGCTGAACTATGAAGTCTCCGACGTGCTCGCCGTGTACATCTACCGCCTCGGGCTGGAGCAGGCCCAGTACAGCCTGACCGCGGCCATCGGCCTGGTGCAATCCGTCATCGCGTTCGCGTTGCTGTTCGCCGCGCACAAGGTCGCGCGCAGGCTCACCGGGATCGGCCTATGGTAACCATGCTGCGCTACCGGTCCGTTTCCCGGCGCGTCTTCGAGGTATTCCTCTATCTCGGATTCATCCTGCTGGGCCTCTGCATCGTCCTGCCCTTCATGCACGTGGCGGCCGTCTCGTTGAGCAGCAAGAGCGCCATCCTGAAGAACCAGGTGACGATCGTTCCCGTGGAGCTCTACACCAGGGGCTACGACATCATCCTGAGCAGCAGGCTCTTTCTCACCAGCCTGATGAACACCCTGCTCCTGACGGTGGTCAATACGCTGGTGGCCATTCTGATCGCGGTGAGCGCCGCGTACGCCCTGGCGAACAAGCACTTCGTGGGCGTGCGCACCGCGCTGATCTACACGCTGATCCCGCTGTACTTCTCCGGCGGACTCATCCCGTTCTACCTGATCGTGAACTCCTACGGGCTCAACAACACCAGGCTCGCCCTGATGCTCCCGTATCTGGTGGAGCCGTTCCTGATCATCGTCTTCCGCAACGCCATCGTGCGGCTGCCGCAGGAGATCATGGACTCGGCCGAGGTGGACGGAGCGTCCGAGTTCACGATTCTCTTTCGGATCGTCTTCGCCCTCATCGTTCCCATGGTGGCCGCCTTCACCATCATTTCCGCGGTGTTCTACTGGAACATGTGGTTTCCGGTGCTCATCTTCATCCGCGACAAGTGGAAATGGACGCTGCAGTACATGCTCCGCGACATCTATACGAATCCGTTGATCGGCGGCGGACAGCTCGACGTCGGCAACGTCGTCGAGGATCTCGGCAACATTCTCCCCCAGAACCTGATCAACGCGGCGATCATCTGCACCGTCCTGCCGGTCGTCATCATCTACCCGTTCCTCCAACGGTATTTCATCCACGGAGTGATCGTGGGCGCGGTCAAGGGTTGAGAGGCCCGAGCCAGAGCAGCCGCCAGCCGAAGGGATCGAGATCGCCGTCCAGGCGAGCCGGTGATCGCTCCAACCCGTCCACGATCGAGGCCGTCGCCCGATCCAGGCCGAGCAGCTCCCAGCTCACGGTGAGCGCGAACGCCGTCCGCTCGCGACTCAGGTTCGACACGACGGCGAGCACGCCGTTCGCAGGGTGCCGGTAGAGGCTCACGTGGATGCCGGCGGAGTCGGCGCGCACGTACTCCGCGTTGCTCCAGTACGGCACGAACTCGGCCTCTCCGCGGCCGAAGTCGTCCATGATCCGCCAGATGCGCGAGGCCAGCTCCAGGTCCTCCAGTCCGGGCCGGTTCATGGGCCTGACCGGCACGTCGTGAATCAGCGTGACGGCCCATGCCTGCTCGAAGGTGAAGCCCTGCCCGTAGCAGAGGAACTCGGCCGGCACGCCCCACTGGCGGCCCATGAACTCCGCGCGGAACGCGTCGAGCGGGAGCTGCGTCGAGGCGTTGTCGATGCCGCGGACGTCCTGGAACTGCTCCCCGTCCCAGTACGAGGTGCCGAACCCGAGCGTCGGCATCACCATGCAGGTCGAGTTGTGCACGTTGACCTGCCCCTCGGGTTTCCGTGACATGACCGCGTTGTGGATGCGGCGCATGGCGCTGCGGACGCCGAAGATGGGGTACGACTTGGTGATCGATCCGTCGGGCCGCGTGCTGCCGCAGCCATGCAGGGTGTTGATGCACCCTGCCGGGAACTCGGTGCCGTCGAGATAGACGCCGTCGATGCCGAACTCGTCCATCGTCTTGGCGATCGCGTCGGCGACGAAGTCCTGCCATGCGCTGTTGAGGCAGACCACCCACGCCGACTGATCGGGCTGCGGTGGGGCGCGGTACAGCGGGTAGCCGTACGCGGGCGTGGTGAGGCAGGCGGCCCCGAAATCCCGCCACTCGGGCGCCGCGCTGGAGATCAGGAACCCGTAGTACAGCAGGATCCTGAGCCCTCGCTCGTGACACGCCGCGACCCACTCGAGCAGCCGCTTGCGGTCGACCGGGATCGTGTGCGCCTCGATGTCGGTCCAGAACTGGTGCAGCACCACGGTCCTCACGCCCGCCTGCACGCAGCGGTCCAGAAACGCGGGCGCAAGGGTCATCTCGTCCGTGAACGCGGGCGGAGCCGGTCCGACGTGGATGCACCGGTAATCCCACGCTCCCGGTTCGTTCGCCCTGACCGGCGTGGCCTGCAGGCCGAACGTGTACCGCAGGGGCTGGTAGCGCTCCCCGCGCTCGCCCGTGACCGCTGCGTCCCGGATCACGGCGTTGGCAAGCTCCGGCGCGGTGTCCCACGCAGGCGGCCGCTGCGACTCCGGCGCCAACCGTAGCGGCGCGGAGACCAGGTGCAGCGTGAGGACCACGCGATCTCCGTCGCGGACGATCTCCGTGGCCGGCGCGCCCGGCGCGACGTGCCAGTCGCGGTCCGACTCGCCGAACCAAGCCAGTCCGCGGTCCTCGTCTCCCAGCCAGACGTACGGCCGGAACCCCATCTTCACCGCGCTGTCCGGGAGCGCCCCGGCGTTCCGGGCCGTCCCCCAGGCCCCCGGAAAGTGATAGAGGTACCCCGCGTGCTCGGCGCGGATGGGAATATCGATCGACAGGGCGTCCAGGTCGACGGCGTCGGCCGCGGCGACTTCGACGTCGAAACGGATCATGCCGTCGAACTCGACCTGCGCCTGCACGCGCAGGTCGAGGTTCGCCGCGGTCAGGCGCTGCTCCAGCACGACCTCAGCGGGAGCCGACGCCACCTGCTCGATCGCTTCCGCGGCGAAATGCAAGCTTCTGCCGCCGGCGACCGCCGTCAGTCGAACGGGGGCATGCACGATCCCACACCCTGCCGCGGTCACCGATTCGAGCAGACAGCCCGGAGCGAACCGGTACGTCCTCCCGGAACAGGAAACCCCAACCGCTCCGTCGGCACGCGAGTCACACGTGAGCGGGGTCCAGGCTGCGGGCACTCCGGGATCGAGCCCGGCGAGCGAACCCCACCAGTCCGGCTTGTCCGGTGGATCGGCGCTCTGGATGAGATGCGTGACGCACTCCCGGCCCCACCGGTCGACGAGGACTGCCTGCAGTTCAGCGGTGCCTGCCGGCACCTGCGCCAGGTCGAGCACGACCGTACGGCCCGACGGCTGGTCGAAGTCGTCGATCCTGGTCCGGACGAACTGCTGGCGCCGCGCGCGGTGCCAGACCCAGAGCTCGACCGCCGACCCTCGCGCGATGAAGGCATCGCCGAACGGAACGACCGTGGCGTGCAGTGTGTCCCCGTCGAATCGGACGTACGCACACAGGGTGACTTGGCGTGGTGAAGTGCCGTTCTTCTTCATGACACCCCCATAGTGCATCGACACCGCCCGCCTCCTCGACCACCATGGCGCATGTCCCGCGTCAAGCTCGCCCTGATCGGCTGCGGCGGCATGTCCGCCGCGCACGTGCGGCGCTTTCACCTGCTCCGCGACCGTTTGCAACTCGTGGCGGCCGTCGACGTCGACGAGGCCCGGACACGTCAGGTCCACGAGCATCTCCCGGACGTACGGGTCGCCACCGACTACCGCTCCGTCCTCGACCGGGTGGACGCCGTGCTCGTCGTGCTGCCGCACCACCTGCACCACCCGGTCGCGAGGGACTGCCTGGAAGCCGGCAAGCACGTGCTCCTGGAGAAACCGATGGCGAACAGCGAAGAGGAGTGCCTGGACCTCATCGCCACCGCGGCCCGCGCCGGCCGCGTCCTGATGATCGCCTATTGCATGCGCTTCCATCCCGTGGTCGCGGCCCTGAAGGACGAGCTCGACCGGCAATCCTTCGGCGAGGCGTTCCAGGTCAGCATCTGGACCGAGCAGATGACCCGCTATCCGCCGGGTCACTGGGGCAGCCGGGCGGTGACGCTGGGCGGGGGGCAGCTCTTCAGCCACGGCTGCCACTACATCGACCTCCTGCTCTGGTTCCTCGGAGAGCCCGTCAGCGGCACCCACCTGGGAACCAACACCGGCACGCCGTGGATGGAGCGCGAGGGTACCTCCAACGTGACCATGAAGTTCGCAGGCGGCCGGCTGGGCTACCACTTCGGCACCTGGGGCGCGCGCGGCACCCGGCTGCGCTATTCCATCCACGCCCACTGCACCGGAGGCATGATCGAGGCCGACGTCAGCGGCCATCGCCTCCTGGCCCACGCCCGCGGGGAACGGAAGCTGCTCATGGAAAGCGAGGCCGGTGCCGGCAAGCACACCGAAAACGAAATGGCCCACTTCCTCGACTGCATCGAACGCGGCCTGACGCCGCAGACCGGCGGCGAGGCCAGCCTGCAGAGCCTGCGCGTCATCTGGAGGCTCTACGAGGCCGAGCAACGCGGCGTGGTCGCCGATCTGCGAGGCCTCGGCCTGCCACCCCGCTGAGCTCCTGCCGGGCCCGCCGCCGCCCGCGCGGGCAGATAGAGGGAGCCCCCGACACGATGCCGGGGGCTCCAGAATTCCGGGGAACGCTATCCCGCTACTCGTCGATCCACCACTGCTCCATGCGCAGCCAGCGGCGAATGCCCCAGGCGTTGTAGCCGACCGGATTGTTGCGGATCCGGTTGTGGACGTAGTGGAAGCTGGCGGCACCGCCGAAGGTCAGCTCCGTGCCGTCCAGGTTGTTCAGCACCACCAGCTCGGTGGCCTGGATCGCCAGCTCCATCCGCTCCTCGGGATCGATCGACTGCGCCGACGCATCGGCCAGCCGCTTCAGCTCCAGCAACCCCTCGCGGTAGGGCTCGGGCGGCGCCACGCCATCCTTGCCCCCCGTCTCGAGCCAGTCGCGTATCTCGTACTGGTAGAGGGCGTGCAGATACAGCGCGTCGGTGCCCCAGAACCAGTGGCCGGAGCCCGACTCGCTCATCGGTATCTCGCTGCCGATGAACCACGGGCGCACCCCTTCGCTCCAGGTCTTCTGCAGGCAGAAGGTCTTGATCTTGAGGTCCCGATCCCAGTTCTGGCACTGGACGGTGACCACCTCGCCACGGGCTCCGGAGTCGGAGAAGATGCCGATGTTCAGCTCGATGCGACCGCCGTCGGCGTACTGGCGGTAACCGTCGTCGCCGACCGCCAGACCGAGATCGTCCAGCATCTGGTTTGCCTCGGCCAGGTCGTAGCGCGTCCACTGCTCCAGGTGGTCCCACATCGCCTGCACGCGCGGGTCGGCGCTCTGGCCGATCGGCTTGTCCGGGTCGAGCCGCGGCCGGCCCACCAGCTTGGCGCGGAAGTCGTACAGCTCCGGAGTGGCGTAGGCGCGCATGAGCTGCTCGTTGTCGATGCCGAGCTGTAGCGCCTGCAGGAAGTCATCGTTCAGCAGCAACGCGGCGAGCTTGTCGTCGTTCTCGTGCTGCGGGTTCTCCAGCGCATTGGTGATCCACGCCAGCTTGCGCTTGATGAACACCCAGTGGTTGTGCCACCCGGGCGGCTTGATCAACTGGTAGTTGCCGTTGGCCTGCTGCTGGAACAGCACCGCGTCCACCGGCGGCCCCATGGCGTGCCAGTCATACTCGCCGGCGGCAAGCTGCAGCTTCTCCACCTCCTTGTCCTTGACGTAGGTCACCCGCAACTCGTCGGCGTAGGGAAGCTGCTGGCCTTCCTCGTCCACCTTCCAGTAGTAGGGGTTGCGCACCATCACCATCAGTTCGCCTTCCTTCACCGTCTCGGGAACCCAGGGCCCGAGGGTGGGGCGCTCGGTGTTGGTGCCGGCGCGGTGCACGGTGTTGAGTTCCTGCCACGCCTCGGTCGGGTCGCCCAGCTCCTCGTTGTACTTGGGATGGAACTGTTTCAGGTAGTGGGCGGGCTCCGGATCGAGATAGTTCCAGCCGATGTTCTTGTGGTAGTTCGCGTACGGCGCCGCGAACTTGATCACGATCGTGTAGTCGTCGACCATCGTGAACTCGGCCAGCTCCCCGCCGATGATGAAGTCGGACGGCGCCACCGACAGCGGGGTCGCGTCCGGGTCGGGGGAATAGAGCCTGATGTCCTCCCACTTGAACATCACGTCCGCGGCGGTGAACTCCTCGCCGTCCGACCACTTCACGCCCTTCCGCAGATGGATGGTGTAGGTCGTCAGGTCGTCGCTCCACTCGATGCTCTCGGCGAGGTTCGGGTAGCGGTGGGTGCCTTCAGGCACGCTGACGTCGATCAGCCCCTCGTTCATGTAGCGGGTGATGCTGCCGAAGCTGGTGTACAGCGCCTCGATGTGGCGCAGCGTGCCGCCGTACTTGCCGACGGCTTCGAACGCCCGCTCCACGGGGGGCACGTCGGGCAACCGCTCCTCGACCGGGGGCAACTCCCCGGCAGCGACCTTGGCGGCCAGCACCGGCGACTCGCCGTAGCTCGCCATCCGGCTGTCCGGCGTGATCACCGGGACGATGTCGGCGCCTGTCGCTGTCATGACCGTTCCGCAGAGGAACAGACAGGCCAGCAGTGCCAAGCCATGCGACGCGCGGAAGCGCTTTCGTTTCGGTAGGTTCATGACCGACCTCCTCAAATCAATGCTGCCAGTCCACCATCTGTGACCGGCGCTGTCAACGTCGACGGCGCCGGGGGCTTGTCATCGCGCGATCCAGGCGCGCAAAGTGACCGACCTCGCCTGAAGGCGAGGGCTTCGACGGAGGTGGAGTCATGGGAAAACTGGAGCGGGACGGACGCGTCATCGTCGCGGAAGGAGGGAGTTGCCCCTCCCTGGAGCGGCTCACCAACGGCGACCTGCTGGTGGCATATCGGGACGACACCCACAGCACGTCTTGCGTGAGCGTGACCCGTTCCACCGACTGCGGCCGGACGTGGCGCAAGGAGCACACCTTTACCTACGGCTCTTCGGCGGAACGAACGGACGAGCAGTTTTACGGCCACCACGGCATGGCGCAGCTAGCCGACGGCACCATCCTGCTGCCCTACAACGTCTACGGGGCAACCTACAGCGGCGTCTACAACCGCACCGTGTGCGTACGCAAGTCGGTGGATCAGGGTCACACCTGGTCGGAGCCGATCGTGGTGACCCCCGGTCCGGGCCCGGCCGCCGGATGGGCGGCGGCGGTCTCCTACGGCAAGATCCGAACCCTCCACGACGGCACCGTGATCCTGCCGATCATCGGGCGCCGCGAGGGTGACCGCTTCGGCCGCCACGGGTTCCTGGCCTCCACCGACGGCGGCGACACCTGGGAACGCTACGTCACCGCCGCCTGCGACCGCTACTCCGGCGACGAAGCCGACTTCCTGCAACTGCCCTCGGGCCGCATCCTGTGCGTGAACCGTGATCCTTCCAACACCCACGGGCATGGGGTCGGGCCGCTGTTCTGCAACTGGAGTGACGACCACGGCGCGACCTGGAGCAGCCACGAGATGGTGGGCTGGTCCGACCCACGCTACGGCCACTCTCCGTCGCTGTTTCTTACCCGGACCGGCACCGTCATCTGCGGCTACCGGCACGTGGCCGAGATGGACCACCTGCACATCGGCAGCGTCGCCTTCTGTTACGTCAAGGAGGATGGGCTGGACTGGAGTGGAGAGACCCACATCTGGGGCGGCGCCATGTACCTGTCCTTCCTGATGCAGTTCCACGCCATGGGACAGGGCTACCCGAGCTTCGCGTATGCCGACGACGAGCGCATCCTGGTGGTGCACCACAACCAGCCGTTGCCCGCGGTTGGCGAGCGAGACATCGAGGGCGTGTTCTACGTGGAGCGGGACGAGGAGCCGGCTTGGCGCGGCGACGTGGGCTGAGGTAGCATCTGCGTATCATGCCGGCTACCGGCTCCGGTAACGCGGCACCCGACGACCTGCTGATCGAGGTCCGCGACCTGCGCGTGGAGTTCCGGCTGACCGAGGGCCTGCTGCGCGCCGTGGACGGGGTCAGCTTCGACGTGCGCAGCCACCAGACCCTGGGGGTGATGGGCGAATCCGGGTGCGGAAAGAGCGTGACCGCGCGCGCCATCATGGGCATCCTGCCGATGCCCCCGGCCCACGTCACCGGCACGATCAACTACTACGAAGAGGGACGGCCCGTCGATCTGGTGGGCCTGGATCCCAAGGGGGACCGCTACCGCGACATCCGCGGCAACCGGATCAGCATGATCTTCCAGGAACCCATGACCGCCCTGAGCCCCGTGCACGCCGTGGGCAACCAGATCGGCGAGGTGCTGCGCGTGCACCGGGAAATGACCCGCGACGAGGCGCGGGCGCACACCATCGATCTGCTCGACCGGGTCGGCATCAGCGATCCGCACCGGCGCATCAAGCAGTACCCGTTCGAGCTGAGCGGCGGCATGAACCAGCGCGCCATGATCGCCATGGCGCTGGCATGCCGGCCGAGGCTGCTGATCGCCGACGAGCCCACCACCGGCCTGGACGTGACGATTCAGGCGCAGATCATGGACCTGATCCAGGGCCTGCAGGCGGAGTTCGGCATGGCGGTGCTGTTCATCACGCACGACCTGGGATTGATCGCGGAGATGGCCGACACCGTGCTGACCATGTACATGGGACAGATCGTGGAGGCCGGCAGCGCGGACCAGGTCTTCTACGGCCACACCCACCCCTACACCGAGGGGCTGCTCAAGTCGATTCCCATCGTCGCTGCCGAGCACCATCGCCTGGCGCCGATCCGCGGCAACGTCCCCAACCCCTATGCCCGGCTCTCGGGCTGCCGCTTCCGCTACCGCTGCCACCGGTACATCGGCGACATCTGCGACCAGGATCCCCCGCACTTCGATGCCGCGCCCGGGCACCTGACCAAGTGCTGGCTTCACAAGGCGGGTGAGTTGCACGAACCCGCCGGAGCCGCCCGATGAGCCGGGACACCGCGCCCGCCGCCACGCCGTTGCTGCGGGTGGAGGACCTGTTCAAGTACTACCCGGTGACCGCCGGCCTGCTCAAGCGCAAGGTGGCCGAGGTGCGGGCGGTGGACGGCGTCAGCTTCGACGTGGACAAGGAGGAGACCTTCGCGCTGGCCGGCGAGAGCGGCTGCGGCAAGACCACGGTGGTGCGCAGCATCGCCCGCCTGGTGGACCCGGACGGTGGGCGGGTGCTGCTCAAGACCGATCGCGTGGAGGAGTACCGCGACGCCGACGGCTGGCTCGACCTGGCCACGCTGCCGGCCCGCGAGACGAAGGCCGTGCGCCGCGACCTGCAGGTCGTCTTTCAGGATCCCGACTCGTCGCTGAACCCACGCTTCACCATCAAGAACATCGTCGGCGAGCCGCTGGTCGTGCACGGCCTTGGCGGGCGCCGTGAGATAGCCGAGCGGGTGGACGAGCTCCTGCGCCTGGTGGGCCTGGACTCCAGCCACCTGAACCGCTTCCCGCACGAGCTCTCGGGCGGGCAGAAGCAGCGGGTCGGCATCGCCCGCGCGCTGGCACTGGAGCCGAAGCTGATCCTGGCCGACGAACCGGTCTCCGCCCTGGACATGTCGATTCAGGGACAGATCCTCAACCTGATCGAGGACCTGCGCGACAGGCTCGGGTTGACCATGCTGTTCATCGCCCACGACCTGTCGGTGCTGTCCCACGTCAGCGAACGTATGGGGGTGATGTACCTCGGCAACCTGGTCGAAGTCGGCGCCACCACCGATCTGTTCCGCACACCCCGGCACCCCTACTCGGAGGCGCTGCTCACGGCCATTCCGCAGCCCGACCCCAAGCGCAAGGTGGAGCGCGTCATCCTGGAGGGCCAGGTGCCATCACCCCTCAACAAGCCGAGTGGATGCCCGTTCCATCCGCGCTGCCCCTACCGGCAGCAGCGCTGCGAGGCGGAGGTCCCCGAGTTGCGGCCGCTCGCCGACCGCCTGGTCGCCTGTCACTTCGCCGAGGAGCTCGACCTGCGCGGCTCGCTGCAGAGCGACGTGATGGGACGGCTGGGTCTGAGCTGACCGGATCGCGCCCGCGCCGCAGCCCGGACAGCGTTCTCTACCAGCCCTTCCAGCTCCCGTCGGCGTGGCGGTACTGCCGGAACGCGGTCGGCCGGTAGGGGAGGTCGGCGATGTCGGCTTCCTTGACGGTGATTCCCAGACCCGGCTCGTCGGGGATGTTCATGTACCCATCCGCGACGCGGAACGGATGCTCGGCGAAGCGGTCGAACTGCTCGAAGAAGCTGGCCGTGATCTCCTGGATCAGGAAGTTGGGCATCGCCGCGTCGGCGTGGATCACCGCCGCGTGACCCACCGGCCCGCTGACGTTGTGGGGGGCCATCAGCATCTGCTCTGCGTCCGCCAGCCGCCCGATCTCCAGCATCCGGTGGATGCCGTAGCACTCGGTGATGTCAGGCTGCAGGATCGCGCACGCGCGGCGGTCGATCAGCTCCCGGAACTGCGCCACGGTGAACAGCTTCTCGCCGGTGGCGATCGGCACCGGGCTGCGCGCGCTCACCTCGGCCAGCGCCGCGACCGAGCCCACCTTGACCGGCTCCTCGATGAACAGCGGGCGTAGCGGCGCGACCGCGTGGGCGAAGGCGATGGCCAGCTCCGGCACCGGGCTGCCGTGGGTGTCGAGCAGGATCTCCAGCTCGGGGCCGGCCGCCTCGCGCATCGCCTGGGCGCAGGCCACCGAGTGCTCGACGGCGGCGGGATCCAGCGGCGTGGTGCGGGTCTCCAGCGGGTTGCCCTTGATCCCGGCAAAGCCCTTCTGCTGCGCGGCGACGGCGGTGGCCGCGGCTTCGTCGGGGCTGGCGAAGCTGCCCCCGTTCGAGTACACCCGCACCCGCTCGCGGCGCCGCCCGCCGAGCACGGTGTTCACCGGCACGCCCCACGCCTTGCCGGCCAGGTCGTACAGCGCCATGTTCACGGCCGCCGCCGCGGTGCCGTACACCGCTCCCCCCTTCCAGGGCACCCGGTCGGTGAGATCCTCGGTGAGGGCGATCACCTGCAGCGGGTCGGCGCCGAGCAGCAGCTCGCGCCACGCGTGGAGTTGTGCTTCCACCGGCTCGATCAGCCACTCCGCCGTCCCCTCGCCCCAGCCGCTCATGCCGGCATCGGTCTCCAGCTTCAGCAGCAGCCACCCCTTCTCGGTGCTGGCGATCGCCTCCCCCGTTCCCGGGTCACGGACCTCCTGACCGGTGGCGACGCTGAACTTGTACGTTCGGACCGCGGTTATCTTCATAATCCTACCCTGCCTGACGCGTACGGTAGCCGATGCGCGGCATCGCCGGCGCGCAGCCGTTCCGCGGTATGATCGCCGCCGCGAAGGCCAGGAGGTGACTCATGGGATCTGACTCGCTCACCGTCGCCGTGATCGGCTGCGGCCGCCTGGGGCAGCACTATGCGGCGGTGTACGCCGCCCGCCCCGACACGACGCTGGTGGCCATCGCCGAGGCGAACCCAGAGCGGCGCACGGTCGTCGGGGAGCGCTTCGGTGTGACCGCCCTGTTCGCCGATGCCCGCTCGCTGTTCGCCGAGGTGGTGCCGGACGTGGCGGCGCTGGTGCTGCCGGTGCGCTCCATCAAGGACGCGGTGCTGGCGGCCGTCGACGCCGGCGTGCGCGGGGTCACCACCGACAAGCCGATCGCCGCCGCCCTGGCCGACGCCGACGCCATGGTGGACGCCTGCCGCGACGCCGGCGTCGTGTTCGGCGGCGGCAACCTGCAGCGCGCCCGCGCCGACGTGCAGGAGGCCGCGCAGTGGCTCCACGCCGGCGAGTTCGGTCCGATCACCGGTGCAGCGGTCCACCGCTGGGGAGGCGGCGGCGAGATCTCCGGCGGAGGCTGCCAGCACGTCTCCGTGCTGCGGCTGCTCACGGGCGCGGAAGTCGCCGAGGTGGTCGCGTGGGGCACGCCGGAACACAAGCTGGCCGACGGCGAGGACGAAGAAGGACTGATCATCAACGGGCGCTTCACGATGAGCGACGGCCTGGCGGTGCCGGTATTCGGCGCGGAGACGCCGCAGAAAGGCGTGGACGTGTGGACCGAACGGGCGCTGATCCGCTGGGATTGGGAGGCCACCACGGTCTATGCCGGCCGCGACGCGGCCGGCCGCCGCCTCCCCCTGGACCGCTCTTTCGCGCCGGTCGCCTACCCGCGGTTCGACTACCTGGGCACCTCCATCGGCTCCTTCCTGGACGCGGTCCGTACCGGCAGCGAGCTGTGGATCTCCGGACACGACCTGCGCCAGGCCCTGGAGGTGGCGATCGCCGCCAAGCGCTCCGCCGCATGCGGCTCCGTACCGGTCGCGCTGCCGCTGGCCGATCGCACCCTGACCCTGCGCCCCCGTCCCTACCGGTGGCTCGGCGGCGACGTGACAGGACGCGAGCAGAGCGCCGCGGAAGCCGCCGCCCCGTGGGCCGGCTACTGATCGGCCGCGCGCGATCAGTTGCTGCTGAAGGGGTCGGCGGCGTCGCGCAGGCCGTCCCCGACGAAGTTGAACGCCAGGATCGCCGCCACCACGAACAGCGCCGGGATCAGGTACCACACGTTGTTGACCAGGTTGTTGATGTTCTGTGCCTCTTCCAGCATGACGCCCCAGCTCGTCATGGGTGAGCGGATGCCCAGACCCAGGAAGCTCAGGCTGGTCTCGGCCAGGATCATGCCGGGGATGGCCAGGGTGAGGTTCACCAGCAGGTAGCTGGAGATGTTGGGCACCAGGTGCAGCGCCATGATGCGCCCGGTGCCGGCGCCGATGTTGCGCGCCGCCAGGATGTACTGGGTCTCGCGGTGCGAGAGGATCATGCCGCGCACCACCCGTGCCAAGCCGGTCCAGCCGATGAACGACAGGATCACGACGAGGCCGAAGTAGACCTGCAGCGGGGTCCACTCCTTGGGCAGCGCGGAGGCGAGCAGGATCCACAGGGGCAGCGAGGGCACCGACATGATGACCTCGATCACGCGCTGAACCACCAGGTCCACCGCCCCCGCGAAGTAGCCCGACAGCGCGCCGATGAGGATGCCCAGCACCAGGCTGATCATCACCCCGGCCCAGCCGATGGTCAGCGACACGCGCCCGCCGTAGAGGATGCGCGAGAGCATGTCGCGGCCCCACTTGTCGGTGCCGAACAGAAAGATGCGGCCCTCCTTGACGCCGAAGAAGCGCAGGTTGCTACGGATCGGCAGAAACCCCAGCACCGGGTAGTCGCTCGCCCCGCGCACGAACAGGTGGATGGGGAAGCGCTCGTCGGGATTGGGCGTCCAGTGGGTCTTGAAGGTCTCCATGTCCAGGGTGCGGGTGGCGCCGTAGACGAACGGTTGCAGGTGGAACCGCCCGTCGAGGTCGAAGAAACGGATGCGCATGGGCGGGTGGTTCTCGAAGCCCTTGGCGTTGTCGTCCAGCGTATAGGGCGCGAAGAACTCGCAGAACATGGTAAGCCCGTACAGCACGATCAGCGTCCACAGGCCGATCATGGCCAGCCGGTTGCGGCGGTACTTGAGGCGCATGATGGAGCCGATGCTCCGGCCCTTGATCGGCGGGTCGCCGCCGTGTCCGGTGGTCACGCCGGCCTCGGCCGTGCTCATCACTCGTACCTGATGCGCGGGTCGACCCACGCCAGCGTCAGGTCGGCCACCAAGTTGCCGACGACCAGCAGGGTGGAGAGCAACATCACCATGGCGCCGGCCAGGAACGCGTCATGGTGCGTCACCGCGTCGTACAGCAACGGTCCCGTGGTCGGCAGGTTGAGGACGATCGACACGATCAGCTCGCCGCCGACCACCGCCGGAAACGCAAAGCCGATGCCGGTGATGAATGGATTGAGGGCGATCCGCAGCGGGTACTTGACGACCACGATGCGCTCGCGCAGCCCCTTGGCGCGGGCCGTATCCACGTAGGGGCGGCGAAGCTGGTCCAGCAGGTTGCCGCGCAGGATGCGCATGGTGCCGGCCATCCCCGCCGTGCCGAGCACCACCACCGGCACCCACAGGTGCGCCAGCAGGTCGAGCACCTTGCCCAAGCTCCAGGGAGCGGCGGCGTACTCCGCCGAGAACAACCCGCCCGGCACCTGACCGAACTGGAAGAAGCTGATCACGATCAGCACCAGCGCGAGCAGGAAATTGGGGATGCTCAGGCCGAGGAAGCTGATCACCGTGAAGACGTTGTCGCCCAACGTGTACTGCCGCACCGCCGAGTAGATCCCGATCGGCAGCGCGACCAGGTAGGAGAACACGATGCTGCACAGGGAGAGGACGACGGTGAGCGCCATGCGCTCGGTGATGAGCTGCGCCACCGGCCGGTGGCCGTAGGCATAGGATCGGCCGAAGTCCCCCTGCACGAAGCGGCTGGCCCACTTCCACCAGCGCACGTAGATCGGTTTGCCGATGCCGTACTGCCGTTCCAGCAGCCGGATCTGGCCCTCGCTGAGCTCCGCTTCGCCGGTGTCCGCGATTTGTTGCGCGATCAGGATGTCGACGAAGGTGCCCGGTACCAGCTCGATCGCCCCGAACACCAGCATCGAGATCATGATCAGGGTGGGGACGACGGTGGCGATTCTCCGGACGATGAAGGTGACCATCGGGTTTGTCCGCCCGCCGGTGCCGGCTTCCGGCAGTGTCGCCCAACGGGGCGCGCTGTTCAAGCTTCCTCGCGGAGCCGGATCGTTCCGATGGTAGAATCGGGGAGCGGCCAGCCTGCGGCGCCGCGGGCAAACCGGCCGGCGAGGAGGTTCGCATGAACGACTCAGGATCCCGAGGGCGGCCGCAGTTCCGCAAGCCGGTGCCGGAGGGCGTGACCGAGGCGAGCGGCGTCACGCTCGGCGAGGCGACCGCCCTGGTGCCGTTGAGCGACGGCGCGCTCGGGTTGCTGTCCGGCGGCCGGTTGCTGCGCTCCGAAGACGGCGGCGTCACCTGGGGAGAGCCGCTGGAGCTGGACTTGCCCGACGCGGGCAGGATGCATGGCTTCGGCTGCATCAGGCTGCGGTCCGGACCCCTCGCCTTGCTCTACGAGGACGGGCAGGGACGCTTCCGGCTGATGCTGTCGGAGGACGACGGCCGTACGTGGCGGCAGCACTCCTTCGTCGACGTGCTTGGCAGGCCATATCACGACACGCTGATCGAGACCGGCGGCGGCATGCTGGTGTTGCCGAGCCGCGAGTGCTACGGCAACGACGACCACCCCGGTCTCGAGTACCGCAAGGTCAGCACCTGGGGCACGTGGAGGGGACTCCGGCTGCAGGTGTCCGGGCACTACCACTACCCGGAGATCGACATCGCCGCGGTGAGCCGGTCCGAGGACGGGGGACGCACGTGGCAGCGCGCGCAGCCGCTGATGGGGTGGTTCGACGAGCACGGGATCGCCAACGGGTACGGCGGCGTCAGCGCCTGCGACGAGCCGAGCGTGGCCGAGACGGCCGACGGCCGCCTGCTGTTCTTCGCGCGGTCCACCGTGGGCCGCATTGTCGCGAGCTGGTCGAGCGACGGCGGCGAGCGCTGGACGGCGGTGCGGCCCACCGAGCTGGCCGCCTCCTACTCGCCGCCGCGCCTGCGCCGCATCCCCGCCACCGGCGACCTGATCTGCGTCTGGAACCAGGTGTCGCGCGAGGAGATCCGCCGCGGCTACCGGCGCGGCCGACTGTCGTGTGCGATCTCGCGCGACTCGGGCGAGTCCTGGGAGCACTTCAGGACCATCGAGGTGAGCGCCGGCTTGGCGGACGTGGACCGGATCGCCCCGGAGCATCCGATCATCCCCGTGATCGGGCTGCCGGACGTCGGCGCGCTGCCGGACGACTTCGCCACCTTCGACTATCCGAACGTGTGCTTCGCCGGCGACCGGGTGTTCCTGATCTACCACCGCTCATGGGTCGACGCGGGCCCCGAGGCGCGGCAGGCGCGCACCCTGGGCGAACGCGGCAGGGGCGAGGCCGGCAAGCCGCGAGAGACGGTGATCCGCAGCTATCCGCTCGACTGGTTCTACGGCTGACCGGCCAGGCGCCCGGACCACGCACCAGACCGCCGCGGCGGCCAGCGGCGCGGGTGGCCGCCGCGTTGCTCTCCATCCTGCTGTCCGGGATGGTCTTCTTGCAATTCCTGGACCTGGCCGCCACCGGCGTCGAGCTGTGGACCGGCATGCATGCGCTGCTCGCGTCGGTGGCGACCTACCTGTTGGGGCTCGGCGAGCTGATCGTCGTCCTCACCATCTGGTTCGCGTACGGGCGGGCGGCGCGGGAGGGGCGGCTGCGCACCGCCCTGCTCAAGGTGACGCTCTGGCAGGGCCTGGCAGCTCTCGCCTACCTGCCGGCCCGCCTCGTGGTGTACCTCCCCCTGGTACGTTCCGTCGACGACCGCTTCATCGACGCGTTCCGGCTCATGGACCTGCTGCAAGGGGGCCTGGGAGCGATCCTGGTAGCGATCGCCGTCGCCGTTCCCTGGCGCCGCCGCCCGACCGTGCTCGGTGGCTCCCGCTGATGGACCGCGGCATCCGGGGCTGCCGGGCTAACTCGACTGCATCGAACTACGGATGCATCCGGCACGAATTCGCGGTCACTGCCGTGTCAACGACGACTGAATGCGAAAGAAGTCCCGTATCACGCTCGATACGTCGATACGGTCGGACAGGAGAGTGCCATGGGCGATCTGGTTGCGGACGTTGTAGAGCTGCATGGTTCTCTTCCAATCGTCGCTGCCCTTCTCGACAACCAGCGTCAGCCGGTTCTCGAAGCTCAGGCCCGAGAGCCGGCGGTCGTCCGGATTGTAGAGAGACCAGGCACGGCGATACCGCCAATCCTCGTGCGATTGCCCTGAAGGATGCGCCTCAACCACTCGCGCGTCACCGCTTCGCGGTCGCACCGCCGGTCGGCGCGAGAGACCTCCCAGTTCGGCTGCTCGAAGTTCTCGGCCGTATCGATGATGAAGTAGCGGCGCCCGTCGCGCTTCAGATTGACCCGGCCGTTCTCGCCGATGATCCACAGGACGTGAGGTTCGAGCTTGGCGACATGGCCCGCACGGTCGTGGAGTTCGAGCGTCGGGATCCGTTTCGCAGCCACGTCGAACTTGCGCATCAACCTCTCGTGCATGACGACCGGAGCGCCCCGGCGGGCCTCCCATCCGTCCGGCAACCAGTCGCCGATCATGGCGTAGAGTTGCTTCAGACGCTCTTCCCAGTCATCGACGCGCCGCCGTATGTGCGCCGCGTCGACCGCGTCGCTCGTCACCTCGTCGAGAACCGTGCCCATCGATACCTTCCCCGCTGCCGCCTGGCTAGCCGGCCGGCCGCCAGCGGACCAGGGCGCCGGCGTTGCGGTAGTTGCCGTACGCGGTGAGGACCGAGCCGTCGCCCACAGACACCGAGAACTGGTGGCCGCACGCCACCTCGTACCACTTCTCCGTGCCGAGGGCGGCGAAGTCGTCCACGACGTAGCGGTGCTCCACGTCCCACGTGACCCCGTGATCGCGGCTGACGGCGGCGTCGCAGCCGCGCCGGTAGGTGGCCAGGTCGCCGGCGCCGAAGTCGAGGCGGCGGATCACGGTGAGCACCAGGTCGTCGTTGGGCAGCCGCAGCAGGGTCGCGTGGTGGCGGCCGGGGCCGAACACGAAGTCCAGCGGACTCCAGCTCGCCCCCTCGTCGGTGCTGATCGACACCGCGGTGCCCTCGAAGTTGTCGTAGTGCAGCGGGATGTACTGCGCCGGCATGTCGGTGCGCACGGCGGCGACGACGGACCCGTTGGCGGCGCGCACCAGGGCGCCCTCGCCTACCCCGCGCTCCACCCGCTCGCCGTCGCACTCGTCGTACCACACCCACTCCTGCGGCCAGCTCACCGGCCCCCAGGTGCGGCCGCCGTCGCGCGACCAGCGGATGCAGCCGCAGCAGGGGTTCTGCGGCAGCGGCCCCTTGGACATCGTCTGCCCGGTCTCCGCCACCACCGTGGCATTGCCGGCGGCGTCGCGGTCGATCAGGGAATTGCCCTCGCAGTCCATCTGCGTGCCGTCCGGGGCCGGCGGCAGCCGGTCGCCCCGCTCCCAGGTGGCGCCGTGGTCGTGGCTGTAGTAGCGGAAGTTGCCCTCGTCCGACCAGCTCGACATGAAGCTGACGACGCCTGAGCCCAGGTTGGACAGCATCATCGGCCGGGTCGAGCAGCCGGGCACCTCCACGTAGTCCCAGCTCGCGCCCTGGTCGTCGCTCAGGCCGATCACGGTCTGATTGGTTCCCGCCAACGTCATGGAGCCGGCCACGCCGGCCACCGCCCAGCCGCCTGAGTCCAGCACCGCAAGCCCCCACGGAAACACGGGGCGGTCGCCGTGCCACGGCAGGAACCGGAACGCCGCCGGGTGGCCGATCTGGCCGCCCTCGCCGTCGTGCTGCATCACCCAGTGGTCGCGCCACGCGAGATCCTCGCGTGACGGCGTGGCCGGAAGTTGATCACTGCTCAGGGGTCGATTCATCGCCGATCCTCCTCGGGCGCGGGCCGCTTGTGCAGGAGTCTGTCCGATCGGAGCCCGAGCGGCAATGCGGCGGCCCCGGCTGCCGTCTTCAGGGGCCGCCGCGCAGACGAAACGAGTACAGCTCCGCGTCGCGCAGCAGGAAGCGGACGCGCCGAAAGCGCGGCGCCTCCGCCTCCCCGACTCCCGCCCCCGCGCCCGCCGCGCCGCGCAGCTCCGCACGTCCGTTCCAGCGCAGCACGTGCTCCACGGCGTCGCCGCGGAACGGGTCGCAGTCACAGGCGGCGTATCCGGGGATCACCGCGCCGCCCTCATCCAGGATCTCCGCCCGCAGGGAGCCGTGCCCGCCGCACGCGGCGTTGACGACCAGCGTGTCTCCCCATGACAGCAGCGGCTGCGTCACCAGCACCCCCTCGCGCACCGGGTTGGCGCCCAGGGAGACGAAGCCGTCACGCCGCAGGCGCGCCAGGCCGAGGCCGTAGCCGACCGCGTCCCAGTCCCACACCTCGGGGACGTCGCGCCATGCCTCCGGGTGGTCGCGCGCCTCACTGCCGCCGGCGAACCACCAGTCGTGGTGGTTCTTGGAGCCGCCGTGGTACACCCACAGCTCGTCGCCCATGGCCACCGGCGGGCTCGGCACCGTGACCATGAACTCGTTCCACGAACCCCGCGCACCGC
The DNA here is from genome assembly GCA_965215345.1 of Spirochaetia bacterium. GTDB lineage: Bacteria > Spirochaetota > Spirochaetia > SZUA-6 > Bin103 > CATQHW01. The sequence goes on along the minus strand of CBDCDL010000001.1, from coordinate 27,744 downwards.
GCCGCAGCCAGGGCCGGCCGGGAGCGACTCGGTGCCATTCGCGTCCGTCCCTGCTGTGCACGAGCTGCACGTCCATGGTGTTGCTCACCATGTGGAACACGTTGAGGAAGCCCACCCACTGGCCGCCCAGGCGCAGCGGCGTCATGCCGTAGAACGCGTCGTCGATGTTGTCGAGCGCGGTATCGGGAGCCAGGATTGGACGCGGCTCGCTCCAGCGCAGGAAGTCGTGGCTCTCGATCAGGAAGATGCGGCGCCTGCCCTGCCGGGTGGCGGCCCCCAAGGCCGCGTCGAATCCGGGCTCGCCGCCCACGCCCGGTCGAGCGGAGCGCTGCGGTCGCAGGGAGCCGCGCCCCGGAACCGACCGGTAGAAGGGATGGCGCGTGGCGGCGATATGCGTCTGCGAGTCCGGATCGAACGCCATGATGGTGACGTCGCCCCGCTGCCGGCCCAGGCGGCCGAACACCGGTCCCTCGTCGCCGGGGGTGAGGTGGATGCCGTCCGCGGAATAAGCTGCGTGCACGGTGAACCGCGACTCGTTCTCGGCGACCGGCACGATCCGGGTGTAAAGCGTCTTGTAACGGCGCCGGGGGTCGCGCTCCAGGGGATCGTCGACGATGAAGATGTCGTACACCGAGCCGTAGTCCTCGGTGCCGAAGACGATGTTGGTGTCGCGGCCGTCCTCGTGCTGGGTGCCCATGGGCGGCTTGACCCACTCGATGCCGTCGTCGGAGCGGGCGTAGAGCTGGCGCAGGCGGGCGTTCTCCCAGCCGTGGGAGCCGCCGCCGCAGCTCCAGAGGCGCTCCCGGTCCATCTTGAAGTCGGTGTAGAAGCAGTGGAAGCGGCCGCTGTCCGGGTCACGCCGCAGGTTCCAGGAGTTGCAGGAGAAGTAGGTCACGTGCTCCCACGGCCGGTCGCGGCGGATCAGTGGGCTGCGCTCATCGGGCACCGGATGGTGGATGGTTCGGGTGAGGTGGTCGGCCACCTCGACCACGGCGTCGTCGAAGAAGAACTGCGGCTGATCGCCGATGAACAGTACGGTGCTGTCGAGTGCCACGAGGCTACGACCTCAGCGGTACACTTCGCGCCGGTGACCGACCTTGGTGATCGTCACCATGGATCGATCATCGTCGATTTCATACAGAACGCGGTAGTCCCCCGTTCTCACCCGGTATCTGGGCTCCGCGGAGAGCTTCTGGCATCCTGGAGGCCGGGGTTCCTCGCCGAGGTCGTTCATCCTGCGAACGATGCGTTGACGGTCCTTTCTTGAACGGACGCGTTCCAGTTCCTTGAGTGCCGACGGCTTGATGAGCAGTTCATATCTTGCCACGGCGCTTGAGGTCGTTCAGGGCATCTTCGAACCTCAGAGCGGGTTCGTTGGTGCGCTCGTCGAACGCCGCAAGGTCATCGGCGTCCTCTGCCAATTGCATGCGGACGGCCTCGTTGACCAAATCGGAAATCGTGCGATCGATTGCCGCTGCCTTGATGCGGAGCCCGCGATACACATGAGGGTCGAAATACACGGTGGCTCGTCTTGAATCCGCCATGGAAACCAGGGTAGTAGCGCGACGCTTTAGTGACAAGACGACACCCACCCACCTTCTACCCCATCCATCGCGTACCCACACCGCGTGCGGTCGAGTACAGTCTGTGCCAGAGCCCCGCAGGAGGTGATGCCATGACCGGCCTGCAGATCGTGACCGGTCCGAATCCCGAACCCCTGACCGCATTCGCCGCTGCCGAGCTGGCGCGCTACGCACGCGACCTGTTCGGCGTCGCCGCGGCGGTAAACGCCCGGCCTGCGGAAGCGACGGCCAGCGTGTGGCTGGATGCTGACGGCAGCGGCCTTGCGGTGCCGGACGATCCGCAGACCTACACCCTGCGGCGCTTCACTCGGCCAGCCGGCGGCGATCACCTGCTGGCCGCCGGCGGCAGCCCGGCCGCCACCCTGTGGGCGGTCTACGAGCTGGTGCGCGGCTGGGGCGTGCAGTTCCTGTTGAGCGGAGACCTGCTGCCCGACGCACCCGGTCCGTTGCGCCTGCCCGACGGAGACCGGACCTGCGCCCCGAACCTGGACACGCGCTGCTGGCGCCTGATCAACGACTTCGTCTGCGGCCCCGAGTCGTGGGGCCTCGCCGAGAACCGGCGCTTCATCGACCAACTCGCCAAGAACGCCTTCAACGAGGTCCTGCTGTCGCTGTGGCCGTGGCAGTCGTTCGTCCACTACGAGTTCCGCGGCGTGGCCAAGCGCACCGGCTGCTCCTGGTTCGACTTCCGCTACCCGGTGGACGAGCACACCGTGGGACGCGAGCTGTTCGGAGGGGCGGACGAGTTCGAGAACCCCGACCTGGCCGGAATCGACGACTACGCCGAACGCCACGCCGCCGCCCGCCTCCTGGCCACGGGGATCATCGAGCACGCAGCCGCCCGCGGCATCGGGAGCAGCATGTCCCTGTCGCTGATCGAGTATCCGCTGGAGTTCATGCCGGTGATTCCGGGGGCGCACGTGGCGCGCCAGCTCGCCGAGAAGACCTGCGTTCCAGGCAGCGACCAAGCTCCCGACGACCCGCTCCTCGTCGACCTGGCGCGCACCAAGATTTCAGCCCACCTGAGCACCTATCCCGGCGTCGAGCGCCTGTTCCTGGGGTTCCCCGAGCACCGCGAGTGGCTGGACTGCGCCGAGGACGCATGGCGCAGCCTGGACGACAAGTACGCCATCTCCGAGGTCCTGACGCTGGAACAGGCGCTGGCGGCCGCGCGGCGCCGCACCGACGTGCACGGCGGGGCGGACCGCCAAGTGTCACGCGTACTGGGCGACATCGCCATGCTGCGGTTCATCGACTGCGTGCTGGAGGACCGCAGCGTGCTGGCGCGACCCGGTCACGCGGCGCCCGCGCGCATCCTGTACGGCCAGCCGGCCGAGGAGCTGCTGCCGATCCTGCCGCGCATCGCGCCGCCCGGCGCCGGCGTGGTGGCGTTCATCGACTACACGGCGCGGCGCGCGGCGGACCACATCGAGGTGATGGACAACGCCGTGCCCGACGCGATGCCGAGCCGCTTCATCTTCACGCTGGCCGACGACAACGTGGGCGTGTTGCCGCAACTCGCCACCGGGCCGCTGCACACCCTCGCCACGCGCATGCGTAGCGACGGCTGGAGCGGGTTCAGCACCCGCCACTGGATGATCGGCGACCTGGACCCGACGATGCGCTACATGGCGCGCTCGTCCTGGGACGCCGGCTGCACGCCCGAGGCGGCGTACCGGGAGCTGGCCGCGGGCGTCTGTGGCGAGGAGGCGGCAGCACCGCTGGTCGCGGCCTGGCAGCAGGTGGATGCGATCACCGACGACCTGGACCGCCACGGCATGGGGTTCTCCTTCCCCGTGCCGGGGATGATGAAGAAGCACTGGCAGGCAGGCGAGCCGCTGTCGGCGGAACTGCGCGCGGTGCGCGACCGCTATGCCGCTGCGCTGGAGCAAATCGAGAAAGCGGTCGCTGCGGCGCGGCCGGTGGGGGCGCCGTTCGCGCGCTACCACGCGGAGCGGCTGCGCTTCGCGGTGGGCTACCTGGATGCGGTGGCAGCCACCCGCGAGGGGGGCATCGCCGAGGCCGCCGGCCGCACAAGCGACGCACTGGCCAGCGCCACCGCTGCCCGGGACCACCTCACCGCGGCAGTGCAGGCGTACGCATCGGTCGCCGCCGACAACTCGGACCGCGGCGCCATCGCCAGCATCAACGAATACTGCATCCGGTTCCTGCGCGCCACCCGCGACCGCCTCGCGCCGTAGCCGTCAGGTGGACGGGTGGTTGAGCGGAAGGCCGCGCACGCCCACGCCGTCGAAGCGGTGGATCACCAGGTTGTCAAGGGAGGCGGCGAACAGGACGTCGCGTTCCGGTCCGGCGAAGGCGACATCGGTCGGGCCGCGCAGGGCCTCTCCCATCCAGTCCTCGGCGAACAGCTCCAGGCGGCGGCTGTCCAGATCGAACACGTAGATGGCGTCCGGGCGGTGGCAGGCGATCCACAGCCGGCCGTGCTCGTCGAAGGCGATGCCGTCCGGCACGTGGCGCGGCATGTGCAGCACGCGCTCGAAGCCGCCGGCGGAACCGTCATCCTCGATCGCCACGCGGGCGATGCCGGCGCCGAAGGTCTCCACCAGGTAGAGGTAGCGCTCGCCGGCGTCCAGGGCGATGGCGTTGGGCGTGTCGACCGCGTCCGGGTACCACAGGCGCGCGGCGCCGCCGCCGGGCTCGATCCTGTAGAGCCGGCCGTTGACGGCGCCCGACCAGGCGCCGCTGTCGGACAGGTACAGGGCGCCGCGGCGATCGAACGCCGGGTAGTTGGCGCAGAGAAACGGCCGCCCCTCCGGTCCGGTGGCGTAGGTGGAGACGGTGCCGTCCGGCGTGATCTTGACCACGGCGCCGAGGCCGGTCTCGGCGCAGTACAGGTTGCCGGAGGCATCGACGGCTTGGCCCAGACAGCGGTTGGCGGTGGCGGCGAACTGCTCGGCGCGGTTGGTCGCCACGTCGACCCGGTACACCTGGCAGCCGGTGCCGGTGGTGTACAGCTCCCCGCGCGGGCCGACGGACAGCGATTCGGGGTGGTCCACGCCGGGGACGTGGACGATCTCCTCGTTGTCGAAGCGGGGCACGGCCGGTATCCGGTCCATGGCCACTCAGAGTAGCGGCGTGCCGCCGTCAGGCAACTCGTAACGCCCGGGCTCCAGCGGCGTGTGGCCGTCCATCGCGGCGAGCGCCTGCTCGTCCAGCTCCACCCCCAGTCCCGGACGCCGCGCCAGCTCGTCCACGTCGATGTGGCCGGCGGTCACCGGCAGCGGCTCCCGCTGCAGGCGGTCGAACCACGGCTGCAGGGGGCAGTGCTCGAGGATCAGGAAATTCTGGATCGCGGCCGCCACCTGGGCGGAAGCCGCCAGCGCCACCGGCCCGTACGGATTGTGCGGCGCCATGAGGATGCCGTAGACCTCCGCGTAGTGGGCGATCCGCAGCAGCTCGCTGATGCCGCCGGCGTGGGAGATGTCCGCCTGGCACACGTCGATCGCCTCCCCTTCGAACCACGCGCGGAAGTCCCAGCGCGAGACCATGCGCTCGCCCAGGGCGATCCTGATCCCCGGGAAGCGGTGCTTGAGCCGCGCCGTGGGTGCCACCGTGTCCTGGTTGGTGGGCTCCTCCACGAACAGCGGGGCGAGCGGCTCCAGTCCCTGCAGCAGCCGGTGCGCGGCCTGGGGATCGAACATGCCGGCCGCGTCGACCATCAGCGCCGTCTCGTCGCCCAGGATCTGCCGCAGCCGGCGCACCTCGGCCACCGCCACGTCAGCCTGGCGCTGCGCGTCGTACGGCCGGGTGACGCTGCCGAAGCCGTGCTTGAAGGCGTCGAACCCAGTCTCGCGAGCGCGGCGGGCCGCGTCCTCCAGCGCCACGCCGAAGAACTCGGGTCCAAAGCGGATGTAGCAGCGGACCCGCTCGCGCACCCGTCCGCCGATCAGCTCGAACACCGGCAGCCCCACCGCCTTGCCGGCGATGTCCCACAGAGCCTGGTCGATGCCGCTCATGACGCTGCCGTGGACGACGCCACGGCGCCACCAGAACTCACGGAAGCCGAGTTGCCAGATGCGCTCGATCCCGGCCGGGTCCATGCCCAGCAGGCGCGGCCTGAGCTCGCTTTCCACGTGCGCCTTGATCGCCAGCTCGTGGTGCTCGGTGGTCGCCTCGCCCACCCCCTGCAGGCCGGCGTCGGTGTCGACGTGGACGAACACCCAGTTGCGGTGCGCGCCGCCGCCGGGACGCGGCACGGCCACCACCGAGCAGCGCACGTCCGTGATCTTCATGCGGCCCATGCGGTCACGGCTCCAGCTCCGGGTGCAGCGGGAACTCGACCACGCGGCCGCCCTGCTGCGCGGAGCGGTACGCGCCCTCCATCATCTCCACGCAGCGCAGCCCCTCCACCCAAGTGAGGCACGGCTCGGCGCCGATGCCGATCCAGCGGAAGAAGTCGCCGATCTCGCGCCGGTAGGCATGGTCGAAGCCCAGGTCGTCGAACCGCTCGTGCCGCGCGGTCGGAGCGTCGAGGCGCTGCCAGTACAGGTCGATGTGGTCGAGCGCCGGCACCAGCTTGAAACCGCCGTGCCGGCACTCGCCCCACGGCCCCTGCGACTCGCGGAACTGGTGCAGCGGAAACGACAGGCCGCCGACGATCGTCGCGACCGCTCCGGAGTGGAACCGGTAGGTCGCGTGCACGATGTCCCGGAACCCGTAGCGAGGATCGTGCTGCGGCCCACATACCGCGTGCACGTCCCGGGCGTCGCCGCACATGGCGCGGAACCAGTCGATCACGTGCACGCCGTGCATGTGGAAGAAGCCGCCGCTCCGCGCCGGGTCCGCCCACCACGTGTCGAAGAACTCGTAGGGGCGGTTGTCCGTGTACTGCGCCACCGCGATCGACAGGGGCGCTCCGAGCAGCGCATCGGCGGTCAGCTCCACCATCCGCGCCCAGGGCGGCCGCAGCCGCCGCTTGTGCCCGACCATCAGCTTCACGCCGTGGCGCCGGCACGCGGCCACCATGTCCCAGCACTCCCGCGCCGTGCGCGCCATCGCCTTCTCGCAGAACACGTGCACGCCGGCCTCGGCAGCCGCCACCGTGATCTCCGCGTGGACGTGGTTGGCCGCGGTCACCAGCACCGCGTCGAGGCGTTCGCGCCGCAGCAGCTCGCGGTAGTCGCCATACCCGGGAACGCCGGAATCCAGCTCGGCGGCCGTGGCAGCGAGGTTGCCGGAATCGGGGTCGCACAGCGCCGCCAGATCGGCCTGCTCGACGGCGTAGCCCGCCAGGTGCTTGCCGAAGTCCCCGCACCCCACCAGCGCAAACCGCGGCCGGCCGGCTCCGGCACCCGGTGAGGCGTCCGTCGTTCCGCTCATGCAGGACGAAATCCTATCGCGGATCACCGGACCTTTCGACGATGCGCAGGGTGTGAGCACCGCGCGCCCTCGATGGCCGGGTTGTCGTAGTGATATCGCAAGAACTCCGACCCTCGCGCCGCGCACCTCCGATCAGCTCTTCCGCGATTTTGATCCCCTGGGAGTCTGTTCTCACCATGTCCGTGGGCTTGCATTCGCGATACGGCTCCGATCCGTGATTTCCATCCCGTCAACAGAACGACCCTTGACCCGAGGGTCTGCTTTTCCCAGCATGGCGACGGTCAGCCGGGCCCGGGCGGCGGAGCGACCGGCAGGGAGGGCAGCGGTATCCTGGACGCCTGCAACACATCCGCGGAACTGGCGGCGAGCGGCACGGAACTGGCGATCCTGCCGGTCGGCGCCACCGAGCAGCATGGCAGCTACCTGCCGCTGGCGACCGATTCGCTGGAGGCGGAGGCCGTGGCGCGCGCGGTGGCGGAACGGCTGGACGCGTTCCTGCTGCCGGTGCTTCCGTTCAGCAACTCGGAGGCGCACGCCGGCTTCCGCGGCTCGGTGTCCCTCAGCCCCAGCACCCTGCTGACCGTGGTCAGGGAGCTGGCCCTGGACCTGATCGGACAGGGGTTCCGCTACGTCGTGCTGCTCAACATGCACGGCGGCAACCTGATCCTGCGTCCGGCGGTGCGCGAGATCAACCGCAGCACCGACGCCGGCCGCGCGCTGTTCGTGCAGCCGTTCACCCTTGCCGCCACGGAGCTTGAACGCATCTTCCCGAACTTCGCGAACGAGGCCCACGCCGGCGGCTTCGAGGCGTCGCTGATCATGGAAATCGCGCCGGACACCATCAAGGGCACCGCCCTCGACACCGTGCCGGACAGCCCGGTGGAGGCGTTCGACTACCTGACCATGGCCCAGATAAGCCCCGGCGGCGTGTGGGGCGAGCCGAGCCAGGCTGATCGCGAGCGCGGGCGGCGGGCACTGGCGGTGATGGTCGAGCACAGCGTCCGCCACATCAGGGAAGCGATCGCCCGCATCGACGCCGCCGGGGCTGCGACGTGACAGGGCCTCCCATTCCGGAAGCCGAACTGGGCGACCTGCTGCGCCGGCTGATCCGCATCGACAGTTGCAACCCGCCGGGGCGGGAGGCGCCGGTCGCCGAGCTGCTCGGCGGGTGGCTGCGGGAGGCCGGTCTGGAGGTGGAGCTGGACCGCTTCGCCGCGGGCCGGGCCAACGTGGTGGCGCGCTGGCGCGGCAGCGGCGACGAGCCCCCGCTCCTGTTCAACGGCCACCTCGACACCGTGCCGGTAGAGCGCGAGCAGTGGCGCCACGACCCGCACGCGGCGGTCGTGGAGGGCGATGTGCTGCACGGGCGCGGCACCGTCGACATGAAGGGCGGCGTCGCCGCTCTGGCGATGGCATGCGCCACGCTGGCACGGGCCGGTGTGCGCCTGCGGCGCGACCTGATCTTCGCCGGCACCGCCGGTGAGGAGGTGGACTGCTGCGGGTCGCAGCGGCTGACGGCCGGCGACCTGGGTCCGGTCGGTGCCCTGGTGGTGGGCGAGCCCACCAGCCTGCAGGTCGTGACGGCGCACAAGGGAGCGCTGTGGCTGGAGATCGTCACCAGCGGGCGAGCCGCCCACGGATCGATGCCGGAACAGGGCAGCAACGCGATCGCCGGCATGTGCCGGATCATCGTCCGGCTGCAGGCGTACCGGCCCGCGCACCGGCCGCACCCGCTGCTGGGGCCGCCGACCGTCAACCTGGGGACCATCCGCGGTGGGGCCAAGGTCAACATCGTGGCCGACCGGTGCGTGCTGACGGCGGATCTCAGGAGCGTCCCCGGCCAGGACCACGCCGCCCTGCTGCGCGACGTGCGCGAACTCGCCACCACGGCAACCGCCGAGACCGGTGTAACGGCGCAGGTAGGAGTGCTCACCGACCGCCCCGCGATCGACACGCCCGTGCACGAGCCGCTGGTCGGCACCGCACTGGAGGTGGCCGGACAGGTGCTCGGGGGAGCGCCCGCGCCGCGCGGCGTCAGTTACTTCTCCGATGCCTCGGTGCTGACGCCGGCGCTCGGCGTGCCGACGCTGATCTTCGGGCCGGGCGACGAGCGGCTGGCGCACCAGGTGGACGAGCACACCACGCTGAGCTCCGTGGCCGCGGCGGCGCGCTTCTACGCCGCGCTGGCGCAGGCGCTCGGGTAGCGGCGTCGGGCCGCCGGCCATGACTTCCGACGCGAACGCGGTGCTCTCGGTCACCGGCGAGGCCGTGGTAGCCGGCGGCGGCAGCAGGCGCCATCGCTCGCGCGCCGGGGCCGCCGTTTTGGCCGACGGCAGCCTGTTCGTCGCCTACCGGGTGGGGCGCACCATGTTCCAGGAGTCCCACGGCGCGGTGGTGGCCACGCGCTCGGCGGACGGCGGGGCGACCTGGGAGGAGCCCATGCCGCTGCTGGCGGAGCCGGGCTGGGACTGGTTCGGCGCCCAGCGCCTGCTGCAGCTCGACGACGGCACGCTGCTGATGCTGGCCGGCAAGGCGCGCTGGAACTGCGGCCGGTTCCACACCTACGCCGTGCGATCGAGCGACGGCGGACGCACCTGGGAGCCGCCCGGCCCGGAGATCCGCGTGTTCGCCGCCTTCAGCGAGCCGTACGGCCGGGGCGTGGTGCGCGGGCTGCCGGACGGCCGCCTGCTGATGGGCTTTCAGGGCTCAGATGCGCCGGGAGAGCCCAACCTGGCCGCGATCGCGTTCTCGCGCGACCGCGGCGACTCCTGGTCGGAGCGGGTGCTGCTGAGCCGCGACGCCACGCTCGAACTGCGCGAGCCCGACACGCTCCCGCTGGCGGACGGACGGCTGCTCACCGTGCTGCGCAGCGACGCACCGCCCTACGCCTCCTACCAGAGCTACTCCGAGGATGGCGGCCGGAGCTGGACGCCGCTGGCCGCGACCGGGTTCCACGGCCACTGCCCGCGCCTGGCGGCGCTGCGCCGCGCCATCATCTGCGTGTATCGCGACATGCACGAGCGGCGGCCGGGCATCGGCTTCAGCGCGAGCTGGGATGACGGCGAGTCGTGGCACCACCAGGGGATGCTCTACCGGTCGGCCGGTCCCTACCGGGGCTGGGCCACCGCCTGCGGCTACCCGAGCGTGCTGCGGCTTCCGGACGGCGACCTGCTGTGCGTGTTCCATACCGACTTCGTGGACGACGATTGCGAGGTCCGCGCCGTGCGCCTGCGGGAGGTCGACCGATGACCCCACGCAGCAGCGACCGTCTGCACGATACGTTCCGCGACTGGAGCACGGTGTCCGCACACCGCAACGTCGAGCTGGTGCGCCGCTTCGCGCGCGTGCCGCGCCGGCCCGACGTGCGGGTCAGTCCCGCGGACCTGAACCACGACGTGCCGCCGGACGCCGACCTGCGGCAGCTCGCGTCAGCCCAGGGGAATCGATGTCGAGGCTCCCTGGTTCCGCCTCCCCGAACAGCGTCGCCTGCGCTGCGGCCGCGGGGTGCAGGGACCAGGAGCGCAGCACGGGGGTGCGGCCGGGGTCGGAACTGGTCAGGCGCGCGGCCAGCCGCAGCGCGGGGGCGTCCAGGTCGGCCAGCGAGTCGCCGGGGCTTACGCCGCTGCGGAGGACGGTCCCGTCAGGCGCAGTGACGGAGAACTCGACCGCCGGTGCCGTCTGGAGTCTGCACTTCGGCGCCGAAGCGGCCCCAGCCGGAGACGGGGCGCGGAATCACGCCCGAGGAGAGCTCGCCGTCGGCCCGGCGGTGGACGGCGATGCTGGCCCGTACGTCGCCCGGCAACAGGCCGCTGCCGTGCAGCGCCAGCTCGTCGATCAGGCCGGCGAAGGGAGCTGTCTCGTCGGGTGCTTGCAGGCCGATAGACCAAGCCGGCCGGCACAAACACCCATCCCGCAATCGGCGCACGGCGCGGGACCAAATAAAAAAGGGGCCGACCCCCCCGGGCCAAGGCGGCCTCGCGTCGCCAGCGCACGCGCTCCTGCCGCACCGGCGGCAGCGCGTGCTCGCCCCAGTCGAGCACATCCGTCCCCCGTCCCAAGCGGTTGTACAGGGTCACATCCGGGCGCAAGCCCTCTATCCGCAACAGGTAGTCGAGCACAAAGGCCGCATCGTCCCCCTCGGTAATCAAGATCGCGTCCTCGGGCAAGTCGGCGAGAATGTCGCGGCCATAGCGGTCAGCGACCCAATTTTCGCTGCGGTCGGAGTCCGCGTAGTGCGCGGTCAGCACCAAGGCGACCACGAGCGCGGCGAGCGGAATCGAGACGGCCGGCCGCACCCGGCCAGCCAGCGCGTCCAACCCCATGCCCAACCACACTGCCAACCCCACTACGCTGAGCAGGTAAAACACCGGCAGGCCATTGGGATCGCGGTGGTAGTTGAGCGCGGCGATTAGGTTGCAGGCGGATTGCCCCTCCAACCAAGACAAACGCACTGCGATCGCCGCGCCAAGCCCACCCACCCCCCCAAGCGATCAACGGCACTACTGTGAAGTGGAACTCGCCGGCCGCCTGCGCCAGCCAGCGCTGGGCGTTGAGCAGCATGCCCTCTAAGGGCAACGAAAAAACGACGAGCGATACAGCGCGCCGCTCAAGTGCTGCCACAGGGCCGCGCCATCGTCGAGCGGCCCCCAGTGAAACCCCGCGCCCCGGCCATTGCGCAGCGGCAGGTACGCCACCAAGCTGTACCCTGCCAGCGCAGCGAGCATTCCCTGCGCCAGCAACAGGGGCCGCCGCCACAGCGCGGGCCAGCGCCAAGCCAAGACCGCGACCACGCCCGGCCACACGAGCACCTGCATCAAGTGAGCCGTGAGACCCAAGCCCATGAGCCAGCCCAAGAGGAGTATCTGGCGCGGCTCCTTGCGCTCACACGCTCTAAGGGCTTGGGCCAGCACCAAGACCACCAGCAGCAAGGCCAAGCCATAGACTTCGGCGATGACGGCCTGAGACCAAAAGGTGCGCGAAAACGCCAACGCCAAGGCCGCGGCCAAAGCCACCACGGGCCGCACCCCGCGCCCGCAGAGCACGGCCGCCAAGGCCCCGCAACAGGCCGCGGCAAACAGGGCCGATGCGGCATTGACCGCCAGGGCCGGGCGGACCCACGGCAGGGCCAGCGCGAGCAAGCGGCTGCTGAGGCAGAACAGGGGATACCCGGTCGGATGCGCCGTTCCCAACCCGTACGCCGCGCGATCAGCTCGCCGCTCCCTTCTACGTACACGGTCGGGCACAGGGTCGTCCCATAGACCGCGAGCGCAGCGACCCCTCCGGCCAACCCAACGATCCCGGCCGTCACGACCCCACCCCTAGCCGCAGGCGTTCGAGCCACCCGCTCCACAAAGGCCCTTGCGTGGCTATGGCGTGAATTACGACGATCAAGACGCCCAGCGCGGCCCGGACCTTCCACTGCGCCCCCGCGTCCGCCGGCATATTCTTCACCAGCGGCAAGATCAGCCGCCGGCCGCCCCAAGCCAGCCCCAGCCAAAGCGCAGCCGCGGCCACGCTGACCAGCAAGCCATAGCGGAAACTATTCGGCTCGTACGAAAAGACGACCTCGCGCGCCCCGGCCGGGACCACTACGGCGCGGAACACGTGATTGGCGCGGAGGATCGGCCGCTCAACCCCATCGACAAAGGCCCGCCAGCCGGGTAGTAGGTATCGCTCAAGACCAAAATTCCCCCAGCCGAGTCGGCGAGAGCCACGGCGACTTCTTCGTCCTCGTAGCGGACGATCCGCGCCGCGCCGCCCGGTCCAATCGCGGCGGCCGGGGCTTCCTCCAATACTACTTCGCGCCGCATGGGAAACCCGCGAGCCATATAACTCAGCCCGGCCCGCGGACTAGTGGCGAGGTGGAATTGGCCCACTGCGTACGCCCGGGGCAAGGCCGCGGCAGACGTTGCACGTCCATGTCCCCGCGGCCGTAGCGCACCGCGTATTCCACCCCGGCCAAGGCGGCAAACGCCGGATAGCCGCGGGGCGAATTCCCGTGGCGATACAGGTGCAGCGGACTCCATCCCGGGCAGGGCGTTGGCCACTCCGTACAGCCCCCCCGAATACATCCGCAAGGTTTCGTTATAACGCCGATAAGACGCCAAGTCGTAGGCCCAGCCGCCGTGCCAATCAAAGGGCGAGTTCCGCTCGGTGACCAAGCTGACGATCCGCGGCGGCGCAGCAGCCGTGTGGTCGGCCAAAATCGCGCCCGCCGTGGCCGGGGTCTCGGTGTACGCGGCTGGCTCTATGGTGCCATTAAAATCCGCGCCAAAGCTGTACAGCTCGGCAAAAATGGCCACGGGCGCGGCCCACGCTGCGGCCCGCCGCGCCCGCCGCCCGAGCAGGTACGCGCCGATTATCAACGCCCCTATCAGCCGCAGGCCGTCGCCGCGCAAGTGGTGGATGTAGCGCGTTGGTTCTGAACCGTCCCCCAAGAGCGCGACCCCGCTGGCCCACAGCAGGCCCACACTGGCCGCGCCGAGGACTATGGCCAACAGCCAGCCATTTGCCGGCCGGTGCCGCTGGCGGCGCAACACTTGGTCGAGCCCGAGGCCGCAGAGCACGGACGCCCCCAAGGCAAACCACAACAAAAAGCGCGTTGGGATGCGGAACAGGCTAAACCCCGGAATTTCGTAAAAAAGGGAAAAGATGGCCGTGTATTTGCCCAGCGCGAGCACCAACCCGGCGAGCCCGAGCACCGCGAAAAAAACCGACTTGGCCGTCCGGCCGCTCGCGCAGGGCCGCCCAAGCCAAAAACAGGGGCACCACGCCGACGTACGCGCAGAGCTGGATGAAGAAGCCCACCTCCCGGGCTCCCGTACGTGCCGTGCGCCGAATTGCCGAAGAAGTTGGGCCACAACAAGGTAGCCAGCCGCTCGGGCGGCAGCGACATCGCGACAAAGCTGGCCCACGACAAGCCGGCCCCGCGATTGGATAGCTGCACTAATTCGGCAGTAGGCCCTAGCTGGACCGCGGCGAGAGCCGCGCCCAGCACGAGTGCGCCGGCCAGCGCCAGCCAAGCCGCCCACCCCGCGCCCTGCACCCAGCTCCGATAGAGCCAGTAACCCGCAACGGCGACAGCTCCGTAGAGGGCAGCTTGGGGATGGCCGGCCAGCAGTTGCAGGCAAATCACCAGCGCAAAGAGCAGCACGTAAAAAAAGTGCCCTCGGTTCAGGATGCGATTCGACGAGCCAAAACAGCAGTGGCAACCAAGCGCATACGTCGATGAAGTTGGGCGACATGGCCCGCACGACCATGTACCCGCTCAGGGCGTAGCACAGCCCGGCGCACAGCGCGGCCGGCCGCACCGCACCAAAGGCGCGCACCAGCGCGTACATGCCCACGCCGGCTAACCACAAATGCAAGACAATGTTCCAATTCAGCGCGGCCCATGTGGGCAAAAGCAGCGCCAAAATCACATTGGGCGGATACAGGGGCCCGGCCTGGCCTTCGGCAAACAGGGGGAAGCCGCAGTTGATGGCCGCATTCCACAGCGGCAATTGGCCCTCGCGCAGGGCGCGGGCGAAAAACTCGCGGAACGGGTGGTTTTGCACCATCACGTCCTGCACGAAAAACGCCCCCTCTAGCGCGGCGGCCGGCCAAAGAAAATGGCCACCGCCGCCCCGAGCAGCCCCACCGCCCCCAGATCCTTGCGCCACTCCACGGGCTAGGGCCTCCGCAAATGTGCGCAGAGCCGCTCGGCCGCCAAGGCGTGGCCGGCCGCGTTCCAGTGGCTATCGCGCCAAATACAGGGTTTGGGTTTGGGCCTGTTCCCTGAACTCGTCGAGCAAGTCGATCAGGGCGAATCCGTACTCTTCGGCAAAGCTGGCGAGTTTGGCATTGGGCTTGCGCAGGTCGAACTCGCCAATCAGGCCGTACAGCGCGCGCTTGGCGCGCCAGTTGTCCTCTTCTACTTGGACGATCGACGGCACGTACACAACGGTCAGGCGAGCGCCGTGCTGCTCAACGCTGCGCTTAAAGGCCGCGAGGATGCGGCCCGTCAGTTCCCAAGCCGGGGCAAAGCGCGCGTCCGCGCCGTACAGGCCGGCGTAAAAATCCTGCTGCTGCCCGCGCGGCACCTCCGGCTGCCACGCCTTTTGCGCCAGCCGGTACAAGTGCCAGTGCTGGGAGAAATAGCCCTGCAACCGCGCCGCGAGGGGCAACGAATTTGCGGGCTGTCGCCAAAAGCTTGACTCCTTTACCGGGCTGCCCGCGAGCGCGAGCTGCCCGTTGCTCCGCACCCGGGAAGTAGGGCTTGAAGCCCCGCTCAGCGCCATGCCCGGCGCGAAGCATTGTTCCACAGGTCGTTGCCGTAAAAAAAGAGCACCACTTCATCGGCCTCAAAGCGCGGCCCCTGTTGCTCGAAAAACAGCAGTGCTTGGTCGGTGCCGTAGCCAGCCACCCCGAAGTTAGCTTCCTCCACGGCGGCCCCCTCCCGCCGGAGACAGGCTTCGAGCTGGCGGCTGACCGCGGCCTCTATGGGAACGCCCCACCCCTCGACAAACGAGTCGCCGAACAGGGCCACGCGGCCGACGCCCGCGGCCTTTTCTGCCGCGAACTCGCGGTCGCGCAAGCCCATGCTGTTGATCTGCATTTCCACGTCGAATTCCGGGGTGACCAAGCGGCCGACGCGGCCTGGGATGTGGCTCCAACCCAGCTCGGGATCGTAGCACCAGACCGGGGGCCGGCGGAAGAGCTGCGGGTGCAGGAAGCTCAACGCCAGCTCGCACAGGGCGATCCCGATAATTAAGCTGACCAGTGCGAGGGCTATCTGGGCGCGTAGCGCATGCTCTGTTTCGTCCGTTCAATTTCACTGCGACCTCTGAAAATCCGCACAACAGCGATTTTCTGTCAACCGCGACGCCCTTGGCCGGGATACCGCGCTTTATCTAACCAGGTGGGCCGCCGACCTATCTTGCCCCGATCTGGCCGATAAGGTACTTTTTGCCACCTACCTAGAACGCGCCGCAAGGCCAACAAGGAGATCGACATGACCGAGCCTGTAACGCAAGCCCAAGACCACGACCGCCGCATTGGGCGTTTAGAAGGAATTGCCGAGCAGTTGGACCGCCGCTTGGACTCCATTGAAAAGCGGATTGATGGCGTTGAACGCGCTGTCGCCGACCTATCCCGCCGAATCGACGCGCTAACGCGCTGGTTGGTCGGGATGCAGGTAGCAACCCTTATCGCACTGGGCACACTGATACTAACCCGCTAACCTTAATCCACCGCCCTAGCTAGCCGATAAGGTACTTCAGCCCCCAACGACGGCGACGATATAGACAATCTGTCCTTTTTGCAGCGCCTTCTTCAATTTGTTCACTCTAAAAACCCCTGCCCCAACCCATGCGCCACATCCTAGTCACAGGCGGCGCCGGCTTTATCGGCTCGCACACCGTAGATCGCCTCGGTCGCCGCGGGCTACCAAGTCCGCATCCTCGACTCCCTCCCAGGAGCGGGTTCACCCCCAAGGCTGGCCCGCCTATCTGCCCGCGGCGTGGAAAAGATGCGCGGCGACGTGCGCCAACGCGCCGACTGGCTGGCCGCGCTCGACGGCATCGACGGCGTCATTCACCTAGCGGCCTACCAAGACTACATGCCGGACTTTTCCACCTTCCACCACGTCAACGCGGTCGGCGCGACCCTGCTCTACGAACTGATCGTCGCGCACAAATTGCCCGTGCGGAAAGTGGTCTTGGCCTCGTCGCAAGCCGTCTATGGCGAGGGCAAGTACCGCTGCGGCGAGCACGGCATCATCTATCCCGACGCCCGGCCCGACGCCCAGCTAGCCAGAGCCGAGTGGGAAGTCGGCTGCCCCCATTGCGCCGCCGCCCTCGCACACCAGCCGATCACCGAAGACACCGTCAACCCCCATACCCCCTATGGCATCTCCAAATACGCAGCCGAGCTAACCTCCTTCAGCCTCGGCCGCAAATACGACATCCCCACGGTCAATATGCGCTACTCCATCGTCCAAGGGCCGCGCAACTCCTTTTTCAATGCCTATTCGGGCATTGGCCGCATTTTTTGCCCTCCGCGTCCTGCACGGCCAGCCCCCGGTCTGCTACGAGGACGGCAATCCCTGCGCGACTACGTCCATGTCGGCGACGTGGCCCGCGCCAATGTCCTCTGTCTCGAAGACGAGCGCGCTGATTTCCGCTCCTTCAACGTCGCCGGACAGCGCGGCACCACCGTCCTCGAATACGCCCCAACTCGTAACGCGCATGGCGGGCGCACCATCGAACCGCTCATAAGCGGCGAATACCGCTTTGGCGACACCCGCCACACCGTGTCCTCTGGCGCGGCCCTGCAAGCCCTTGGCTGGCAGCCCGAGATCTCACTCGAACAGACCATTGGCGAATACATCGAGTGGATCAAAAGGCAGCCCGAGCTCGCGGACTTCTACGCGGCGGCTCAAGCGAAGATGCGGGCGGCCAACGTCCTCCGCCGGGCTAGCGCGTGAAGGCAATGGTCCTAGCGGCCGGGCGCGGTACGCGCCGCGTCCACTCACCGACGCGATCCCCAAGGCCATGGTCCCCTTTGCCGGCAAACCCCTGCTCGAATACGTCGTGCGCCTGTTGGCCCGGCACGGATTCGACGACCTCGTCATCAACCTCCACCACTTGCCCCAAGTCATCGCCGACTATTTCGGCGATGGCCGGGCTTGGGGGGTGTCGATTGCCTATTCGCTGGAGGACGACCTGCTCGGCACGGCTGGCGCTGCGCGGCAAGTGGCCGACTTCTTTGACGGGCCTTTTTTGCTGTACTACGGAGACAACCTGACCAACTTCGACCTAGGCGACTTGTGGCAAAACCACCAGCGCGAAGGCGAGATCGCCAGCATCGGGCTCGTGCGGCTGGACGACCCGACCACGCGGGGCATCGTCGGGCTCAACGCGCGCGGCCGCATCGACCGCTTCGTGGAAAAACCGCGGCCCGACCAAGTATTCGACAACTACTGGGTCAACGCCGGGATCTACGCCCTACAACCCGAAATCCTCGACCGCATCCCGCCCGACGCCCCCTGCGATTTCAGCGAGGTGTTCGCCGGCTTGCGCGCGGCCGGCCGCTCCCTGCTGGGGCATCCCCTGCGCGGTCAGCTCCTTTCGACCGATACGCCGGAACGCTATGGCCGCGCCTGTCAGCGCGTGGACTCGGGCGCGTTTGCCCTTCCTTGAAACGAGGCTAGTTTGATCCTCACCAGAGCGCCCCTGCGCATTCCGCTCGGCGGCGGCGGCACCGACTTAGCGTCCTATTACACCCACTACGGAGGATTCCGTGCTCAGCGTTGGCATCGACAAATACGTCTATATCCAGCTCAACGACCTCGAGGTGGAAGACTTCATTCGCGTCAAGTACTCGCAGACCGAAAAGGTGGATGCGCCCGGCCAGATCCAACATCCCCTGCTGCGCGAAGCCCTGATCTACGCCGGGATCGACGGTGGAATCGAAATCAGCGCGATGTCCGACGTACCCGGTCGCACCGGCCTAGGCTCTTCGGGCGCGTTTACCGTGGCGCTTATGGCCGCGCTCCACGCCTATAAGCGCGAACACCCCGCTCCCCAAGTGCTAGCGGAGGAAGCCCACTATATCGAAGCGGTGCGGGCCGCCCAGCCAGCCGGCAAACACGACCACTACTTGGGGACCTTCGGCGGCCTGACTTGCCTCGACATCGATCCCAGCGGTCGGGTCGCAGTCGCGCCACTGGCGATCTCCGCGCCCACGGCCGAGGCCCTCGCCGCCAACATGCTGGTCTTTTTTACCGGCATCCGGCGCGAGAGTTCGGACATCCTCGCACGGCAAAACCAAGACACCCAACAAGGCGACGACCGCGTCCTAGACAGCCTGCATCAGACCAAGCAGATCGGCTACCAGATCAAGGAGGCACTCGAACAAGACGCACTCAACCGCTTCGGCGAATTGCTCCACGAGCACTGGCTGGCCAAAAAGCAGCGGGCGCAGCAGATATCCAATGCGGACATCAACCGCTGGTACGCGGCCGGCCGCGCGGCCGGGGCCCTCGGCGGCAAGCTGCTGGGGGCCGGCGGCGGCGGTTTCCTCATGTTCTATTGCCCGGCTGAACGCCACGCCACGCTGCGCGCAACCATGGCCCAAGCGGGCCTGCGCGAGATGCGCTGCCAATTTGCCACTGAGGGCGTCAAGGTCCTCGTCCGCACCTGATGCACACCCTCAACCTAGGCCATGCCGAGGCCGTACACCTGCCCGGCGGCGATTTTCGCCTCGACGGCGGGACCATGTTCGCTTGGTGCCCAAGGTCCTGTGGCAGCGCGAGTGCCCCCCGGGACGAGCACAACCGCATCCGCCTGTCGTGCAACTGCCTGCTCCTGAAAACGGGCCGCGCGCTCGTGCTGCTCGACGCCGGCTTTGGCGAGCGCTTCTCCCGGCGCGAGCGCGCCCTGTACGGCATGGACGGCGCACCTGCGCTGCGCGGCTCGCTGGCCGCGGCCGGCGTGGCCCGGAGGCGATCACCACCGTCGCGCTCACCCCACCTGCACTTCGACCACTTCTGCGGCTGTCTCGTCGAAGGGCCTCCGGGTCTAGCCCCGCTGTTTCCCAATGCCGTCCACGCGGTGCAGCGCGGCGAGTGGGACGACGCCTTGGCCGGCCGCAGCACCATGCGGACCAGCTACCGGCCCGAGGAGCTGCACGCCCTCGCCCGCCAAGTCGAGATGCGCTTTCTCGACGGCGACAGCGAATTGGCCCCCGGGCTGACGGCTTTTGTCACCGGCGGCCACACCCGCGCCCATCAGGGCTTTCGCCTCGCGGCCGGCCGCCACACCCTCGTCTATCCCGGCGAGCTGATCCCCACGCGCCTCCATCTGCGGCCCTATTGGAACATGGCCTACGACATGTTCCCCTACCAAACCTTGACCCGCAAACAGCGCTTTGCCGCCGAGGCCGCCGCCCGGGGGTGGATCGTGGCTTGGGACCACGATCCCGACGCCCTGTGGAGCCGCATCGTCCAAGACGGCGAACACTTTGTCGCCCGCGAGGTGGAACTTTGACCGCGACTAGGCCATGCGTTACCTTTAACGCCACTATGTCCTTGGAAGTCATTGAAATTCCCGCCGCGCACCGCGACTTGCTCAACCGCCTGTCCGAGCTATTCCCGACCTCGAACCAGACTCGCCGCAGAGCTTGCAGCGGATCTTCGGTTTGGGGCTGATCGCTTTAACCATGCAGATCGCCAACAAGGCCCGCGCCCAAGATCAAGCGGCCCTAGTCGCTGAGTTGGGCGATCTCGCCAAGTCCATGGTCGAAGCCGAAGGCTGGTCCTCCCTGTGATGATCCCACCCTCCGCGCTCGACCTCTTCAGCCTCAAGGGCCGCACGGCCTTGGTGACGGGCGGCAGCAAGGGCCTCGGGGAAGCCATGGCCTGCGCCCTGTCCGCGGCCGGTGCGGCCGTGGCTCTCACCAGCCGCAATGCCGAAGAAGCCCGCGCCGCAGCCGCGCAAATCAGGGCCCACACCAACGGCCGCGTACTCGCCTTCCAAGCCGACGCGGCCGACCGCGCCCAAGTGGAAGCCTCGGTCCGCCAAACCAGCGACGCTTTGGGGCCCATCGACATCCTAGTCAACAACGCCGGCATCAACATCCGCAGCCCCCTCGTCAAGCTGCGCGACGAGGATTGGGACGCGGTCCTCGCCATCAACCTCACCGGCCCGATGTACTACTGCGCGCCGTGGGCCCGCAGATGATCGAGCGCGGCTACGGCCGCGTCATCAACCTCGGATCTACAGTGTCTCAGGTCTCAATCGCCGACCGCACCCCGTATGCCTCGAGCAAGGGCGGCATCGTCCAGCTCACCAAGACCCTCGCCCTCGAATGGGCACGGCACGGGATCACCGTCAACGCCATCTGCCCGGCCCTTTTATCACCCCAATCAACGCCCCCCTGCTGCAAGACCCGGCCAAGGCGCGCCAAATGATCGCCAAGGTCCCCATGGACCGCTGGGGCGAACCGGCCGAGCTGGCCACGGCCGTTCTCTATTTTGCCTCAGAAGCATCGGGCTTTACCACCGGGCGACCCTGGTCGTCGATGGCGGGTACACCGCTCAGTAGCGCGGTCTAAAGCCGACGGCAAACCCTCCTAAAAGCGAACCGCGTCAGGCGGGCAAGTGCTGGCGCAGCTTGATCAGCAAATGCGCGGCCGCGTCTGGGACGCTCTTGCGCTTACCCGCAGCTACGGCGTCTGCGATGGCCTGGGCCACTTCCTCGGCCGACTTGGCGAACTTTTCCTGCACCGGCAGGTGCTGCGTACCGGCCCGCGCGGCAAACTCGGTATGCACCAAGCCCGGCTCCACGAGGTGGACGCCAATGCCTTGGGGTGCCAGCTCGTAGTCGAGGCTTTCGGCCAAGCCGCTCATCGCGAATTTGGTCGCGCTGTACACGGCGTGCTTGGGCACGGGGAACTCCCCGACAATACTCGAGATGAAGACCAACCGGCCCCGCCCTTGCGCCAGCATACCCGGCAGAAACGCTCGGGTGCAGTAGATGACCCCGAGCAGGTTCGTTTGCACCACAGCCGCGCATTCGCGCACATCGCGTCGGCAAAGGGGCCGTAATGCCCCCGACCCGCGTTGTTGATCAGCACGTCGGCCCCGCCCCATTGCGCCTCCACTTCGGCGTGCAAAGCACCGACTTGGGCCAGATCGCCGACGTCGCACACCACCACGAGCGGCCGCCGGCCGCCGCTTTCTTCAATCGCCGACCCCCAGTTCTGCTAAAGCCTCGGCGCGGCGCGCCACCAACGCCAAGCGAGCCCCGCGCTCGGCTAGCACGAGGGCCAAGGCGCGGCCGATGCCGCTGCTGGCCCCGGTCAGCACGACCCGCAGGTTATCCCAGTTCACAATCCCGTTTTTTTTCATAATAAGAATTACACCTATTTTTTGTCTTTTAGAGGAAAATTTCACAAACCCATTATTTTATTAAACTTATATATATTATTTGACTCGTTTTTGCCGTCGTATTTTCACTATGGGAAAACACCTGTTATTGCTGCGCGGCAAGGGAAAGCGTAAGTTCTTTATAAACAAAACCCTAGCAAAATCTCCGCCCCTTGGCACAAACTTTGCATATACATCCCAGAGCCATTTTACCCCAAAAAGGAGGAGCCACTCATGGCCACCATCAATATCAAACCCCTCGCCGACCGCGTACTAGTCAAGCGTCTCGACGAGGCCGAAGAGCAGAAGGTCGGCGGGATCATCATCCCGGACACGGCCAAGGAAAAGCCCCAAGAAGCCGAGATCGTCGCCGTCGGCCCCGGCCGCCGCGAAGACGGCAAGCACATTCCCTTGGAGGTCAAAGAAGGCGACAAGGTCCTCATCGGCAAGTACTCGGGCACCGAGGTCAAAATTGAGGGCGAAGAATTTCTGATTATGCGCGAAGACGACGTCCTCGCCATCGTAGCCTAAGGGAGGTACAATACGTATGGCTGCCAAACAGATTGCCTTTCGCCGAGACGCCGCGAGAGCATCCTCTCCGGCGTCCAACAGCTCAGCAAGGCCGTCAAAGTGACGCTCGGGCCTCGCGGCCGCAACGTCGTCTTGGCCAAGAGCTGGGGCTCGCCCACCATCACCAAGGACGGCGTCACCGTCGCCAAAGAGGTCGAGCTGCCCGACGCCTATGAAAACATGGGCGCGCAGATGGTCAAGGAAGTCGCTTCCAAGACCAGCGACGTGGCCGGCGATGGCACCACCACCGCCACCGTCCTCGCCGAAGCCATGTACACCCAAGGCCTGCAAGCCGTCACTTCGGGCTACAACCCCATGGAGATCAAGCGCGGCATCGACAAAGCCGTCGCCGAGGTGATCAAAAGCCTCGAAGCCCAGAGCAAGGCCGTCGAGGACCACTCCGAGGTCGAGCAAATCGGCACTATCTCGGCTAACGACGACGAGACTATTGGCGAACTAATTGCCGAAGCCATGGACAAGGTCGGCAAGGACGGCACCATCACCGTGGAGGAAGCCAAGAGCACGGACACGACCCTCGACGTGGTCGAGGGCATGCAGTTCGACCGCGGCTACCTGTCGCCCTATTTCGTCACCGATCAGGAGAACATGGAAGTCTCCTTGGAGGACTGCTACCTGCTGATTCACGAGAAGAAAATTTCCAACCTCAAGGATCTTCTGCCCTTGCTCGAAAAGGTCAGCAAGGCCGGTAAGCCCCTGTTGGTCATCGCCGAGGACGTGGAGGGCGAGGCCCTCGCCACGCTGGTGGTCAACAAGATCCGCGGCACCCTGCAAGTGGCCGCGGTCAAGGCCCCGGGCTACGGCGACCGCCGCAAGGCCATGCTCCAAGACATCGCCACCCTCACCGGCGGCACCGTGATCACCGAGGACTTGGGCATCAACCTCGAAAGCGTCCAACTGACCGACCTCGGCCAAGCCAAGCGCATCGCCATCGACAAGGACAACACCACCCTCGTCGAAGGCACGGGCAAGAGCGCGGACATCAAGGGCCGGGTTGAGCAGATCCGCAACCAGATCGACGAGACCACCTCGGACTACGACCGCGAGAAGTTGCAGGAGCGGTTGGCCAAGCTGGCCGGCGGCGTGGCCGTCATTGCGGTCGGTGCGCCCACCGAGACCGAGATGAAGGAGAAGAAGGCCCGCGTCGAGGACGCCCTGCACGCGACCCGCGCTGCGGTCGAGGAAGGCATCGTGCCCGGAGGCGGCGTAGCGCTCGTGCGCTCCATCGCCGGGCTGGACTCTATCGCCGGCGAGACCGAGGGCGAGACCACGGGCGTCCGCATCGTGCGACGCGCCCTAGAGGAGCCGCTGCGTCAGATCGCCGACAATGCCGGGCACGAAGGCGCGGTCGTCGTCGAGATCGTCTCCGAGGGCGAGGGCGCGTACGGATTCAACGCCCGCAGCGAAGAATACGGCGACCTCGTGTCCATGGGCGTCATCGACCCGACCAAGGTGGTGCGCACCGCGCTCAGCAATGCCGCCAGCATCGCCACCCTCTTGCTGACCACCGACGCCTTGGTGGCCGAGGAGCCAGAAGAGGAAGAAGAGCCGGCCGCCGGTCACGGCCACGCGCACCCGCACTAAGGGGAGCTTGGCGCACGTGCGAAAGCGAAAGCGGGCGGGGTGTTTCATCCCGCCCGCTTTCTTTGTTGAATTATATACATGAGTGTCGATAATCAAGCCACGACCATTCGATTCCAACGAGAAGTTCTATGACCCTACGCTGAGCAAATTCGCCGTGGGCAATCTGCGAGGAAACAGATGGAAAAAGTGAAAAACTATTTTGATCGAGAACGAGTAGATACCGTAGGAGCATTTCTATCTTTTTCGTGTGCGATCCACTGCGTGGCAATGCCGCTTTTAGTAACAATTCTGCCGTTATTGGGGCTTGGGTTCCTCGCAAGCGAACGCGCGGAATTAATCATTATTGGAGCCGTTGCACTCGCATTAGGTAGCGTCGTTTGGGGGATTAGGCATCACAGAAGTTGGCGAGCATTTCTCATCCTCGTAGTGGCAGTAGCGTTCATCGCCACCGCCCACATTGCTACTGAAGGAATCTTTGAAGTAGTCCTCCATGCAACAGGAGGCCTCCTCCTCGCAGCAGCACATCTCCTAAATCGGCACCTATGTAAAATATGTCCTGCATGTGAACGCGAACATCCGGGTGATTTCCACTCGCTGCGGCATTGACAGCCATCGTCGTTTGCTTGAAAGTTTAGCGGCTGAAGATTCAGCCGCTGTCCCAGCTATTTGGGACACGCAGGTATATAATTCCCTTTCGTTGGATACGCGATTTCAGTCCACTACTTCCCCAAGGACCTACCCATGCCCACCCTGTACCAACGCCTCGGCCTGCGCCCCTTCATCAACGCCCGCGGCACCATCACCACGCTCGGCGGCTCCATCATGCCCGCGCCCGTGGTCGAGGCCATGGTCGAAGCGTCGCGCCAATTCGTCCACCTCAACGAGTTGCACGAAAAGGCCGGGGCCCGCATTGCCGAGTTGACCGGGGCCGAAGCGGCCTTTGTGTCTGCGGGCGCGGCCAGCGGCATGCTCTTGGCCGGTGCGGCCTGCCTGACCGGCATGGACGCCCGCGCCATTGCCCAGCTTCCCGAGGTCGAAGATCGGCCCAACCAGTTCGTCATCAGCTTGGTCGATTCGCATTCCTACGTCCATCAGGGCTTTCGCGTCAGCGGCGGCGAGCTGGTCAAAGTCGGGAGCAAAAAAGCGGTGACGCTCGACGATTACGTCGCCGGTATTGGCCCCAAGACTGCGGCTGTCGTGTACTTCCTCGGCAGCCAGCCCCTGTCCGAGCTGCCCGCGCTCGTCGCCGCCGCCCACGAGCGCAACGTGCCGGTCATCGTGGATGCGGCCGCGCAACTGCCGCCGCGCTCCAACCTGACCGACCTGCCGGCCATGGGCTGCGACCTGTCGGTGTTCAGCGGCGGCAAGGGCCTGTTTGGGCCGCAGTCATCGGGTCTGATCTTGGGACGCCAAGACCTGATTGCCGCCTGCCACCTCAACTCCAACCCGCACTCGGCCATTGGCCGCGGCATGAAGGTCGGCAAAGAGGAAATATGCGGCTTGGTGCGTGCGGTCGAACTGTTCTTTGAAATGGATGAGGCAGCGCAAGTGGCCGAGTGGGAGCGCCGCTGCCGAGTCGTGGCCGAGGCCGTCGAAGGCCTCGCCGGCATTGAGGCCCGTTTTACCAGAGCCTACGAGAACAAATTTCCGCCGGCCTCGCCGCTGGTGCATCTGCACTTTGGCGACGCGCAAGTCGCCGACGCGGTCGCCCGCGCCTTAGAGGAAGGCGAGCCGTCGATCCTCGTCAGCGGCAGCGACACCGCGCTCAGCATTGGGCCGCAGACCCTCTTAGACGGCCAAGCCGAAATCATCGCCGACCGCCTCCAGCACATCTTAACCACAGGAGCCAATCCGCCATGACCGAAGACAAAACCACCCTCAGCGCCGCCGAAGTAGATGCCGAATTGCAAACGCTCGCAGGCTGGAGCCGCGACGGCATCATCATCTCGCGCGACTTCGTCTTTGCCAACTTCAAGGACATCACCTCGTTCCTCAACCACCTGACCCGCACCATCACCGAGCAGAATCACCACCCGGACTTCTCCCTTGGACACCGGCAAGCGCACCATCGCCGTCTCGGTAACAACCCACAGCGAAGGAGCCGTCACCCGCTCGGATATCCTCTTCGCCCGCACGCTCAACGAGTGGCAGCCGGGGAGCTGAATGACCCAAACGGAAGAACCTTCGCACTGATGCAGGACGTGAACCCGTGCGGCAATGGGCTGGATTCAAAGTACATAGGCGAGACTGATTCCACGAGGAGGGATGCGATGAGCTTGCCGCGATCGTGGCTGTGGAAATGGATCTCCGGTAACAGGTCGCTCAAGGCAATGCACAAGAACGCGCCCGCCGCAAAGGACAGCACATAGCCGATTCACGGTCCCTTCTTCCGGGCCAAGCAATTCCACCCCCCCAAAGCTCGCCAGCGCCACGACCGGGCACAGCATGGCAAAGCCGACATTGGTCAATGTCCGGGCGCGCTGGCTGTGCCCGGCGTACTTCATCATGCTGACAATGGAGTACGCATCAAGCGGCTTGTGCAGCAGAATGACGAGGAATACCCCTAGGCCCGCCAAGGCGACTCCGTCTTCATACGGCGATTCCAACCTCATGCTGGTACCCAACGCGATCCCTTCGGTCGCGGTATGTACCCCTAGGCCGAGGGCCACGCCGAACAAACTCGGCGAATGGACGACACCGTGGTCGTCATACAGATCGCTCGCCTCGCGGCTGAAGTCGTGCTGGTGAAAGTGAAAGATATGCTGTAAGAGAATCATCAACACCATGCCTAACACCATCCATCCCACGGCTTTTTCTATGGCGCTAGGTCCAGGAATGTGATCGAGGCTATCGGGTAGCAGGTGAAACATGGCGATGCCGAGGATGAAGCCGGCTACGAGACTCATCACGACCTGAGTGCGCGTATGCGTCATGGTGCCCAAGGCCGCCAATTTGCCGCCGAGCAGGGAAGCGGCAAAGATGGCGGCTGAGTAGGCCGACAAAACCAGTAGAGCGTTTGCATCCATGACGACTATACTTTGTTCATCCTATCCGCCAAACCGTCGCGCCACCCGCGCGTCGAGCGCGGCAAGCGCGCGCCCGTCAGGCCGCCAGTACAATTCGGCCACTGCGTCCGCCACAACCGCGGCCCCTATCGGATCGCCTTCTCCATCTCGCTGAAGCGACCACACAACCACAGCACCATCGCGGCCTCCCGATGCCAAGCGCATCGCGCCGGGAGCGAAGGAAAGCGTCGTGACGGGTTGAACATGAAACTCTAGAACGCCGGGCCGCGTACCTTCGGGACCCCCTCTCTGGAAGCTCCCAGACCGTCACCGCCTCCCCTCCGCCAGTGGCCAAAAGGGTGCCGGTGTCATCGAAAGCCAAGGCCGACGGCTTGGCAGGATATCCGGACATCATGGAGTCCTCCTGCGTGGAACGACGCCAGAAGTGTACCGAGTTGTCTTGGCTGCCGCAGGCCACGATATCCCTGTTCGGGCTCAGTGCCATCGACACCAAGGATCCCTGCCACTCCAGCTTCTGGCGAAGCTCGCCGGTGGGCGCGTCGAAGAACGTCACTCGACCGTAACAGGCCGTCGCCAGCTCCCCTACGCTCGACCAAGCGATCGCGCTGACGGTGCTGGGATGATCATCAGATCGCCAAACCTCCGCGCCGTCCGCGCCATACGCGCGAACCTGCCGGGAGCAGGAGGCCGCCAACCATTGGCCGTCCGGCGA